>CAYGSU010000078.1:0-16876 GCA_964352715.1 uncultured Flavobacteriaceae bacterium | reverse complement strand
ATCGCATCCATGCCGGCTTCCTGCGTCGTAACAAAGGCAGCCTTTGCCGTCGTTCCGAAAACGGCCACCCCCAGAGCAAGCGCAACACCCAACATAGCAAGACGGTTTTTCATGGTCATGAACTACTATTCCCTCTTTACCGGACAGGCATCCGGCACGTGCCTGAATTGATCTTGCGCCGTCCAAAAAAAGACAACGATCTGCCCCCAATTCCCGTTATACAACAATTCGGCCATTAAGACAGAGAGCGTTTGAATAAATTGTGTACAGTTGTTGACATTTGTCCTGTTTAGTTTCTTTCAGGACACCGCCTCAATCTATCATTGCTCACACCGTTCAAAATCAGTCCGGCGGAGTTTCCGGGAATGTCGGACTTTGCAAAATGATCCGGTTCGTTTCCAGACCGGTTTTACCCGATCTTCTGAAGAGCCCTGTATTCTCTTTTCTCCCGTTATTCCTAGATTTCGCGATCACCGGGATTCAAGCACCGGTAACCCTGGCTCAATCTGCTGAAACTGCCTGAAAACGTAGATCGCAATTTTTTTTGATCGCCCGGAACCAATAAAGCCGCCCAAAGGGCGGCTTTATTGCATCAATCATCAAAACGATGAAAAGCTGGCGTCCCGTACGGGGTTCGAACCCGTGTTACCGGCGTGAAAGGCCGGTGTCCTAGGCCTCTAGACGAACGGGACGGCGGGGGGTGTATAGAAGGCAGACCGGACTAGGTCAAGCACCTGATTGCAGGAATTATGAACATAACGTCCTGTTCCGATTCAACTTTCACCCTGCGCTTCTGGCATCATTCTTGCTTACCTCATGCTGTATCGATAGGAATGAGGACTCACAACCGTGGTCGCCAATTATCTTTATCAGTCCAGCATCACCGCCATCAGAGGCGAAGCTCGAGCGCTGAACGTTATCGCAGCGAACATTGCGAATGCGACAACGCCCGGCCACAAGGCTGAATCCACGCTGTTTTCCGATCTTCTGGTCGACCGCAATGGCAGCACGCTGTCTGCTTTTCGCGGCACCAATTCCCGAATTCGAACCGACATTTACAAGGAAGGCATCGTCACCGCCAGTGCCGGTGAATTCGACATCGCCCTGTCAGGCCGTGGATTTTTCGTCGTCAACAGCCAGCTCGACGGTACCGGCACGACATTACTGACAGATTCCGGCGAATTCCAGCGGAAGCTGGTTACAATCGGCGGCGAGGAACAAGCGTTTATTACCGATTCAGCCGGCAATTTCCTGCAGGGCTTCCCGTTCGATTCGACATCGGGAACCTTCACCACCAGCACAGCTTTGGGCGGAACAAGCCCGATTCGGATCGACGAATTTTCTCAGGTCTTCCTGCCTGAAGGCACAACCGCCGTTACCATCGACGCAAACCTGCCGCCTGATACCCTGGAAACCCAGTTTTTCGATATTGGTTTCAATGTTTTCGACGGTACCGGCGTTTCTGACGGCATTTCCGATGCCAGGGAAGTCAATGCCAGGTTCACCAAAACCGCCAATATCAACGAATGGACCATCGACTTCTCCGGTGACGACGCGACAATCACCAGTCCCGCCGCCAGCGTAACCATGACATTCGATGCCACAGGCAACGTCGTTTCGCCGACGACGCAGGCCCTGAATGTCACTTTCGCAAACCCGGCAGCGTCGAATTCGATAACGATCGATTTCAGCAACATGCAGAGTTTCGCAAACCAGTTCGTGCTGCGCGAAGCCTCCAATAACGGCTTTCTGGAAGGAAATCTGGACAACACCGTGATCAAGGCCGACGGCGTTGTGCTCGGCACCTTCACGAACGGTCAGACGCGGCCGGTTGCGAAAATTCCGATCGCCGACATGATCAATCCCGAAAGCCTTGTTCAGGCGTCCGACACACATTTCCGGATCGGTTCGCAAACAGGGGAAATCACTCTTTTCGAAGCAGATCAAACGGATCGCGCCACCATCATTTCATCTGCTCTCGAGAATTCGACGACGGATATCGCCACCGAATTCACCAAGCTGATCATGACCCAGCAGGCCTACAACTCAGCGGCCCGTACGCTGAAAACCGTCGACGAACTTCTGGAAACTGCAACCAACCTCAAGTAACCGGACAGGCATGTCCTACCGGGCGGCAATTTCTGCCGCGTCATCAACGATGAGCTGAGGCCGTTCCGCCCCATTCCATCTATCGACCTTCAGTTTACCGGCAAGGTGCACCGGCATGCCGCCCCTGGCCTGCAACAGGAACGCGCCAAGGTCCTGATCGGCAACGCGGAACGCAATCCCCTTCAGCGATCCACCGCCTTCGCCGGTGATCCGCAATCGAACGTGATCGGTTCCGACAAGCCCTGCATCGGCAATCCGGGCATAGGGAATAACGAAGCGGGGTTCCGGGTTTCCGACTCCGAACGGGGCGAGACGTTCGAGCGATTCGATGAAGTCGACCGTGGCCGCAGAAAGCGATACGGCCCCGTCGAGCATGATCCGGCCAACAATCGGACGCCCCCCCAGTGTCCGGTCGATCCGGTCCTCCAGATAAGTCCTGAACGCCGGTATATTGCCTTCCGCCAGGGTAAAGCCGGCCGCCATGGCATGACCGCCGCCGTTGATCAGCAGGTCGCTCTGGCGCGCTGCAATTACCGCCGCGCCGAGATCCACGCCCTCCATGGAACGCCCGGACCCTTTTCCGACACCGTCTTCCAGCGCAACGACGCAGGCCGGGCGCTGGTAGCGTTCCTTGAGGCGACCGGCGACAATTCCGATCACACCCGGATGCCATCCTTCCATGGCGGCAAAAATCAGATGCGGCGATACCGTTCCCGCAGCCAGCTCCGCCTCCACCAGGTCGATCGCCTGTTCCAGGCAGGCCGCCTCGATTGCCTTGCGTTCCGTATTGAAGCCGTCCAGCCGGCGCGCGATTTCCATCGCCTCCCCCCGGTCGTTGCTGGATAGCAGGCGTGTTCCGAGCGGCGCTTCGCCGACCCGGCCACCCGCATTGACCCGGGGGCCAAGCACGAAACCTGCGTGATAGGCCGCCGGCGTTTCATCCACGCCGGATACATCTGCCAGCGCCGTCAGGCCGGTGTTGCGCCGTTGCGCCATCACTTTCAGCCCCTGCGTGGTGAACACGCGGTTCACCCCGGTCAGCGGCACGACATCACATACGGTTCCCAGCGCTACGAGATCCAGCAAGGAAAGCAGATCGGGCTCGCGGCGCTCCGAGAAGTAGCCGGATTGCCGCAGTTTCTTGTTCAGGGCGACGAGCACCAGAAAGGTTACCCCTACGGCAGCCATCTGGCCGTGCTCGCTTGTATCGTCCAGCCGGTTCGGGTTGACCACCGCCCACGCTTTCGGCAGTCGCGGTTCGGCCTTGTGATGGTCGACCACGATCACGTCGAGGCCGCCGCCGGCGGCGCTGTCCAGAACGTCGAATGAGGTGATGCCGCAGTCGACCGTGATCACCAGCGAAACGCCGCTATCCTGCAGCCGGCGCAGCGCCTGCAGGTTCGGCCCGTATCCCTCCGCCAGACGGTCGGGAATATAAACCGTCAGGTCGATGCCGATTGCATCGAAATACCGTTTCAGGATGGCGCTGGAAGTCGCCCCGTCGACATCGTAGTCACCGAAAACGGCAATTTTCTGACCGGCAGAGATCGCGGCGATTATCCGGTCCACCGCCTTGTCCATGTCCAGCAGATGGGCCGGGTCGGGCAGATGCGATTTCAGAGACGGATTCAGATAGGCATCGGCTGTTTCGGGGCTGACCCCGCGCGACACCATGATCCGGCCCAGAAGTTCCGGAAGCCCAAGGCGTTGCGAAACGGTAAGCGCATCGCGCTCATCCGCTATCCGCAATTCCCAGCGGCGACCCGAGACGGATCGTTCGACATCAAGATAGGCAGGCGTTTCTAGTTCCGCGGATCGACCCAATGTTTACGCCCGAAATCATGCAGGGTTTCAATTTTTCTGACCGTGCCCGTTTTCGACCGCATGACGATGGTTTGCGTGGTAGCGCTGTCGGCGAAAATACGAACGCCCCGCAACAGCGATCCATCGGTAACGCCGGTCGCGGCGAACATCACATTGCCGCTCGCAAGATCATGCAGATCGTATTTGCGGTCAAAATCCTTGATGCCGGTGCGAACGGCCCGGGCGCGTTCATCGTCGTTGCGGAATAACAGCCGGCCCTGGAACTGGCCGCCGATGCAGCGCAGAGCGGCACAGGCCAGAACACCTTCCGGCGCGCCGCCGCTGCCCATATACAGGTCGATACCGCTTTCAGGATCGGATGTCGCCATGACACCGGAAACGTCGCCGTCGCCAATCAACTGAATGCGGGCGCCGGCATCCCGGACTGCCTTGATCAGGTCAGCATGACGCGGACGGTCAAGGATGCAGACCAACAGGTCCTCGATCCTCTTTCCCTTCGCTTCAGCGAGGCTCTTGAGATTTTCGATCGGCGTCCAGTCGAGATCGACCACACCGGCGGGCAGCCCGCCACCAACGGCAATCTTGTCCATGTAGACATCCGGCGCGTGCAGAAAGCCGCCATGTTCGGCCATCGCCACGACGGCGAGTGAATTGGGGCCGCCCTTGGCGGTAATCGTCGTGCCTTCCAGCGGGTCCAGCGCGATATCGATTTCCGGTCCGTTCCCGGCGCCGACCTTTTCGCCGATATAAAGCATCGGTGCTTCGTCGCGCTCACCTTCGCCGATCACCACGGTGCCTTCGATGGACAGAGCGTTCAGCGCCGTCCGCATGGCATCGACGGCGGCCTGGTCAGCGGCCTTTTCATCGCCTCTGCCCAGCCATCGGGATGCGGCCAGCGCAGCAGCTTCGGTAACACGAGCCGCTTCAAGCGCCAGATTACGCTCCAACGAGATGGACGTCTTCGGTTTGTCTTCTGCCATTATACTCTCCTGAATGCTCCCCAAAAACCGCCGGGACCATGGATCGGCGGCAAACCTTGGAACGGGTTTGATTGTTATCCCTTGGTATTGCCGGATCAACCGACCCCGATCAAGACCGAACCGCCGGTTTCACCAAAAACTCATGCGCCTTCGATGCGGATCATGTGCGGTTTTTCGACCACGGAGTCCAGAGCACCGATCCTGTCCAGCGCCGCCAGCAGAGATGCTTCATCGGTTTCATGCATGGTCAGCACCACCGTGACGGCGGCTTCAGGGTCATGCCCGCGCTGGATGACGTTTTCCAGAGACACGCCGTGGTCGCGCAATGCCGCTGTGATATCGGCCATGACGCCGGGGCGATCATAGACAACCAGTCGCAGATAATAGGCGCCGACATGGCGATCGATCGGCAGCGCCGGCCGCTTGACCAGCCGGTCCACCGGTACGCCGAATGCGTGGCCTGCCCGGCCACAGGCGATATCGACAATATCGGCCACGACGGCGGATGCGGTCGGCCCCTCGCCCGCTCCGCGGCCTTCGAGAACCGACGTTCCGACAAAGTCGCCTTCCGTCACGACCGCGTTGAAGACGCCTTCAACGGCCGCCAGTGGCGCCGTTTCCGGAATCATCACAGGATGCACACGCTGAATGACGCCATCCGGCGTGTCTTCGGCAATGCCGAGCAGCTTGATCCGCAGGCCGAATTCTTCCGCATAAGCCATATCATCGGGACCGATCGCGCGGATGCCTTCGATATAAACAGAGGCGAAATCGATTTCCGATCCGAATGCGAGGCTGGCGAGAATGGCCAGCTTGTGCGCCGCATCGACCCCGTCGACATCGAAGCTCGGGTCGGCTTCCGCATATCCAAGAGCCTGAGCCTCGTCCAAAACATCGTCAAAGGCGCGCCCGGTATCGCGCATCGTGGTCAGGATGTAGTTACAGGTGCCGTTCAGAATGCCCTGGACCGACGATACCCGGTTGCCGACCAGCCCTTCGCGAATGGCCTTGATTATCGGAATGCCACCGGCGACCGCCGCTTCATAGGCGAGCGCCACACCGGCTTCACTTGCTTTTCTGGCGAGATCCATACCGTGATGGGCGACGAGCGCCTTGTTGGCGGTCACCACCGGCTTTCTGGCGGCCAACGCCGCTTCCACGGCCTGTTTGGCCGGGCCTTCGCTGCCGCCGATCAGTTCGACGAAAACGTCGATATCGGCGCTGCCGGCGAGACTGACCGGATCGTCATGCCAGACGAAGCCATTCGTATCGATGCCACGGTCCTTGTTCTTGTCCCGCGCTGTAACGGCAGTAACATCAAGGGCAACGCCTGCACGCGCTTCAAGCAGGCTTGCCTGTTCGCGCAACAGCCTGATAACCCCGACACCGACCGTTCCCAGGCCCGCCACGCCGATCCGCAACGCTTTGCTCATTCATTCAATCCTATAAAGATCAGTACTTGAGGAAGATTTCCGCCCGCTGGTTACCGGCTACCCCCGCCGGCGTATCTTCAGAATACCTCGGTTGCTGCGCGCCGACAGCCGATATTTCGATCTGCTGCTGCAACACCCCGTTGACGAGGAATTCACGGGCGACTGACGTCGCACGGTCCAGCGAGCTTTTGTAGTTCACAAGATTCTGCCGTTCCGGATCGGCCACACCGCCCTTGCTGGCATGGCCAACGACCCTGATTCGGCTGGCCCCGGCACGGAACAGGTCCAACACCTGCGCGATGACCCGGCGGTCGTTCTCGGTCAGCTTCGCCCCGCCGTTCGGGAAATAGATCGTTGCGACAAGCTGCAATTCGCCCGGCGCCGGGCGAGATTCTGAAGCGGTGGCGGTTTGCGTCGCAGCTTGCTGCTGCGCCAGTGGTGCGGCCGAAGGCGGCGGCGGGTTCGCCTGCGTAGCACCGCCGGAATCGACAGTTATCGGCTCAGGCTCAGGCGCCGGCTCTGCGGGTTCAGGCCGGCGCACCAGCGGTTCAGCCGCCGGCGCTGCCGCAGGCGCCGCAGCTTCCTGATCGGCGATACCGGTGACGGGGTCGCGGGAAGTCAGCCCGACGGTCGACGCCTGTTCTGCAACCGGCCCTGCCTCGGGAAGCGATTGGGCCGCTACAGGCTGCGGTTCGGGCGCGGTTGACCGCTGCACCTGTGTCTGGCCGTCTTCAACGTTAACCGCTGGCGGATTTTCCGGCACCTTCGCCAGAACATCCGCCTGCTGTGCGGCCGGCGTCACGCGCTTCGGCACGTCGGCATGGCGGATCACCTGATCGGTATAGCGGGCATGCTGCTTGTCGGCGACAAGACCTTCGCGAACGATATCCCCTTCCAGCGAGATTTCCGGTGTTTTCGGCGCATCGGGCACGGACCCGATTGCCGGATAGGCATCATCGTCACCGGGCACGTCCGCCGATACAGCCGTTTCTTCCTCGTCATCGTCTTCAAACAGATTGACGGGATTGACCGCATCGACAATCTCGCTGGTCGTGTCGCAGCCGCCAATCAACAGACCGGTTGATATCAGCAGCGCACCAGCAACCAGTCGTCCCTGCCGGCGAAGCCAGCCTTCAGACGCCGAATCCCGGCCGAGACTTTGCAGTAGTGGCATTTGGTTCAAGGTCCTATAAGTTAGAGCGGCGCATCATAATCTTCACAAGCTCGGTTGCAATGCACATCCGCATTGCTTGGCGTTTCGCGCCACAATGACTATAACGCCACTCACCATTATAAATATCGTCAAAGAGCATGCATCACCATGACCGATAGCAAACAAGACCCCCGCACGCAAAACGGCAGCCAAGACACGCCCGAATGGCCGGATCCGGTCGAGTGGTCTCAACAAATGGCCCGAATCGCCGAGCGAAGCCAGCAATTGGTTAACGACTTCATGCAGACACAGAAACATGAAGGCGGCGGCCTCGGCCATGGCGACGCCATGAATGTCAGCCGGGCCTTCATGGAAATGACGCAGCGGATGATGACCAACCCGACGGCTATGGTTGAAGCACAAGTCAATTTGTGGCGCGACTACATGGATTTGTGGACGTCGACCACCCGACGGATGATGGGGCAGGATTCGAACCCGATGATCGAGCCGGACCGCGCCGACAAACGGTTCCAGGACGAGGCATGGACCGAAAATGCTGTTTTCGACTACATCAAGCAGTCCTATCTGCTGACCGCCCGATGGATGCAGGGCACGGTGCGCGACGTCGAAGGCCTGGACGATCAGACAGCGAAGAAGGTCGATTTCTATACCCGCCAGTTCGCCGATGCGATGGCGCCGTCGAACTTTCTCATGACCAATCCGGCCGCCATTCGCGAAACACTCGACAGTCGCGGTGAAAATCTGGTCAAGGGACTGGAAAATCTGCTCAATGACCTAGAGAAGGGCAAGGGGCAGCTCAAAATCTCGATGACGGACGCCGATGCGTTTGAAGTCGGCGGAAACGTCGCGACCACGCCGGGCGCCGTTGTTTTCCAGAACGAGCTGATGCAATTGCTGCAGTTCACGCCATCTACGGAAAAGGTCTATTCGACGCCTTTGCTGATCGTTCCGCCCTGGATCAACAAGTATTACATTCTCGATCTGAAGGCGAAGAATTCATTCATCAAATGGGCCACCGATCAGGGCCTTACGGTGTTTGTGGTTTCCTGGGTCAATCCGGATGCAAGCCTGGCGAATAAAACCTTCGAGGATTACATGCTGCAGGGCACCATCGCCGCCATCGATACGGTGTGCGACCTGACCGGCGAGGAAAAGATCAATATGATCGGCTACTGCCTCGGCGGAACGCTGACGGCCAGTACCCTGTCCTACATGAAGTCCAAGAAAATCGACAAGATCAAGTCGGTGACTTACTTCACCACGATGCTGGATTTTTCGGAAGCCGGAGAGCTTTCGGTTTTCATTGACGAGGAACAGCTGGAAGCGCTGGAAGAGCGCATGAACGAACGCGGCTATCTGGAAGGGTCGGAAATGGCGACCACGTTCAACATGCTGCGCGCCAATGACCTGATATGGTCGTTCGTGGTGAACAACTATCTGCTGGGCAAGGATCCCTTCCCGTTCGATCTGCTGTACTGGAATTCCGATTCGACCCGGATGCCCGCAGCGATGCACAGCTTCTACCTGCGCAAGATGTATTTGGAAAACAAGCTCATCGAGCCGGGCGGCATCACATTGTGCGGTACGCCGATCGATCTCAGCAAGATCGATGTTCCGACCTTCATGCTGTCGACCCGCGAAGACCATATCGCCCCGTGGAAATCCACCTATGCCGCCGTGAACACATTCGGTGGCCCGGTTACCTTCGTGCTGGCCGCAAGCGGCCACATCGCCGGGGTCGTTAACCCGCCACTGCCCGACAAGGTCAAGTATTCGCACTGGACCAACACCAAGAACCCGGCGACGCCGGAAGAATGGATCGAAAGTGCCAAAGAGGCACCCGGTTCGTGGTGGCCGACCTGGATGAAATGGCTGAAGAAATACAGCGGCAAGAAGATCGACGCCCGCCCCTTGGGCTGTGGCAAGGTCGAACCGCTTGAAGATGCACCCGGGTCCTACGTCAAGGTCCGGCTTTAGTCTTTCCCTTGCGGGTATTTCAGTTCCGCCAGCATCTTGGAAACTTCATTGACCAGATGCGTGCCGGTTTCGGTCAAAGCGTCAGATGTTGAAGCTATGTCACGGACCCCGTGTTCGGTAGCGGCGACGCCATCGGCCAGGCTGGTCATGTTGTCCACCAGGACTTCAATTTTCTTGGCGACAGCTCGCGCGGTGCGGGCGATGTCACCTGCCGCAACCGCCTGCAACGCCACAGCGCCTTCGAGGCTCCGAACCGCATCACTGGCGTTGCTGGCCGTGTCCGAGATCATGCGCGCTGCAACCAGAGTGGCCTCAAGGTCTTCCCTGATGTCGGCATGGCGGTTCCTCGTCTCCTCTGCCGCAAGCTGGATCTGGCTTGCGATGGATTTGATTTCGGATGCAATGACCGCATAGCCGTTGCCGTTCGTTTCACCGCGTGACGCTTCAAGCGAGGCATTAAGCGATACAAGGTTGGTCCGGCCGGCGATCTGCGAAATTGAATCCGCCAGCATATCCAGCCGATTGCCTGCATTGTTGAGGTCCGTCAGCCTGGTTGCAACATCAAGGGCCTGCCGCTGCACCGAACCGGACAGGCTGGACGCAGCCTCGACTTTTTCGGTCACGTCGCTGATCGCGGAATTTACTCTTTCCGTCGATTTCGCCAGCGCACCGGTATCTTCCATCACCCGCCTGGCGTCGTCACGCGCGGCCCCGGTTCGCCCGCCCTGCCCATCGATTGTCCTGCCGATATCTGTCTTCTGTTTGGTGAAGTGCGGGATCGTATTCGCGAACGCTTCGACCGCCTTGTTGAGGACTTCTTCAAACTGCTCCAGACGATCCGGATTGCCATGTACTTCGGCAGAAAGTTCCTTCTTTTCCTCTTCGTCCTGCCGATAACGCTCGACCTGCCGGGCGTTTTTGGTAAAGACATACAGCGCATCGCCCATGTCGGCGACTTCCTTCGGTGACGACAAGCCGGGTGCCGAAACCCCTGTATGCCCTTCGGCCAACCGTTTCTGGCAGGCTGCGATCTGCGCAACAGGCGAGGCCAACCGACGCCCAGCCACAACCGAAACCCAGACCAGCAAAAGCACGGCGGCCGCAAGCCCGATGCCGACTGTGGCCCCCACATCCCTGTAGGGGGTCAACAGTGCTTCGACCGGCTGGGAAACGACAAGGGCGAAAATCTGGCCGTCGATATCGACAGGCGTTGCATAGGCAAGATGATATCCGGACGACGATTTTGTTGTCGTGAAACCGGAATTGCCGGACAGGGCGAGGCGAACCGGCGGGATGTCGAGACGGCGGTTTAACGGCGCATCCCGCGTAAATGCGGTATCGTTCCTGACCATGAAGTCCTCACCGACAACAATGATCTCGCCGGAATCGAAGAGCCCTGGCGGAAGCGCCATCAGCCCGTCCAGCGCATCGGCCCGAAGCTGAAACAGCAGCACGCCACGCGGCGTGTCATTGACCAGGACAGGCGCAGCGACAAAGCCGACCACGCTGTCGGATGCCCCATGATATCGTTTGTAGTCGAAAAACGATGACCGTATGGCTGATCCGGCGGAAACAAATCGCCGAAAAGCCTGCGCCGGTACGGAATCAGCCAGAAGCTCACCGTTAACACTTGATCCGAAGTCTTTCCGCTTGGCAGAGCTGTAGACGACAAGCCCGTCCGCGTTGATCAGAATCACATCGTTCAGATCCTGACTTTGCTGAACTTCCAGCAAAGAACGATGGTAACGGCTGTGAACGCTGCGATATCCGGCCAGTGTCGGCGTGTCCTCAGCTGTTTCTTTTTCACTGGCGAGGAGAAATTCATCCTCTTCATAGGTTTTTTTCCAGGCCAAGCGACCTGCATCATCCAGACTGGCGCTGGCGACGTCGAACTCTAGCAGCGCCTCGGTTACGAGAACCGTATTCGCCAGCGCCTCAACGTCTCTCAGCAGGTTCTGATGGTATCGGATAAAGCCGGTTTTCTTGTTCTCGCCGATCAGTTCAAGTTCGGCCTTCGCCCGGTCCTGCAAAACTTCAAAAACGCCATAGGCGGAAAGCGCCGAAACCACAACAACTGCAGTCAGCAGGACGCACACCGTCATCGCCACAATCTGGCGCGAAAGTTTCATAGGGAGCCCCTTCCCCATCCTACAGACCGGCCGGCGCTACGACGCGCGGCAATTTTTGCTGTTAACGACCGTTCCAAAATACTTATTAATTGTATTATATTCAAATTACACTGTATCGATATTGAATAATGGCCCTATTCACTATCGTTACAAGTGCAGAGTGACGCGCCGTAAACCCAAAATTGGACACTGGTAGACACGCGGTATTCCCTAACCGTGAATTCGTAAATTTGTTAACGGCCGTAGACACAAAATGGAAACCCCGCCATCAGGGCGGGGCTTTCTGTGCTTTTCCTTGCGGGAATAGACCTTTGTTGATGGTTTTACCCGATGTCCCAGCCGCCACGCGGCCAGGGCCTCGGTCGACCGTCGCTTCAGACCGGCCGGCTGTTTTGCCCTTTTCATTTTCCCTTCTCCACTTCCGCATGATGTTCACGCGCGAGATCTATATAGTGTTCTGCCGTCCAGGCCATGTTCCGTCGATCGTCATCGTTCAGGACGCGCATCATTTTCGCCGGCGATCCGGCCCACAATTCACCCGCGCCGACCACCTTGCCCGGCGTCACAAGCGCACCTGCCGCAACCATGCCGCCGCTTTCAACCACAGCGCCATCCATCACGCAGGCCTTCATGCCCACAAAGGCGCCTGGTTTCAAGTTGCAGGCATGCAACAGCGCCATATGGCCGACCGATACGTCATCACCGATATAGCAACCCGGTCCATGCGTTGCCACATGAATGACCGTTCCGTCCTGAATATTGACCCGAGCGCCGATCCGCAATTCGTTGACATCCCCGCGCAGAACGCAGCCGTACCAGATACCGGTGTCTTCGCCGATTTCAACATCGCCGATAACGACTGCCGTTGGCGCAACAAACGCCGACGCCGCAATTACCGGTTTCTTTTTGCCGAATGGCAGGATCAAGGCCGGCATGATTATCCTCCTGTACGACCGCGTTCAGACGAGGCCGGTCGCCTCGTCGATGCCGAGCATCAGGTTCAAATTCTGGACAGCAAGGCCGGACGCCCCTTTGCCCAGATTGTCCAGCAGGCCCATCACCACCGCCTGTCCTTCGGCCGCATTTCCGAAAACATGCAGCCGTAATTCGTTGCTTCCGTTGAGGGCTTCCGGTTCCAGGCCGGCCATGGACGCACAATCATCAAGCGGCACAACAGTAACGAACCGGCAGCCGTCATAACGTTGCACCAGCGCGGCATGCACAGCTTCAACCGTCGGTTTTCCGGGCATCGCCCAAAGCTGCAAGGGCACCTGCACGATCATGCCTTGCCGGAAACGGCCGACGCTCGGCACGAACAACGGGCGGTTCTTCAAACCGGTCCATTTCTGAATTTCCGGCACATGCTTGTGTACCAGCCCCAACCCGTAAACCCGAAAAGCCTCATCCGTATGGTTCGGATCGGCCGGATCCTCGAAGCTGGAAATCATGCCCTTTCCACCACCGGAATAACCGGATACCGCGTTGATTGTGGCCGGCCAATCAGCCGGAACAATACCTTCAGCTACCAGCGGCGCCAGAATGGAAATCGAAGCGTTCGAATAGCAGCCCGGATTGCTGACCCAGCGCGAGCCGGCAATCAGGGCGGCCTGGCCTGCATCAAGTTCAGGCATACCGTAAGTCCAGCCATCCGTGACGCGGTGCGCGGTGCTGGCGTCAATCACCCGCGCCTTGCTGCTCTCGTCAATCATCGACACCGCTTCACGGGCTGCGTCATCCGGCAGACACAGGATCGAGACATCGGCATCGTTCAGGGCCTGTCGACGCTTCGACGGATCCTTGCGCTCTGTGTCGCCCAGCCGAATGTGCTCAATGCCGCTATGACCGGCCAGCCGGTCGCGGATCTGCAGACCGGTTGTTCCGGCCTCGCCATCGATGAATATCGTCGCCGTCATGGCTTCCTCGTTTCAGATATTGCCCAACGCCTCGCCTCAACCGCGGCATCAATAGCGGGCTTTTACGGACAAATCCAGAATCGCGAACAGGCCGGTGTTCCTCATGCCTATCCGTACTAATACGTATATTTTAATTGGCAAGAACAGGATACAACCTTGGTCAGGCACTGATACGGCGCAATTCGCCGAAACCGGCAGAATTCGCGCGCCACTAAGTAGTAGATTGCGCTCTGTAATCGTCCATCAGCCGATAAACGAGAGTTAGATCACCATGGCCGGCAAGATAAAAATCCTTTTCAGGAACCGCCCGATTACGCGGCGCTTCGCATTGTGGAGCCTGCCGCTGGTGATCCTGTCTGCCGTTACCCTAGCCTATGCCTACAACATTTCCGCCGTGAATGTGGTGCAAACTACCGCTGAGACCATCGCCCGTTCAAACCAGGCCATTCTGACCAACATCCTATGGCCTGAATATTCCGATTTTCTGCTTAGTGACGCCGCGCAACGGCAAACGCCGGAAGCCGTGCTGCCGGAAACCCGGGCGCTCTCCCGCGACATTGCCGAAATGACGGTAAATACGAACATTCTCAAAATGAAAATCTACAATCCAAACGGATTGACCGTATTTTCGACCGATTATTCGCAGATCGGCAAAGATTACAGAGACAGTCCGGGGTTTCTTTCCGCAATCGCCGGCCGATCAAAGAGCGATGTATCGACAAGATCCAGCTTCAAGGCGATCCACGGGAATTTTGAAAACATTGAAGTGATCGGCACCTATCTGCCCGTATTCGAGGCAGGCAACCAAGGGACGGTGGTTGCCGTCGTCGAAATTTATATCGATGTTTCAAGTATCATTGATGAATCGGTCACCTCAACGAAAGCGTTGTTGCTTGTTGGGTTCACCCTGCTGGTTTTGCTGGCTGTTTCCACCCTGCTGTTCAGCGTTGTTGCTGTTACGGAAGCAAAGTTGACCCGGGAAAGCAAAAAGCGGCTTGAAAGCGCAAGAAATGCAGCGCGAGCCGAAGCCGCAAACCGCTCGAAGTCGAAGTTTCTTGCCAATATGAGCCATGAAATCCGGACACCGCTGAACGCCATCATCGGGTTTTCCGAAGTCATCCGCGATCAGGTTTATGGTCAGAACGCGATGAGGAAATACCGGGATGCAGCAAACGACATTCACAAGGCCGGAGAAAATCTACTGGTGATTCTGAATGATATCCTCGACCTTGCCAAAATCGAAGCCGGACGCATGATCGTTCGGCCGGAACGATGCGATGTTGCTGCTATTCTGACCGAGGCAGAACAACTCGTTACCCAGACCGCCGACCAGAAAGACATCGAGATGGACGTCTCAATCGGATCGGCGCCGCTTATGGCGATCGTCGATCCGGTAAAGATAAAGCAGATCCTGCTCAACGTTATTTCCAATGCCGTCAAATACACGCCGGATGGTGGGACGGTCCGTATCAGCCTGAACAGGCGGGCTGACAACGGCGAGATCGAGTTTGAATGCAGCGACAACGGCGTCGGAATGTCACCTGAAGACCTGTCCGAAGCAATGACGCCGTTCGGGAGAGGCACGTCAGCCTATTCATCAAAGGTCAGCGGCACGGGACTGGGTCTGCCGCTGACGCAGGAATTTGTAAAACTGCTGAACGGCCATTTTTCAATAGAGAGCAAAAGCGGGGTCGGCACGACGGTCAAAATCCGTTTTGTCGATGCGGCAATACCTGTCGCTGCCTAGCGGCCGGCACCAGCGAGATCCCTTTCCCGGGGTTTTTTGAGCGCATCCGGATCGAGGCGGCAGGAACTGCTATGCGTTGGCACGGTAGGCTTCGCGCCAGGCAGCGATCTTCGGCTGGGAGGGGTCAGGGTTTTTGTTCGGAAACCAGCCGCCGATAGAGATGCCACGAGATGTGGCCCAGCACGGGAAATACTACGACCACGCCCGCCATCGCCGGTGCGACTGACAGCAGGGTCAGCGCCCCGACCATCGCGCCCCAGCTCAGCATCACCAGCGGGCTTTGCGTCACGGTCTTCGCACTGGTGATCATGGCGGTGATAAAGTCGACTTCCTTTTCCAGCAGCAGCGGCATGGAAACGACGGAGATTGAAAACAGGATGGTCGCGATCACCGCACCGACAACCGAGCCTGTGGCGAGGAACGCCATGCCGTCGCTGGTTGTGAAAACAACCGTCACAAGCTTCTCGAGCGTCAGGATCGAGTGGTTCTGAAGGAAAATCGCCAGCAACAGGCGGGCCTGATAGGCCCAGATCCAGAACACGAACAGCATGACAAACGCCATCCAGCTGAACTCGCGGCGGCGCTGGTTGAAGACGACAAGGAAGATGTCACCGGCCGCGAACGCTTCGCCCTTTTCCAGCCGGCGCGATATCTCGTAAAGCCCGGCTGCTAGGAACGGCGCGACAAGCGGAAAACCCATGCCGGCGGCGATGACGATCCAGAACTGATCCAGCACGGCAAAGCCGAGGATCAGGCAACCGCCGATCAGCGCATAGACGAGACCGAAAAACAGGCTCAAGGCGGGGCGAGCGGTCAAATCACGCAACCCTGCACCGGCCGCCCCGGCCAGATCATTCCACGTTGCCACCTTGACCTGCAGCCGCGGCGGCAACGGCGGCGTGGCTTGTGTCTGAATATCCTGCACTGTCATCCCCCCAACCCCTTATTTGTTCATGTAATTCCTGTCGGATTGACCGATCCGAATAGCAAGCGCCGTTCACCGGCGCATTGATCTGTAACAATACGCATGAAAAAGGCCCGCCGAAGCGAACCCGGACTTATCCCGCGAGCATTGCGGCATGCATCGATCAACCCACGACCCCGTCGATATAGACCCAGCCCTGCCCCTGGCGGCGGAAGCGGCCGGTTTCGGTCATCCGGCCCTTTTTGTTGCCGTGCCGCCATCTGGCGGTAAAGCGAACGATGGCGGTATCAGGGCCGGTCATCTCGTGGTGGTCGATCCTGAGACCCGTCCAGTCCTGACCCGGGTCCAGGGACAGCGACAGGGGCCTGGTTTCCGCCGCCCAGCTTTTCAGCAGATAGGCAACGTCTCCGCGCCGGAACGCGCTGTAGCGGGACCGCATAAGCTCTTCAGCCGTTTCTGCAGGCGTGCCGGCATGCAGCCGGCCGCAACACGCGAGATAGGTCGCACCGCTGCCGCAATCGCATGGCTCAAACACGTCGACCTCCACACTTCAGCGAAAACCGATCCAACCAAAAAGGGCCCGCCGAAGCGAGCCCTTTTGTACCGTGCCGAAACGCAGGATTAACGTTTCGAGAACTGGAAGGAACGACGGGCTTTCGCGCGGC
>CAYGSU010000077.1:15883-17669 GCA_964352715.1 uncultured Flavobacteriaceae bacterium | reverse complement strand
GCCTTGGCGCGAACGGTCATCGCCAGCTTGCGGTCGCGGCCCTTGATCTTCTTCTTGCCCGGTGGCGGTTCCGGCGGCGGAAACAGGCCGAAATTCACGTTCATCGGCTGGAAGGTCTCTGCATCGGCGCCACCGGTGATATGCGAAAGCAATGCGCCAAGCGCGGTGGTTTCGGGCGGCGCGGCGAATTCTTCGCTGTTGGCGTCGGCGGCGGCCATCCTGCCGGCCAGCAGACCGATGGCGGCGCTTTCGATGTAACCCTCGACGCCGGTGATCTGGCCGGCGAACCGCAGCCGCGGCATTGCTTTCAGACGTAGCCGGGCATCCAGCAGGCGCGGCGAATTCAGGAAGGTGTTGCGGTGAATGCCGCCGAGCCGCGCGAATTCGGCATTCTCCAGACCGGGAATGGTGCGCAAAACTTCGACCTGGGCACCGTATTTCATCTTGGTCTGGAAGCCGACCATGTTCCACAAAGTGCCGAGCGCGTTGTCCTGCCGAAGCTGGATCACCGCATAGGGTTTTTCGTCCGTATGCGGGTTGGTCAGGCCGACCGGTTTCAGCGGCCCCCAGCGCAGGGTTTCGACGCCGCGTTCCGCCATCACCTCGATCGGCAGGCAGCCCTCGAAATACGGCGTGTCCTTTTCCCAGTCCTTGAATTCGGTCTTCTCTGCGTCCAGCAGCGCCTGAATGAAGGCGAAATACTGGTCCCGGTCCATCGCGCAGTTGATGTAATCCTTGCCGTCGCCCTTGTCGTAGCGCGACTGGTACCAGGCCTTCGACAGATCGATGCTGTCGAAATGAATGATCGGCGCGATGGCGTCGAAAAACGCCAGTTCTTCCTGATCGGTCAGCGATTTGATGGCATCGGAAAGGGCTGGCGAAGTGAGCGGCCCGGTCGCAACGATGACATTCGCCCAGTCTTCCGGCGGAATGCCGTCGACTTCGCCGCGATGGATCTCGACCAGCGGATGGTTGTGCAGGGTTTCGGTGACGATGGCGCTGAACCGGTCGCGGTCAACGGCCAATGCGCCGCCGGCAGGCACCTTTGCTTCATCGCCGGCCCGCAGGATCAGCGACCTGCAGCGCCGCATTTCATGATGCAGCAGCCCGACGGCGTTGTATTCGTCGTCATCGGAACGGAAGGAGTTGGAACAGACGAGCTCCGACAGGCCATCCGTATGGTGCGCGTCGGTGCTGCGCACCGGCCGCATTTCATGGATGGCGACGCGAAGACCAGCCTCTGCCGCCTGCCATGCCGCTTCCGACCCGGCCAGGCCGCCGCCGATGATATGAATATCCGGTTTCACCTGTGTCTACTCCTCAACAGATTGTCCGGTTGTCGCTATCCAGCCGGTGCTTGTCAAATTCGAAAAAATGAGACTTCACTTGAAGGATAAAGTGGTGTTCAGTTTGCGGCAGCCCAATCCTTTTACGTGACGTATGCGGAGTATCAGATGAAAACCAAACCTGTTCACCCGTTATTCGGTGTCGAAGTGGAAGACGTCAACCTGCGTCAGGCGACGCCGGATCATCTGTATCCTGAAATCCGAGACCTGTTCGAGCGCCATTCGCTGGTGCTGTTTCGCGGCCAGCATCTGAACGATGACGAACATACAGAATTCTCGAAACTGTTCGGACCGCTGGAAGACCGCTCCAATATCCGGATGGACGGCCCGCCGAAAATCTCGCCGGTCAGCAATGTCGAGGAAGACGGCAAGCTGCTGGACCCGAAAGACCAGAAGCTGCTGAACCTGAAATCGAATATGCTGTGGCATACGGACAGCAC
>CAYGSU010000077.1:12494-15783 GCA_964352715.1 uncultured Flavobacteriaceae bacterium | reverse complement strand
TGATCGATGAGCTGACTGACGCTGTCACACAGCCTGAGCACATTTACAGCCATCAATGGACCCCGGGCGATGTGCTGGTCTGGGATGAACGCGCCATCCTGCATCGCGGCACGCCGTGGCCATATGAGCAACCACGCACCCTGGTCAGCTACTGCGTTTCCGCGCGCGACGTTGACGGGTTGAGCACGGTCAAGCCGCTGGCGGCATAACATTTTCTCATCTGCGGGTGAGTTTTTACGGATGGCGTCACCGGTTTGGACGGGCTAGCTTGCCGGTCAACCATGCTTGCATGCGTTGTATTCCTTACTTTTTTACCGGGAGGTTGATATGGCGCGTCTGGAAGATTTTTCCGTTCGGAAACTCGAACAGGATCCGCAGCGATCACCGACTCTGCCGGGTTATCATTATTACTCGCCAGAAGTATTTGAAGCGGAAAACGAGAAGATATTCGCACGAAGCTGGAATCTGTTCTGCCACGGCACCGAAATTGCCGGCAAGGGCGACTATTTCTGCGGCACAATTGCCGGTGAGTCGATCTTCCTGATACGGGGCCGCGACGGCCAGGCGCGCGGGTTTTACAATGTCTGCCAGCACCGGGCGCATGAATTGCTGCAAGGACGGGGCAATGTCCGCGCCGCGATCGTCTGCCCGTATCACGCCTGGAGCTATGGCTTCGATGGCAGCTTGCGGGCCGCCCGTGAAACCGGGGAAGTGCCTGATTTCAACCCGGAGGATTTCTGTCTGACACCGGTGCGGGTGGAGGAAGTTTTCGGCTTCTGTTTCGTCAATCTCGATCCGAATGCAAAGAGTTTCGCGGATACCTATGTCGGGCTGGAAGAGGATCTGCGCAAACACGTTACATGGATCGACGAAATGCATGTCAACACGGCGGCGGATATGGGCGACTGGGGCGGGGCCGTGCTGCATGCCAACTGGAAGGTTCTCGCCGAGAACTGCCTTGAATGTTACCATTGCAACCCGACCCATCCGGCCTTTGTCGATATGGTGGACATGCAGAGCTACACGGTCGCGCCGCAGGGTAACTGGATCAAAAGCACCGGCCAGCTTGGCAAGACGGACAATGCGGCCTACGAGGTCGACCCGGACGCGCCGTGCCAGGTCGCCATGTTCTGGTTTCTCTGGCCTGGGTCTGCGTTCAGCATCATGCCCGGGATCGAGGCGCTGACGTCGTTTCATTTCTTCCCGGCGGAAGCCGAACAGACGAAGACCTTTGGCACGCTGCTGACGCGGCCGGATGAAAACGTCGATGACGAATGCCTCGATTACCGCTGGAACGTGCTGTGGCCGGAAGACGAGACGATCTGCGAATCCGTGCAAAAGGGCTTGAAATCACGCGGTTACGGGCAGGGGCGTTTTGTAACCTCGAAAAGTAATCCGGCAATCGGCGAACACGGCGTGCACCACTTTCAGAAACTGTATGCCGAGGCAATGGAGTTGTAATCATGCTGCCGCGCAAGCGTTTCCATCCTGACGATCATCTGTCCATCGGCATTCCGCTTAACCACAGCCACGGACTTAAATGTGGAAGGATGATCTTTATCGGCGGTCAGGCCGATATCGACGGCAACGCTACCGTGACGCGCCCGAACGATATCGTTGCCCAGACCGAGATCGCGATGGATGGGGTTCTGGCCGTGCTGAATGGCATCGGCGCCGGCCCCGGCGATCTGGTGAAGCTGACGGCATTCTACGTGCATGGTGGCAACCCGGATGAAACGCTGATAGCCCGCACCATGGCGTCGAAACTCGGCACGGTCAGCGGCCCGGGCCCGGCCCTGACGCTGGTGCCGATCGAAACCAATTGTTTCGATGGCCTGTCGATTGAAATCGAAGGCATTGCGATGCGCGGCGAGAACGGCGAGAGGCTGGCGAAAGCGGCGGCGTGGATTCCCGACGGATCGGTTCTGCCACCGCCCTTCAGCCAGGCGGTGCGATGCGGCGAAATGCTGTTCACCAGCGGCCAGACGGCGATGCAGCCGAATGGTGAAATACCGCATCCGGGCAGCCTTAGCGAGCAGAGCAAGATCACGCTGAACAAGCTGAACCGGTTGCTCGCCGCGCTTGGCGCGGATCTGCACGATGCGGTGAAAGCGAATGTCTTCAATGTCGAACCGGGCGATCAGGAAGACTGGAAGGCGGCCGCGATGGTCCGCGCGGCCCACTACAAGGAACCGGGACCTGCGGCGACCGGGCTGTCGCTTGTGCGTCTGGCACAGGACGGCTTGATGGTGCGAAACGATGTTATCGCGATGCGCGGCGTTGACGGTGCCCGGCTGCACCGTGAAGGCGTCTGGCCGACCGGTCACTGGGACTGGCCGGTGCATCTGCCCTATCGTCACGGGGTGAAAGTCGGCGACATGATCTTCATAGGCGGACAGGTGTCGCTGACGCCGGAGGCGCAGGTCATCGACCCCGACGACATTGAAAAGCAGACCCATACGGCGATGCAGAACATCGAAAAGGTGCTGGCGGAATACGGTCTCGGCATGGAAAATCTTGTGAAGATCAACACCTTCTACAGCGGATCGAAAGGGCAGGAAGACCTGCTGCGCAATGCAACTGTGCGGGCCGGATACTATAAACCGCCCGGCCCGGCTTCGACCGGAATTCCTTTCAGTTATCTCGCCTACAAGGATATGCTGATCGAAATCGACTGTGTGGCGATGGTGTAACCCTTCAGGACTCGAAACATGCCGGATGTAGCGGGCAGCGGGCCAATCGATCTCGAACCGGAAACCGGGCCGGGCGGCTTGCGCGCCGTTCTTTCTTGTCCGACCGGCAATCGCAGTATCCCACCGCACTGTTATACGTCAGAAGCTGTTCTGGATGCCGAACGCGAGGCGATCTTCCGACGGTGCTGGATCGGCATCGGCCGGTCCGACCGGTTCGCGAAAAAAGGCGATTACGAAGCGCTGGATATCGCCGGAAATCCGGTAATCGTGCTGCGCGACGATAAGGGCGCGCTGCAGGCCTTCGCAAATACCTGCCGGCATCGCGGCGCCCGTCTGCTTGACGGGCAGGGCACGGTCAACGCCATCCGCTGCCCGTTCCATACCTGGACCTACCGGCTGGACGGCAGGCTTGCCGGTGCGCCGAAAATGGACGGGGTCGACGGGTTTCGGAAAGAAGAAAACGGTCTGGCTGCTTACAAAACGGCGGAGATCGATGGTTTTTCCTTCATCCATCTCGGGCCGGACCCGGAGCCGATTGAAGACTGCCTGGGCGATTTCAGCGCGGTACACAGCCCATGGCCACTGGCCGATCTGGT
>CAYGSU010000077.1:0-12394 GCA_964352715.1 uncultured Flavobacteriaceae bacterium | reverse complement strand
TTTCGGAGTTCTGGCTGACATTGTTCGCAACCAGCGTTCCCTTGACGCCGCCGCCCGACAGGACGAGGTCGGCAAGCGGGGCCAGAATGGATGCATTGAACGACGCGCCGATATTCAGGGTTTCCGCTTCAAAGAAGTTATAGATCACGGAATTCTGCGTCAGATTCATGTTCATGTTTACGTTTACGTGCTTGCCGGAAACGTTGATCACCGTGGTGACGCCAGGATCGGCAGTCACGCCCTTGTAGGTGCCCGAGTTGCCAAGCGCCGAGTCGTTGATGTTAAAGACCGCGACATTGTTTGCGTCGGGGTTGGCGATGAAACCGAGGTTGTTGTTATCGCTCAGGTTCGCGATGCCGCCGGTCGGTGTCAGCGCCGCCAGTTCGGCTGAAAAGTCGATCATCATCTGCGTGATGCCGCTAACGGGAATACCCGAAACGCCGGAGCTGATCGTGCCGCCGCCGTTGTTGTTGATGTTCCCGTTGATCGAGCCGCCGATGAAGGCATCACCGCTTTGCAGGTTGATGTTGCCGGGGTTACCGCCGTAGCCGGTAAAGCTGCCGCCGATGATCAGGCTGCCGTTGATGCCGTTACCGAGATCGACATTTGCACTGTGGTCCTTGTTGACGGTGGCGCCGCCGACATAGTCGCCGCCGACATAGACAGTACCTTCTGTTTCGACCTGAGTATGAAGATCGTTAAGCACGATCGCGTTGAAGCTGCGCATCAGGGAGCGCGCATCGAAACTTGATGCTTGTGCCGGGATGGCTGCAGCTATCGTGGTTGCTGCGATGATCGAGACGGCAAACTTGCGGAGCATTATGAGTGTTACCTACTATATTCCAGAATTCAATTTAGGCCAGCATTGCTAACCTTTCGATCTAATATGTAGCATTCGAGTGTTACAATTACAGGGGCTATGTTATGGATGTATCACCATATATGTTGCTGATTGTTGACATTGTTAACAGTTTTGCGGAAATCAACTAGATTGATGAAACCCAACAGGTTTTTGATGTCGGAAGCTGCGCTGAATAACCCATCTGTCCGCCGGGTTCGCCAGGCGCTGATCGACGCCGGGGTCGATGACAAGGTGGTGGCCGTTACGGAAACCACCCGCAGCGCGGCCGAAGCGGCCGCTGCGTTGGGCGTCGAACAGGGCGCAATCGTCAAATCGCTGGTTTTCACCATCGGCGGCCAGGCGGTGATGGCCCTGGTTGCCGGCGACCGGCAATGCGACACCAAAAAACTGCGCGACAGTCTGGGCCTTTCCGGCAAGGTTAAACGGCCGGATGCGGATGCGGTGCGCGACGCGACCGGCTTTGCCATCGGCGGTGTATCGCCAGTAGCGCATGTGACGGTGCTGCCGGTTGCCATCGATGCCAGCCTTGGCCGGTTTGAGGCGGTTTATGCCGCCGCCGGTCATCCGCATTGCATTTTTCCGACGACTCTTGCGGAACTCGAACAATTGACAGGTGGCACCGTCGCCGATTTGTGATCCGCAATGGCGGCCGCGATCAGGTAACTTCTTCGACCTGGGCCAGATCGGGTTTCAGCACCTGGTCTTCCGCCTCGTCGACTGGCTGTTCGGTGAACCCTTTCAGATCGGCTGTTTCACGGAAATCGCGCCGGATATTGACAGGGCTGTTGGCATAGACCGCGATCAGTTCGGCGACGGAACGCAGGGCGTGCAGGTGAATCCGCTCGTAGCCGTGTGACGCGTCAATGCCGAAGGTTGCGAGCGCGGTGCGGACATCGTGGCCCGCTTCCAGCGCGCTGGCGGCATCGGACCGGTAAAACCGGAAGACATCCTTCTGATACTGGATGTCGTTGTCGCGGCACAGATCGACCAGTTTCTTGGTCAGGTGGTAGTCGAACGGGCCCTGTTGATCGGCCATGGCGATGGTGACACCGAATTCAGACGAATTCTGACCCTGCGCGGTGGTGCCGTTGTCGATGGCCAGCATGGACGCAATTTCCGATGTGACCACTGTCGATGCGCCGACACCGATTTCCTCGGCAATGGTGAACAGCCAGTGGGTATCGACAGGCGTATATATCTTGTTTTCCTGCATCGCCTTCAGCGCGGCCATCATCGCGGCGACGCCGGCCTTGTCGTCCAGATGCCGGGAAACAATATAGCCGTTGTCGAGAAATTCAGATTGCGGGTCGATGGCCACGATATCGCCGATCTCGATTCCCAAAGCGTGCAACTCATCGATATTGCGTGACAGGGCGTCGATGCGCATTTCAAGCTGCTGCCAGGTGACCGGTTGGGAATCGATTTCCCGGTTGAACGTATGGCCGGATGCCTTGAGTGGCAGGATGGTGCCGGTATAGGCGCCTTTTTCCGAAAATACGCTGGCGCGAGCGCCTTCCGCGAACCGAGACGACCAGTGACCGATCGGCACCAGTTCCACCCGGCCGTTCGGTTTCAACGCCTTTACCTGAGCGCCGAGCGTATCGACATGCGAAACGATGGCGCGCGCACCTTCATGCCGGTGTTCACCCGGCCGGATCGCGCGGATTGCCCCACGACGGGTCAGTTCGACCGACAGGCCGATTTTTTCAAGAGCCTCCGAAACGTAATGGACCACGGTATCGGTGTAGCCGCTGGGGCTTGGAATGGATAGCAGGTCGCGCAGGGTCTGCGTCAGATAGTCGGTGTCGATGTCCGGTTTTTTCATGAAATCTCCCATAGGACTATTCTTCTTTCCTGCGCCGGTCGGCGGCGGCGCTGACGGTCAGCGGAAACAGCAGATCAATGAACCGTTCTGCTGTCGGCTGCGGTTCGTGATTGGCAAGGCCGGGCCGTTCATTGGCCTCGATGAAGGCGTAGTCCGGCTCGGTCGGGGATTTGACCATCAGGTCGATCCCGGTGACCGGAATGTTGATCGCCCGCGCGGCCGCGATGGCGGCATCGGCAAGTTGACGATGCAGGATGCCGGTGACGTCGTGCAGGGTGCCGCCGGTATGCAGGTTGGCGGTCTTGCGGACTTCAAGCTCCTTACCGGCATCGAGCACGGTATCGAAGTCATATCCGGCCTGTTCGACCGTGCGTTCGGTTTCGCTGTCGAGTGGAATTTGCGATTCGCCGCCGGTTGCCGCTGCCCGCCTTCGGCTCTGCCGTTCGATCAGCGCGCGGATTGTATGCTGGCCGTCGCCCGTCACGGTAGCCGGTTTTCTTATGGCCGCTGCGACAAGCTTGTAGTTGATGACGATGATCCGCAGGTCCTGTCCTTCGACGCATTCCTCGATCAGCACCGAGTCCGAAACCTTGCGGGCGATGTCGATCGCTTTGCGGATATCGTCCGGATTCGACAGACCGACAGAGATGCCGCGGCCTTGTTCGCCCCTTGCCGGTTTGACGACCACGCGCCGATGCGCCTCGGTAAAGGCCTCGATTTCCTCAGACGTGGCATCGGCGGGAATCTGTTTCGGCGTTCGCACGCCGGAGGCCTCGACAACCCTGCGGGTGACCGCCTTGTCGTCGCAGATCGACATCGCGACCGAGGTAGTGAATTCCGACAGGCTTTCGCGGCACTGGATGCTGCGGCCGCCATAGGACAGGCGGAAGAAGCCGCCGTCTGCGTCGATGACGTCAACCGCGATGCCGCGGCGTCGTGCCTCGTCAACGATGATCTTTGCATAAGGGTTCAGGCGTTCGTCGGCGGCCGGCCCGGAAAACAGAACCTCGTTGATCGGGTTCTTGCGCTTGACCGCGAAGACCGGAATTCGACGGAAGCCGATCTTTTCGTACAGTTTGATCGCCTGTTCGTTGTCATGCAGCACCGACAGATCGATATGGTTTGCGCCGCGCGCCTTGAAGAATTCGGCGAGATGCCGAACCAGAAATTCACCGATACCGGGGTGGCGGGCCTGCGGATCGACGGCAAGGCACCACAACGAAGACCCGCGTTCCGGATCGTTGAAGGCGCGGCGATGGTCGACGCCGGTAACGACGCCCAGAATATTTCCGGTCGCTTCGTCTTCGGCCACGAAATACGAAATTGCCCTTGCATCGCGCCGATCCCAGAAAAAGTCTGCCGGAACCGGGATCATTCCCCTGGCAATGTAAATACGGTTGATCTCGTCGGCATCATGCCGCGAGGTTAACCGGCGCACGAAGAAGCTGCGTGGTTTGCGGCGAGATGCCCGATAGGTCGGCAGTTCCAGACGGAAAGTATGCGACGGATCAAGAAACAGACGCTGCGGCGCCAGCGAAAGCAGCACATGCGGCTCGTGAATGTAAAGCGCGATGTCGCGACGATCTGGCCGTTCCTCCTGCAGGGCAGTAACCAGCGTGTCAGAATCGGTAAAGGTCTGGCCGAACAGAAGCCGGCCCCAACCGCAATCGATGACGGCATTTTCGCGCATCGTGTCGGTCTGCTGGCCGGTTTCGCCGGTAATCTTCTGATAGGCAACCGTCCGCATTTTCTTCAGCCGCCGGTCGGATGAATCGGCGTTGCGCGAGCGGACCTGCCTGTTGTCCTGGTTCGGTTTCTTTTGCGTCATGGTCTCTTTCACCGGTCAGATCCGGTGTTCCTGCAGCCAAAGTTCAAGTAACGCGACCTGCCATAGTTCTGACCCGCGCAGTGGCGTGATATGCGCCGTCGGGTCGTCGAACAGGGTTTCCAGATAGTCTGGCCGGAAAAGATTACGGTCTTTCGCGGCGGTCGAGCTGAGCGCGTCGCGCACGAGATCGAGATACGGCCCCTGAATGTATTTCAGGGCAGGGACAGGGAAGTACCCCTTTTCCCGGTCGATGACCTCATTCGGGACGACCAGCCGCGCCGCATCCTTCAGTACTCCCTTGCCGCCGCTGGCCAGCTTGTGCTCCGGCGGTATGCGGGCCGCCAGTTCGACGAGCTCGTGGTCGAGGAACGGCACCCGCGCCTCAAGCCCCCAGGACATCGTCATGTTGTCGACCCGCTTTACCGGATCGTCGACCAGCATGACATGACTGTCGAGGCGTAACGCCCGGTCAACCGGCGTCGCTGCGCCGTCTGCCATCAGGCGTGCTTCAACGAAGTTCCGGCTGTGATCGGTCTCGGCGATCCAATCGTCGGTCAGGTGGGTCGCCAGTTTTTCGTGGCTTCGGTCAAAGAAAACCTTTGCGTAGTCGGACAACACGTCATTGCTGTTCATCAAGGGCGGATACCAGTGATAGCCGCCGAATACCTCGTCAGCGCCCTGGCCGGACTGTACGACCTTGATGTGCTTCGCCACTTCCCGGCTGAGCAGGTAAAAACCGACATTGTCGTACGACACCATGGGTTCTGACATTGCGTTGATCGCGCCGGGCAGTTCGTCGATCAGGTCTTCCGATGGAACGAAGATCTTGTGGTGATTGGTCTTGAAGCGCTCGGCGATCAGGTCGGAATAGTAGAATTCGTCGCCTTTTTCGCCATGCGCTTCCTCGAAACCGATGGAAAAGGTCGACAGACCGGTCTGACCCTGTTCGGCCAGTAACCCGACAATGACGCTTGAATCGACGCCGCCGGACAGCAACACGCCGACCGGCACATCCGCCGTCATCCGGCGTTTAACGGAAACCCGAAGGGAATCCAGCACCCGGTCACGCCAGTCGCTTGCGGTAAGGTCGGCATCTTCTTCATGCCGTGCATAGGCCGGGTTCCAGTACTGGGTGTCTTTATAAGCGCCGTCGGGGTTGATCACCCGTGTCGTCGCCGGTGGCAGTTTCTTGATGCCGGCAAGGATCGTGCGATCCGGCGGCACGACCGCGTGGAATGTCATGTAGTGGTGCAACGCCACCGGATCTAGACCGGTATCGATATCGCCGCCGGCCAGCAGGGCGGGCAGGGTGGACGCGAATCGCAGCCGTTTATCAGTTTGTGTGTAATAAAGCGGTTTGATGCCGAACCGGTCGCGTGCAAGCGTAACGACGCCGCTATCGCGTTCGGCGACGGCGAAGGCGAACATGCCGTGGAACCGTTCGACACAGGCTTCGCCCCAGGCGTGGAAGGCTTTCAGGACGACTTCGGTGTCGCCATCGGAGAAAAACCGGTAGCCGAGATCGCGCAATTCAGATTGCAGGTCTCGGTAATTGTAGATGCAGCCGTTGAACACGACGCTGAGGCCGAGCGATGGGTCGACCATCGGTTGTGCCGCCTTGTCTGACAGGTCGATGATCTTCAGGCGACGATGGCCAAGCGCAACCCGACCCTGGCTGACCACGCCGCTGCCATCCGGCCCGCGCGGAGCCAGTGCATGCGTGATTCTCGCCACAGCTTCGGTATCGGCCAGATTGTTGTCAAAGCGAATTTCGCCGGCAATGCCGCACATACAGGTCTCCGTACTCGTAAAGTCTTCGCAAGGGCTAAAAGCGAACAGGCGCAATGGCCGGGCGCGGGATAATCATAAAAATGTGCAGTCAAGCTGCACGCGCCGGGTTCGCAAGGTGATGACCAATTACAGCAAACAAGGCCGATGAAATCAAATCTGGGGCGACAACCAAGGCAGAACAAGGGGCAGGCGCAGGTGGGTAACGTATAACCGAGGAAGATTTAACCTGATTTTCATTGACCTTGCGGGTCTGGATTAGGAAAACGACGCCTCACGACCGCGACTGGGAGAAGATGATGGCAAAACCGAATCTTTTGATCGTCGGGCTGGGTGGCGTTGGCGCGGTGGCGGCCCACAAGGCTGCCCAGTTTGGCGACGACTTCGGTGCGGTAACGCTCGCGAGCCGGACCCTGACCAAACCAGAGTCCGTTGTTAAAGACGTCCTGATGCGCAACCCTTCCTTTCCGGCCGACCGACTGTCGGCAAAAGCCGTTGATGCGCAGGACAAGGACGCCATGACAGGGCTGATTCGCGAGTGCGCGGCCGATATCGTCGTCAACGTTGCATCACCCTATTGCAATGTCGCAATCATGGATGCCTGCATAGAATCGGGCACGCATTACATCGACACGGCCGTTGCCGAGGAAGAGCATGTGGAAAACGTGCCGGCCCCGTGGTACGCGAATTTCGAATGGCCGCGCCGTTCGGCATTTGAAACGAACGGAAAAACAGCCCTGCTGGGCATCGGGTTCGACCCGGGAACGGTCAACGTATTTTGCGCCCATGCCAAAAAGCATCTGCTGGACCGTATCGACAGCATCGACATCATCGATGTGAACGGTGGCGATCACGGCCGGTATTTCGCAACCAACTTCGATGCGGATACCAATTTGCGGGAAATTCGGGAGGATGCGATTTTTTGGCAGGACGGTGAATTCCGCACCATTCCGCATCATTCGAAAAAGATGATGGTCGATCTGCCGCTGGTCGGCGAACACACCGTCTATTCGATGGGGCATGACGAGTTGCATTCGCTGCCGCTGGCGTTTCCGGAAGCCAACCGCATCGAGTTCTGGATGGGGTTCGGCGACCACTATCTGAAAGTGTTCGATGTGCTGGAAAATCTGGGGCTGACATCCAGCTTGCCGGTCGATGTCGATGGCGTTCAAGTAACCCCGGTGCGTGTTGTGAAGGCGCTGCTGCCCGACCCGTCGACACTGGCGGAAGGCTATACCGGGTCGGTCTGCATTGGCTGCGATATTTCAGGCGTTAAAGACGGTGAAAAGCGCCGGGTCTTCGTCTATTCGACCTGCCACCATCAGGACTGTTTCAGGGAAACCGGATCGCAGGCGATTTCCTACACGACCGGCATTCCTGTCATGACCGCCGCCTTGTGTCTGGCGCGCGGAGACTGGGACAGCGGCACGATGGCGAATGTCGAAACCTTGGACCCCGATCCGTTCCTGGCGCTGATGCCGGAGGTCGGGATCGACTGGCAGGTCATCGATCTGCCGGTGGACGGGTCATGGCCGAAACACGATGGGTGATGCCTCGCACGGCTTTTTCGGTTTCGACCCCGCGCGGGCGCCGTCGCCCTGCCATGTGATCGACATTGAAAAGCTGGAAAACAATTTGCGTGTATTGAAACGTATCGCCGATGGAGCGGAGGTTGAAATCCTGCTGGCGCTGAAGGCGTTTTCCTGTTTCGCCGTGGCCGATCTTATCGGTGAATACTTGCAGGGAACCGCCGCCAGCGGGCTATGGGAGGCAAGGCTGGGACGAAGCCGCTTCAAGGGTCAGGTTCATACATTCGCGCCGGGGCTTAAACCCGATCAGCTCGACGAGATCGAAACGCTGTCCGATCATCTGATCTTCAATTCCGCCGGACAGTACCACCGGTTTTCGAATACGCTGAGACGCGAAGGGTCGTGCGCCTACGGCCTGCGCGTCAACCCTCGCCACAGTGAGGCTGCAAACCCGCTGTATGATCCGTGCGCGGCGTGGTCACGGTTGGGATCAACGGTCGGTCAGATTGCCGAAGACGCCCTGGACGGTATTTCCGGCCTGCATGTCCATGCCCTGTGCGATCAGGGGTTCGATCCGTTCGACCGGCTGCTTGCGGTGACGGAAGACCGGTTTGCCGGAATTCTGGAAAGAATGGACTGGGTCAATCTCGGCGGTGGCCAGTTATTGACCGCACCGGAATACCCCGTCGATCGCCTTATCGAACGGTTGAAGGCTTTTCGCGCGCGGACCGGCCTGCATGTCTATCTGGAGCCCGGCACTGCGGTCGCGCTGAACGCTGGCGCGTTGGTGACCGAAGTGCTGGATACCGGCTGGAACGATGGTCATTTCGCTATCGTCGACTGTTCCGCCACTTGCCACATGCCGGATGTTATCGAAGCGCCGTATACGCCGGAAGTTCTCGATGCGACAATTGTCGGCGAGGGGGCCGACCCGGCTGATCCGCGCACCGTTCGGCTGGGCGGGCCAACCTGTCTGGCCGGCGACACGATCGGCACTTACCATTTTGCGAAACCGCCTGCCGTCGGCGACCGGTTGATGGTGCTGGACCAGGCCTACTACACGATGGTCAAGACAACGGCCTTCAACGGCACGCCGTTGCCGGCAATCGCGTTGTGGGATCCACGCGATGACCGCTTCGAGGTTATCCGCCAGTTCGACTACGACACGTTTGAAAGCCGGCTTTCCTGATTGTGTCAGTCCGCTTTTCTGGCTGCGCCCCTTGTCACGAACCAGATGCCGGCGGCGATCAGAGCCGCGCCGATGAACAGGCCGTCCGGCGGCGTTTCGCCAAGCAGGAAAACGGCGATCGGTACGCCGAACACGGCGGCGACCGAGCCCATCAGGCTGAGGTAAACCGGGCCGCCGGTTTTCTGCAGGATGAAGAACAGGAAATACTGCAGGGCGAACAGCACCGACTGCACGGCGATCAGGATCAACGGCAGATCGGTTGCGGCCGGTACGCCGAGCGTTGAACCGGGCAGCAGGCCGAAGATCAGCAGCAACAACCCCGCCGCGCCGAGCATGCCGGGCGCGAGTTCGTCCGGCCGTGCGCCTTCCGGCCAGCGGATGCTTCGGTAGATGTTGCCGATGGCCAGCAGCACCGGGCCGAACAGGGTGGCGATGATCCACAGGGTCGGCGCATCCGGCGCCTGCAGTTTCAAAATCGCCAGATAGGCTGCACCGGAGAGGGCCAGCAATACCCCGGCGGCTCGCCGGTGGCTGTACCGTTCCATCCGCAGCGCCAGTGCGCCCAGATAGGTGAGGAGCGGCGGAAACGCGACGGCAAGCGCTACGAAACTGACCCCGACATGCGGCACGGCGGCGAACAGGATCAGGTTCGGCGCGGCGATGCTGACCAGTCCGGCAATCAGAAAGTATTCGAGGGATCGCTTGTTCAACCGGGGCAACCGACGCCGCACCGCATTCACGGCCAGCAGAATCAGCGCGCCGCCGGATACCGACCAGGCGAGGAACGATACCGGCGAAAGACCGGCATCGCCGGCCAGTTTCGCCATGTTGGTGATGCACCCCAGCAGCATGCCGGTTGCCAGCAGACAGAGCAGCGGGACGAGCCATGTTCGACCCAAGGCGGGGGCGGTCGTCACCGTGGCCGGTGCTGTGTGCCGAAACCGGCGGTGATGAACAGGGCTGTCGCCTCGCCATCGACATCCGCCGTATGCCAGACGCCCGCCTCGTTGACCGCGTAGTCACCGGCCTTGAGGGGTATCGCGCGCTGCGCGCCGCTGTCGGTTTCCTGAATCAGGGTCATTTCGCCGTCGGTGCAGAACACGACTTCCGCACCATGCGGATGCATTTCCCACATGCCCCATGGCTCGCTGAACGTGTGCAGGTTGACCAGCCGCCCTTCCGCACCGTCGCCCTCGTGGCGCGCGCCGTAGCCTTCATACCAGCTCATGTCGCCGGTGAAGGCGGGTTGTACTTCCGCGGTTGCGCCAAGCCCCAGATGGATCGGCCTCTCGCTGAGTTTATGTGCTTCCGCCACCGGGTTCTCCGCTTCCTCAGCTTGCCTTCTTCGTAAGTCTTCGGGCGAGATACGGAGTCAGATACTGGCCGGTATAGCTGCGCTCTATCCTGGCGATGTCTTCCGGCGTGCCCTGACCGACGATTTCGCCACCCTTGTCGCCGCCATCCGGCCCCAGATCGATCACCCAGTCGGCAACCTTGATCACTTCCAGATTGTGTTCGATGACGACGATGGTGTTGCCGGCATCGACCAGCGCCTGCAGCACTTCCAGCAGGTTTTTCACGTCCTCGAAATGCAGGCCGGTGGTCGGTTCGTCGAGAATGTAGAGCGTCCGTCCGGTCGCCTTTTTCGACAGTTCCTTGGCCAGCTTCACCCGTTGCGCCTCGCCGCCGGAAAGCGTCGTCGCCTGCTGCCCGACCTTGATGTAGCCGAGGCCGACCCGCTGCAATGTCGTCAGCTTGTCGCGGATCGATGGTACCGCCTTGAAGAATTCGGCCCCTTCATCGACCGTCATGTCCAGCACGTCGGCGATGGTCTTGCCGCGGTATTCGACTTCCAGGGTTTCACGGTTGTAACGGTGCCCCTTGCAGACATCGCAGGTAACGTAGACATCGGGCAGGAAGTGCATCTCGATCTTGATGACACCGTCGCCCTGGCAGGCCTCGCAGCGGCCACCCTTGACGTTGAAGCTGAACCGGCCCGGCTGGTAGCCGCGCGCCTTGGCTTCCGGCAGGCCCGCGAACCATTCGCGGATCGGTCCGAATGCGCCGGTATAGGTGGCGGGGTTGGAGCGCGGCGTGCGCCCGATCGGCGACTGGTCGATATCGATGACCTTGTCGAGATGCTTCAACCCGTCGATCCGGTCATACGGCGCCGGGGTGGTGCGGGCCTTCATCAGGGCGCGGGCCAGGGCCGCGTGCAGGGTTTCGATGATCAGGGTGGATTTCCCCGAACCTGAAACCCCGGTGACGCAGGTCAGCGTGCCGAGCGGAATATCGATGGAGACATTCTGCAGGTTGTTGCCGGTTGCGCCGATCAGCCCCAGTGTCTGGCCGCGATGACCGGTACGCCGTTTCTTCGGAATCGGGATCTGTTTGAAGCCGGTCAGATACTGCGCCGTCAGGCTTTCCGGCACTTGCAACACTTCTTCCGGCAGGCCGGCGGCGACGACATGGCCGCCGTGGATGCCGGCGCGCGGTCCCATATCGACCAGATAGTCGGCAGAACGGATGGCATCTTCATCATGTTCGACGACGATCACCGTGTTGCCCAGGTCGCGCAGCCGTTTCAGCGTGCCCAGCAGGCGGTCATTGTCGCGCTGGTGCAGGCCGATGGACGGTTCGTCCAGCACGTAAAGAACCCCGGTCAGACCCGAGCCGATTTGGCTGGCGAGCCGGATACGTTGGGATTCGCCGCCGGACAGCGTACCGGAACCGCGACTGAGGGTCAGGTATTCCAGCCCGACATTGTTCAGGAAGCCCAGGCGTTCGTTGATTTCCTTCAGGATGCGGTAGGCGATTTCATTCTGCTTCGGGGTCAGCACCTTTTCGAGTGAGGCAAACCAGTCAGCGGCGGCGGCAATCGACATTTCAGAGGCGATGCCGACATGGTTGCCGGCGATCTTTACCGCCAGCGCTTCCTGCTTCAGCCGGTAGCCATCACAGGCCGAACAGGGATGCACAGCCTGGTATTTGCCGAGATCTTCACGCACCCAGGCGGAATCGGTTTCCCGGAACCGGCGCTGCATGTTCGGGATGACGCCTTCGAAGCTTTTCTTGGTCTGGTAAGACCGCAAACCGTCATCGTATTTGAAGGTGATCTTTTCGTCGGTGCCATAGAGCAGCGCCTTGCGCACCTTGTCCGGCAGCTCGGAAAACGGCGTCGACATCTTCACCCCGAAATGCTCGGCCAGCGAATTCAGGGTCTGGGTGTAGTAGGGCGAGGTGGAGGCCGACCACGGCGCAATGACGCCCTTGTTCAGCGGCAGTGTGGTATCCGGCACGATCAGGATTTCATCGAAATACATTTCCGAGCCGAGGCCGTCACAGGCCGGGCAGGCGCCGAACGGGTTGTTGA
>CAYGSU010000076.1:17222-19090 GCA_964352715.1 uncultured Flavobacteriaceae bacterium | reverse complement strand
CAATTCCGGCGACACGGCGGGGTCAAAGGACCGGGTCGTCGGCTATGGCGCCTGGGCGCTCAGCGAATAACAACCGCCCGTTTCCGGGCATTTTCCATTTTCATCACGGACGGTGTAGGCTAGTGGTAGGCTGACCACTGAAGGAACGGGCCGGGATGGCGTCTGATACGGAAACCGAAGCGGAAACCGGAACGCGTGCGCCAGACCAGGCCGCAGCGGCTGCCGGGTCGACCGGTCGCCGGATCAAACCGACGCTGGAACAGATTTCACGGATTGACCGCATGGTACTGGAACGGCACGGCAGGGATCTGGTCAAACTGATCGTCCGGTCGATTGACTACGGGCTGGTCAAGGGTGAACCGCCGAAGGTCGCCGTCAACACCTTCGCAAAGGAATTGCAGGTCAAGCGCGCGACCTTCGTAACTCTGGAAAAAAACGGCGAGCTGCGCGGGTGCATCGGTACCATCGTGCCCAACCGGGCGCTGGTTGAAGACGTTGTCGAAAACGCCTTCCGGGCGGCCTTCAAAGATCCGCGCTTTCCGCCGGTAACCGAGGAAGAAAAGCCGGACCTCAGCTTTTCGCTGTCCGTGCTGAGTCCGATGAGCCAGATGCGTTTCGAGGGCGAGGCGGATTTTCTGGACCAGCTTCGTCCGCTGATCGACGGCGTGCTGATCGAGGACGGCGGCAAACGCGCGGTTTTCCTGCCGCAGGTCTGGGAACAGCTTCCCGGAAAACAGGATTTCCTGAACCACCTGCGCAAGAAAGCCGGCATGCCGCCCGGCCACTGGTCGGATACGATGCAGGCCTGGCGGTTTACAGTGCAGAAGATACCGCCGCTGGGCTTCACCAACCATACCGCCGGCTAGACGGCAGCCGTTCCATTTTCTTCAAGGAGTGCTTTATCCGTGTCGACTGATATCGATGCCCCCGCTGTTCTGGAATCCATTCGCGCCCTTGCCGTCAAGGCCGGCGATGCAATCATGGCGGTTTACGCCACCGATTTCGAAGCGAGAACCAAAGACGACGATTCGCCGGTGACAGACGCCGATCTGGCGGCTGAGGCGATCATCACCCCGGCGCTACAGGCGCTGCTGCCGGATGTGCCCGTGGTGGCGGAAGAAGCTGCGGCGGCGGGCCACGCGCCGGATGTTTCCGGCGGCCGGTTCTGGCTGGTCGATCCGCTGGACGGCACCAAGGAATTCCTCAACCGCAACGGTGAATTCACCGTGAATATCGCGCTGATCGAAAACAGTCTGCCGCGTCTGGGCGTGGTCTATGCGCCGGCCATCGAGACGATGTATGCCGGCAGCACGGATGCCGGCGCCAGCCGCACCATTGGCAACGCCGCGCCGCAGCCGATCAAGGTGCGCGCTATCCCCAAGGAAGGATTAACCATCGTCGCCAGCCGCCGCCACGGCGACCCGGAACTGCTGGAAGCGTTTCTGGGCGGGCGTTCGGTCAAGGAAACCCGCAATGCAGGGTCTTCGCTGAAATTCTGTCTCGTTGCCGCCGGCGAGGCCGATCTGTACCCCCGCTTCGGCCGCACCATGGAATGGGATACCGCTGCCGGTCATGCCGTTCTCGCGGCTGCCGGGGGCCGGGTTTTGACCGCCGACAACGAGCCGTTCACCTATGCGAAAAATGCGATTTTCGAGAATCCGCATTTCGTCGCCTGGGGCGGCAAGTAATTTTCAAGCAGAGTCCCGGCCGCCGAGCCGGGACCCATTCCGCTATCGTCTCGTCACGTTGATCGAGTCCCGCACTTGATGCGGGACCATCAACCGGATATGCCCCGGAACCTGTCATGCGGGACCACGGCGATCACCGTGAATTCCACCAGCAGATCGGGGTCGACCAGACCGGCGACG
>CAYGSU010000076.1:4502-17122 GCA_964352715.1 uncultured Flavobacteriaceae bacterium | reverse complement strand
CACGGCGATCACCGTGAATTCCACCAGCAGATCGGGGTCGACCAGACCGGCGACGCGGATACCGGTAACGGCCGGACCGAATTCGGCGCTAAACCGGCTTTCGCGCACCCGGTAGATCGCGGGCAGGTCATCCTGTCTTGTATAGTAGGTCGTGAAAGAGACGATATCCTTCAGGTCACCGCCGATATCGGCAAGAACAGCCTCGATATTGTCAATCGCCGCATGCGCCTGCGCCTCGGCGTCGTTCTTGCCGATGATATTGAAATCCGCATCCCAGCCGACCTGGCCCGTCAGGTGAACCCGCCGCCCATCGGGTTCCACGACCGCCTGAGCCATCGGAAAATCCGGCTGGTCCCAAACGGTCGGGACAGCGACCCTGTAACCCTTATCCGCCATCATTACCTCCTATCGCGTCAACTGCCCGCCTTGCGGCGCCGGCAGGCCGTTCTTTTCCCATGTCAGCATGGCCAGTTTGCGCGGCAGACCCCAGCGATATCCGCCCAGCGCGCCGGAATTGCGGATCACCCGGTGGCACGGGATCAGCCACGAAATCGGGTTCATGCCGACCGCCGTGCCGACGGCGCGGGCCGCCGCCTGTTTCATGCCGATCCCTTCGGCGACCCGTCCATAGGTGACCAGCGCCCCCGGCGGAATGGCCATCAGCGCCTGCCATACGCGGACCTGAAAGTCCGTGCCCTTCAGCAACAGCCGAAGCGGCGGCGCCTTTGGTGGAACAGCCTCGCCGGGTCGGCGGAAAATTCCGTCCATTACCGGCTTTGTTGCCGCCGTGTCCTCGACAAGGTTAGCCAGCGTCCAGCGGTCGGCCAGATCGTCGAAACAGGCCTGTTTGCCGCGCGCATCGACAAAGGCGAGGCCGCACAACCCCTTGCCATCAGCGACGAGCAACAGGGTTTCGCCGAACGGCCCGTCATGGAAACCGTAGCGGATCGTCAACCCCTTACCGAGCGCCTTGTATTCGCCCGGCGTGATCGATTCATGCGCCACGAACAGATCGTGCAACCGGCCCGGTCCGGAAAGTCCGGCATCGAACGCCGCGTTCATCACGTTGTTGGCGTCGTCCAGGCTGCGTTTCGCTTCCTCGATGGTCAGCACCTGAAGAAACTTTTTCGGGCTGAGACCGACCCATCTGCTGAACAGACGCTGGAAATGATGCGGGCTGAGCCCGACCTGCGCAGCAACGTCTTCCAGCGCCGGCTGATCCTGAAAGTTATCGACCAGATAGGCGAGCGCATCGCCGATCCGGCGGTAGTCGACATGTCCGCCAATCGTCAGATCATCGTCATCCATATCGGTCATCATCAACGTATCCATTGTTCAATCCTTTCACACCGCGTTTCATGCGAAGGACTTTAGAAAAGGAAGCCGCACCAACCCACCCGGTTCTTGCGCTGCCGCAGCAAGACCTAGTTACAATTGCAAAGCCAGATGATCGGCCGTTTCAACAGGATTATCGCCATAGGGTGCGCAGGGTTCGAAGCCAAGCGTCCGGTAGACGCTGACAGCGACCGCCATCGTTCCCGGCAGGGTTTCAAGCCGCAATGTTTTGCAGCCGGCGGCGCGGGCGAAGTCAATCGCGGTTTCAGCCAACCGGCGACCCAGTGAATGGCCCCGGAAGCGTGGCCGCACGTAAAGCCGTTTCATTTCGGCATCCGTCGCGTTGAATTTTCTGACCGCGATACAGCCGGCCGGCCTTCCATCAACACTGGCGAGGAACAAGGCGCCGTCCGGCGCCTCATACGGTGCGGGCATTGCCGCCAGTTCCCGCTCGAAACCGGCGAAACAATGCGCGTGGTCGAACGCGTCGGCATATTCAACAAACAGGGTTTTCACGAACGTCAGTTCATCGCCCGCCCTGACCGATACGATCGCTACCCGGGCCTCGCCGTCTGAATTGTCTGTTGCCGTCGGGTCAAACACGTATCCGGCCTGTCAGGTAAAGGGCTGTTGTACCCGCTATGCTAACGCGGAGCCCTTCCAGACGGCAATAGAGATCGCCCCCGCGTTTCGATACCTGGCGTGCATAGATGTCTTTCCTGCCAAGAACATCAGCCCAGTAAGGAACGATCGTGCAATGGGCAGAGCCGGTGACCGGGTCTTCGTCGATACCGGCATGCGGGGCGAAGTAACGCGACGCGCAGTCCGAACTGTCGCCGGGCGCGGAGACAATCAGACCATCGCCTTCCATCGCCGCGATGAAAGCAAGGTCGGGATCGACCGCCAGCACCGCCGATTCGGATTCCAGAATCGCCATGTTCATGGTCGCCCGCAGAAGCCGCTGCGGTGTCACACCAATGGCATCGGCCAGACCATCCGGCAGGGGGACGTCGACGGCAGGCCTGGAGGGAAAATCCAGAACATATCGGTCGCCATCGCGCGTTACGGCCAGCGGCCCGCTGCGCGACCGGAATACAACGCGGTCCCGTGGCCACCGCAACTGGTTGAACAGCACCGACCCGCTGGCCAGGGTCGCATGTCCGCACAGGTCGACTTCGATTGCCGGCGTAAACCAGCGCAAGTGAAAATCAGCGTCGCCGTCGTCTTCGACAAAGAAAGCGGTTTCGGCAAGGTTGTTTTCCGCCGCAATGGCCTGAAGCACGTCATCCGGCAGCCAGCGATCCAGCGGCACCACCGCCGCCGGGTTGCCGCTGAACGGCCGGTCGGCAAAAGCGTCAACCTGATAGATATCGAGGTCGGTCATGTCTTGTTGATCCCTATGTTTCGTCGTCTTCGGCCAGCACCGTGCGATAGATCGAGGCATCCACATTCGCCCCGCTCAGGATAACGGCGACGCGCTTTCCGGCCAGCGACTGCCGGTCCTTCATCACGGCGGCCAGCGGCGCGGCCCCGGCCCCTTCAACCACATTGTGGGTGTCGGTGTAGTAGGCGCGCATCGCCGCGCCGATCTCGGCATCGCTGACCGAGACGATTCCGGCCGCGTTCGCACAAATGGTTTCAACCGCTGCAGCCACCGGCACCCGGCAGGCAATGCCGTCGGCCATGGTTTCAGCGGAATTTGTCGAGACAGGCGCGCCAGCCTCGAAAGAAAGCTGATAGGCGCGCGCATTGTCGGACACGACACCGATAATCTCGGTTTTCAGACCCAGCGCATTGCGCGCCGAAATCACCCCGCAGATGCCTGAACCCAGCCCGATCGGTACATAGACACGATCGATATCGGGCACCGCACTGAACAATTCCATCGCATAGGTGCCGACACCTTGTACCAGCCGTCCGTCGAAAGACGGCAGCATGGTCAGCCCACGGTCCTCGGCAATCGATGCCGCGTATTCCGCCGCCGCCTGGAAATCGTGTCCGTGCACCACCAGCTCGCCGCCCCAGGCCTGAATGGCCAGGTTCTTTTCAACGTTATTGCCTTCCGGCACCACGATCGTGGCCTTGATGCCCATGCGTGTCGCCGCAAATGAGACGGACTGGCCATGGTTGCCCCGCGTTGCCGTGATCAGCCCGCGTTTTTCGCCACGATCCAGATAATCCTTCATGAAAGTCAGGCCGCCGCGCACCTTGAATGCACCGGTGGGCGTATGGTTTTCGTGTTTTACCCACAGATCGAGGCCAGTCCGCTGCGCCAATAGCGGCCAGCGATATTGAGGCGTCGGCCCGAATATTCCGTGAACCAGATCGGCTGCCCGTTCGAGTTCCGTCAGTGAAGCTGTTGTCATGCAAACCCCCGAAAAAGGAAACGGGAACAGTATTACAGAAAAATACCGTTCCCGTTTAGTCGCTCGGGTTGTCGTCAGAATTCAGGATACCGGTCATGCGGTCCAGAACGGTTTGCGGATCTCTTCATCGGCGGCGCTGCGCGTAATGCCCATGTCGGCGAGCAGACGCGGCTCCATATCCTTCAGATGCTGCCGGCTCATGTACCGGCGATACCAGATCGCCAGAACCGAGTTCGATGCGCCCGAAGAGTTCGACCCGAAGAAAAGACCGACCCATCCGGGCAAGCGGTAAAATGTAGGCATACAATTTCTCCTCTTTGCCCGTGTTGTACCAAATCGAGGTGAAAATTGATCCCATTGATCTCTTTTTGTCTCGATACAATGAGATATATACTTGCCTTTTGATAGGCGTCAATGTATATATTGTCACCATGACAATTTCAGATAAACGCGAATGGCGGCCGAACTCGATTGACGACGGACTGCCGAAATACAAGGCCATCGCCGCGTCCATCGCCGACGACATTGCTCAGGGCCGCCTGAAACCCGGCGACCGGATGCCGACGCATCGCGATCTGGCTTGGGATTTGGGGGTTACCGTTGGCACGGTCTCACGCGCCTATGCGCAGGCGGAACAGCGCGGGCTGATCGGCGGCGAAGTCGGTCGCGGTACCTATGTGAACGCCACCCACGGCCCAATGACGGAACCACCGAATGCCGCCTCGTCCCCGGATATGGGCTGGCACGGGCCGGTTGTCGAATTCCGCTCGCTGGACGCCGATGTCGATGCGATTTCCCAGTATCCGACCAAACGCGTTGAGACCGGCGCAATCCGCCTCAATCACGATTTTCCGCCACCGGGCGTGGAAACCATAGAAGTCAGCAAGATCCTGCAGAAAATAGCTGTTTCGCCGGTGCTGGCAGACGGATTGTCATACCAGCCCCATGCCGGCATGGAACATCACCGTCAGGCCATTGCCGGCTGGCTGAAACGACGTGGCCTGGACGCCAATGCAGACAGGATTGTCCTGACCAGCGGCGCCCATAACGGCGTGCTGGCGACGCTGTCGGCACTGACTAGACCCGGCGACAGGATTGCGACGGAAGAAGTGTGTTACCCCGGCATCAAGGCGATTGCGCAAATGCTGGGCCTTGAACTCGTTCCGCTGCCGCTTGACGAGGACGGCATTATTCCGGATGCGTACCGTGACATTTGCAAACATTCATCGATCAAGGCGCTGTATTGCGTTCCCACTTTCCAGAACCCGACAACCGCTGTGATGCCGGACGCGCGCCGGCGGGAAATTGCCGCGATTGCCGATGAATTCGGCGTCGCCATTGTCGAGGACGATGTGTTCGGCCTTCTGCTGGAGGACGGGCCACCGGCGCTGGCCTCCTATTCCGTGGAAAACGGATACTATGTCAGCAGCATCTCCAAGGCGATCGCGCCGGGACTGCGCATCGGTTTTGTTCACACGCCTGTTGGCCGCTCGCTGCGCGTTTCGGCGGCGATCCGCTCGTCTTCGTGGATGGCGTCACCACTTTGCGCGGAAATTACCTACGAGCTGATTACCTCTGGCGCGGCGGAACGGGTGATGGAATCGCATCGCCGGGAAACGCTGAAACGTCATGACATGTTCTGTAAAATTTTCGAGGGATATGACTTCAAGATCCAGCCGCTGTCCTTGCGGGCCTGGCTTTCCGTGCCGGAACCCTGGCATACGGATGAGTTTGTAAGGGAGGCGGAACAGCGCGGGGTTACCCTTCCCCCCACACGCGCCTTTACCATCGGCCGGGCGCGCACACCGCATGCGGTGCGTATTTCGCTTGGCCCGCCGCGCGACAGGGAGCGGTTGAAAGAAGGGCTGGAGATTCTGCGGGACATCCTGGAAGGCAGCATCCCGGAACTGGCGCTGGATGTAATGTAGGGCACAGTCACGCGCCCGCCGACCGGAAAGGGTATCAACATGTTGCAGATCTGGGGCCGTAAATCGTCGTCCAATGTACAGGCGGTGATGTGGTGTATCGCCGAGCTGGGGCTGGCGTATGAGCGCATCGATGCAGGCTTCAAATACGGTGTTGTCGATACCCCCGCCTACCTGTCGCTGAACCCGAATGGCACGGTGCCCACGCTGGTCGATGGCGACAATCCTCCCTTATGGGAAAGCGCTGCGATTATGCGATATCTCGCAAACGTCCATGCGCCGGACTCTTTCTGGCCCTCCGACCCGGTGCGCCGGGCGGCAACGGATAAATGGGCGGAATGGTCAAAGCTGAACATTGCCCTGGGCTTTACCCGTCCTGTCTTCTGGCAGGTTGTACGCACGGCCCCGTCGAAACAGGATCCGAGCAGTCTGAAGGATGCGCTGGCCATTCTTTCCCGTCGCCTCGATATTGCTGATGCACAGCTCGCCGCGTCGCCATTCCTGGCTGGGCCAGACTTAACGCTCGCGGATATCCAGTTCGGGCATTGCCTGTACCGCTACTACGATATCGATATCGACAGGCAGAACCATGCCAGTGTCAGAGCCTACTATGACAGGCTGTGCGACCGCGCGCCGTACCGCGAACACGTAATGATCTCGTACGAGGAATTACGCGTGGTTGACTGAACCGACTAAAACAATCAAAGGCCGGTATATCGACCTAGAGCCTGCAAATGTCGCCGCGCTTGCGATACGGTTCGTTGCATTCCCAATCGTTGCCTGAATAGTCCAGATGCGCATTTTCCGGAAGCACGATAAGGGCGCAATTGTCCGCCGTCTGCGTATAACCACGCCCGCAGGACCAGCCCGTTCGATATGCTTTCTCGTTAAGGAATCCATTTTCCGGCACCTGAACTTTTCTGCAGGTTTCACCATCTTCCCTGAAACCCCGTTCGCAGGCCCAGGCGGAACCGTAGTCCTGATTGGTTCGATAGGCGTTTTCGGGAATGACGAGCGCAATGCATTCACTGCCGGTTTTAATCATTTCCCTGTCGCAGACCCATTCGTCGCCGGCAGCGTTTAAATAGGCATTCTTCGGTATCACAATGGCTTCGCAGCGTGAATCAAGGGTCGCGGCATATCCCCGGTCGCAGCGCCAGTTTGCACCATCCGTGTAAAGATAGGCGTTGTCGGGTACTTCGACAGGAATGCATTTCTCGCCGTCTTCCCGGTAACCCCAATTGCAAACCCAGCCGTTGCCCCAGCTGCGGCCTGTCGCATAGGAATTTTCCGGTATGGTGATGCCGAGGCACTTGCCTGCTTTTTCCCGAAAACCGGGGTCACAGTCCCATCCGCCGCCAAAGGTTCTCTCCGTCGAATTTTCAGGAGAACCGGAAGCCGAGCTCTGTGCCATGGCCGGTGACGCAAGGCATAAAGCCGCCACAACAAGGGCGGGCATTGCGAATAGCATGGTCATCGACCATTTCTGGATAAACATGGGAAGGCCTGTTCTGCACGGGGTTCATCACGGAATAAAATCAAACGTGATGTCGTTGGCCACAGGCCCTTGGAAACCGTCTATGCGGTTTTCGTTTCAGCGGGCGTCGGTTCACTGTCCGTCGCCGGCTTATTCGCCTTTTCTTTCTGGCGTTCGGCCTTCTTCAGCGCCTTTGATTTTTCGCGCTCTTTTTTTTCAAACTTGTAATTAGGCTTGGCTGGCATCTGAAATCCACTGGATGAGAAAACAAGCCGGAACGTAACTGCCGCCGGCGTTAACCGGCGGCAAGTTCAGCGTTAGGCGAGCTCGATCGTCGATACGGCGGTCTTGCCGGAACGGGAGTCGATTTCGGTATCAAAAGAAACCTTCTGACCTTCCCGCAGGCCGTTGATGCCGGCGCGCTCAAGCGATGTGGCATGGACGAACACGTCCTTGTCGCCACCATCAGGCTGAATGAAGCCGAAGCCTTTTTGATCGTTATAGAATTTTACTGTTCCCATAGTCATAGTTTAAGTCCTTTCGTGGACATACGGCATATTGACACCCGCACCCGATTTTCGGACGCGGATAACTAAAGATCGATTTTGTAGAAAAGTGTGTCACATGCACGTTCAAACAAGGGAACGCGAGAAAACTCAACGGTTCGGCAATTTCGACACAGCAAAGATGGGGGTCCGTAACCGGAAATACAAGCGATTTGTGCGACGGCCGCCGATTTCACCACCACAGGCGGCGACAAACCCGGTGTTATGCCGCGTTTTCCACGGCATCGACAATGCCGTCAACAACGGTTTCGACCAGCTTTTCATCATCGCCTTCCGCCATGACGCGGATCAACGGTTCGGTACCCGAAGCCCGAATAACCAGTCGGCCGGACGTGCCGAGCCGGGATTGTCCGTCGGCAATGGCTTTCTGAACGCTGTCGTTCTCCAGCGGCTTACCGCCGTTGTAGCGCACGTTTTTCAAAAGTTGCGGCACCTGTTCAAAGACCCGCCCGACTGTGCTCATCGGCTGGTCGCGCCGCACCATCACGGCAATTGCCTGCAGCGCCGCCAGAATGCCGTCACCCGTTGTCGCATAATCGGTCAGGATGATGTGGCCGGATTGTTCACCGCCCAGGTTCCAGCCGTCCGCCCGCATCTTCTCCACCACATACCGGTCGCCGACAGCAGCCCGGGCAAAGCCGATATTGCGGTCGCCCAGATACCGTTCAAGCCCCAGATTGGACATTACGGTTGCAACCAGCCCCCCTTTCAGGATTCCCGCATCAGCCCAGGAATGGGCGATAAGCCCCATCACCTGATCACCGTCGACAATAGCGCCGGTCTCGTCAGCGATGATAACCCGGTCGGCGTCGCCATCCAGCGCGATTCCCAGGTCCGCGCCATGCGCCACCACCTGTTCACGCATCGCGCCGACATTGGTCGCGCCGCAGTCGCGGTTGATATTCTTGCCGTTCGGCTCGACCGCCAGCGGCACCACATGCGCGCCAAGCTCGTACAGCACGGTGGGAGCCACCTTGTAGGCCGCGCCATGGGCGCAATCGACAACAATGGTCAGACCGTCCAGCCTGAGATCGGCCGGAAACGTGCGCTTGACGAATTCGATATAGCGGCCCTGGGCATCGTCCAGACGCATCGCCCGGCCCAGCGAGTCCGGCGGCGACAGGTCAAACGGTCCATTGTCCATCAGGGTTTCGATATTGGCTTCAACCTCGTCGGATAGCTTGAACCCGTCCGGGCCAAACAACTTGATGCCGTTATCCTCAAACGGGTTGTGCGAGGCCGAGATCATCACGCCGAGATCGGCCCGCAGTGAGGTTGTCAGCATGCCGATGGCCGGTGTCGGCATCGGGCCAACAATGATCACATCCATGCCCATCGAAATGAAACCGGAAGTCAGCGCCGGTTCGAGCATATAGCCGGAAAGCCGCGTATCCTTGCCGATCACCACCCGGTGGCGGTGATTGCCGCGACGGAACTGTTGTGCCGCCGCCATGGCCAGCCGCAGCACGACATCGGGCGTAATCGGCGATGTGTTCGCCGTTCCCCGCATGCCGTCCGTGCCGAAATATTTTCTGCTCATTGATCGACGTCCGCTCAAAGCGCCCCAGAAGAGTCGTTACCCGAATCGGCTGTAGTGAACAAGCAGGCCTTCAGCCGGCTTCGAGGATGAAGAGCTCGCGCATCGACGCTTTCAGGGCGTACTTCATGGCTTCCTGATAGGCCGGATCATCGTAGCACGCCTTTGCATCGGCAAGGGAGGGGAACTCCACAACGATCACCCGTTCCGTGCCCAGGATTTCCTTTTTAATGACCGGTTCAGCCATCGGGTTGATCCTGGCATTATATTTTTCGGCTATCGGTTTCCAGAGCCGCCCATATTCCTGCTGCGCTTCCGTGTCCCTTATGCCACCGGCGACGACGAACCAGTACCCTTTCATAGACCCTCTCCAAAAAAGACCGGCGCCAGCCAGAAGGCCGACGCCGGTTTCCGTGTTTCTTGATATGTTTGTGCTATTCCGCCGGGCCGGGTTCCGGACCGGGGCGATGGATGCCGCCCGCTGTCGGCACCGAAGAGCGGCCGCCGCTGTCCTTGTCAGACGGTGCACTTTCGTCGGGACGGACAATCGATTCACCGCGCAACAGGGCGCGCACTTCGTCGCCTGACAGTGTTTCGTATTCCAGCAGCGCCTGCGATACCTTGTGCAGGTCATCCAGGTGTTTGGTCAGGATTTCGCGGGCCTCGCGTTCGCCATCTTCAACAAATCGCCGGATTTCCTCGTCAATAAGCTGCGCCGTCGCATCCGACGTGTTCTTGCGCTGCGTCACCTGATGCCCAAGGAACACTTCCTGCTCGTCCTCGGAATACTGCAGCGGGCCCAGCTTGTCGCTATAGCCGTATTGCGTAACCATGGCGCGGGCCAGTTTGGTTGCCTGCTGAATGTCATGTGACGCACCGGTGGTGATGTTTTCCTTGCCGAAAATCAGTTCTTCGGCAATCCGACCACCGAACAGCGATGCCATCCGACCCTTCAGTTCGATTTCACTTTGCGAAAGTTTGTCACGCTCCGGCAGGCTCATCGTGACGCCGAGCGCCCGACCACGCGGAATGATCGTAACCTTGTGCAACGGATCGTGATGGCTGACAAACAGACCGACAAGCGCATGGCCGGCTTCGTGATAGGCGGTAAGTTTCTTTTCGTCGTCCGTCATTGCCATGGAGCGTCTTTCGGCGCCCATCATCACCTTGTCCTTGGCGTCTTCCAGTTCCGCCATCGAAACCACGCGGCGATTCCGGCGGGCGGCAAGCAGCGCCGCTTCGTTGACAAGGTTCGCCAGATCGGCCCCGGAGAAACCGGGCGTGCCGCGGGCAATTGTTTTCGCATCGACATCCGGCGCCAGCGGCACCTTGCGCATGTGAACGCGGAGGATTTTCTCGCGACCGACGATATCCGGGTTCGGCACCACGACCTGACGGTCGAAGCGGCCGGGCCGCAGCAACGCCGGGTCAAGAACATCGGGTCGGTTGGTGGCGGCGATCAGGATCACGCCTTCATTGGCCTCGAACCCGTCCATTTCGACCAGCAACTGGTTCAGCGTCTGCTCCCGTTCATCGTTACCGCCGCCAAGGCCGGCGCCACGATGCCGGCCGACAGCGTCGATTTCGTCGATGAAGATGATGCAAGGAGCGTTTTTCTTGCCCTGTTCGAACATGTCGCGGACACGGCTTGCACCGACACCGACGAACATTTCAACAAAGTCAGAACCGGAAATCGTGAAAAACGGCACATTCGCTTCGCCGGCAACGGCGCGAGCGGTCAGGGTCTTACCGGTACCGGGAGGCCCGACCAGCAGAACCCCTTTCGGGATCTTGCCGCCGAGGCGCTGGAATTTCTGCGGATCCTTGAGGAATTCGACAACTTCTTCCAGTTCCGTCTTGGCTTCATCGATGCCGGCGACATCCTCGAACGTCACCCGGCCTGATTTTTCGGTCAGCAGCTTGGCCTTCGATTTACCGAAGCCCATCGCCTTGCCGCCGCCGCCCTGCATCTGCCGCATGAAGAAAATCCACACGCCGATCAGAAGCAGCATCGGGAACCAGCTGATAAAGATGCTGAGGAAGGAAGGAGAGTTGGAATCCGGCGGCGCGGCGGTAACGCCCACACCGTTATCGGTCAGCTTTTGCACCAGGTTCGGGTCATTCGGCGCATAGGTTGCAAACGTATTGCCGCCCTTCAGATGGCCGACGATGTTCGGCCCCTTGATGACCACATCCGACACATTGCCTGACTGAACATTGGCGACGAATTCGGAATACGGAATGCTTTCGTTGCGAACGCGCTGTGTGTTGGTTTGAAACATGTTGAACAACAACACCAGCAAAACGCCGATGACGAGCCACAACCCAATATGCTTGCCGAAGAAGTTCACGGGGCTCTCAACCTTTCTTCAATTGCGCCACAAATAAAGGCGCATGCTTAGATTTTCGTGCATTAGACGTTTTTTTTTCGGCCCCGTCCAGTTCAGCCAGGCCGTATTTTAGCCAATTTCAAGTTCCCAGACACGATAGATAGTGTTCAGACATGCCAATGAAAAGGCCCGGCAAGCGCATTTAAACGCGGCGCAAGGGCGCAGTTCTCCACAATCGGCGCAACAATTCCCGGATCGACAACACCCAGGCTGGGGGCAGCGGCCAGCCTGCCACCGACCCAAAGGCCCGGTAATCCGCGTCTGACAGGCGCTGGCCCGACCGGATTTCGCTTGCAGTCCGGCGACAGAACGGCGACATCGCGCCAGCCTTCCACGCCGAGCGGTGCAATCACAGCACCGCTGATATTGCCGGACAAATGCAGTTCGAACCGGCCGTCCCAGATCTGCGATCCCTGTTTCGCCTGCTGGCTGCCGATCGACGCGGTTTCACGGCAGATCAGTACCGTATTGCTCGACGACCCTTTTGCCGATCCCGGCATCAACAGCCGACAACCGGCTGCGGTGCGTCCCGGGCCGAAACTTCCCCCCCGCAACGCCGCCACCAGGCGCTGGATGCGATCGAGACGCGGCGGGTAAGCTGTTCCGCCGATGCAGCTCAACAGGTGCGACAGCAGACGAAAGGCCGTATCCGGCCGGGCCGCAAGCAGCGCTGCCGTATCAACCATTGCATAGCCTTGCGGGTGAACCGCAACGGCCGTTTCAGAAAGATCGGTCATCGCATCGTCGAGAACGACAGAAGCTTCAGCCATGCGCTCGGCCGTCCGCGCCAGACGGCGTGCATCCAGCCCTTCACCGGCCAATAGCGGCATCAACGCCCGCATCCGGACCCGGGCAAAATCTTCATTGGCATTCGACGGGTCGGCAACATACGGCCAGCCCGCCCTATCCAGCGTTGCCGCTAGCCGCGCCTTCGGCACTGTCAGCACCGGTCGCACGACGGTTACACCGTCACGCAGCACAACCGGCTGCATCGCCGCCAGACCGTCGACGCCGCTGCCCCGCG
>CAYGSU010000076.1:0-4402 GCA_964352715.1 uncultured Flavobacteriaceae bacterium | reverse complement strand
AGAAGACAGGTCAGCGCCATGCTGTCGGGGCCGCCGGAACAGGCAACAGCCAGTCGCCCGCCTTGTGCCGGCAGCAATGGCGCTGCCAGCGCTTCAAATTCCGTGCATGAGATGGCCGCATCCATAGGGTTTAGCCGATCATTGCTGCAGGTCAGGCACAGCCGACTTTCGCCGCTTCCGCTTCGGCCCGGTTCAGCACGCGGTCGCCGGCATTCGGGAATTTCGTTTTCAGTTCCTGAAAGGCGATGCAGGCTTCCTTGGTCTTGCCGAGCGCCCCAAGTGACATGCCGAGTTTCAGCAGCGAATGCGAGGCTTTCGAGCCGTTCGGAAAGTTCGTATAGGCATCGACGAACACCGACGCTGCCGAACGGAAGTCCTGCCGCGCATAATGGGATTCACCCAGCCAGTACATGGCGTTGCCGGCCAGTGGACCGGATTCATTCTGATCAAGAAATGTCTTCAACGCCGCTTCCGCCGCCGGGAAGTTGCGGTCTCGCAGCAGGTTGAAAGCATAGTCATACTGTTCCTTCGGCGTGCCGGCCGGCAATTCGCCAAGCGCCAGTGCAGCGGTCTGCTGATTGCCCTCAACCACGGATCCGGTAACCGGAACCGCGCTGGGGACGTCTTCCGCCGTTGGCTGCGGCTGGAAAGCGGAGGCTTCGACATTGGCCTGGTTGGTGTTTTGTGTCGCGATGATCTGGCCGGACTGAGTCGCCGAAAGCTGACCGAGCGATTGCTGGCCCGCCTGCAATGCATCGACCTGTTCAACCTGCTCGCCCGAAGAAGAAATAATGGTCGTGCCCTGCCCGTCGGTTTGCGTCACGGCTGCCTGGCTGCCGAAGCCGGATTGACCGGTCTGTGCTTGTCCAACCTGCTTCGACGGGGTGGCTGTGCCGTTCTCCAGCGCCTGCAGGCGGTAATCGACATCCGAGATCAGTTTATCGAGACGGGTGGAAACGGAATCAACCTGGAAGCGGATTTCTTCCATCTGTCCGGTCAGGCCTCTGATGCGGTTTTCCAGCGCCTGGATCTTGAGCTGGGTTCGCGCCATCGCGCTGGCATTGGCCGAGTCGATGGAATCGACTGCGCCTTCAGGCGGCTTTTCGCCGGCGAAGACGGTTCGCTGCAGATCCTTGACGTCACGCCGGATCCGGTCGAGTTCCTGCGCCAGCGTGGAATCCTGGGCTCGGGCCGGCATCGCGACCGGCAGCGCCACGCTAAGAAGAACGCCGCAAAGGACGGGAATGAAAAACGACCGCTTCGCAAGAACCACCATAGAACCCTCAATAACCCGTCATTTCAGTGATACGACTATCACAAATCATTCTGGCAAAAATAAGGCCTGTCGGCACCGAATGGCAATCGCCGAAACCCCGACGTGCTGACGGACCTAATGGAGACAAAGAAAAACGGGCCGACTTCTGCAAGCCGGCCCGCTTTTTAACTGTCGCAGTCTGGCCTTAGCTGGCCGGTGCGTTCTTCAGAGCCACAACCGAACGACGGTTCTGCGCCCAGGCCGACTCGTTTGAACCCGCAACCGCCGGCCGTTCTTTGCCGTAGGAAATGGTTTCAATACGCGCCGGATCGACACCGAGACTGATCAGATAGTCCTTGTGTGCGTTCGCACGGCGTTCGCCGAGCGCCAGGTTGTATTCACGCGTGCCACGTTCATCTGCATGACCTTCGACAACCAGCGTCAGTGACGGGAAGGTGCGCAGGAAAGCCGCCTGGGCTTCCAGTGTCGGCACCGCATCGGAACGGATATCGCTGCTGTCGAAATCATAGAATACCCGGTCACCGACATTGACGACAAAGTCCTTGACGCTGCCAGGAGTAATTGCAGGGGCTTCGGCCGTTTGCGTGGTGGTCGTGGTGGTTGTCGTGCTTGTATCAGAAGCACCGACATTTGTCGCTTCACTGGATTCTTCCGGTTCGCTCGCGCATGCCGAGACCAAAACCAATGCCGCTAACAGGCTGATTAACTTAAAGCGCATTTCTAAAACACCCCCTTTGAGGCGGACCCAACGTTATGACCGCCCACCGGTCGTTCCGTGATGGATCGTACGTAAACAGAAGACCGGCCCACTTTGTGCCGGAACGACGCATATAAAGCATGAGATTTGCCTTAATTCAACCTTATCACTCAATAGTTAGACGGCATTTTAAAGTATTTTTGAAATGTTTCCCGCGATTTTAACATGTTTGACTTCAAAACGAGCTGTCAGAGACAATGAAACGGTCCAACTCTACCCAATCGGCGACGTACCCGAATACCGCATGCCACAATACCACCAATCGTCCCGCCCGACATTACCCGTAAAAACACTAGGGATTCAGGGGCGACCATGCCGGGTCAGAGGCATCGCCGGGGGTCAAAACTTCGCGTAAATTGTACCCTGTCAAATCAACCGAATACATGCGGGTCTTGCCGGTTTCGCCGCGTTCCTGCCGAAAAAACATGATAACACGGCCGTTCGGCGACCAGGTCGGCGCTTCATCCAGAAAACTTTCCGTCAACAAACGTTCGCCCGATCCGTCCGGCCGCATCACGCCGATATGGAACCGGCCCTGCCGCCACTTGGTAAACGCAATCAAGTCGCCGCGTGGCGACCATACCGGTGTGGCGTAACCGCCCTGACCGAAACTGATTCGCTTCTGGTCGGAGCCGTCGGCGTTCATCACGTAAATTTGAGGAGACCCGCCCCGGTCGGAGTTGAATGCGATACGTTCGCCGTCCGGTGAATAGGTCGGCGAGGTGTCGATTGCCGGACCGGTAGTCAGACGTTTCGGCTGGCGTGTCCGCAAGTCCATCACATGGATGTCGGTGTTGCCGTTTTCGGCATGGCTCATGATCACGCTGTTGCCGTCGGGCGAAAAGCGCGGCGCGAACGTCATGCCGGGAAACACGCCCAGCAATTCGCGCCGGCCGGTTTGCAGGTTGAACAGATACACCCGGGGCTTGTTGCCGAAGTAACTGAGATAAGTGATTTCCTGCAGGGCGGGCGAAAAGCGCGGCGTCAGCACCAGTTCCCGACCGTCCGTCAGATAGGTGTGATTGGCGCCGTCCTGATCCATGATCGCCAGCCGCTTGGTTCTGTTTTCCTTCGGCCCGCTTTCCGCGACATAGACGATGCGGGTGTCGAAATAACCGGTTTCGCCGGTCAGCCGCTCATAAATATCGTCAGACACCTTGTGGGCGATCCGCCGCCAGTTGCTTTCCAGCGTGGTATAGGCCCGTCCGACGATCTGGGTTTCGGCGAACACATCCCATAGCCGGAATTCCACCCGCACCTTGCCGCCTTCGACCACCGTAATCGCCCCGTTCACCAGGGCCTGAGCGCTGATGACCCGCCAGTCCGAAAACCGCGGCTGCACCTGAATGCTGGCCGTGTTCTGGATGAACGCGCGCGGATCAAGCGGCCGGAACAGACCCGATCGTTCCAGATTGTCAGTGATGACTTTCGCCATTTCCGTGCCGATCTGACTTGCAGAATCGCTGCTTCCTACGAAATCGGTAATCGCGATCGGCAGGGGTTCGACATTGCCCTGCGTTATATCGATCCGGATTTCCGCCCGCGCCGTCGTCCCTGCGATGCCAAGGCACAGACCTGCAAAAAGGGCGAGCATCGCTATGCGCTGACAAAAATCAGTCATCTGTAATCTCCAAAAAGCAAAGGTTCTGGTTTCTAAACGCATCAGCCCAGCATCTCCTGCGGATTAAACGTAAATATAATGGATCGCCACGTATCGTATTTGTCAGGCGGCAATTGTAACGGGCTGCACCGTGGATTCAAAACGGCGCGCAATGCACTTTCCGCCGCCGTACGCCAGAACTGATCTACCGCCTTCGACGGATCGACTAGCCTTGCATCACGAACCGTGCGGTCAGGATTCACCTCGATCCTGACCTCGACGATCAGGTTTTCCGCATTGCGCGCACCCGCCGGGACGTTCCAGCAACCGGCGATCTGCCGACGCACGGCATCCAGCTCACTGAGGCTCAGCGCGGATTCGGCCCGCGCACTCGCCGTCGTCGGTTTCGGTTGCGTGTTGTTCAGCGCTGATTTTACAGCATCCGCCAGCGAGGTTGTCGGTTCCTCTTTCTTTTCTTCCTTCTTCGGCGGTGGCGGCTTCTCGTCACTCAGGTCCTGCACCGTTTTCAGAAGGCTCGCGAAGTCGTTCTTCGGCGGCTCTTCCTTCGGCTTGGCCTTTGGCTTCGGTTGCGCCGGCGGCGCAGGCGGTGGCGGTGGCGGTTCCGGTTTGGCGACTTCCGGTTTCGGCTCCGGCTCGGGCACAGGCTCGGGTTCCGGCTCCACGACAGGCTCCGGTGCGGGTGCAGGTTCGGGGGCAGGCTCAGGCTCGGCAACCGGCTCGGGTTCGGGCTCTGGCACCGGTTCAGGCT
>CAYGSU010000075.1:17060-19121 GCA_964352715.1 uncultured Flavobacteriaceae bacterium | reverse complement strand
AGAAACTTGCTGGGCGCCACGCCCAGAGCCCGGCGGAACATGTACCCGAAGGCGCTGGGTGTCGCGTAACCGAGATCGACGGCGATGGTGCTGACAGGGTCGCCACGCGACAATCGGGACACCGCGTGAAGCAGCTTCGCCTGACGCAGCCAGCGCGACGGTGTCATGCCCGTTTCCTTGAGGAAAATACGGTCAATCGTTTTCCGGCTGGCGGGAACCGCGGCCAGCCATTGTTCAACCGTTTCATCGCTTTCCGGGTTTGCGATTGTGCGTTCGGCAAGCGCGCGGACCCGGCTATCGGAAGGGATCGGCACCGTCAGGTCGGCGGCGCGGGACTCGCCAAGCTCCGCCGCCAGCAGACCAAACAACGCTGAACGCCGCGTATCCGACGACCCCGACAGGCCATCCGGCATGACGGACAGGATCAGCTCCCGCAGCAAGGTGCTGACGAACAGAACGCGGCAACCGGTCGTAAATTCCGGCACCTGGTCCGGCCGCACGTAAACCGTCCGCATCTCCGCCCGGCCTGCTATTGAAATCCGGTGTTCGACGCCGGGCGCAACCCACAGCGCCATCGTCGGCGGCAACAGCACAAAGGTCGATGTGGTTTCCAGCCGCATTTCGCCGGTGGTCGCATACACAACCTGGCCGACGTCGTGGGAATGCCAGTCCAGAACGGTTCCATTCGAATAATCGAGCGCCGCGCCGACAAAGCGCGGCATCGACGCCAGATCAAGGCCATCCAGCGGGTCGTCGAGGGCGGTCGAATCGAACATTGACGAATTATAGAGATATATTGGGTTTCTGTCGATTGCTGGACAAACAATCTTCTGCGCACCCTTCGATGATCATAACAGGAGGACGACATGCTTGAATTTTCCAGTACAGACCTGACGATCCACTGGCCGGACGGGTTCCGGCACAGCTTCTATCCGCTCTGGCTGCGCGAACGGAGCCATGAAGAATCCAACAAGGACCCGCAGTCCGGGCACCGGGTTATCGAAGCCGCGCTGCTGCCGCTGGACATGGCGATTGAACACGCCGAAATCGGGAATGCGGACGTGTCGATCCGGTTCAGCGACGGGCACCACTGCCGCTATGTGCTGGACGACCTGCGGAACGCGGTGGAAACCCTTCTTCCCGTCGATCTGGCGGGTCCGCGCCGGCTTTGGGGTGCCGGACTCACATCGATGCCGTCGCATCAGGGAAACTGCGTCAGGGACGATGATGCGGCGCTCGGCGCCTTGCTTGCCGATGTGGCGCGATTCGGTTTCGCCATCGTCGACGATATTGGAAGCGACGAGAACGCGCTGGCGGCTTTCTGCGGCCGCATCGGGCCGATCCGGCCGACAAACTGGGGGTCGATCGCCGACATCAAAAGCATCGCCAACGGCTATTGTCTGTCGATGACGGGCCGCGCGCTGGAGCCGCATGTCGACAACCCCTACAGGCTGCCCGGGCCGGGCTACATCTTTCTGCATTGCCTCAAGGCCGATGCCGCCGGGGGCGATTCATTCCTGATCGACGGCTTCAAGGTCGCCGCGAAAATCCGCGAGCAGGACCCTGCCGCGTATCGCATCCTGTCGGAAACCCAGGTCGGGTTCCATTACGCCGACGAGGAGGCGATCCTCGACCATTATGGCGCTCTGATCGAACTCGATCCGACGGGCGAAGTCAGGCGCGTCCGGTTTCACAACCGGGCCGATCAGGTTCCGCCCTACGACAACGCCGTTCTGGCAGAATATTATCGGGCGCGAAGCGTCATGGCCGCGGAAGTCTGGTCGGAGGACAATACGCTGCGGTTTCGGCTGCAGCCGGGTCAGGTCCTCATCATCGACAATTACCGGCTGTTTCACGGCCGGACAGAAATCGACACACGCTCCGGCGACCGGCACTTCCGGCAATGCTACATGGATCGGGACGCCGTCTCGAGCAGACAGAAGCTGCTGGTCCGCGAGACCGGGCAATCTCAGCCGGCGACCGTCAACCGGGCAGCGGCGCAATGACACTGCAAACCTATGGCGTCTATCTGGTGGCGATTGCGGCGTTTTTCGCAACGCC
>CAYGSU010000075.1:0-16960 GCA_964352715.1 uncultured Flavobacteriaceae bacterium | reverse complement strand
GCCGAAAATCGCCGAGCCGACGCGGACATGGGTCGCCCCCAATTGAACCGCGGTTTCGAAATCGGCGCTCATGCCCATGCTGATGACGGAAAGCCCGTTGCGGTCGGCGATCTTCGCCAGCAGCGCGAAATGCGGCGCGGGCTGTTCATCGGCCGGCGGAATGCACATCACGCCGGTCACCGGCAGATTCAGCTCATCTCGGCAAAGCGCTATAAAGGCATCGGCCTCGCCCGGTGCGACACCGGCCTTCTGCGGCTCCTCGCCGGTATTGATCTGCACGAGGCACGCGGGCCGGATGCCGGCGGCATCCATTTCGCGGGCCAGCTTGCGGGCCAGCTTTTCGCGGTCGACGGTCTGGATCACATCGAACACCGCCAGCGCCTGCTTGATCTTGTTGGTCTGCAACGGGCCGATCAGATGCAGCTCGACGCCGTCGAACTCCTGTTTCAGGCCCGGCCATTTGGCTTCGGCCTCCTGCACCCGGTTTTCACCGAACACCCGTTGGCCGGTTTGCAGCACCGGGCGGATATCCTCCGCATCGAAGGTTTTCGATACCGCCACCAGCACGGTTTCGCCATCCGCGCGGCCGGCGTCTTTCTCCGCCGCCGCAATCCTGTCGCGAACCGCTTTCAGCCGGTCCGCCGGGCCTTCCGCATTTCCGTTCATTCGCCTGTCGCCTTTGCCGCGATGCGCGTTTGCCTGCACCGTCCAGTCTTGGCATAGTCCGGCTGGTTCGGCGTTTCAATCCCCAACCGCATCAAAGACAGAAAGGCCAGGCCGGTGACGACAGCCGCCCCGATCGGATTCGACGACATCATCGCCCCGGTTTCCCGGGAAACCTTCTTTGCCGACTATTATGACAAGAAGCCGCTGCATATTCCCGCCGCCGATAGCGGACTGACTGAGCGGTTCGGCGATGTGATGAACTGGGACCGGCTGAACGATCTTCTGAACATGACCCCGGTCTGGTCCGGCAAGTCGCTGTTAATGGTGCTGGACACGAAAATGGTGCCTGCCGGGGCCTATTGCGCGGAAGCGACCGACCGCTACGGCAACCCGGTACAGACACCGGACCCGGAAAAGGTGATGGACCTGCTGCGCCGGGGGGCCTCTCTGGTGGCGAATGAGATCGACAGCCTGACGCCGAACCTGCGCGCGGTCAGCACGGCGCTGGAAGACGCCTTTACCGGCAAGGTGCAGATCAACCTGTACTGTTCCTGGGCGGCGCATAAAGCCTTCACGTCGCATTTCGACACGCATGACGTGATGGCGCTGCATGTCGCCGGCGAGAAAACCTGGCGGGTTTACGAAAACCGCATGCCGCATCCGGTGCGCCATCGCCGCTACGGCAACGAGATCTATACCGACAAGCAGCATACCGAACAGAAGGGCGGGGTGATGATGGAAGTCACCATGCGGCCCGGTGACGTTCTGTACCTGCCGCGCGGCTGGTATCACGATGCGCTGGCCGACAGCCCCGGTACGATCCATCTTGCCTGCGGCATCACCGGCATAATCGGCTTCGATCTGCTGGACGCGCTCAGCGATGTCGCGGTGGATCAGGAAATCTTCCGCGTCAACTTCCCGCGTGAGGAAGAAGGCGAGGCGGCGCTGAACGCGCATCTCGATGCGCTGCACGACACCATCGTCGGCCTGATCAACGCCAGGGAATTCCGCCACGCTTTCCGCAAGTTTCAGCATGGCTTCCGCACCCCGCGCGGCGGCATGACGCTGCCGGTGACGGTGATCGAGAAAACCTATGCCGTGACCAGCCCGGATTTCACGATACAGACGGCGCAGGGCCGCACGGTGCTGACCGGGCCGAAGGGTGCAACGCCGGTGCCGCCGGCGTTTCTGGCCCCGACTTCGTGGATTCTGGAAACCCGGTCCTTCACCCGCGCCGACTACCTGAAGCAGCCCTTCGCCGCCGATGTCGACCAGGCCGACAAGGCCCTGGCCCAGCTTCTCAAGATGGGCGTCATCGCGGAAACCGGGTCGTAAGGCCGAATGACGGGCAAACCATCCCCGGCCGAATTGCAGCAGATGCTGGCGGCGGCGGCGCAGCACCAGGCCGCCGGTCGGCTGGGAGAGGCCGCTGCCTTGTGCAAGCGAATCCTCGCTGTCGCGCCGAAACATCCCGCCACGCTGCATCTGCTTGGCCTGATCGAACACCGCGCCGGGCGCAGCAAGGCCGGAGCAGACCTGATATCGAAAGCGGTCGCCATCAACCCGTCGGACGTTGCGGCGCAGAACAATCTCGGCCTCGTTCTGCTGCATATGGAGCATATCGATGACGCGCGACGGCGGTTCGAAAAGGCGCTGGCGCTGAACCCGGACTACGCCGAGGCGATCAACAATCTGGGCACGGTGCAGACACGGCAGGGCGAACAGGATGCCGCCGAGACCTCGTTCCGCAAGGCGCTGGCAATCAAACCGGCCTATCCCGAAGCCCTGAACAATCTCGGCAACGTGCTGGCGGAGAAGGGCGCATATGAAGACGCCGCGGCACAGTATGAAGCCGCGTTGAAGCTGCGCCCCGGCTATGCCGACGCCATGGCCAATCTGGGCAACGCGCTGACCCGTCTGGGTCGCAACGACGAGGCGATCGGCTCCTGTCGGGCCGCGCTGGCGATCAATCCGAAGATGACCAAGGCGCTGATCAATCTCGGTAACGCCCTGCAGGAAACCGGCGACCTCGAAAACGCTCAGGAGTCCTACCGGCAGGCAAGCGAGATCGATGAAAAAAACGCCCTGGCATTTGTCAACCTCGGCAAGGTCGCGCAGGCCCGCGAACAATACGGCACTGCGGTCGCAGCCTTCGAAAAGGCGCAGACGCTGGACCCGAAACCGTCGACCCTGAGCGCGCTTGCCCGGTCGATGGTTGGCGCGCGGCGGTCGCAGGAGGCGGAAACCCTGCTGCGCAAGGCGTTGCGCGACCAGCCGGACAATGCCGAGATGAACGCCGCGCTGGGTGTGGTGCTGGTCGACCAGAGCCGGATGGACGAAGGTATCGCTGCCTATCGCAAGGCGCTGGCGGCTGACCCGTCGCAGTCGGAAACGCACAACAATCTCGGCACGGCGCTGATCGAAACCGGACGGCTGGACGAGGCGACGGCGTGTTTCCGGGACGCTGTCCGCATCAATCCGGACAATGCCGCCGCGCACCGACATCTGGCGCTGAGCCGCAAGTTCACCGAAAGAGACGATGATGTCATCGCGATGGAGGAGGCTTTCCGGCGCGACAGCCTGTCCGAGACACAGCGGATGCTGCTCGGTTTCGGCCTCGGCAAGGTTTACGACGGCATGCGGCAGCCCGACGAGGCCTTTCCGTATTTCGCCGCCGCCAACGCCATCCGCCGGCAATCGCTGTCATATTCCATTGAAACCGAGGCCGAGAACTTCGAGCGGATCCGGCATATCTTCGATCGTGACTTCCTCGACCGGTACCGGGGCGCCGGTACCGACGGGTCGGGCCAGATTTTTATCGTCGGCATGCCACGGTCAGGAACCACACTGGTCGAGCAGATCCTGTCCAGCCATCCGGAGGTTCATGGTGCGGGCGAGGTTGCCGATCTTGATACGGCAATCGAGCGGCATTTCGCGGGCGCATCGGAAGCAGCCTTCGCTGAAGCCTTTCGCAACCCGCCACCGGGCGCCTTCGCGAATGCCGGGCGTGACTATATAGAAGGAATGCGCGCCCGGGCGCCCGGAATGACGCGTTTCACCAACAAGATGCCGGCGAACTTTATCTATATCGGCCTGATCACGCTGATGCTGCCGGGCGCGACGATCATTCACTGCCGCCGCGATCCGGTGGATACCTGTCTTTCGATCTTCATGCGGCTGTTCAGCACCGGCCAGTATTTTGGCTACGACCTGCGCGAGCTGGGCCGGTATTACCGGCTGTATCGTGACCTGATGGCGCATTGGTCTGCCGTGCTGCCGGGCGTCGTACACAATAATATCTATGAAGAGCTCGTCGCCGACCCGGAACCCCAAACAAGAGCGCTGGTCGATTTCTGCGGACTGGACTGGGACGACGCGTGTCTTGATTTCCATGCCAATAAACGCACAGTTAAGACAGCAAGCGCCACCCAGGTCCGACAGCCGATGTACACGGATTCGGTTCATGCCTGGCGGCGCTATGAAAACCACCTCCAACCCCTGCTGGATGCGCTTGGCGACGCCGCCAGTTCAGTGAATGGCGATCAGTAATGAAAGCACTGCAGGAACAGCTTCAGAAGGGATTCGCGCTGCTGGAGGAGGGTAAGGTTCTCGATGCCGAGAAACTGGCGAAGAAAATCCTCAAGAAAGCGCAGAACAACCCGCATGCGCTGTATCTGATGGGCGTCTGTCTGCACAAGAAGAAGAAACTGAAGGACGCGGCCGACTTTTTTCAGCGCAGCTACCGCGCCGCGCCGAACAACCCGGCGGCTTTGGCCGGCATGGCGGTGGTCGAAATGGACCGGGGCCGCAACGCCGAAGCGGTCGAGGCCCTGCAAAAGGCGCTGAAGCTGGACCGCGACAGCCCCGCGCTGCTGAACAATCTGGCGCTGTGCTATCGCGCCATGGGCCGCAGCGACGACGCCATCAAAACCTGGGCGCATTGCATGAAGGTCGCGCCGAAGGTTCTTGATTCCTATTATAATCTGGCCGAAAGCCTTGACCTTCTGGGCCGCGCTGAAGAGGCCGAGCGGGCCTATCTGGCGGCGACAAGGGTCAACCCCGCCAATCCGCGCTCGTGGATGCTGCTGGCGACCTTCAATCTGAAACACACCAAGATCGAGGACGCCAGGGAACATGCGCTGAAGGCGCTGGAGCTGGCGCCGGACGAGCCGAAATCCCAGACCGTGCTGATGCGCATTCACGCCATCAATGGCGAGATCGCCGAGGCGGTGGCCATGGCGCGCCGCATTCTCGACCGGTCGCCGACCCATATTCCCGCCATCAACACCCTGCTTGATCTGTCGGAACCCGAAACCGATGAAGAACAGGCGGCTTTGGACAAAAGGGTCAGCGATTGCGTCCAGAAAATCGAATCCTCGGATATCGATCTCGGTCTGATCGAGGACCGGGCGAATTCGGAATTCAACAAGGCCGGCTTCTACGACAAGATCAGGAAGTATGACGAGGCGGGCGCGGCCTATCTGCGCGCCAATGCCTACAAGAAGCAGACGCTGGAAACCGTCGGGTCGTTCTACCGGCCGGAAAACATCGACACTTATGTCGAGGAAACCCGGCTGCGGCTGGAGCGCGGCGACCTTGACCGGCTGGCCGAGGGGTCCGACGACGAGCGGCCGACCTTCATTGTCGGCATGCCGCGCTCGGGCACCTCGCTGATGGAACAGATTCTGGCATCGCATCCGGAAGGCGACGGCATCGGCGAAGGCATCGGCATCCAGAGCATCGTCAAGGATCTCGGCGCCGGGCGCGGCGTGCGCGCCACCATCGACTGGTGGGACAGGGCGATCGCCAGCCCGCAATCGATGCCGGACCTTGCCGCGGCCTATCTCGCCGAGATGGAACGCGCCGCCGAAAAGCCGCAGGCCCGCCGCATCGTCGACAAGAACCCGTTCAATTTCATGTTTACCGGCCTGATTCTGCGACTGTTTCCGAAAGCGATGATCTTCTGGACCGACCGCAACCCGGACGATGTTGCGCTGTCGATCTTCATGCAGAACTTCGCCTCGCCGATGGTGTTCGACAACGAGCCGCAAGCCCTGTGGCATTTCTACCGCGCGCATGACCGGCTGCGCGACCTGTATCTGGCCGCCTGCCCGGACCGGGTGAAACTGCTGCGCTACGAGGATCTTGTGACCGAACCGGAAAAGACCGTCGCCGGAATGCTGGCGACGATCGGCCTCGCCTGGGACGACGCCTGCCTGTCGTTCCACACCAACAAGCGCAAGATGGCGACCGCCAGCTACAAGCAGGTGCGCAAGTCGATTTCGACAAAATCGGTCAATCGGTCGGACCGCTACCGGCCCGGCCTTGGCCCGCTTTTCGACGCCAGGGCCATTTTCGCGGATTCCGAAAGAGAATCAGCGCAATAGCCGCTTGTTGCAACTTCGTCACACTCTTGCCCTAATCGTCGGAAACCGGTGTGTTCTCCGTTGAACCCGAAGCCTAACCCGGTTAGACAAATGATGGATCGTATCGGCGTGAACGCGACGGCGGTTCGAGCAAAGATCTGATGGTTGGGGATCGAATTTTTAAACTAACGGTTCGATGTCATCATTGGGACAGTGGCGTAACGCCAAACGGGCAAAAGCCCACTTTATGAGATGAAGGAGTATGAAATGCGTAAACTCTTGATCGGTTCATCTGCTCTCGTAGCAGCTGGTATCGTCACAACGCCGGTGGCGTTTGCGGGTGAAGCGCCGAAAGTGTCCATGTCAGGTGCGACACGGTTGGCATATGTTATCCGTGACGAAGATGGTCCGGGTACATTCGACGGTAACGACGGCGGTGCATTCCAGTTTGCTAACGCAGGCACGGAAGTACGTCTCGACGCATCCGGTACGGCCGACAACGGTCTGACCTACGGTGTTAACATCGACTTCCGTCAGCCGAGCGGCGGCGTCACGGTCGACGAACACTACATCTTCCTGGAAGGTGGCTGGGGTACGTTGCACCTTGGTGGTGACGACGGCGTTCTGGACAACATGGAAAAAGGTGGTCAGAGCGTACAGGTCGGTAACTGGGGCTTCGACGTTTCCCAGACCATTCTGACCTCCGCTGGTGTTGAAGCTGATATCGGGGCCTTTGCTTCTTGGGCTGGTATCACGGGCGACGATGCGAAAATCGCATACTACACCCCGTCCTTCGGTGGCTTCAGTGCCGGTGTGTCGATCCAGCCGGATGCCAACAGCATCACGATGCCAACGGGCACAGGCCAGTTCGGTAACGGTGCCAATGGCGCATACGGCGATACGGCTCAGTTCGAAGGCGCCGTCAACTATGACGGTTCGTTCGGCGATGTCGGTGTCGGCCTCTCCTTCGGTGCAGCTTACGCTGACGGCAGCGATGCCGGTCTCGAAGACAAAGAAGCACTGCATGCCGGTGCTACGCTGTCCTTCGGCGGCTTCTCGGTTGGCGCAGGCATCATGGACTCGGGTGACACGAACGTTGCAACCGGTTCCGGCGGTGACGGCCAGCAGTATTGGTCGGTCGGTGCGGCTTACAGCTTCGGCGCCGGTGCAGTCTCCACATCGTACTTCAATAACGAAGGCGACGTTGAAGGCGACGGCATCGACAGTGAAATCGACATCTTCACGGTTGACCTGCAGTACACGGTTGCCGAGGGCATGACCGCTTTCGCTCAGTACTACACAGCCGAATCGACAACGGGCGCTGGCGCCTCTGTCACTTCGGACGTCGATGCGATCGTTATCGGCACGACAGTTACGTACTAATCCTTCAAGGATTGTTACGCGGAAAGGCCGGGGTTTACCCCGGCCTTTCTTTTTGTGCGCACTGCCCCGAACCATTCAGCGCCGGCCCCGCTCCGCATCGTGACGCCGGCAAATGTGGCGTAATTAAGGAAAGCGCTGTCCCGGGCTTGGCTTTTCTTTTTTTTTCGGCAAACGTCAGGTATGAAGCCTGATCGAATTCCGGGGACCGGAATCGAAGCACGGTCGATTTGAATGGATGGTATGATGCACGGCAAGCGATTGATTTTACCGGTGATGCTGGTTCTTGCGAGCCTGCTGGCCGGCTGCAGTGGCGGCACGGTCGCCGAAGATGCCGGCTACGATACGAAACAGAAGCGCCTGGCCACACTCGGAAAGGTCGGCGGCTCCGGCCTCGATGGCATTTTCGGTGATGGCGGCGGCTCGGACAATTCCGGCGGGATTTCCGTCAACAGCTTCCTGTGGCGCGCCTCGCTTGACACGATCTCGTTCTTTCCGCTCAGCCAGGCGGATCCGTTCGGCGGCGTGATCATCACCGACTGGTATGCCGCAGCGGAAACCCCGGATACCCGCTTCAAACTGAACGTGTTCATCCTTGGCCGCGAATTGCGGGCCGATGGCCTGCGCGTGTCGGCGTTCAAGCAGATCCGCACCGCAAGCGGCCAGTGGGTCGATACCCCGGTCGGCGAGGAAACCGTCTTTTCGCTTGAAAACGCGATTCTGTCGCGGGCCCGGGAATTGCGGATCGCAGCCGCCGCGCTCGAATAGGATTACCATGTCACGTTACAACCAGACCGAAGTCGAAAAGAAATGGCGGAATAACTGGCAGGAAGCCGGTTCTTTCGTCACCGGCGAAACCGACGACAAACCGACCTACTACGTGCTCGAGATGTTTCCCTATCCGTCCGGCCGCATTCATATGGGCCATGTGCGGAACTATACACTGGGCGATGTCGTTGCGCGCTACAAACGGGCGACCGGCCACAACGTGCTGCACCCGATGGGCTGGGACGCTTTCGGCCTGCCGGCGGAAAATGCCGCCATCGAAAACCGTGTTCACCCGGCGAAATGGACCCGCGAAAACATCGCGACCATGAAGGCGCAGCTCAACATGCTGGGCCTGTCGCTGGACTGGGACCGCGAAATCGCGACCTGTGACCCTGAATACTATGCCCATGAACAGAAGATGTTCCTGGATTTCGAAAAGGCCGGCCTCGCCTACCGCAAGGAATCCTGGGTCAACTGGGACCCGGTGGAAAACACCGTTCTCGCCAACGAGCAGGTGATTGACGGGCGCGGCTGGCGCTCGGGCGCGCTGGTTGAAAAGCGCCAGCTTTCGCAATGGTTCCTGAAAATCACCGCCTTTGCGGAAGATCTGCTGTCGGCGCTCGACGAGCTGCCGCGCTGGCCCGACAAGGTGCGCATCATGCAGGCCAACTGGATCGGCAGGTCCGAAGGCGCGAAAGTGACCTTCCCGCTGGACGGCCAGGACGGCGGCATCGAGGTTTTCACGACCAGGCCCGACACCCTGTTCGGCGCGTCGTTCTGCGCCATCGCGGCGACCCACCCGCTGACCGAAAAGCTGGCCAAAGGCAATCCTGACATCGCCGCCTTCGTTCAGGAATGCAACAGCATGGGCACCAGCGAGGAAGCAATTGAAAAGGCTGAGAAAAAGGGCATCGATACCGGTCTGCGGGTGCGCCATCCGCTCGACCCCGACTGGACCCTGCCGGTCTATGTCGCGAATTTCGTGCTGATGGAATACGGCAGCGGGGCGATCTTCGGCTGTCCGGCGCATGACCAGCGCGACCTGGATTTCGCCCGCAAATACGATCTGCCGGTTGTTCCGGTCGTCTGCCCGTCTGACGAAGACGCCGACGGATTCACCGTCGGCGATACCGCCTATGTCGGCCCCGGAACGTTGATCAATTCGCGGTTTCTTGACGGGCTTGGCGTCGATGACGGCAAGCGCGCGGCCATCGACGCGGTGAGCGAGGCAGGGTTCGGCGAAGGCACCATCACCTACCGTCTGCGCGACTGGGGCGTTTCACGCCAGCGCTACTGGGGCTGCCCGATTCCGATGGTGCATTGCCCGTCCTGCGGCATCGTGCCGGTGCCGGATTCGGATCTGCCTGTTACCCTGCCGGACGATGTCGATTTCGATTCCCCGGGCAATCCGCTGGCCCGCCACCCGACCTGGAAACATGTCGATTGCCCGTCCTGCGGCGCGGCGGCGGAACGCGAGACCGACACATTCGACACGTTTTTCGAATCCTCCTGGTATTTCGCCCGCTATTGCGACCCGAAAAACACCGAAACCGGGTTCGACAAGGCGAAGGCCGACCGCTGGCTGCCGGTCGACCAGTATATCGGCGGCGTCGAACACGCGGTTCTGCACCTTCTGTATTCGCGGTTTTTCATGCGTGCGCTGAAAACCTGCGGCTATACCGATGTCAGCGAGCCCTTCAACGGCCTGTTCACGCAGGGCATGGTGTGTCACGAAACCTACAAGACCGCCGCCGGGGCCTGGGTGCCGCCGGTTCAGGTGGTGCGGGAATCACCCGACCGGGTGGTGCATGCCGAAACCGGCGAGGAACTGAAGGTCGGCCGGTCCGAAAAGATGAGCAAATCGAAGAAGAACGTGGTCGATCCGCAGGATATCGTCGACAGCTACGGCGCCGATACCGCGCGCCTGTTCATGCTGTCGGACAGCCCGCCCGACCGCGATCTGGAATGGACGGAATCCGGCGTCGACGGCGCCTGGCGATTCCTCAACCGGCTGTGGCGGCTGACCGGCGAAAAAGCCGGCCCGGTTTCGCTGATGGATGCCGGCGTTCCGGCCGATATCAGCGATGCCGCCCAATCATTGCGGCAGACCACGCACAAGACCATCGATGCGGTAACGTCCGATCTGGAACGTTTCCATTTCAACCGGGCGGTCGCGCGGATCCGCGAACTCAGCAACGCCCTGGCCGATTATGAGGACGATCATCCGTCTGCCGCCTATGCCGCGCGCGAGGCGGTGGAGGCGATTGTTCGCCTGATTGCACCGATGACGCCGCATATCGCCGAGGAATTGTGGGCGCTGATGGGTCACACGACCTATCTGACAGCGATGCCGTGGCCCGTGGCCGACGCCTCGCTACTGGTCGAGGAAACGGTGACGATGGGCGTGCAGGTCAACGGCAAACTGCGCAGCACCATTACCGTTTCCATCGATCTGGCAAAAGACGAGGTCGAGAAGCTGGCCCTCTCGCAGGAAGGGGTGCAGCGGGTTCTGGAAGGCAAGATACCTAAAAAGGTCATTGTCGTGCCTAACCGCATCGTCAATGTTGTCGCGCCATGACCGGGATTGACCGCCGCAGGCTGACCGGACTGGTCCTTGGCGCCGGTATCGCCGGCAGCGTTTCGGCCTGCGGTTTCAGCCCGGTCTATCAGTCATCCTCGTCGCCCGACAACAAGGACGTTCTGCTGGAACTCGCCAAGGTCGACATTCTGCTGATCCCGGACAGGGAAGGGCAGATGCTGCGCAATTTCCTGCTCGACCGCATGCAGCCGCGCGGCCAGGCGGCGCAAACCGTTTACAAGCTGAAGACCGACCTGACCGTCTCCTCCCGCGATCTCGGCGTCCAGCTCGATGAAACAACCGCGCGGTCGCGGATCAATGTCAACGCCACCTATTTGCTGACCGGCAACGGCCTGACGAAACAGTTCCGGTCGCGCAGCTCAAGCAGTTACAGCACCATCGATGTCGAATACGCGTCCCTGGTTGCCGAGCAGGACGCCATCGAACGCAGCCTGAGGACCATCGCCGACGAAATCACCGTGCGCGTCGCCGCCGTTCTCAAGGCGAATACAGCCGGCGAATGACAGGGTTTTCCGCTCCATGAAACTAGCGGCGCGGGACATTGCAGGCTTTTTGTCCGCGCCCCCGCCTGCGGTCCGCGCGGTACTGATTTACGGGCCGGATCCGGGTCTGGTGAAGGAACGCCAGGATACGCTCGCCAAAACCGTTGCCGCCGATCTTTCCGACCCGTTTCTGATTGCCGATATCGACTGGGATGACCTGTCGAAGGACCCGGCCCGGCTGGCTGACGAAGCCGCCGCCATCGCCATGACCGGCGGCAGGCGGGTTGTCAGGGTGCGCGGCGCGGGTGAAGCGGCAAGCCGCTTTTTCGAAAATTTTCTGTCCGGCGGGGTGCCGGGCGACGCCCTTGTCCTCGTCACCGCCGGCGAGCTGCGCAAGACCGGCAAGCTGGTGAAGGCCTTCGAATCGGCAGACTGCGCGGCGGCGCTTGCCTGCTATGCCGATGAAGGACGCGACCAGGCGCAGATCGTCAGCGAGGCGTTGCGGGCGCAAGGGTCGTCGATATCGCCGGACGCCCTGTCTCTGTTCATTTCCCATCTCGGCGGCAACCGGGCGGTCACACGGCAGGAAGTTGAAAAGCTGTGCCTGTATGTCGGGCCGAACGGCACCGCCACGCCGGAAGATGTCGCCGCCGTGCTGAGCGACGGCGCGGCCTTCGCGCTGGATGCCATCGCCATGGCGACCACCGGCGGCCAGACCGATCTGCTGGATTCCGCCGCAGCGGCGGCGTTTCGGGAAGGCGCAAGCCCGGTCGCCCTGCTGCGCACGGTTTCCAATCATCTGATGCGGCTGCACCAGGCGCGCATGGCGGTCGATCGCGGCATGACGGCAGCCGACGCCATGAAGCAGCTTCGCCCGCCGGTGTTTTTCAAACAGGCGCAGGATTTTCAGAACCAGCTTCGGCAGTGGAGCGGCGCCGCGCTGGCGACGGCGCTGGAGATTGTCGCGGATACAGAAACCCGCACCAAGCGCAGCGGGCCGCCGCCGGAAATTCTGTGCGGGCGCGCCCTGCACCAGATCGCCGCAATGGCCCGTCGACGGCGCTAGAGCGGTTCACGTCTAATCGGTTTCCACCCGGCCGATCACCCGCACATTGCCGGTCGCCGCACGCGTCGCAAAAATGATTTCACCTGAACTCGGATAGACATCAGTGAAGGCGGTGATGTTCACCTGATGCGTTACCATCACCAGCGGAACCGTCGACTGGCGCGCCGCCAGCCAGTCATCCAGCGCCGCCATCTGCGCCGCTTCGCGCGCGCGGTCGCGGAAAAACGAGTTCAGCGGCGATAGCACGGACACCTCGCCGAGCGCCATCAGATCCGCCGTGTCGCGGCACCGGCACCAGGCGCTGGTTACCATGTCGGCCTCGGAAATGCCCTTGCTGCGAAACAGATCGCCCAGCCGTTCCGCCTGCCGGCGGCCGGCATCGTCAAGATTGCGCTGGGTTGAACAGTCCGTAACATCGAAATTGGCCGGATCGCCGGTGCCGGGCGCCAGCGCGTGACGGATCATCGCGAAGGCCTCGCCCCGGCGCAGCGCCTGCCATGGTTCTTCGGCCGCGGCTGCCGGTGCGCTCGGCAGAACTGGCAGAACCGGCAACAGGGCTGTGCCGGAAAACAGGCGCAGGGCGCGGCGTCGGGTCAGGGCATTTGTGTGTTTCTGTTGCATGGCCAGTAACCTGTTGCCGAAAGGCGCAGGGTCAAGACCGGATAGCGCGGCAGTGCGGATTTCTCGCCTCTCCCCGCATTCAAGCCTGTTGCCAACCGCCGGGTTTCCGTCATTGTAGATCGGCGATTGTTCCCACTAACGACAACAAGAATGTACGGGAGGACCACTCATGAAAAAATTCTGCCTGCTTCCAATACTAGCTTTCGGCCTGTTGGCATTTGCCCCGGTATCGGCATCGGCACAGGTCGTCACCGACAAGAAAACCTGTCTGCAGGCCGTCGCCGACGCCAGGGAGGCGAGCAGTACAGCCGCTGTTTCGGAGAAAATTCAGGCCGAGGTCGCAGACCTGATCCGTATTTCCGAACATCTGTGTACACAGGCAAACTTCGTCTATGCTGAAAGACTGCTGGCGATCGCCCGCGGCATGACCGCTCAGGAATAGCCCGGCGTTTACCGGGCTCTCGCCGCCGGATGCAGGTCCCCCGGCCGGTTTGGCCTTGCATTGACCGGGTGAAGACTTTCAAAGTCAGTGCTGATGTCCACGACAGATGTTGATCAGGAATGACCCGGCGCGTCGTTATCTTTCTGACCTCCCTGCTGCTGGTCACCGTTACGGCGGTTCTGGTGACGGTTGCGGTTCAGGTTCGCGATCTGTTGTCGGAAGTCGGCGACGAGGATCTGATCACCATCAGCGCCTCGATTTCGGAAAAATTCGCGTTGTTCGACCAGGCGCTGGTCGCCGTCGATGCCGCCGTCAACACCCATATGGAACAGGTTCTGCCGGCGATCCAGCGTGACCTTGAACGCGACGGTATCGACCCCGGCAGCCTGACGGCGGCGCAGATTTCCGCGATGGCCGCACAATACGGGCTGGATGAAATCTACTTCGTCTCGCCGGACTACGTGGTCTTCAATACCAGTTTCGAACCCGACCAGGGGCTGGATTTCAAACAGACCGGCTTCGATGCCTTCCTCGCCATGGTCTTCGCTGCAAACACGGTGATGAGCGACGCGCTGTCGGTGTCGCAGAAAACCGGCAAGCTGAACAGCTATAGCTACTACGCCCCGGACGGCGCCGGCTATCTGATCGAAGCGTCGATCGGCCTGCAGGATTTCATCGAGCAGGAATACGACCCGTGGTTTCGCGGCCTGGTCTTCGACCGGCTGTTCCAGGGCGTTGCCGACACAAACCGCGAAGTCAGCGATGTCGATGTGTTTCTGATAACCGATACCGGCGGCTGGTCTGTTTTGCAGGAAGGCAGACGGCTGGATGACGCCATCGCCGCCGCCCTGCGCGACGCGCCGACCCATATCGTTACCGACGGACGCTGGGTGTCGGTCTACCAGCGTCAGTTCAGCCGCCGCAAGGGACTGGCCCCGGCCGGACCGGGGGAAACCAAGGCGATGGTCAGCGCGGTGACCTATGATGTCGGCCTGCCGGACGAGGCGATTTCGGCGATCCTGCGAAGCAGCGCCATCGTGCTGGTGATCGCCATTCCGATCCTGCTGTTTCTGGCGGTGCGTCTTTTCGAAGGCGTGCTGGTGCGGCCGATCAAGCGGTTGCAGGAACAGACCAACCTGATCGCCCGGGGTGACCGCAGCGCGACCATTGCCGATATCGACCGGAAGGATGAGATCGGCGATCTTGCGCGCAGCTTCCAGACCATGCAGCACGCCATTCAGGGCCAGATCGACAATCTGAAGAAGATGAACGACGAGGTAGAGGCCGGCAGCAGGGCGCTGACGCTGATCAACAAATCCATCGAACGGTTCGTGCCGCGCCCGTTCCTGACGCTGCTGAAAAAGGACAGCATCGCCTCGGTCGATCTGGGTGACTTCATCGCCCGGGAAATGACCGTTCTGTTTTCCGATATCAGGTCCTTCACCGCCCTGTCGGAAGAAATGACGCCGGACCAGAACTTCCGCTTCATCAACAACTATTTCGGCCGCATGGGGCCGATCATCCGCACCTATGACGGCTTCATCGACAAGTATATCGGCGACAGCATCATGGCCCTGTTCGAAACGCCGGACGACGCGCTGGACGCCGCCGCCCATATGATCGACCGGCTGAAGATCTACAACAAAACCCGCAACGAAGCCGGCCGTGGAAATATCGAGATCGGCATCGGCATCAACAGCGGACCGCTGATGCTGGGCACGGTCGGCGAGGCGCACCGGCTCGACGGTACGGTGATCAGCGACACGGTGAATCTCGCCTCGCGGGTCGAGGGTCTGACCAAGGATTACGGGCGCTCGATCATCATCACCGACCATACCCGCCGGAAACTTCAGGACCCGGGCGCCTATACATTCGAATCGCTGGGCAAGGTGACGGTGAAGGGAAAATCGAAGGAGGTCGAGATTTTCGCCATGACCGGGTTTGCCCGGCAGCGCGAGCCGGGCTTTCGCGAGGCGATGCTGGAAACCTATCTGGACGGTGTCGAATGCATGGCCAACCGGCGCTATCCGGAAGCGCGCGGCTGTTTCGAGAAGTGCCGCGACGTCTGGGTCGATGACGATGCGCTGGACAAGCTGATTGCCCGCTGTAACGCGGCAGAAGCAACGACAGGGTCCCGGGACGGGTCAGAGCAGGAACCGGATCCGAGATCTGAATAGAGTCGCACAACCGACGAACTTCCATCACAATGGTTTCAATAAAACAGGGTGCCCCTTAGAAAGGCGGCCGCCATAAAAGAGGGGAAAAACCATGCCGCTTTCCGTTATCGGGGCCGGGTTCGGCCGCACCGGCACGCTGTCGATCAAGATGGCGCTGGAACAACTGGGCTTCGGCCCGTGCCACCACATGCACGAAGTGCTGGAACACCCGGATCAGCTGCCGCACTGGCAGGCGCTGGCGCGCGGCGAAACGGTCGACTGGAACACGGTGTTCGATGGCTACGGGTCAAGCATCGACTGGCCGAGCGCGCATTACTGGCGCGAACTGGCGGCGTTTTATCCCGATGCGAAGGTGATCCTCAGCGTCCGGCCGGCGGAAAAGTGGTGGAACAGTTTTTCAAAGACCATCAAGCCGATCCTGGAAATGGGTGACGAGATACCGGACCCCCATGTCGGCGCCGCCATGGGTATGGCCGACGAGATCATCACCAAACAGACCTTCAACAATGCGCTGGACGACCAGGCCGCCGTTCTCGCCGCCTACCGGAAACGCATCGACGATGTGACGGCCGCGCTGCCGGGGAACCGCCTTCTGGTGTTCGATGTCACCGAAGGCTGGGCGCCGCTTTGCGCATTTCTGGGAAAACCGGTGCCGGACAACGATTTCCCGCGCAGCAATTCCACAGCCGAGTTCTGGGAATCCGTCCGCGGCGGGAAGGCCTAGGCGCCTCCCGCGATCGCATATGACGATTAAAGGGTCTATTTTGTCGTTTGATTGATCTGCTGTTTTCTCGTCACGCCGGATACTTCGCCCTTCCAGCGATAACCTGTCCGACGGAGAGACCGGCATGACAACAGATACCACAGGGACTTCAAAGAGCACTGAAACCACCGGCGTCACCCGCCGCACCCTTCTCGCCACCGGCGCGGCTGTCGGCGGCGCGGCCTTGGTCGGCGCCGGCTCCACGCCCGCGAAAGCCGATGGACCGAAACGCGGTGGCCGGCTGCGGATGGGTATTTCAGGCAGTTCGACATCGGATACGCTGGACCCGAACCTGCCGTTCAGCGCCATGGCAGCGGTTGTCGCCATCGGTCAGTGCCGCAACGGGCTTATCGAGGTCGGCGGCAACGGCGAGCTTATTCCGGAACTTGCGGAATCATGGGAGGCGACCAGCAGCGACGCCACCGGCTTCCGTCTGCGCCTGCGCAAGGGCGTTGAGTTTCACAACGGCAAGACACTGACACCGGCTGATGTTATCGCCTCGATAAACCATCACCGCAGCGAGGACTCGAAATCGTTTCTGAAATCCCTGTTCGCCGATATCACCGAATTGAAGGATGACGGCGACAACGGCGTGACCATCACGCTGGCCGCCGGCAACGCGGATTTTCC
>CAYGSU010000074.1:0-19269 GCA_964352715.1 uncultured Flavobacteriaceae bacterium | reverse complement strand
CTTCACCTGCTCCAGACTGTCCGCCATTTCGGCCGCGCCCTGCATCGCTTCCTGCATCACCTTGTGGATGATGCGGCGGGCCCGGTCGCGCCAGTCGTCGCCGGTCGGATAGGCGGAGGGCTGTTGCCGGGCGGTTTCCGCATCCAGAAACCCGCCCATTGTCAGCGTACCGATTTCGATAACAACAGACATCGCATTCGCCGACCCGTCGAGATAGGCGGGGAACCCGCCGGCGACCGGACACGCACCGTCGGCATAGGAGCTGTCGGCCAGGCCGGCGGCGAACCAGCGCTGCGCCCGAACAAGGTTGTCGCTGGCTTTCGGCGCCGTGGTGTGAACCGCAACCTCGCCCCAGGATTCCGGCCCGGTTCTGACATCGAGAAACAGCACGAAATCCGGGTTGTTCAGATAGGTTTTGACGATTGATGTAACCGTGTCGGTCGACCAGCCGGGCTTGCCGGTTATGCCCCGTGCGCGGCGGTCGGCAGCGGCGATTTTCGCCTTGTGCGCCGAATTAGCCGCCAGATAGCTGTTGTATCGGTCTTCAGCGGCGGACAGAAGCTGGTCGGTCCAGGCCGGATCGCCGATTGGTGGTGGGGTCGATGCGCCAGTCGCGGTTTTCGGCAGCGGCGGATCGGGCGATTGCGGCGGCCAGATCGGTCCGCCCGGATTGACGGCGTGGACAAGGATCAACGCGGTCTTTGCATGCAGGTAGTGCTGCAGCCGGTCATGCAGAATGGCGGTACAGGCGCCGGCGCCGACGAAACCCGCCATGCCCGGCGCGTTGGAGGCGAGCACGATGGCCGTCGGTGCATCCGGCGAGCCCAGCCGCCCGACATCGCAGGTCAGCGCCGGGTCGTTACCGGTCTGGCCGGGATAGGCCGTCACCGGCATGCCGACCGTGGCGGCGGCGCGCAGAAACCTGTCCCGCGCGGTGGCGGGGTCGTCTGTAAAGATGGCATGCGATGCGCCGGTATCCTGTTTCGTCATGCCGCGATTATAGCGCGCCATCGCTGTCTTCACTAGGATGTGAGGCGGTAAAAGCCGACGCCTGTTGCCGTCGAACGGGTTTCGCACCATACTTTTGCAATGAAACGGCAGATAAACAGCCTTGTCCGACGTTGCCTCCTTGTCGTGGCGCTGTCAGGAGTTTTGTCAGTTCCGGCCAGCGCAGACCAGAATGACGAACGGCTGGACGAGCTGTTCGTGCAGCTTCACGAAACCAAATCGGCCTATCAGGCGCACGTGCTTGAACACACGATCTGGCAGATCTGGCACGTGTCGGATATGGCCGGCACCAATATCCTGATGGAACAGGGCGCCCGGTCGATGGAGGCCGGCGATTATGCGACCGCGCTGGAAAAGTTCGAAGCTGTTGTCGAACTGGAGCCTGATTTCGCGGAAGGCTGGAACAAGCGCGCCACGGTGCATTATCTGATGGGCAACTACGCGCAATCCATCGAGGATGTGAAAAAGACCCTGTCGCTGGAACCGCGCCATTTCGGGGCGCTGTCCGGCCTCGGCCTGATCTACGACAGTCTCGACAATCTGGAAGGTGCGAAAGCAGCGTTCGAGAAGGCGCTGGAAGCCAACCCGCATATGGACCCGATCAGGACCCGGCTGGACGAGATCGTCAAGGAACTGGAAAACCGTCAGATCTGACCGGCGACAATACCGCCATTGCACAGATGCTGTTTGCATGACAAACCAGACAGCAGGCGGCTGTCGCCTGTATCGTCTTCTGTTCCGGTTGAGACTTATCGACAATGACCAAACCCGTCCATCCGCTGACCGGCTGGCTGGCCGCCTTCGGTGTCGTCCTGATCTGGTCGGGATGGGTCGTGGTGTCGCGGCTGGGCGTCGTGCAGACACTGACCATCTACGACATGGCGGCGCTGCGTTATACGGTCGCCAGCATCGCGGTTGCGCCCATCGTCTGGCGGTTCTGGCCCCGGCATCTGCGGTGGTGGCAGATACTGGTGATCGTGTGCGGGCAGGGCGCGCCCTATCTGATGTTCGCCTTCGGCGGCATGCAGTTCGCCCCGGCGGCACATGCCGGCACCATCATGAACGGCACTCTGCCGGTCTTCGTCACACTTGTGGGCTGGATCTGGCTGAAGGACAGGCCCGGCCCGTGGCGCGCCGCCGGCATCAGCATCATCCTGATCGGCTGCGGGCTGATCGGCTGGGACCGGGACTCCGTCGGCGTCGCCCCCGACGCCTGGATTGGCCATCTGATGTTCCTGGCGGCTTCATTCATTCTGGCGGTCAACCTGATCGGCACAAAGGCGTGGCAGCTTACCCCGATGCAGGCGCTGGCCTTCATCCCGACGGTAAATCTGGCGCTGTACGGGCCGATCTATCTGCTGTTTCTGCCGAAGGCCATTGACCACGCGCCTTGGCCGGAAATCGTTTTGCAGGGGTTGTATCAGGGGTTAGGACCAAGTGTGCTGGCGGTCTTACTGTTCACCACGGCGATCCGCACCATCGGCCCGTCGACCACGGCTGCGACAATGGCGTTCGTGCCGGGGCTCGCCGCGCTGATCGCCATTCCGGTTCTCGGCGAATGGCCCAGCATCTTCGCCTGGGCCGGGCTGTTGCTGACCACCGGCGGCATCGGGCTTGCGGCGGGCTGGCGGCCGTTCTTTCGACGTTGACGCTTTCCCCCCGAATTTCCTGAAGCGCATCTGCGATCACTCTTTTATCTTGAAGTAGTACGAAATCGTATTATATAGTGCGATATCGAACTAATAGGAGCTGAACGGATGGTAACGCGACGCAATTTTCTTCGAGTAACCGGGGGCGGTTTCATTCTTGCCGCAGCCGGGGCGGGTACATTTCTTGGTACGCGTCAGCCGACCCGGGCGCTGGAACCCTGGAACCAGGCCGGCGCCTATTCCGAGCCTCGCCGCAGGGCATTGTCCTATGCAATCCTGGCGCCCAATCCGCATAATCGGCAGCCCTGGGAAGTGGATCTGGCCAAAGACGATACAATCGTTATCTGGCGCGACAAACTGCGCGACCTGCCCGAGACGGACCCCAATCATCGGCAGTTGACGATCGGCATGGGCTGTTTTCTTGAATTGCTGGAAATTGCAGCGGGAGAGACCGGTCACGCAACCGATACAACCCTGTTTCCCGATGGCGAAAGCGGGCCTGTTGCCATTGTGCGTCTCAGGGCGGGTGGCGCACCCGATCCGCTTTTCGCCCATGTTCTATCGCGTCGATCCTGCAAGGAACCCTTTGAGGACCGGCCAGTGCCATCGGAACTGGTGGCAAGATTGTCAGCTCATGCGGATGTTCATACCGACCTTTCCCGCGTCGCGGCCATCAAGGCTTTGACATGGGAATCCTGGTTGATAGAGGCCGAAACGCCACGCACCCTGAAGGAAAGCGTCGACCTGTTCAGAATGGGCAGGTCAGAGATAGAGGCGAACCCGGACGGTATTGATCTGGGCGGGCCGTTTCTGGAAACCCTGATGGCGTTCGGCATGCTGACGCGGGAGGGGCAACTGGATCCGGCCTCGCCCGAATTCGCCCAGGGCAAGGCGATGTATGAGGAAATGCTGCATGCAACACCGGCCTATGTTTCCATTACGACTGCGGAAAACAGACGGGTTGACCAGATCGAAGCCGGGCGCCGGTGGCTTCGGCTGAACCTTGAAGCGACAGGTCTGGGTCTTGCCCTGCATCCCGTATCACAGGCTTTGCAGGAATATCCGGAAATGGCACGATCCTACCAAACCGCACATGATCTTCTTGCCGAACAGGGAAACACCGTGCAGATGTTGGGGCGTCTTGGTTACGGGCCGAAGACAAAACCCGCGCCTCGGTGGCCCCTGGAGACCCGCATCAAACATGCCTGAAGAAGCCGCACGGGATGACATTGGCAGCCGATTTTTCGTGTTTTTTACTGAAATCGGAATTATTTCGCAGCTCAGTCGGGCATTGCTGGAAAAACGCCTGCCGGAAGGTGTAACCGTGGCGCACTATTCCGTTCTGAACCATCTGGTCCGTGTTTCCGATGGCCGGACCCCATTGGAACTCGCGCAGGCGTTCCAGGTTCCGAAGACAACCATGACGCACACGCTGATGGGCCTCGAGAAGCACGGATTTGTTGAAACGAGAGCGAATGAGAAAGATCTCCGCTCCAAACGGGTCTGGCTGACCGATGCTGGACGACGTTTCCGCACTGGCGCGGCAGACCTGCTTCGTGACGACACCGACCGCCTGTCGGGCAAGATCGATACCGACGCCCTGGCTGCGCTGACACGGGAACTGGCGAAAATTCGCAAAGTACTGGACGAAGACCGGGGCTGACCCGTTGCGGTCTGTCGCAGGTTGGCACCCGGCAGGCCGTCAGCCCGCCAGTTCCCGCTTATGCGCCGCAACGAAATCGGCCATGCTGTTGAAGACAACACCGTAGGTCGGCATGTCGCCCGGATTCATCGTCGCGCCGAACCCTTCCTTGTCGTGCCGGCGATAGATCCAGCAATTCGCAAGCCCAAAGGCATTGGCCGGGGCGTGGTCGTGGAACATGCTTTCCGCGGTGTGCAGGATGTCATTGCTGCCGATCCCCAGCCGGCTGAGATTTTCGATCATGTAGTCGAAATTCCGCCGCGCCGGTTTGTAGGAACCGATATCCTCCGCCGTGAAGGTTACGTGAAACGGATGGCCCAGCTTCGCAGCGCTGTGGGCGAAACTGGCATTGTCGACATTGGACAGAACAACCAGCGTGTAGTGATCCTTGAGATAGGCCAACGCCTCGGCGCTGTCGGGAAAGGCCGGCCAGTTTTGCACCGACTGTCCGTAGGTCAGGCAGTCGTCCCAGGAGGCAGAAAGGCCCCATTCCTCGGCAAGCCGTTTATAAACCACGGCGAGCAGTTTCGAATAGACCATCGCCGGGCTGTAGCGCTGGGTGGTCGATTCATGGAAGGCGTGGGCTTCCAGAACCTGATCCCGCGATAGTTTGCCTTCAAGCCGATCGGTCAGCGGTTTCAGCCCGGCGATCATGCCGCTCTCCCAGTCGATCAGGGTGCCGTAAACATCGAAGGTGAGGGCCTTGTAGTCTGAGAGTCGCATGGCTGTGTTCCCGCGTTTTTCCGTGTCGGCGGCACCCTACTGCGCAGACCGGATCAAAGGCAAACAGGATATGCGCATTTTCCGCACCGGGGATTGACGAGCCAAGCGCTGATGCGCATCGTTGTGCAATGCACACATCAAAGCGGTTGAGGAGGCGGTAATGGGTCTTGAACATGTCGACGGCGCCATTGCGACGGCCGAAGAGGTCAGCGCCATACTTCAGCGCGACGGTGCGGTGGTGGTGGAAAACGCGGCCCCGGCGGATGCCTTCGCCACGCTGAACGCCGATTTCGACCGGTTTGTCGAAACTCTCGGCACCGGCCTGCGTAATCCGACCAGTGACCGGTATGTCGACTTCTACGGCTCCCTGACCGTCCGGTTCGACGGGCTGCCCGCGAAATCGGCGGCGTTTCTTGAGATCATGCAGGTGCCGCTGCTGCCGGATGTCGCCGATATTCTGCTGAAACCCAATTGCGAGGATTACCTGCTCAATACCGCGCAGCTTATCGAAATCCACCCCGGAGAAAAGGTACAGGCCATTCACCGCGACGAAGATGCCTGGGCGTTCTTTCCAGCGCCAAGACCGCTTCTGCAGGTCGAGGCGATGTATGCGCTATCCGACTTCACGAGGGAAAACGGCGCGACGCAGGTTGTGCCCGGCAGCCATCTCTGGGTGCCTGACCGGCAACCGGAACCGTCGGAAATTCTGCAGGCGGAAATGCCGGCGGGGTCGGCCCTGTTCTATCTCGGCTCGACCCTGCATGGCGGCGGTGCGAACACGACACAAGACAAGCGCCGGCGCGGCATGTTTCTGGGCTATGTCGTCGGCTGGCTGCGCACCGAGGAAAACATGTTTCTGACCGTGCCGTTGGATTCTGTCAAAGCCATGCCGGTCAGGGTGCAGGAACTGTTGGGTTACAAGGCGCATTCCGGCATCGGCGTCGTCGATGTCGGCAGCCCGATGGCGCTGCTGCAATAGAAATTTTCGAACGAAACCCGGTCAGATATTCGTCAGGACCGTCATGGCCGTGGCGGGCACCAGCCCGACTTTTACGCTGAGGACGATGTCGTCACCCCAGAGATGCGTCAGTCCATCGATACTACCGGGTTTCGAGACGGTCGATGACAGGAACCGGATCACGAACGCGGATACGGAAAAGCCGATCAGGAACAGCAGGAATTCGAGGGGCCAGATCATGGTCGCCAATCTTTCGCTTGACCGAACCTAACGTCGAGTATCCTGCCACAACCGACTTACCCGATCAAAAAGCCGATATCCCTACCGGACTTATTACCGGGTCAGAACCGGCAAAAGATACGTATAGGTAAACACATACCTAAGGTCATCGGCCGCTCCGGCCATTGGCAAGAACAGGGCAATGACTTCGGTCCAGATATTGCTTTGCTTGAGAAATACGCCGGCAACGCAAAGGGGTTTAGCGGATTCAACCGTCATCCGGTAATGTTTGAGCACGATTTCGGGTGTCGGACCGGCAAAGCCTTCCGCAACCGAATATCCGGTCGGGTTCCAGCCCCGCGCCTCAACCTCGCGCGTACCGACCAGCCTGTACCTGAATTCAACCGGTCCATTCTCGCGTTCGACAATCTGAATGCCGGGAAGGGCGGCTGCTACCCGCATCGGGTCGAATTCCGATTTCCCGGGATAGGCGCGATCCTGCCTCAATTCGTTCCAGTAGTCGAAAAAAGCCCGGCCGGGACTGTCCAGAACAGGGTAGATTTCGTCACCGTGGAAGTATCTTATGTAGGTCTTCATGATACCTGAAAATCGATATGTCCTGCGGGATCCGTGAACAATGTATGTTTGTCACGTCAACACGTTACGGCAAGGCTTAGGAGTCCGACATGATCCGGGCGATCCGCAACAGGTTGGTTTTGCCTGGTGTGCCGAAGGGAACGCCGGCGGAAATCACCACCCGGTCATCCGGCTGGGCGAACCCGTCGATCCGGGCCTGGTGGGTTGCGATATCGACCATGTCGTCCAGATTGTACGCATCCGGCGTGCGCGCCGAATGGATGCCCCATACGATGCAGAGCCGGCGGGCGGTTTCCAGGCGTGGTGTCAGGCTGATGATCGGGTATTCCGGCCGTTCCCTTGCAATCCGGTAAGCGGTGGACCCGGATGTGGTATAGGTGATGATGGCCGCCGGCGATATCGCCTGCGCCACGGTCGCAACCGCCGCACTGATCGCGTCCGGGGTTGAATCGCCTGCCGGAAACCCCTGCGATTCCAGATTGGTGGCGTATTGCGGATCGTCCTGCACGCGTTCGATGATGCGGTTCATGATGGTAACCGCTTCCATCGGATACTTGCCCGCCGCCGTTTCGCCCGACAGCATCACCGCATCCGCGCCTTCATAGACCGCGTTGGCGACATCTGACGCTTCGGCCCGTGTCGGCACCGGCCGTTCGATCATCGAATCCAGCATCTGTGTCGCGACGACAACCGGTTTGCCGTACTGGCGGCAGACCTGGATGATCCGGCGCTGGATCACCGGCACGTCTTCCGCCGGCATTTCAACGCCCAGATCGCCGCGCGCAACCATGATCGCATCCGACAGGTCGACGATCTCCTCCAGCTTGTCGATAGCTTTCGGTTTCTCCAGCTTGGCCAGAATGCCGGCCTTGTCGCCGATCAGCGCGCGCGCCTCGCGAATATCTTCCGGGCGCTGCACGAAGGACAGGGCCACCCAGTCGGCGCCCAGTTCAAGACCGAAGGCAAGATCCTTCCGGTCCTTTGCGGTCAGCGGTGACAGAGGCAGCACGACACCCGGCACGTTGACGCCCTTGCGTTCCGACAGCTTGCCGCCGACCTCGACCACCGTATCGGCATGTTCCGGCCCGCAGGCGGTAACGCGCAGGCGCAGGTTCCCGTCGTCAAGCAGCAGGTCGGTTCCCGGTTCCAGCGCCTGGAAGATTTCGGGATGGGGCAGGGTAACGCGACTGACGTCGCCCGGTTCGTCTTTCATGTCGAGGCGGAATTTCGCACCCTTTTCCAACTGAACAGGGCCATCCTTGAAAACGCCGACGCGCAATTTCGGCCCCTGCAGGTCCATCATCACGGCAATCGGCCGGCCCATGCGGTTTTCCAGATCGCGGATCGTGTTGTAGTTCTTGCGGTGATCTTCGTGGCTGCCATGCGAGAAGTTCAGACGGAAGACATCGACCCCGGTCGTGAACAGGTTTTCAATCGCTTCCGCCGATGATGTCGCCGGCCCCAGTGTGGCGACGATCTTGGTGCGGTGCTTGCGTTTCATCATGGCGCGGTTCTTTCCCCTTGGCGCTTGGGCGTTTTGCTCATTCTAGCCTGCTTCGGTTGCCGGTCGATGACGGGTCAAGACCAGCGTTTCAATTGTCCTGTATCGATATCGAAAAGGTCGAGGACCCGCCCGACCGAATGTTCGACCAGATCGTCGATGCTTTCGGGGTCAGCGTAGAAGGCCGGGACCGGCGGCGCAATGATTCCCCCCATTTCCGATACGGTCAGCATATTGCGCAGATGCACGTTGGTCAGCGGCGTTTCGCGCACCATCAGCACCAGGCGACGGCGTTCCTTCAGCACCACATCGGCAGAGCGGGTCAGCAGGCTGGTGGTTACCCCCGTGGCGATTTCCGCAAGACTGCGCATTGAACAGGGCGCGATGATCATGCCGGCCGAGGCAAAGGAGCCGCTGGAACACGCCGCACCGACATCGCCGATCGCATGCGACACCGATGCAAGGGCTTTTACGTCTTTCGGTTTCAGTTCCGATTCGTAAGCCAGGGTCATTTCACCGGCTTTCGAGATGATCAGATGGGTTTCCACATCGGCATCGCGCAAGCGTTCAAGCAGCCGAATTCCGTAGATCACACCGGAAGCACCCGTAATGCCTACGATAATACGCCGGCGTCCGTTCGGCGGTGATTCAGACCTTGGTAACGAATCGTTCATCGGCTGCTTTTTTCTGCAATCATTGCTTCACATCTGTCATGGATGCGTTACCATAGCTATCCCGCGTGCGAAAGAGCCGCGCGGGACCGGGTCGACCTAGCGGCCCGGCGCGACAGTCAAATCCTGACTGCGTCATGCGCACAGGCCGCCGGTTGGACCTACCGATAGAAATTGAGCGGAGGTATAACCATGACTGTAGAAACTCGCGTCGAAGCGTTGAAAACCAAGCATGTTGAACTTGAACGCAAGCTTGAGGACGAAGAGAACCGCCCAATGCCCGATGAAGAGCTTCTGCACACAATAAAACGAGAAAAATTGCAGTTGAAAGACGAAATGATGCGGCTAGGCGCAACCTAGCCCCCATTACGCAGACACGATCTACCCGGAGATAAGTCAGCCCGAGAACAGAGGCGGGCTGACAACCGGGTATCAGATACCTGTATCTGCCGGACCATCGGTCAGATGGTGCAGATACTGATTGACATAATCCATGCCGACCCGCGCCTTGAAAGCGTCGGTTAGCTTTTGCGTAACCGGGCCGGGGTTGGCCGGGTATTGCGCCCCGTTGAAGCTGCGCAACGGACACAGGCACAGGCTGGTCGAGGTGAAAAACCCTTCATCGGCAATCTTGGCGTCATACAGCGATATCGGCCGTTCCTCGCACGGTATGCCGGCTTCATGGCAAAGATCGATAGCGACCCGGCGGCTGATGCCCGGCAGCACGGTTTCGGTTGGCGGCGTGATGACCGTGCCGTCGACAACGACGAACATGTTGCAGCCGGCGCCCTCGCTGATATGACCGTTATGGTCCAGCAGCACCGCCCATGACCCCGGCGCGATGGCCGACACCTCACGCTGCGCCAGTTTCATGTTCATGTAGTTATTTGTTTTTGCATTCGGGCTCAGCGCTTCCGGCGGCACCCGGCGCACGCTGGCGACCACCGCATCAATGCCGCTGTTGAACATCGGCGCACGGGCTTTCAGGGGCAGCGGCATGCATTCGATGACCACAGTTGCACCTTCCTGTGCTGCCGGTTCGCCGTCGAGCGCCGGCACACCGCTGGAAATCCGCTGCGATACCCAGTAGTCGTCATGCGGGCCAAGCAGATGCCGGTTCTGGTCGATAAGTTCCTGTGTGGCGGCAATCAGCGATGCCTTGTCGTAGCCGGGGTCGATGCCGGCATAGCGCAGCGACTTGAACAACCGGTCGATATGTTCCTCCAGCATGAACGGGACACCGTTGAACGTTCTGGCGGTATCGAACACCGCGTCGCCATAGACGAAGCCGGCGTCCCGGAAGGAAAGCATACCATCGCTCTCCGGGAAAAACGTGCCGTTGATCCAGACCACCCGTTCGTTTCTGCGTTGTGTGCTGCCATCCGCCATTGTCGAAACCCCGTATCCATTTGCTGAAAATGCCGTTTAAATGTGACGGCTTCGGAACGTCCGGGCGATTGTAGAATTTTCCCGTCTTCCGGCAAGTATCATGTCTTTTCGGTTTGGGAAACATTGTCACCATGACATTGTTTTTCTGTTTCAGCTTCCGGTAATCCGGCACTGTGCGGTGGTTTCGGCCTCGACGCGCAGGCGCCGCCCTGTAAAAGGGACCAGGCCCGATGCTGGATATTGTAATGCTACTGAGGATTTTCGATCGTGTTTCCGAAACTGGCGTTTTTGTCCGTCAAGGGTATCCCGGCCCTGTTCTGGAGTTCGCACAAGCCGCTGAACTTCCGGCCGCGTCTGGTGACCATGCTGTTTCTGGTCGTTGGACTGACCATTTTCGGGCTGGGCGAAGCGCTGCTTATTGCCGCGCATACCGGCGTCAGTCCCTGGACGGTGCTGGCCCAGGGCGTCAGCAATGTGACCGGCTGGTCGCTCGGGCAATCAACCTTCGTGGTCAGCATCAGCGTGCTGGCCCTGTGGATTCCGCTGAAACGCATACCGGGTATCGGGACGGTTCTGAACGCGGTGATCATCGCCGCCATTCTGGAATATGTGCTGCCCTATATCCCGACACCTGATTCCATCGGGCTGCAGGTGCTGCAGGCGCTGGCCGGCATTCTGGTAACGGGACTTGGCGGGGCGATCTACCTTATCTGTAATCTCGGGCCGGGGCCGCGCGACGGCCTGATGACCGGGTTGCAGGAAATCACCAACCTGCCGATCGCCTGGGTCAGAAGCGGCATCGAGGTGACGGTGGTGCTGGCCGGTTGGTGGCTGGGCGGTATCGTCGGGCTCGGCACGCTATTGTTCGCGTTTCTGATCGGCCCGGCCATGTCCGTCTGCCTGTTCGCCCTGATCCGGCTGTTCGGCAACCGCCAGGCTGTTTCCTAGAGCACGCCCAGCAGCAGATCGTCATTCCAGTTGGCCCGGCCGAGCGTACGCGCCAGATGGCGGTAGCGGTTGTGAAAGTCGTCGCGGCGGGTTGAACAGGTCTGCAAAAGCCGCTCGCCGGCCGTCGGATCGAAGGCGGTGCGGCCATGCAGTACACGGTGGTTATCGACCACCAGCAGGTCGCCCGGACGCAGCAATATCTTTACCCAGAATGTTTCTTCGAGCATCAGGATTTCGAGCTTTTTCAACGCGTCGCGTATGGCATCATTCGCCATTCGAGCCAGTGCATCCCCGTCGATCGATCCGGTGCTGTACCGGATACCGCAGATATCGCCATCGGCATCCAGCGAGATAATTCGCCCCTGTGCCCGCCAGTCATCGCCGTTGGCGACCTTCGCTGTGAACGGTAACAGGGTTTCTGATAATGTGTCGAAAGCGCCAGGATCGGTGTCGCGCAACCGGTTGAGCACCGCGAAGCCGTCAACCAGCAATGTCTCTCCCCCTTCGGCGTGCGTCTTCAGGCAATGCAGATAGATCAGGCCTGACAGCGAGGTGCGCCAGCAGGTATCGGTATGCGGCCCGAGAAAATCCGACTTTCTGGTATTCACCGGCACGGTCGGGTCGACCCGGATGTTTTCCAGCATTGGTTTGGCCGGGTCATCGGCATAGGGCGAGGGCGAAACCAGACCGAATAACGCGGCGACATCCACCACCGCGCCGTCGGTACAAGGGGCGTCGGTAACAAGGCAGACACCCTGGTCCAGAACCAGTTCATAGGCTTTCAGCAGCGTGTCTTCATTACCAAGGGCGGCATGGTCGATGGCCGTATCGCCTAGCGATTTTCCGCTATCCCATAACGTAACCGGGCGTTTTATCTGTATCCGCTGTTCCGCTGCGCCATCCATGTTTCTTTCCCTTGTAACCGTCAGTCACCGACCGTCAGCATGATCTTGCCGATATGCGCGCTGGATTCCATCAACGCATGCGCGGCGGCTGCCTCAGTCAATGGCATTGTCGTGTGCAGGACCGGCTTTATCTTGCCGGCTGAAATCAGTGGCAGGACATGGCTTTCCAGATTGCGGGCGATGGCGGCTTTCTGTTCATTCGTCTGGGGCCGCAGGGTTGAGCCGGACATGGTGATCCGCTTCATCATGATGGTCGCGAAGTTCACCTCGGCCTTCGGTCCGCCGAGAAAGGCGATGAAAGCATAGCGCCCGTCCATGCCCAGAACCGAAATGTTTTTCTGGATATAATCGCCGCCGACCATGTCGAGCACGACATCGACGCCTGTCTTGCCGGTGGCTTCCTTAGTCGCAGCCACCCAATCCTCGTCCCGGTAGTTGATCACGACATCCGCGCCAAGGTCGCGGCAGGCGTCGCATTTTTCAGTCGATCCGGCGGTGGTGATGACTTTCGCGCCGAAGGCCTTCGCCATCTGGATCGCGATCGTACCGATGCCGCTGGAGCCGCCATGCACCAGAAACCATTCACCGGCGACAAGCTGCGCTCTTGTGAAGACGTTGTAGTAGACGGTGAACAGGGTTTCCGGCAAAGCCGCCGCCTGTACCATGTCGTATCCATTCGGCAGCGGCAGGCAATGGGCCGCCGGTGTCACGCAATATTCCGCATAGCCGCCGCCCGGCGTCAGCGCCATTACCGCATCGCCCTCCGACCAACGATTAACGCCATCGCCGACGGCGACAACCGTGCCGGCGACTTCCAGCCCCGGCAGATCGCTGGCATCCGGCGGCGGGTTGTACGCGCCGGCGCGCTGCAGGCAATCCGGCCGGTTGACTCCGGCTGACGCCACCCTGATCAGCACGTCGCCCGGCCCCGGTTGCGGCACTGCCCGTTGAACAGGCTTCAGAACATCCGGCCCGCCGTGCTCGGTGATCTCGACGGCGGTCATTGTTTCGGGCAGGCTCATCTTCGGTTGCCTTCAATCGGGGGTGTTATGCTACGAATTGGGTCACCCTAAACGAAGTGATGGAGTTGCGGCAATGGACACCGATGACCTTGAACCGACAAAACCGAAATCTCTTGAACCGGCGCTTCTGGACGGCATGTCCATTGAAGCATTGGGCGACTACATTGCGGAACGGGAAGCGGAAATCTCCCGCGCGAAAGCGATGATTGAGAAGAAGCAGGCAGCCAAGCAGGCGGCGGCCTCCGTTTTCAAAGTCTGATCCGACACCGAAAAGCACAAGGAAGAAACCATGCCGACACAGAACAGCCGATGGGTCCTCGACCGGTTTCCCGATGGAGCGCCGACGGCGGACTGCTGGCGCCGCGACGATGCGGCGATACCGGAACCGTCGGAGGGCGAAGCGCTGGTGCGGGCGGTGTATCTTTCCGTCGACCCGTATCTGCGCGGGCGGATCAGCAAGGCGGCGAACTACGCAGCCGGCGTTCAGCTCGGCGAAGTGATGCACGGCAACGGCGTCGGCGTAGTTGAAAAAAGCCGCTGCGACGCTCTGCCGGCAGGAGCGGTCGTCGAGGGCTTCAATTTCGGCTGGCAGGACTATTCAATTCAGAAACCGGACGCCGTGCGGGTGTTCGACCCGGCGCTGGGGCCGATCCACGCTGCGCTGAGCTATCTCGGCATGCCCGGCATCACGGCCTATCTGACCATGATTGATACATTGCAGATCAGGCAGGGTGACAGGGCGGTGGTTTCCGCCGCGTCCGGCGCGGTCGGCCAGATTGCCGGGCAGATCGCCCGGATCAAGGGGGCGACGGCTGTGGCGGTCGCCGGATCGGATGAAAAGATCGCCTGGTGCAAGGAACTGGGATACAGCAGCGGCATCAACTACAAGACATGCACGGATCTTCCCGCCGCCATGAAGGAAGCCTGCCCGGATGGCGTCGATGCGTTTCTGGACAACACAGCCGGCCCGATCCACGATGCGGTGATGCTTAATCTGGCGCTCGGTGCGCGGATCGCCATCTGCGGCACGATGGAATTGTCGAACCGTCTGGACCAGCCTGATATGGGTCAGCGCTTCCTGCGTCAGATCCTGACGGCGCGGGCGCGGATGCAGGGATTCATCATTTTCGACCACCTGGATCGATTCGATTCCGTTCGCCGGGAAATTTCCGGCTGGGCGAAGGACGGGCTTATCCGGCATCGCGAAGATATCATGGATGGCATCGAGTCCATGCCCGAAGCCTTCCTGCGACTGCTTTCAGGCGCCAATTTCGGAAAGCAACTGGTACGCGTTTCAGAATGTCCAAGTGGAATAGAAACATAGACAAAGAATTACCGGTAGAGACCTAAAAAAATTATTTAACGGTACTTTCGGTATTTTAGGCTTTGTTAACGTTTCATTAAGGATTGGGTGCTAATGTCTGCTACGATACCTTAGAGAAGGTATTGTCTTACCTAGTATTTTCTCTCTCTGAGACCCCTGTTCAACTCAAGAGCCGATTTATCGGCTCTTTTTCTTTTCTGTTTGCGCCGTTATCTGTTTTGACAATCATGATCCTTTTGTTATGGTCTCGTCATTACAGGCGAGTTGAACAGGGAGCGTTGGATCAACCGGCGTGAAAAACCAATAAAAAACATTGCCTGGTGGGTCGCGAAAGCGGCCCATTTTTTTTGGGCTGGTCGCCGGGATTTCATTGTCTGCGCGTGAGCAAAACCCTAGGCTTGCCGCCTGCCTAGCCAAGGAGACTCCGGATGCCCTCCGACGATCTGTTTCTGAAATTCTCGACCCTGTCGCTGCATGGTGGCCAACAGCCGGACCCGGTAACGGGCGCCCGCGCGGTTCCGATTTACCAGACGACGTCCTATGTGTTCGAGGATGTCGACCACGCAGCCTCGCTGTTCAATCTGGAACGGGCAGGTCATATCTATTCCCGGATTTCCAACCCGACGGTTGCGGTACTGGAAGAACGCATGGCGGCGCTGGATGGCGGCGTCGGCGCGATCGCCTGTGCGTCGGGGCATGCGGCACTGCATCTGGCGGTAACCACGCTGATGAGCGCCGGCGACCATATCGTGGCGTCAAAATCGCTGTATGGCGGGTCGATCAACCTGTTCGGCCTGACGCTGCCGCGCTTCGGCATCACCACCACCTTCGTCGATCCGCGCGACCCGGACGCCTTCAAGGCGGCGATCCGCCCGAACACCAAAATGCTGTTTGCCGAAGTGCTGGGCAACCCGGCACTGGAAGTGCTGGATATCGAGAAAATCGCCGGTGTCGCGCATGATGCCGGCCTGCCGCTGGTCATCGACGCCACGTTCTCGACGCCCTATCTGTGCCGGCCGATCGATTTCGGGGCCGATATCGTGATGCATTCGGCAACCAAATGGCTCGGCGGGCACGGCATCGCCATGGGTGGCATACTGGTCGACGGCGGCCGGTTCGACTGGACAGTGACAGACGAAAGCGGCGCATCGCGCTTCCCGACCATGACCGAACCCTATGCCGGGTATCACGGCATCGTCTTTGCCGAGGAATACGGGCCGGCCGCCTTCATCATGCGGGCGCGGGCGGAAGGCCTGCGCGATTATGGCCCGGTTCTGTCGCCGGCCAATGCTTTCTATTTGATTCAGGGCATCGAAACCCTGCCATTGCGGATGGACCGGCACGTCGCGAATGCCGGCAAGGTGGCGGAATTCCTGGAAGGTCACGAAGCGGTTGACTGGGTCAGCTATCCCGGCCTCGCCTCCCACGCCGATCATGAACTGGCGAAGAAATACATGCCCAAAGGCCCGGGGTCGATGCTGTCTTTCGGGGTGAAGGGCGGCCGGGCCGGCGGCGCGGCGTTCATCGAAGGGCTGGAACTGTTCAGCCATCTGGCGAATGTCGGCGACGCGAAGTCGCTGGTCCTGCACCCGGCGACGACGACACACCGGCAGCTCAGCGACGAACAGTTGAAGGCCGCCGGTATCGGTGACGATCTGGTGCGGCTGTCGATCGGTCTGGAAGACCCGGACGATCTGATTGCCGATCTCGAAAAAGGGCTGCGCGCGGCGTCGAAAGCCGCCATGAAAACGGCAGCAGAATAATCCCGGCCAACGGTTGAAAGGTAACCCCTCATGGATGTGACCGTGAACGGAAATGCTGTCTTCGCCTCGACCGGCGGACAGGAATTCGACCCGGCGAAACCAAGCATTGTCTTCGTCCACGGAGCGGGCATGGACCATACGGTCTGGGGCCAGCAGACCCGGTATTTCGCGCATCACGGGTTCAACGTGCTGGCGGTCGATCTGCCGGGCCACGGCAAGAGCGGCGGTGAAGCGCTGGAAAGCATCGACGCCCTGGCCGACTGGGTTGCGGCCTTCATCGATGCAGCCGTGGGTGAGCCGGTTATTCTGGTCGGCCATTCGATGGGCGCGATCACCACGGTCACGACGGCGGCGCGGCATGGCGACCGCATCAAGGCGGCGGCCTTGCTGGGGGTTGCCGGCAAGATGCCGGTGCATCCTGCCCTGCAGGGGTTTGCCGATAGCGGCGATATCAGAGCGGCGGAAATGATCGCCGCCTGGGGGCATGGCGCGCGCGCCCACAAGGGCGGCAACATCGCCAGCGGCATCTGGCTGATCGGTACGGCGGTGCGGCTGGTCGAACGCGCGCCGAAAGGGGTGCTGGGCAAGGATTTCGCGGCCTGCAACGCCTGGCAGGGGGGCGAGGATCTGGCGGCGGTGATCGCCTGCCCGGTGCTGTTTCTGCTGGGCGCAAAGGACAAGATGACACCGGTCAAGGCGGCGAAACCGCTGGCCGATCTGGTGGCCGACAGCCGCACCGTCATCCTGCCCGATGCCGGTCACATGATGATGCTGGAAGATCAGCAGGCGACCCGCGCCGCGCTGATGGATTTCTGCAAGACAGTATCTGCGTAATGACTGATGATCTGCCAATGCGGGGCGATTTTCCGCATTTTCTGGAAATACCGACGCGCTGGATGGACCAGGACCCGTACGGCCATGTCAACAATGTCGAATACTATTCGTTTTTCGATACGGTGGTGAACAACCATCTGATCCGCCATGCCGGGCTTGTGCCGCGCGATACGCCGGTGGTCGGCATGGTGGTGGAAACGAAATGCCGGTTCCTGCGCGAAATCTCGTTCCCGGAAACCATCGAAGCCGGGATGCGTGTCACGAAGATTGGCACATCATCCGTCGTTTACGATATCGCGCTGTTCAAACAGGGCGACGATACGCCCTGCGCAACCGGGCATTTCGTGCATGTCTATGTCGACCGCGCGACGATGAAAAAAGCGCCGGTGCCGGATGCGGTGCGCGAGGCGGTCGAGAGCCTGTTACAGCAATAGCATTTTGGTTACCCGCCTGCGGTGTCCGCCGGTGGCGCTGTGTTGCCGCCAATGGCCCCCGCCTGCAACGGCGTTACCGCCGCCTTGTCGAGATGCGTCAGGATGCGCCAGAAGTGATAGCTGGTTCTGTGCAACCAACGCAAGGCGTCCAGCCGGGCGACCACAGTTTCCAGTTCGTGGCCTTTGTGGACCCCGGTTTCGATCAGGAACGCGCCATGCGACCGGCGCTGCTGCCGGAACATGTCTTTCAGCCGGTCGAACCGGCTTTCATCTCGCACCAGATTGAAGTCTTCGGTAAAACCGGCCAGCGCGCCGCTGAACACCGCCGCGAGGCGGGCGAGCCTCGGTTCGCCGGATAACTGCTCGATCCGGTCGTACTGGCCGCCCCGGTGGTGCAGTCGCTGCAGATGATCCAGCCCGTGCAGCGCCGCAACATGCTGCCGCATCGCCGGTTTGATGTCGGGCGAAGTCCGCATTGCATCTAGGTATTCCCGGGCTCTGCCGATGGCCCGTTGCAGGTCGGCCCGTTCCCGTTCGACCGCCGACCGGTTGATCCGGTTTGTCAGTTGGCGGCGTAGCAGATTTGCTTCGGCCTGGGCTATTTCGCGAACCGTGACCAGGGCGGCATCGCTGGCGGCGTTCGGGTCGCTCAGCAGTCGACGGTCGAGCAGGCGGACGAGAACCGGATCGCGGTCGGGCAGGATGGTCTGTATCAGCCGCGCGAAGGGGCCGGCGAAGGGCAGGATGGCGATCACGCCCAGCCCGTTGAAAAGCGTGTGGAATCCGACCAGCCCGATCTGCGCGTTTTCCGGCGACAGGGCAACCCAGCCCCCCAGCATGGCCGCATAGGGCCCGAGCAGAAAGAATGCCATCGTGCCGGTCAGCAGGTTGTAGATGACATGGGCGAACCCGGTCTGCCGCATCGCCGCCGAACCGCCGATTGTCGCCAGCGCGGCGGTAAAGGTGGTGCCGATATCCATGCCGATTACCAGCGCAGCGGCCTGCGGAAACGACAGCGCTCCGGCATGCAGCGCAACCAGCGCGGTTGCAACCCCGGCGCTGCTGGACTGCGTGACGATGGTGATGCCGACCCCGATCAACAGGATCAGCAGTCGACCGGTCAGGGTGTCGGGCGGGAAGTCATCCGGTGTCAGGGTATCTTCCAAACCGCCAAGGCCGGTCTGCATCGCGCCGATGCCGAGAAACAGCAGGGCAAACCCGGCGAGAGACCAGCCGATTTTCGCCCACCGGTCGCCGGCGAACATCTTGAGCAGGATGCCGGCGAACAGCAGGGGCGAGGCGAACAGGCCGAGATCCAGCTTGAAGCCGATGATGGCGACCATCCAGCCGGTGATGGTGGTTCCGATATTCGCGCCGAATATGATGCCCAGCGCCTGACTGAAGGTCAGCAGGCCGGCGCCGACAAACCCGACCGCCATCACCGTGGTCGCGCTGGAAGACTGTATTATGGCGGTTGTCGCCGCGCCGGCGACAGCGCCGGAGGCCGGGCTGGTTGTCAGCGTGCCTAGCCAGTTCCGCAACCGACGGCCGGCAAGACTTCGCAACCCCTCGGTCAGGATCGACATACCGAGCAGGAAAAGGCCGATGCCGCCCAGGGCGAT
>CAYGSU010000073.1:0-19555 GCA_964352715.1 uncultured Flavobacteriaceae bacterium | reverse complement strand
TCAAAGTACCAGGATCCGCCGCGTCTTGTGCGCCTGCTGCAATCCGCTTCTGCGTCAGGGCGGTAGTCGTCGCGCCAGCAATCCGCCGTCCATTCCATGACATTGCCCAGCATGTCATACAGGCCGAACCCGTTCGGCGGCAGTTGCCCGACGGGAAAAGTTTTGTGTTCCCAGGCATCGATGCACTTGTTGCAATTGGCCCGGGCCAGCCCATCGACCCGCTCGCCGCCACCCAAAGCCGCGTATTCGAACTCTTCTTCCGTCGGCAGGCGATAGGACCGGCCGGTTTTCTGCGACAGCCAGCCGGCATAGGCGAGCGCATCGGACCAGTCGACATAGATCACCGGACGGGTCCCCGCGCCCCAGCCCCGATCATGCTGTGGCGGGCGGCAGGCGCCGGCGTCAACACAAGGCAGATACTGGTCATACGTGGTTTCGGTCCGGGCGATGGCGAACGGCTTTTCAATCCTTACCGGATGACGCGGCTGTTCCGATTTGCGGCCGCCATCATACCCCATCATGAACGCCCCGGCAGGTAGCGGCACCATTTCCGGGCAGGTTGCGCAGTCGCTGAAAGGCGTCATGACCGCTGCCGCCGGTGGGTTCGACGGGGTTGTACAGGCCTGTGCCAGAAGGGCCAGAATGCCGGCGGCCAGGGCTTTTGCTATGATGCGCAAGATCATGGGAAACCGGAAAGGATCAATCCTTCTTGTCCATCTGGTCGAGGCCCAGCAGGCTGAACGCCCTGTTGATGTCGCCGCCATCCTTCATCAGCTGCGCCATCACGTCGGCGAAGCTCATGTTGCCCCACATCACCGCCCGGCGGATGAGATAGGGAACCGGGCTGTGCGGTTCCGTGCGCATCAGATAGTCGGCCACCTCGGTCAGCCGCGCATAGGCGTCGGCGCGGCTGGTGATCGGCCCTGACGCTGCCGTCTTTCCGGCTTGCGTCTCGGTATCGGTCATGGCTTCGGTCTCCTCCCCCTGTTCGGGTTGGTCTTCCGGTTCAGGCTGGTCCTGTTCATCAATGCCGCGTTCGCCGATCGCCCGGTCGAGAATACTTTCGACCCTTCCCAGCAGATCGCGCAGCGAGCGGATACTGGGCGCGTCACGGCCAACCGCACCGGTCAGAAACGCATCCAGCCGGTCGAGCGCGGCGATACAGCCCGCCAGCGCGTCGCGCTGGGCCAACAGGGTCGAATCCGGGGTCAGGCTGATGCTGGCCTCGAACTGGGCGCGGTCAGGCCGGCCGGCAGCTTCCTTGGCGGCAGCGGCGGTGTTCTTCTGGGCAAGGTTCTCGATGCGCAGGATATCGTCCAGATGGCGCAAAGCCATCGGCGATGCATCGGCATTACCCGGCGCGGTGAACGGGGTGAGCCGAACCAGCGGCTGAAAATTCGTGCTCATCCATTCTATCGGCGACAATCTGGCCTCGGTATCGCCATCATCATCGATCTTCGGATACAGACCATCCCAGAACGTTTCGCAAAGATCACACAGCAGCGTCAAACCGTCAGCCAGCCCTTCGAATCCGCGCTGATGCGCCCAGGATTCGGACAGCCAGACCGCCAGATTGACGTCCTTTGACTTCGTCGTTAGCGCCGCATCACAAAGCTGCGTGACGGTCGCCCATTCGGCGCGCTTCAGGTCGACCTCCCACACCCCTTGCGGCAGGTTCGGGTTATCGGCCCGCCGGGCGTTCCGCACGGCATCATAGGTGCCCTCATAGCGCAGATCGTCGCCGCACGGATTATCAGGCGAAATCGGTGACAGGAAACGTTCGGTTCCGGGCAAAGGCTCCATCACCGCCTCTATTGTCCGAGAAGCGGCGCAGCGGCCGGAAATTCAGGCATGGTAAGGAACACCGGCTGACCATCGACCGAACCGGACAGTTCAACCCGGCTGAACAACCGCGACTGCTGCACCGGGCCGCCCCCCGCCGGACGGGTCGGGATATCGAAACGCAGGGTATGCGGTTGCGGATCGGCGAAATCGGCGAAACTGTCTGAACCCGCCGCATGACGGCGAACCAGATCGACCAGCGACCACGCATTGTCGAAGGTTTCGGTTACAGTCCGGTCAACCACGGTGACATTGTCGCTGCCGGCGCCAGAGGCAGGCACCTGCGTGGCGTTTTCGGCCCAGCGGAACGTCAACCGGATCTGATCGCCGAGAGTCCACCGGATGCTGCGGTCGGCATCGCGGATGGTCACCCGCCGGTTGCCGACCTGCACGGCCCAGTCGATCACCTGGTTCGCGCCGATTTCAGCCTGCCGGTTAACCCGGAAACTGACCGCCATATCGAAAAACGGTGCATCATCAGCGCCGCCGGATTGCAGGAACGTGTCAAAAAATGTCCGGACGTCGTCCATCTGGTTGAGGAAGCGCAAGGCGAATTCGCGGCTGAGGCCGAACCCGCCGGCGGTTTCCAGCGCGGCGCGCGCCTGTTCGACATTGCTGTCATAGACCAGGAAGAATTCACGCAGGTCGCGCGGGCTGACTTCGCGCTGGTCACGTCGATACGCACCGGCTGCAAACGGGAACCGGCCTTGCAGGCGACCGGCGAATTCATTGACAATGGCGCTATACGCATCGACAGCCTGCGCCCCGGCTAGTTCGCGGCAGCGCTGCACAAGCTGCCGCTGCAATTGAGCCTCGCGGTTCAGAAAGAAATCCGACACGCCGATACCGTAACTTGCGCCGTCTGTAACCTGGTTGCAGGAAGACAGCGACGCCGCCATCATCGGACCGAGGATGAACCCTTCAAGCTGGGCGATGGTGCTGTCGGGTTTCTTCAGGCGCAGCTTTTCCGTTTCCTCGGTAATGCCGATCCACTTTTCCAGCAACACCCGTTCGCTTTCGGTGAACAGGGTGTTTTGCAAACCCTGCAGGGAATTCGCGACCGGTTTCGCATATTCCCCGGCGATCAGCATCAGCCGGTCGCGCTGGTTGTTCAGGATAGTCCGCAGGTCCAGTTCATCGCGCGCCAGAAACGCCGCCAGCGCCGCGCCGCGTTCGCCGTTCCAGTTACGCAACCCGCTGCTGAGCGGCAGATAGAACCTTTCTTCAGTGAACATGACATCGACTGTATCGAGAATGTCGATGCCCTGCCGGCCGAACAGATCAGCCAGGGCGAGATAGCTTTCTTCAAGGGCAAGTTCATCATAGGCGCCCAGCACCGCCCCCAGCAGCGGCGTCGCCTGCCGATAGTTTTCGGCTTCGCGCTGAAGACTGCTTTCGCCTCTGACCCCGCCGCGTACGGTCCGGTTTATCTGATGCGCCTGGGCAATTCTGGTGTTCGCGTTCTTTTCAAGCCGCTGCGCCGCCGCTTCGGCGATCAACGCATGCAGCGGCCGTGGCGCGACATTGATCTCATCCTTTACATAAATATCGTATTCATTGATCAGCGACAGAGCTTCCTGCAACAGACCGATATTCCAATCGACCGGTGTCAGAGGCGGCGGCGGTGTCGGTAACGACTGGCTGCGCTCGACCCGCATGAACGGTTTGGCGAACAGGGCTTCAATGGCGATATACAGATTCTCGATCCGATCCGTGAAGCGCGGCTTCGGATCGCTGTTATCAACCACAACCAGAGGGCCTACGGTAAACGACGTGATGCGGCCCAGTCGCGCCCGGGTTTCGGTCCACGACCGGCGCACCTTGGCGACGAAGGATTCCGCCAATTCCGGCCCCAGCAGCGTCGACCCGGCGATCCGCCCGATGGTCGTATCGAACGAGGCGTCGGGGTTGAAATCGGGATCGTCTATCCATGAATAGCGCGGATCTCGGAAAGCCTCATTGATCTCCTGGATGAGGGTTCGGATCTCCTGCAGGATTTCGATCGACTGGCTGCGCCGGACAGCGGCTTCATCAAGCAGTTTCGCCAGAGTTTCGAGATTGCGAACCAGCGGACTGTTGATGAACATGCCATCGACTGCCACCTTTTCAACGGCAAGGAATTCCCGGTGGATGGCGTTGCGGATCGGTTCAATCTCGATTTCACGATAGACGGCCGAAGCCAGCGCCTCTTCGTAGAACCGGGCGTTCCGGGTAAACTCGTTTGGCAGGTTTGTGCCGAACAGGTACAGGACAAGTTGTTTGACGTCTTCAATTTCCTCGCTGTCATTCAGCCCGTTGAACCGGTTGACCGCTTCCTCGAACCGTCGGACCGACAGGGTATAGCGGCTGAGATTGGAAAATTCCTCACCGCGCGACGCAGCCTCCTGACCGATTTCGATCTCGTCCGTATCGCCCATCCGGCCGGCCGACAACTCCCGCCCGCGCTCCACGAGACCGGCCCGCATCGACTGCAGGATAACCCGGTTGAAGGCCTTGGTGGTAAACCGCACGACATCGTCATCCAGTTCACTGAACCACGAGGTCGGCACCGACCACAGGATCAACGAATCCGTGTTCAGTTGCGTCATGCCCTCCAGCAGGATCAGCGCGCTTTCATGGTCAAAAATTCCCTCGACGGCCGATCGCCCGGTTGCCGCACTCGTCTGATCGATCCTGTCGAGATTGGCCGCCACTTTTTCAATAAAGGGTTTTACCGTCGCGGTTGCCGAGCGCAGATCTGAAGAAGCCCAGGTCAACCAGGCGCCGCCCAGCAAGATCAACGCCACACTGGCCGCCTGTGCCGCCAGAACATGCCGGTTTCGCGACAGCAGGGCCCGGCGCGCCGGTCGCGCCAGCCCCTTTTCAGGGAAGATCTTGTTGGCGAATACATCGGTCAGAAAGGCAGGTTTTGCATTGCTGTCTTTCGGACCGGAATAAATACCGTGCATCACGGCGACCGAGGTGAACTGTTCCTGGCTCATGCCGTCGTCGCCGGTCAGGAAAATGCCCCGAAGCGCGAAGGCTTCGTGATAGGCGCTCGGCTTGAATATCTGCTGCAGATAGGTTTGAAGCGGCTGGTTGAGAGAATCGATGGCGGCGGGAAACTGGAACAGGTCTTCCGCATCGCCGAGATCGGCGCTGGTTGCGAAGATTTCCAGTTGCGCATTCAGGACCGACTGCGAGATCGACGTTACCGCCTCGTCGACCCATTTGCCGTTGAACTGGCTGTCGAAATTGTACGGGCTGGACCAGCCCAGGATGTCGCGGTGCGCGTGCAGCGGTAATTCACGCACGAACGGCTGGAAGCCGGTCAGCGCATCGCCCTTTGTCAGCACGATATAGACCGGAAAGGCCAGACCGAGACGAACCTGCGCCTGCCACAGTTTCTTGTACAGGGCTTCCGCCCGCCGCTTCAGGTCTTCCGCCGGGCGCGGCGCACCGGTGCGGGTCAGCAGATCATCAATCGGGATCGCCACGACAATCCCGTCAACGGGCCGCCTTGGCCGCCACTGTTCCAGAAGCCGCAGCAACAGCGACCAACCATTGGTATCCGAGCCTCGGCCATCGCGCCGGCGAACAAAGTCACCGGCGATGTCGAGGATCACGCCACGGTCAAAGAACCACCATTTGCAACCGGGATGAATGCCTTCCCAATCTTCCGCCGGACGGCCGAGCGGCAGGTTGAGGCCGATATTTTCCGCCATCGTCGACTTGCCCGACCCTTCCGGGCCAATCAGCAGGTACCAGGGAATCGAATACCGGTAATCGCGCACATTCACATGGTCGCGCAGCAGCTTCACCGCATGACGGAACGACCGGCGCAGCGGCATGTTGGGCAGGTCGTCGGGGTCGACATCAAAGGCTTCATAGTCGTCGTCGTCGCGTTCCGAAAGATTCGGTTCAGACCGGTCCTCAAGTGCGAGCTTCTTCTGTTTCCGACGGCGATGGATGATCAGGAAAATCAGCGACATCACCGCCAGGGCGAGAAACACGATACTGCCGATCATGAACGGCAGATACGGCGCCAGCCGGCCAAGCACATCGCGAAGTAGGGTGATGAAATCCATTCGGACCCGCCTTCGCCTAAGTCAGCCGGTCGAGCAGGTCGTGAAGGTCACTGGTCACGCTGCTCCAGACGAAATGGGAAACAAAGAGATAAAAAATGACCGATGCAGCCAGCAATGCATACCAGCGCGACGGTGACGGCAGCCAGCGGATCGTCGCTTCGTTCGCAGTATGGTCATAGGCCTGCGGACACAGGCGCATCGCCTCATCCATCAGTTCCGGCTGACGGTTGCTGATATAGTGAAAAAGCTGCCGCCGGTAATCATCCAGCTTGCTGGTTGACGAGATGCCGCGATACCGGCCCTTGAACCCCAGCGACAGCGCCAGCAGATAGACGATTGCGAGTTCAGACTGCGCCTGGCTGCCGGATTCCAGCAGAGCTTTCAGGCGCGTAAAAAACTGATCGCCGGCATTGTAGGTGCCGAACAACCGGGTTTCCAGCAGATCGGCCTTCCACGCGCTGCGCCCCGACCAGTTGAGATTGAGAAAAATCTCGTCGGCCAGAACCGCCATCACATACTGCGCTTCCTTGTAGTATTGCACACCGTAGTCACCGCCCCGCCGACCCGCTTCCAGCGCCTGCAATTCAAGAACGGATTGCAGATGTTGCAGGGCCTTTTCCGCCCGCAGGGCCGTGCCGTCATTATCGGCCCGCCACGGCAGGGGCGGCTTCGATCCATCGGCCTGTACGCCCTCGCCGGCGGTGGCGTCGGTATCGTCTTCGGCATCATCGGCATCGATTTCGCCACGCTGGGCCTGCGCCCGCAAAACCGTGACTTCGCGGAAAAACTCCCGGAACTGCGCCAGCAGATAGGTCCGGGTCGATTTCTGGTTGTCACCTGCCGCCATGGTTTTCCGTCCCCCCGCGAGACCGGCTTCCTAGAAGCCGGCGCCGCTAGGTTGCAGCCTCCGTCGGTGCGTTCTTGACGTAAAGGACGATTTCCAGCGGGTCGGTCCTGCCGCTGCGTTCATTCGCCAGAATTGTCAGCGCCTCGCCGCTGCGGATGTATTCCGGGTCAGCCTCGACCTGAAACAGAACCACGCCGCGCGTCGGTGTCAGATCAAGCGCATCGTCACGGTCCAGCCGCAGCCGCGCCGAGCCGAGCACCCGCCGGTCCTGCATACCCGGAATGGCTGATGCCGAACCGATCAGCGCACCACCCATCCAGTCGATCACATCGGTTTCGGTTTCGCCCGGCCGGGCGCGCACACCGACGGTCAACGGCCGTTTCAGCCAGTCGGCCTGCATGTCCAGCGTGAAGCCCTTATCGTCTTCCTTGAACGGCACGGCGGTATAAAGCTCGGACACCCGGTCCAGCATCTGCATGATGAAAGCGGAAACCGCCTCGAACGCCTGTCCAGGATTGTCATGATCGTAGGTCGCCAGGATCGGCGGGGCCGACGCGCCGCCGACAGCCGCCATATGGCCGGCAACGGTGCAAAGATGCAGATACAGCGGGAACGGATGACTGCTCTCGGTTTTCAGCATTGCTTCCAGCGCCGGTAGCGCCGCGACGATACCGTGGATCATCAGCTGGTTGTGCTGCAGGTTGGCGTAGTCGGTCTGGGCGGCCGGGGCGCTGTTGCGTTCGGCAAGATAGGTCGCCTTTTCACGCAGCCGCCGGGCGACCCCCTGGCAGATTTCACCCAAAGTTGATGTGCGTGAAACATTAAGCTGCGGCGGAGTAAAGGACGTTACGGTAAACGCCTCGTCGCGCAGTTCGACTTTCGCAATGGGGAAGCCGGCGTATTTCTGCGGCAGTTTTTCGTCAATGATCAGCGACAGACGCGGCCGCAGGCGCGGGATGCGGGTTTCCCCCTCCCCGGTCGCCTCATCGGCCGTCACCGGACCTTCGACAGAAACGAAACGGGGCAGCTCGCCACTAGACAACCGGCCGCCAAGCCGGCGGATCGGCGTCGCCAGATTGATCGTCGCCGCCTTGCCTGCAAGCGCGTCCATATTGTCGTTGAGATCGATCTCCAGCGGTTCCGGATCGCCCGGCATATGCGTGACAATCAGACCATCCGGCAGGATGGCTTCCAGTTCAAGCACCCGGAAGACGCCGCCGACCAGGGTCACCGGATCGATCTTCAGGTGGCGGATGCCCCAGTGGAATGGCGCAGCGGACAGCGCATGATAGTAAACGAGCTCTTCCGAACGCGCGGCAAGCTGCTGGAAATGCTGCGGCGTTAGCAACATTCCCTCATGCCACTGGATTGCATCCGGCAGTTCTTGTGCGGGCCTTGGCATCGTCAGGCATCCCCGGAAGTACTGTTCGACCAAAAAACCAAAGTATTCGACAGACTATACAATAATTCGATGCGCCTTGTCCTGCATTCCCTAAAAGGCCGCAAAGACTAGAAAAATACAGATTTTAGGCTGTTTTACGAATTATTTCCGAAAATCCGGTCTATCCCGGACCCTCTACAACATCTGCATTACCGCCCAGCCAGCAAAAAGAACACCGGCAAGCACCAGAACCAGCCGCCCGGTCGGGATGTTCAGTGCCGCGATTTTACGCCCCAGGAGCAGCGCCAACAGTGCCAAACCGCCATACCGCAACCCTCTGGAGACCGCGATCGCCAGCAGAAAGACGAAAAAGTTACCCTGTGCGATACCGGCCCCGAGGGTCGCCAGTTGCATCGGCGCCGGCAGAAAAGAGACCAGAAACACCGCCCAGAACAGTCCCTCGCTGTCCAGTCGGGCGGTCATGTCGTTCAGGCCTTCCGCCAAATTGAGCCATTCCAGCACCGGATGCACCACCGGGTCGGCCAGCCAGTATCCTAGCCCGTAAAACAGGGACGCACCGACAAGCGACCCGATCCAGATGACAATGGCAATCACGATGGAACGCTTCGGATGGCCGATCATCAGCGGTACAACCAGCGTTTCCAGCGGAACGGGAACCACCGTTGATTCCGCGAAAGACAGCAAACAGAGGCCGATGCGGCTGCGCGAAAGCCGGTCGGTCCAGCCCGGAACGGACTTATCCTCATGCCGACCCGTTGAATCCGAGCGATCAGTCATGGTGTGCCGGACCGTCGAGCCGGTCGGCGATCAGGAAGCCGGTTCATACGGTTGCAGCGCGAACGTATCCTCGCCGAGGTCGATCACGATGCCGCGCTGCGTCAGCACCCGGGCGCGATGGTCGCCCGGCGTCGAATACAGGGCGAAGACATAGGCGCCGACGGCTCGATCGCCAGTGTCTGATTCCAGTTCCTCATCGGTCAACTGACGCGCCTGGATTGTCTGATCCGGCACCAGTTCCCACGAGATGATCGTGAAGCCCTTCGGGAAATCCCGTGCGAATTGCGCCTTGCGGTCGAACCAGTCGGACGCCGGCAGTTTCTCCAGCCGCTCGATCAGTTCCTCCTGATGCAGGATAACCAGATCGACCGCCACCGGTTGATCGTTGTTGACGCGGGGATTGGCCTGTAACGCCACCCATTCCATGGAAAATACAGGGCCCGAGCGGAAGGCGTCTGTAAGGCCGCAGCCGCTGATCGCCGTCGCCAGGAAAAGCGAGAGGAAACCGGTTGAAAAGCGCAGCAAACGCCGTCGGGAACGGGCGCTAGATTCTGTCAAAGCCACCGATCTATCCTCGGTCGACTGAACGCACGAAACTGTCGATCCGGTCCGTCTGCCACAGTTTGCGGGCCGCCGCTGCGGCCGATGTGCGGGACTCGAAAGCGCCACCGCGGACAAAGAACAGATCCGCACCGGAACTCGCCTTGCCTTCGACGACCCAGACGGGACCGACCTTGCCTTTCAGCAGCGAGACCAGATTGGCGGCGTTCTTGCGGTCACCGAACGCACCGAATTGCAGCACGAAACCGCGTGTTGGCGGAACGGCGCTGGAAATCGCCGCCGTCTCGTTAACCGGTTCCGGGTTGGCGCGCACCAGTTGTACCGGTTCATTCGGCGCCTGGGTCGAGGATGGCTGCTGCGTTTCAACAGGCTCATCCGCCTGAGTTGTCTGCGATGTCTGGGCTGCCTGTTCGACTGGAACTACCGGATTGCCCGGCGCATCGACAGGCTCACCGCTGTCGGCAAGAGCGCGTGCGGCGGCCACTTCCGGCGCCGGTTCGGGCGGGTTTTCGGAATCGGCATCAGCCTGAGCGGTACCGACAAAATCACTCTGTGCCGGAAAATCGACCGCACCGGCCGTCGGCGGGACTGTGTCGGCAGCGACTAAAGGCGCTTCCTGAACCTGTCCTTCGCTACTGGCAACATCGGCGGGCGTTACGTCATCGAACAGCAGAAACGCCGAAACGAAACCGGCAATGAACAGCAACAGGGCGGAGGTGGCGAAACCCCCGATCAGCACCAGCGCGTGCAACCTGTCCTGTTCCAGATAGCCGGGGTCGCGGCGCCGAATGCGCGCCTCTTCGTCAAAACTGGAATAGCTGGGTTGATTGCGCATGAAACGCGACAGCGTGCCGGGCTGCTCGTCACGCGCCCGTCCGTCGTCAAAACCGCCGAAATCGTTGGCCGCCGCCATCGAAATCCCCTTTTTCATTCCTGCTGACCCGTGTCACACCGCTACATCTTGCGGAAACAACGCCCAATAACCACAAGTTATTGATTTCATTGAGAATTGTATCATCGACTGTCTTCTTTGGGCAAGCAAACAAACTCAAATAAAACCTCAGGAGTCTTCAAGGACTCCTGAAGGCAATGGTGATTCTATATTTACTGGATAAGAAATACTTAAGTATTAATAACGAATACTGACTACATTTGCTGAGAAACGACCGGTTAGCACCAAAAAATCCTCGTTTCTCCGGAGCGCATTTTTGATTTGCGATCAGTGACGGCTGGCCTACTGTCGTCGCCATGCGATCAGACAACCTGCACACCGCCGTCACGGCCCCTATCGTCGAAGCCCTGCCGCGCAGGGGCTTCGCCATGGCGATGATGGTCATCGGCTCAACCACCATGAGTTTCGGCGGGCTGGTGGTGCGCAGCATGGACCAGGCCGATGCCTGGCACATCAACTTCTACCGATCACTGGCTTTTGTTATCGCAGTGTTTACCGTGCTGCTGTTCCAGTATCGCGGCAAGGCATTCAGCAAAGTGCTCAAGGCCGGCTGGTCGGGATGGGCCGCCGGCGCGTTGCTGGCCGGGGCCAACATCTGCTTTCTGCAATCCTTGCAACATACGACGGTGGCCAACACGCTGTTCACCCTGAGCGCGATCCCCTTCATCACGGCGCTGATGGCCTGGGCATTGCTGAAGGAATCGCTGACCCGCGCGACATTGACCACCATGGTGTTCGCGGCCGCCGGCATCAGCGTGATGGTTTTCGAAGGCATCGGCGGCGGGTCGCTATACGGCAACGGCATGGCGCTGGTGACGGCGTTGTCGTTTTCGGGCTTTTCCGTGCTTGTCAGGCACTACCGCAAGGTCGACATGCTACCCGCCTCGATGCTGTCAGGCGTCATTATTCTGGTGATCGCGTTCTTCGTTCATGTCGATTCCCTGGATATTCCGATGCACGACATTCTGCTATGTTTCCTGTGGGGCGGCGTGATGTCGGGCATGGCGAATACCTTGTTCATCTTCGCCTCGCGCCATATCGTGGCGGCGGAATTAACGTTGTTTCTGCTGCTGGAATTCTCGCTCGGGCCGATCTGGGTCTGGCTGTTCGTCAACGAAGTGCCGACGACTCTGACCATCATCGGCGGTTCGCTTGTCATCACCGCCGTCATCGTGCGGGCACTGTTCGAGCTGCAACACAACAGACCGACCCTGAAACGCGGCCGCCCGACCCCGATGTAACGCACCGGCAGCCAAGACAAGGAAACCCTGAGCATGGAATACACAGTTTTAGGCCGGACCGGCATCACCGTCTCGAAACTGTGCTTCGGCACAATGTCGTTCGGGGGCGACGCCGATGCCGCGATGTCAGCCAAAATGTACGCCACCTGCCGCGATGCCGGCATTAATTTCTTCGACTGCGCCAATGTCTATACCGGTGGAAAGGCGGAAGAAATTCTCGGCGGCCTGATCGCCCATGAGCGCGACGAGATCGTGCTGACATCGAAAGTCGGCAGCGGCAAGGTAACCAACCAGTACGGCCTCAGCCCCCGACATATCCGGTTATCGGTGGACGCCAGCCTGAAGCGCCTGAACACCGACCGGCTGGACGTGCTGTTCGTACACCGCTGGGACGACGACACGCCGATTGAGGTGTCGCTGCGGGCGCTGGAAGACATCGTGCGCGACGGCAAGGCGCTCAGCATCGGCGTGTCGAACTGGGCCGCGTGGCAGATCGCCAAGGCGCTCGGTATATCCGAACGGCAGGCGCTGTCACGTTTCGACGTGGTGCAGCCGATGTATAATCTGGTGAAACGCCAGGCGGAGGTTGAAATTCTGCCGCTGGCGCTGTCGGAAGGTCTGGCGGTGACACCCTACAGCCCGGTCGGCGGCGGCCTGTTGAGCGGCAAGTACCGCAAGAAAGATGCGAACGGCCGCATTCGCGCCAACCCGGAATATGTCGGCCGCTACAGCCCGGACTGGATGTTCGACACGGCGGCTTCCTTTGCGGAATTCGCGGAAAGCCACAACTGGCATCCGGTATCGCTGGCCGTCGCCTGGGTCGCATCGCACCCGGCCATCACCGCCCCGCTGATCGGCGCGCGCGATATCGACCAGCTCGCCCCGTCATTGATGGCGCTGGATATTCCGATGACAGACGATCTGCGGGCGGAAATCTCCGCCCTGTCGCCGACCCCGCCGCCGGCCACCGACCGGCTGGAGGAACAGGGGTAACCTTCAGATAACGGAAGCCCGCATAGCGTGCGGGACTCCTGACTGATTTATCAGGCAACCAGGACCGTCGGCACCGGCACGACGATCGTGCCGCCATGGCCGCAGGTATCGCCGACGCGGGACACCGGCATGCCGCCCGCCATCACCGTCGGCGAGCCCATCGCGACCGTATCGGGCGGACCGACGCAGACCGCCATCGACCCCGGCCCGATGGCCGGCATGCTGGCGATCATCACCGTCGCGGCGCTGGGGGCGGAAACCGGGCCGCCGACATGCGGCACCACGCCCGTCACCATCGGACAGACATGATTGGCCATAAGCTGTGCTGCGGGTTGTCCCATCAGGTCGGCTCCTCTTCTGCCGGTTTCTCTTCGACATCCTTCCAGCCGAACCGCGTCTTTTCCTGCTTCGGGCCGGCCGGTTCGCCCTCGGCGAAGGTCTGGCGATGCACTTCCCTGCCCTTGTGATCGTATTCCATAACCCGACCGGACAGAAGGTCGTTTTCATACACCATGGTCTTGACCGTGATGCCGGTGGGCAGCAGGTCGGCGGCGGGGCCGTGCAGCCGGCCTTCTTCGTAGGTTTCGCGCTTCACCAGTTTGCCGTCAGGGCCGTAATAGAAGGCCGGGCCGTGCTTCTTGCCCTTTGAAAAATGCAGCCGCGCCTGCGGCCGTTTGGTCTGGCTGTAGGTCACCAGCGGGCCGTCCTGCAGATCGTCGAGATAGTCGATCACAACCTGCAGCCGGCCCTTGTCGTAGATTTCCGCCGTGCCGTGCTTTTTGCCGTCGACATGGGGAATGCGCTGCACGACCGTTTTGCCGTCATCGGCGAAGATTTCCAGATCGCCATGCAACTGACCGTTCAGATACGGCACGCGCTGCAGTATCTTTCCCTCGGCATAGGTTTCCGACGGGCCGTTCAGCACGCCGTTGACGAAATGCGATAGCTGGGTCAGGACGCCGTTTTCATACCGGCGGAATTCGCCATGCAGCTTTCCCTTCACCAGGGTGAACGACGTCGCCACATTGCCGTCATCGTCTCGGGTCGTGTGCTCGCCATCAGCCAGGCCGCGCGGCTTGACGGCTTCCGTTTCGACAGGGGCTTCGGTGAGATCGCTCATTGTCTATCCGATCGATATCAGCGCGCCGGAAATGGTGGCCATCGCACCCCCGTCGAACGTGCCGGAGGCGCCGCCGGAACAGGTAATCGTTGCCCCGCCGCTGACCGTGGCATCGGTGCCGCCTTCCGCCGTCATCGCCATGCCCGCAGTGACGGTGGCGTTCATGCCGCCTTCCATCGCCGCATCCATGCCAGCGGTCGCGGCGAAATTCTGCCCGGCGTCGATGGTGGTGTCCGAGCCCGACGTCGCCGCCAGCACGGTATCGGTGTTCAGCATCATGTCAGCGGCGCTGTTGGCGGTGGTCGTCCCGCCACTTTCGATCAGAATGTCGCCGGTGACGGAAATCGTCAGGTTGCCGCCGATCTTCAGCGTCATGTCGCCGGTGATTTCATGCGTGACGCTGCCACCGGTTACATGTTCCTGATCGCCGTCGATGGTCAGCATGCGGTTGCCGGCGACATAGTTTTCCTCGTTGCCGGTCTGCACTTCCATCACCCGGTTGCCGGTTTCGACGGTCAGCGTGTCGTTGCCGTCATGCAGGGTGGTGGTGCGATCGTTCTCGACCTCGCTGTTCCAGTCCTTCTGGGCATGCAGGTAGATTTCCTCCTCGCCCGCCAGATCCTCGAACCTGAATTCGTTGAACCCGTCGCCGCCTTTCGACGAATTGCTTTTCATTGTGCTCTTGGTCTGGTCGTCCGGCATCGCATAGGGCAGAACCTGTTCGGCATTGTAGACGCAGCCGGTGACCAGCGGCGCATCCGGGTCGCCGTTGATGAAGCTGACCACCACTTCCATGCCGATCCGCGGCAGGAACCAGTTGCCCCAGTTCTTGCCGGCCCAGCCCTGCGCAACCCGCACCCAGCACGACGAATTTTCGTCGTTCTCGCCTTCCTGATCCCAGTGGAACTGCACCTTGATGCGGCCGTATTCGTCGGTCCAGATTTCCTCGCCCGACTTGCCCACGACGATGGCTGTCTGGGTGCCGGGAATGCGCGGCCTTGCCGTGCGGCGCAGAGGCCGGAAGGTCATGGTTTTCGGAAACGCGCTGAATGTGTTGCTGTAGCTTTCGTTGGTGGCGTCGATCAGCACCCGGCGCAGAACATAGTCGTCGTTCAGGCTTTCCCGTTCCGCCCAGTCGAGCGTGAAAACGCAACCGGCCATGAAACCCTTGATGGTGGACGCGCCCTTCAGCTCCTTCGTCGAAACCTCGAATTCCTGCAACCGGATATCGGCACGGGATTCACCGGCATCCTTTTCGGTATAGCCGCCGGGATATTCGTAGATTTCCATCTCGCTGCCCGACGAAACGCCATCCGCTTGCACATACAGCTCGGTCGACGGGGTTTCGAACGTAAAATCATCGGCGGCAAACTTGTCGGTGACAACGCGCTGTGTGTAGGACAGGTCGACAATCGCATCCTCAACCTCGACCACCCCTTCCTGTTGCGGGCGGTACACAGCGGCATCGAAGCCTTCGCAATCCGGGTGGCCGTCGGCATCGTCGGCGATGACCAAAGTATGGGTTTCACCGGCATGGGTGTGGAAGAAGAAAATGCCTTCGTCTTCCATCAGCCGGCACAGAAACGCATAGGCGGATTCATTGTACTGAACGCAGTAATCCCGTGTTGCATAGGATCCGGTCGTATCCAGCTTGTAGTCGGTAACGCCCAGCACGCCCAGCACATCCTCGATGATGTCCGTGACGCTCATATCCTGGAAAATGCGACAGCCGGCGGCGCGCGTCGCCAGCCAGAATTTCGGCCGCACCACGGCCCGGTAATGCCAGAAATTGGCATCGAAGCCGCCTTGCGAGAATTCCGTCACCATGCCGTTGACGGTGCGCACGGCCTCGGCATCTTCTGACCGGATTTCCACCGTGACGTCCTTGCCGACAATGGTTGAGAAATCCAGATCGCCGTCTTCGGATATCATGTCGAGTTCGTAACGGAACAGTTCGAACACCGCTTCCTGGCCGCGAATGCCGGTCAGCAGCAGAACATCATCGCCGAACGGCGTCGCCACCGAAATCGAGCGGTCCGCCTGGGTATAGCCGAGTTCGTCAGACATTCAGCCCCGCTCCGTCAGCCAAACGCGATGTTAAAACCGGTGCCGGACCCGACCGACACCCGCGCTTCGGCAAAGGGTTCGTCTTCCGCCATCCGCCCCAGAACCGCATCCGACAGCGATGGCAGCAGCCCGTTTGTCAGAATGGCGTCGATGGCGCGCGCGCCGCTTTCGGTCTCTCCCGCCCGGTCGGTCAGCAGATCGGCAATATCGTCATCGAGGGAAAGCGCGGCACCGTGGCTGGACCTGAACCGGTCGCACAACCGCGCCAGTTTCAAATCGACAATCGCGCGGATCCGGTCGCGGTCGAGCGGACCATAGGGCACGGTAATCAGCCGGCCGAGGAATGCCGGCTTGAACAGCGACAGCAGGGCGGGCCGCACCGCTTCCACCACCTTTTCCTGATCGGCCCCGGCCTTCGATGCCTTCACGATGATGTCGTCGCCCGCATTGGAAGTCAGGATGATGACGGTGTTGCGAAAATCGACCTCGACCCCTTCGCCGTCCTCCATCACGCCCTTGTCGAAGACCTGGAAGAACAGCTCCAGCACATCCGGGTGCGCCTTCTCGATCTCGTCCAGCAGCACCACCGAATAGGGATTGCGCCGCACCGCTTCGGTCAGCACGCCCCCTTGTCCGAAGCCAACATAGCCGGGCGGCGCGCCTTTGAGGGTCGAGACGGTATGGGCTTCCTGAAATTCCGACATGTTGACGGTGATCAGATTATCCTCGCCGCCGAACAGCAGCTCCGCCAGGGTCAGCGCGGTTTCCGTCTTGCCGACGCCGCTCGGCCCGACGAACAGGAACACACCGACCGGTTTTACCGGATCGTCCAGACCGGCGCGATAGGTGCGGATGCGCCGGGCGACGCTGGCAAGGGCCGCGTCCTGCCCGATGATCCGTTCGCGCATCCGGTCTTCCAGAGTCAGCACCCCGGCAATTTCATCGCGCATCATCCGGCCGACCGGTATGCCGGTCCAGCCGGCGATCACCTGGGCCACGACATCGCCATCGACCAGCACCGGCACCATCGGATCGTTTTCCTGCACCGCCTGCAGTTTTTTCGCGAGATCGGCATAGGCCTTGCCCGGCGGCTTGTCGTCATCCTTCGACGCTTTCCGCAAAGCCTGCATTTCCTCGACCAGAGCGGATTCCCCGCGCCACCGTTCCGTCAGCCGGTCGCGTTCCGCTTCGGCTGCTTTCAGATCGTCAGCCAGAGTCGCCAGCCGGGTTTCGTGGTCGGTTTCCTCGATCCGTTCGCGCTTCAGGATATCGATTTCCAGCGTGATGCGTTCGCAGGCTCTTTCCGCCGCTTCCAGCGACGGCGGCGTGCCGGCCTGGGCGATGGCGACCCGGGCGCAGGCCGTATCGAGAACGCTGATCGCCTTGTCCGGCAATTGCCTGCCGGCGATATACCTTGCCGATAGCCGGACGGCATCCGACAGCGCCTCGTCGCGGATATGAACCTTGTGGTGATCTTCCAGCCGCCGCGCCAGCCCGCGCACCATGGCGACGGCCCGGTCCTCGTCCGGTTCATCCACCTTGACGACCTGGAACCGCCGCGCCAGCGCCGGGTCCTTTTCCACATATTTCTTGTATTCCGCCCAGGTTGTCGCCGCGATGGTGCGCAGTTCACCCCGCGCCAAGGCCGGTTTCAGAAGGTTCGCCGCATCGCCGGAACCCGCCGCACCGCCCGCGCCGATCAGCGTATGGGCCTCGTCGATGAACAGGATGATCGGTTTGGCGGAAGCCGCGACCGCATCGATGACGCCTTTCAGCCGTTCCTCGAATTCGCCCTTCATGGAGGCGCCGGCCTGCAGCAGGCCAAGGTCCAGCACCCTGAGATCGACCTCGCGCAACGGCGGCGGCACGTCGCCATCGGCGATGCGCTGGGCGAAGCCTTCGACTACTGCGGTTTTGCCGACGCCGGCCTCGCCGGTCAGAATCGGGTTGTTCTGGCGACGGCGCATCAGAATATCGATCAATTGCCGGATTTCGGCATCGCGCCCGACAATCGGGTCGATCGCACCGACAAGCGCCTGATCAGTCAGCGATATCGTGTAAAGGTCCAGCACTTCCAGCGGATCGCCCCCGCCGCCGGAATCGGACACCGGGGCTTCCGCCTTTGCCGGCTTTTCATCCTTGCGGTCCTTGCGTTTCGTCTTCGCCAGTTTGGCGTCCGCCTTGGTGCTTTCAATCACGCTCGGCATCGCTTCCGGTGAGAAGCGGATCATTTCCGGCAGATCGTCGCGCAGCCGGTCGACGGAAATCGCGGCAAGCGTCGGCGCCTTTTCCTGCAACGCCAGCCGCAGCCCTTCATTGTCCAGCGCGGCCAGCAGGATCGCGCCCGACCGGATGGCGTTCTGCTGCAGGCTGAGAGAGGAAAATACCCAGGCTTCCTGCAACAGGTCGGCAATCTGCGGCGACAGGGCCGGGGTGCGCGAATTGCCCCGTTTGAAGGTGTCGATCAGCGCGGTCAGCTCGCCGATCACCGCCGGGGTTTCCACATCGTACTGTTTGAACACCGCCGTCAGGTCGGTTTCCGGCGCTTCCACCAGCTTCAGCAGAACGTGTTCGACCTCGACATTGAAATTGGTCTGCGACACGCAAATCTGCGCCGCCCCTTCCAGTGCCTTGCGGCAGGCCGGGTTGAGTTTCGAAACAAGCGTCTTGAGGTCAAGGTGCATGGCATTTCGCTAAGCTGAAACAGTCCCTAACTCGCCTGCGATTCGGCATCCGGGGCAAGGATGTCCGCTTTAAGGCCAGCCTTATATCCAGACAGGGCTGTCCATAAAATGCTTTATCCATCCCGGACGCGGTGGTTAGGGTGGTTACCCTATGAATACAGCACGAGCCCACACCATGACTGCAATTGACCAAACCGTTTCGGAAACTGATCACGCAAGCTACAGACGTGGCCTGTTTCTGGTTATTCTTGCCGGGTTTATCTGGTCGAGTCAGGGCGTCGCCGTCAAATTCATGAACGACGCGGACGCCTGGCAGATTCTGTTTTACCGATCGCTGTCGCTGGCGATATTCCTGCTGGTCGTGATCGCCATACGGTCAGGCGGCAAGCCCTTTGCCGCCTTCAGGGCACTGGGGTCCGGCGCGGTTCTCGGCGGCATATGTCTGGTGTTCGCCTTTTCAGGAAGCATAGTCGCGGTCAAGGAAACCACGGTAGCGAATGCGTTTTTCCTGTTCGCTGCCGCGCCGTTTCTGGCAGCGTTGCTGGGTAAACTTCTGCTCGGCGAGAATATCCGGCGGGCGACCTGGATTGCCATGACGGTTGCCCTGTTCGGCATCGTGGTGATGGTTGCGGGCCAGCTCGGTTCGGGTCGGCTACTCGGCAATATTGCCGCCCTTGCCTCCGCCCTTGGCTTCGCCGTCTTCACCATCGTCCTGCGCTGGAAACGGCTGGGCGATACGATGCCGATCATCTGTTGCGGGGGATTGTTCGCAGCGATTGTCGGCGGCGTGGCCTGTCTTTACAGCGGCGTCGGGTTCGAACTCGCCCCGCTGGACCTGTCGATCAGTCTTGCCCTGGGTGTCGGGCAGCTCGGCCTTGGCCTGGTTGTCTACACGATAGGGTCGCGATACGTGCCGGCAAGCGAACTGGCGCTGCTGGCCATGTTTGAAGTCGTGCTGGCGCCGATCTGGACCTATCTTGCGCTCGGCGAAACAATGAGCCT
>CAYGSU010000072.1:16224-20181 GCA_964352715.1 uncultured Flavobacteriaceae bacterium | reverse complement strand
GCGGAACCCATGCGCGGCGTTACGAAACCTCGGCGACTCTCGGGCCGTAGACCGTTTCGTTGACTTCGCGGTCACCGGTGATGCCCGGTTCGTTTTCATAGACGAACACGCCCATGACGCGGCGGCGGTCGCCTTCGACGGGAGAAACCCGGTGCAGCGAATTGCAGCCCCGGAAAATGCACAGGGCGCCTTCCTCGCGACCAACTTCAACGGTTGCCTCCGGCACTTCGCCGCGAACCACTTTGCCGACATAGTCGTAGTTCTGGTCGTCGTCGCTTCTTGTATGCGGCGCCATTTCGAACTTGCCGCCCTTGTCGGGGGCCTGCAGCATCAGCGTCATGGTGAAGGCGTTGGTTGAATCGAAATGCCAGGCTGACCGGTCGCCATCGTGATAGATCACCGTGTTGACGGGCTGGAAACGGTCTTCGTTGTCATACAGTTTTTCGACACCGACAATTTCGGCGATCAGCTTCTTGGTCGCTTCCCAGTGATACAGGGTCTTCAGCGGTGAATCGACGGGCAGCACGTCGCAGGCCAGCATGCGCATCGAAGCACTGAGGAAAACGTTGCGGGCATGATCATCCGGCAACGACGGATCCTTCACGCGCTGCAGGTAACAGTTTCTGTTGGCGCAGTTGAGATGGGCCAGGTGTTCGACTGCAAACGCCTGTTCTACAGCCAGCTTGCGGGCTTCCGGCAGAATGAAGTCCGGCAGGACGCAATACTGTTTCGAATCCAGATCGGCCTTGCAACGGGCAATGATGTCAGCCCGTTTCGGGTTGGTGTCGTCGAGGATCGGATAGGCGTCAAGGTTGATCACCTGTTCCGGTGAAAGGGGCGCGCCTGTATTGATTGCTGCCACAGCGGTCATTTCATTCTCCCATGGACTGCAGATTAGTCCGGTTATTTCCTATGTTGGTTCAATGTATCATAAACAGGTTGAACGTCCAACATAATTATTGCGTTGCGAAATTTTCACCGGCAGTTTAGGAGAATTGTATGGCGACGATCGCAGCAAATACAAAAGCCGAACGGGTAAGGCTGAAGCGCCCGAAGACGCTGCCGGAAATAAACGAATTCCGGCGCAAGGCGTTGATCGAAGGCTGCATCGAGTCGATGGCGAAAAACGGTGTTGGCGGCACCACGGTCAAAACCATCTGCGAGGCGGCCGGTGCATCGCGTGGCCTGATCAGTCATTACTTTGACAGCAAGGACGACCTGGTCGCGGCCGCGTTGAAACATCTTTATGCCCAGGTAGCCAAAAATGTCGCCATCGCTATTAACGACAGTGGTTCTTCCGCAGTGGATAGACTACATGCGATGCCACGGGCGATATTCTCCGAACCCGTCCTGACGGAACAAAACCTGACGGCCTTTCTAAGCTTCTGGCACGAAATCAGGTTCAATACGGCCGTGCAAGAGGTCAATCGCGGGCTTTACGCCGATTATATCAAACGCACGGAGCAGCTGTTTATAAATGCGGCGAACGAGTTGGAGCATGAGATCGACGCCCACCGTGCGGCTCTTGGCCTTGTGGTCCTGTGCGACGGGCTTTGGCTAGGTATGTCGATCCATGATCGGGTGGCGTCAGCAGAAGACGCCATCGACATCAGCTGCCGCTATATCGACCAGCAACTCAACAACGCCTGATCGTCTTTCCCGCATCACCGTAGTGCCATCAACCTGTAACGCATCTGCCATCGAACCGGGCTATGCCTGATCGATTATCCGTGGAGGTATCGGTACGATGCTGACAGCCAGCGATTTCACTTACGCAATGCCGGACGATGACTGGTGGCGGCGCACCGCGATCAAGGGAATCGAACGTCTTTCCGGCAAGGCCCGGCTGTGGACATTGTATGACGGGTATCGCCGCGCATCGACCGGCGACGATTTCTTTGAACAGGCCATCCGTCGGCTTGAACTGACGGTAAAGATCAATGCCGGCGGTCTGTCCGCAATCCCTGAAACCGGGCCGCTGATCGTTATCGCCAATCATCCGCTGGGTGTCATTGATGGCCTGCTGCTGGGCTATCTGATTGCACAGGTCAGGAAGGACTTCCGGCTTCTGGTGCATAATGCCTTGTGCAAGGTGCCGGAACCGCGTGCGCATTTTCTGCCAGTCGATTTTCTCGATACCCAGGCAGCGCGTCAGACCAATCTGGACACTCGGCGCGAAGCGCTTGCCGATCTGGCGGCCGGCCATGTGGTCGCGATTTTCCCGGCCGGCGGTATCGCCACAGCGCGCAACCCGTTCGCCACCGCGAAAGACCTGGAATGGAAGGCTTTTACCGCCGGCATGGTGAAGAAAAGCGGCGCGCCGGTTCTGCCGATCCTGATCGAAGGCCAGACCTCGCGTCTTTTTCAGGTGTTCAGCCGCATCAATATCGAGTTGCGGGCCTCGCTGCTGTTCCGCGAAGCCGTTAAAATGATGGGCAACGACGTACGGGCGCATATCGGTGCGCTGTTGACCTCTGAGGTGCTGACCGGGCTTTCGGACCGGCGCGAACTGATGGATTTTCTGCGGCAACAGACCTTCGGTCTCGGTCCCGCCGACAGCGCTGCAATACAGATCGTGTGACTGTCACCGTTTCCTGCCTGCGCCTGCGGCTTTGACCTTTCCCGCGAAACTTGTGCAAACTTTCCTGAAAGCTTCTGGGGCATTCTGATTACAGTTGCGCCGGCCATTAAGTATTATTCGGATGCCGCTGTGCCGTTAATAAGAGGGAAAACCGCAAAACAGGGTCTGATCGCCATTTTATTTCTGGCGGCCGGCTTCTACTTCATTCCCTGGCTGCTGCTGTTCTATATGGCGTGCGGGCTGGCCGATATTCTGCGCCACGAAAAGCGCGACTGGTATCTGTGGCAGCGTTATTTCAGCGGCAACGGGTTCACCACCTGGCTGGTTTCGCCGCTTAACCTTTTCACCGATCTGATCTGTAACCGGAACCCGAAGATCTATGCGCTGTCGGACTTTTCCGACGAGGCGCGGCGGGAAATCGAAACCGTGCTGGCGGCGTTCGACGCCAACCGGGACAAGGTGATGGATCGCATCAACCGCGAGCTCGGCGAAGCCAAGCGGGGCATGTTTCTGTTTCGCTGGTTCGGCCATCGATACAATGACAGCATCGAGGCGCTGAATGCCCCGTTCCGGCATGTTCGCACCATCGCGGTGTCGGTGTTCGACGGGCAGGAACGCACCAATTTCCACTTCGGCCCGATGCGCATGACGATCCGCGTGCTGTACAATCTGACACCGGTTCCGGACAAGGACGTCTTCATCGAAACCGGGCATATGCGGCACTACTGGGCCGAAGATCCCTTGTTCATGTTCGATGACACATTGATGCACCGGTCGATCAACGACGATGACGGGCGGCGGTTCTGCGTGTTTCTGGATGTCATGCGGCCGTCGCCTTTTCCCGGCCTGCTGCGAATGATGATGGCGCCGGTATCGCTGGTCGCCGGCGCGTTCAAGTCGATCTACTACCGGCGCTGGAAAATGCTGGGTATGGGCGAAGCCTCAACGTAGCACGACAAAAAGGCGGCCCCGGTTCGGGACCGCCCTTCGTTTCGCACCGGCTGGAAATCCGGGAAGCCGGTGATGGTTCAAGGTTGGCGTCAGCCCTCTGGCCTACCTGCGCTTCCGGTCGGGAGACGATTGCGGATGGCAGGTGGGGGAGAGGGCCGGCGCCGCGGCGTTACCTTAGGCCGCTTTGGTCAGCTTCTTCGCCGCTTTCGCACCGCCGATAGCGATCGTGCGGGGTTTCTTTTCCTCCGGCACTTCGCGCACCAGCTTCACATGCAGCAGGCCGTGTTCGAGAACCGCGCCATCGACCTTGATATGGTCGGCGAGGTTGAACTTGCGCTCGAACGCCCGTTCGGCGATGCCGCGATACAGGAAGTTGCGTGCGGTTTCAGCGTCGTCGTCGACCTGCTTGCGGCCGGAAATCGTCA
>CAYGSU010000072.1:2814-16124 GCA_964352715.1 uncultured Flavobacteriaceae bacterium | reverse complement strand
GGCAATGCGCCGATGGCCGAACCCGATGCCTTTTCTGTGAAGCAAGCCCTGTGGCGCACCGGTGACTACACACCGCCTTTCGGACAGATCAACGGGTTGCCGGAGAAAGAGCTGATTACCGGTATCAGGGCTTTCCAGAACCGCAACGGCTTGCGCGCGGATGGTGAAATGAAACCCGGTGGCCCGACGGAGCGTCTGTTGCGGGCGTCCATCGGGCAAAGCGATCGCGACGCGGCAGATGCCGTGCGGCGCAATGGTCTGACCGGTTCAGTCGGGGCGGAGGGGCGCAATGACCCGGCGGATAAAAAGACCTTGAAAACCATGCTGACCCTGACCGGGCAGTTCGATCCCGACAGCCCACCCGAGGACGAGGATTTCTATCTCGCCGCCGCCATCCGCAACCTGCAATCGGAATACGGTCTGCCGCGCACCTCCACCCTGACGCCCGGCGACGAAACGGAAAAGGTCCTCAGGCAGGCGCTTGACCGCCATGCCGACGGCGACCCGCGCGACCCGTACAAGACACCACAACAAACGGTGCAGGTGGCGCAGACCGCACCATCGCCGAACCAGCCACCGTCCCCTCGCGCGCCGAAGCGGCCAGCCCAACAACCGGCAAAGATAAACCCTGGCGGGCGGCGGCCTGTCGGTGCGTATCGCAAGCAGGCCGTGTCGCAGGATGAGGCGGACAGGTACGATCAGGAACTTGAAGCGCAAAACCTGCCGCCGGCCCGCCAAAGGGCATACTGGGAGTTTTTCGTTGCCGAAGGCGGAGAGGCGAGCGATGGAAAAACCTATGCCGGTATCACACAATCATCCATAAACCTTGTCGTAGACAGGACAGGCATTCAAAAAGACACATCTCCGGATTCTCTGACCCCCGAACAGCGGATCAAGGTGCTCGATGCGCTACTTGGCACGAAGAAGGACGGTCATTCTTTGGCTCCGGTTGGCGGCGCTGACGCGCTGGAATTGGTTGGCGATGAAGAGGCGGCGGCGGCTCTTGCCGATACGATCCTCGGTCCGATTGCGGGTAAGGAACGCATCGAGGCGATCCAGGAGGCAATCAACGATGTTGAACCAGGAGCGGTCAAAGTCGACGGCTTAATGGGCAAACAGACTTTTGGCGCCTATAGCCGTTTGGCAGTAAACCCTGACACCAAACCTTTGCTGCTGGATGCTCTGGCAGACCGGCGAGCGGAAAAGGTCTCTAACGACAAGAACCATGAAGGTTTGAAGAAAAGGTTCGATCACTTTCGCTTTCGCCAGTAATCGGGCATGAAACTCAGGTCGCAGGTTCTTTTATAGGTGCCTGTGGAATCTTCTTCATACGTTATAAACCAGCTGCCATCAACTTTCCGCAGGATGATAAATGTCAATGGCATGAGTATGCCGTCAGGGTCAGGATAACCATCGCAGCCAATCCGCAGATAATCCTGATCCTTCGGACCGAACAGATCGAAACCCTGGCAGCTTACTGGCGGGCAGGCTTTCATGTCATCCGCTTTCTGTTCCTGAACGCATTTGTACCGGCTGTAGCAACCGGCGGGATAAAATTCCAGAACCGTGTCGCCGGGTAGCACTCGAGGCAATCCTTTAGGTCCGGTATTCGCTTCATTGAGGTCAGTTCGGAGATACTGGTTCACATCCTCCTCAAGTGCTGTCCAGGTGTGTATACGGTATAAGTATATTTCGGGATCGTGGAATGGTTCCCGCCATCTTATTCTTGCTGCAGGCACACCACCCATCCCCCACAGAAGATGCCTGCACATCGGTCGATGGTTTTCTGGAATGTAGTCTTTTGCGCCGTCCTTGAGATACCCCAGAACATCGCAGGCCGCCCATGTATCGGCAATGCAGTCAGGGGTGTCGAAGGTGCCGATACAGTCGCTTGTGGCATACGAACCGTCATGGGCGATAGTACGCCAATCGCTCCATTTGCTGTTGCGTTCGCCTGCATGGCCGCTTGCGGGGATCGCAAGCCAAAGCAGGACCAGACCTGTTACAAGGTGTCGCATTGTTGGTTCCCGTTGTTGCAGTGAACTTTAATAATACACGATATAATGGCAAAAATGTGATCGGATGTCAGGAGTGGATTCGAGGAACCGTTCGCAAGCCTCGACATTCAGCGGTATGCCGCGCACCTCCACCCTGACCCCCGATCGGTCGTTTAACCGGGCAAAGAAAAAGGGCGCCGCGGGGGCGCCCTTCATCGTCTGTCTGCGAGGGATTCGGATCAGATGCCGAAATTCGCGAATTTCTTGTTGAACCGGTCGAGCTGACCGCCCTGCATCAGGCGCTGCGGGCCGCCGGTCCAGGCCGGGTGCGATGTCGGGTCGATTTCCAGCTTCATCACGTCGCCTTCAGAGCCCCATGTCGAATAGGTCTGGTAGGACGTGCCGTCTGTCATTTCGACCGTGATCGAATGGTATTCCGGATGAATGTTCGCTTTCATCGCCAGTATCCTTGCATTTGTGCGGGGCTGCGCCCGTTTAATTCCAGGCGCGGTGTGTACAGCGGCACGGGCGATTAGGCAAGCCCTTACCCCGGAATTCTTTGCGGTTCGGTGGCTTTCGCATATTAACCCTTGGCGGACGGGGGCGGGTTGTCGATACTGCCGGTTAGGATTTTATTCCAGCATATTAATGGCCCATGCCGCTCGATCCTGCGCTGACAGACATCAAACCCGCTGAAACCCCGGCCCCTGTCCTGCAACGGATGAGGGGAGAGGCCAAATGCGTCTTCCGGCGGCGGGGCGGAGAGACAGTGCTGGAGGATCTGCGCCAGTCCGGCTCGTTCAAGGTGCGGTTTCCCGGCCGGTCCGGCGGCGGGGCGGCGGAAGCGGTGCTCATCAACACAGCCGGCGGCCTGACCGATGGCGACCGCGTGGTGTTCGACGGCGCGGTAGGCGCGGGCGCATCTGCAGTGTTTACGACACAGGCCTGCGAGCGGGCCTATGCCTCACGTGGCGCGGCAGCGGCGGCGACGGTGCGGCTTACGGTCGGCGACGGCGGGCGGCTTGCCTGGCTGCCGCAGGAAACAATTCTGTTCGACGGGTCCAGCCTGCGCCGCAGCCTCGATATCGAGATGGCGGAAGACAGCAGTGTGCTGGTACAGGAATCGGTTGTGTTCGGCCGCTCGGCACGGGGCGAGACCGTGCGGTTCGGGGCATTCCGCGACGACTGGCGCATCCGCTGCAACGGCCGGCTGCGGCATGCGGAAGCCTTTCATATCGATGGCGAAATCAGCCGGCTGCTGGGCCGCAACGCCACGCTGGGCGGGGCGGTGGCGATGACCAGCATCGTCTATTTCGCACCGGATGCTGAAGGATTGGTGGATACCGTGCGCGCGCTGCTGGACGATACGGAAATCGACGGCGTTTCGGCCGGCGTCAGCGCCTGGCAGGGAAAGCTGGTGATTCGGGCCGTGGCGGCGGACGGTTTCGACCTGCGGCGCGTTGTCGTGCCAGTGCTTGGCGTTCTCAACGGCGGCGTGCCGCTGCCGCGGGTCTGGTCGATTTAGATAGAGCGGTGATGGAGAATAACGGATGAACCTGACACCTCGGGAAAAGGACAAGCTGCTGGTTTCGATGGCGGCCATGGTGGCGCGCCGGCGGCTGGAACGCGGGGTGAAGCTGAACCACCCGGAAGCCATCGCCCTGATTACGGATTTCGTGGTCGAGGGCGCGCGCGACGGCACGTCCGTTGCCGATCTGATGCAGGCCGGGGCGAAGGTCATCACCCGGGACCAGGTGATGGAGGGCGTTGCGGAGATGATCCACGATATCCAGGTCGAGGCGACCTTTCCGGACGGCACCAAACTGGTCACCGTCCACAACCCGATCCGCTGAGGAGGCTGCCATGATCCCCGGAGAAGTGTTCCCCGCCGACGGCGATATCGAACTGAATGCCGGCCAGAAGACGGTGGTGCTGAAGGTCGCGAATACCGGCGACCGGCCGATCCAGGTCGGCAGCCACTATCATTTTTTCGAGACCAACGAGGGCCTGGCCTTTGACCGCGATGCGTCGCGCGGCATGCGGCTGGATATCGCCGCCGGCACGGCGGTGCGGTTCGAACCGGGCCAGAGCCGCGAAGTGACCCTGGTGCCGTTGCGCGGCGATCGCAGCGTCTACGGGTTCAATCAGAAAATCATGGGTGCGCTCGACTGAGCCGAAGGGAAGCAGGATGCCAGCGAAGATTTCACATGCGGATTACGCGGATATGTTCGGCCCGACTACCGGCGACCGTGTTCGTCTGGCCGATACAGAGCTGATTATCGAGGTCGAACGCGACCACACGATCTACGGTGAGGAGGTCAAGTTCGGCGGCGGCAAGGTGATCCGCGACGGCATGGGCCAGTCGCAGGTGACGCGCGCCGGCGGCACGGTCGATACGGTTATCACCAACGCACTGGTGGTCGACCATACCGGCATCTACAAGGCCGATATCGGCCTGCGCGACGGCCGCATCGCCGGCATCGGCAAGGCCGGCAACCCGGAAACCCAGCCGGGCGTCGATATCGTCATCGGGCCGGGTACGGAAGCGATTGCGGGCGAGGGGAAAATCCTCACGGCCGGCGGGTTCGATGCGCATGTGCATTTCATCTGCCCACAGCAGCTCGAGGAATCGCTGATGTCGGGTGTCACCACGATTCTGGGCGGCGGCACAGGCCCGGCGACCGGCACCAACGCCACGACCTGCACGCCGGGAAGCTGGCATATCGGGCGGATGATCCAGGCGGCGGACGGGTTTCCGATGAATCTCGGGTTTTCCGGCAAGGGCAATGCCTCGACGCCGGAAGCGCTGGTCGAACAAGTTCTTGGCGGGGCCTGCGCCCTGAAACTGCATGAAGACTGGGGCACAACGCCCGCCGCGATCGATTGCTGCCTTGGCGTCGCCGACGAACTGGACGTGCAGGTGATGATCCATACCGACACGCTGAACGAATCCGGTTTCGTGGAAAACACGGTCGATGCTTTCAAGGGCCGCACCATCCACGCGTTCCATACGGAAGGGGCCGGTGGCGGCCACGCGCCGGATATCATCAAGGTCTGCGGCCTGTCGAATGTCATTCCGTCGTCGACCAATCCGACACGGCCCTACACGGTGAACACCATCGACGAGCATCTCGACATGCTGATGGTCTGCCATCACCTCGACGACCGGATTCCCGAAGATGTTGCCTTCGCCGAAAGCCGGATCCGGCGCGAGACCATCGCGGCAGAGGATATTCTGCATGACATGGGGGCGTTTTCGATTATTGCGTCCGACAGCCAGGCGATGGGCCGGGTCGGCGAGGTGCTGATCCGCACCTGGCAGACGGCGGACAAGATGAAACGCCAGCGCGGCGCGCTGCCGGAGGAAAAAGGCGACAACGACAATTTCCGGGTGCGGCGCTATATCGCCAAATACACGATCAACCCGGCCATCGCGCATGGCATGGCGCATGAAATCGGCTCCATCGAGGTCGGCAAACGGGCCGATCTGGTTTTATGGTCTCCGGCGTTTTTCGGGGTGAAGCCCGACCTGGTGCTGATCGGCGGCACCATTGCGGCGGCGGCGATGGGTGATCCGAACGCGTCGATCCCGACGCCGCAACCGGTGCATTACCGGCCAATGTTCGGTTCGTTCGGAAAATCCCTGACGGCATCGGGCGTCACCTTCGTGTCGCAGGCGGCGGCTGAGTCTTCCCTGCATGACGAGTTGGGCGTGGAAAAGAAGATGGTTGCGGTTTCCAATACACGCGGCGGGATATCGAAGGCGTCAATGAAGCTGAACGATGCGACGCCGCAGATTGACGTCAATCCGGAAACCTATGAGGTTCGCGCCGATGGCGTGCTGCTGACCTGCGAACCGGCGGACGTGTTGCCGATGGCGCAGCGTTATTTCCTGTTTTAGGCATTGATGATGATCCGGGCGGTGGCGGTGAAACGAAAGGGCGACTGGGCGAGGCCGGCGGTATCGACGGTGGTGCTTGCCTATCAGGACAGACACCGCCGTCGGCTGGCGATGCACAGCGCCGATGGTCTGGACTTTCTGCTTGATCTGCCGCGCGCCACGGCGTTGCGAGGCGGCGATGCGCTGGAACTGGAAGACGGACGGCTCGTCGCAGTCGAAGCGGCGGCGGAACCGGTGCTGAAAATCACCTGCACCGGGGCCGATCACCAGATGCGGTTGGCCTGGCATCTCGGCAACCGGCATTTGCCGACGCAGATCGATGGCGGGGCGCTGATCGTGCTGGAAGACCATGTGATCGCGGAAATGGCGCGCGGTCTCGGTGCGGACGTGCAGCTTTGCCAACGGGCTTTCGACCCGGAAGGCGGGGCCTATGGGCCGGACGGCGTCGGGCACGGTCACAGCCACGGCAACAGCCAGAACCATGAGCACAGTCATGAATAGTCCGGCTCTTTACCGTCTGATGACCTGGTTGTCGCCGGGTTATCCGGTTGGTGCGTTTGCCTATTCCCACGGTCTGGAATGGGTTGTGGAAACCGGCGTGGTTTCCTCGCAAGACACTTTGGGTGACTGGATCGAGGATCTGGTCGTCCATGGCAGCGGCTGGACCGATGCGGTTTTGTTTTCGCTGGCGCATGACGCGGCTTCGGATAGTGCGGCGCTGGGTGACATCAATGATCTCGCGATCGCGCTGTCGCCCAGCCGCGAACGGCAGATGGAAACGGTGGCTTTGGGCAATGCCTTCATCAAGGCGACGGGCGATGTCTGGCCGTGGCCAGGTCTGGCCCGGCTGACTGGCCTGCCGGGCGATGCGGTGGCCTATCCGGTCGCGGTCGGCGCGGCGGCTGCCGGACACGGCATCGACAGAAAAGATGCCCTGACGGCGTTCGTGCACGGCTTCGCCGCCAATCTGGTTTCCGCCGGGGTCCGGCTGATCCCGCTCGGCCAGACCGCCGGGCAGCAGGTTCAGCGCGATCTTGAAAAGCCGGTTGCGCGCACCGTCGAACGCGCCGCAGTTGCCGGCCATGACGATCCTGGCGGGGCGGCGATGCTGTCCGACATCGCGTCGATGAAACACGAAACCCAGTACACAAGGTTGTTCCGCTCATGACGCTTTCAGTTAACGGCCCCTTGCGTGTCGGCATCGGCGGTCCGGTCGGGTCCGGCAAGACCGCCTTGATGGAACGGCTGTGCCAGACCTTCCGCGACACCTATGACATGTGCGCCATCACCAACGATATCTACACCAAGGAAGACGCGCTGATTCTGAACCGAGCGGGCGCGCTGCCGGAAGAACGGATATTGGGGGTGGAAACCGGCGGCTGTCCGCATACGGCGATCCGCGAGGATGCGTCGATCAACCTGGCGGCCGTGGCGCAGATGCATCTCGCCTTTCCCGATCTCGACCTCATCCTGATCGAATCCGGCGGCGATAATCTGGCGGCGACCTTCTCGCCGGAACTGGCCGATCTCACGATCTATGTCATCGATGTATCGGCGGGTGAAAAGATTCCGCGCAAGGGCGGGCCGGGCATCACCAAATCCGACATTCTGGTCATCAACAAGACCGACCTTGCCGGTCTGGTCGGGGCCGACCTGTCGGTGATGGACAGCGACACGAAACGGATGCGCGGCGAAAGACCCTATGTGTTCACGAACATGAAGGCCGGCGAGGGGGTCGACGTCATCGCCCGGTTCATCGAAGAGCGGGGCGGACTATCTGCCTAGCCTAGCGTTCCGTCAGTTTCAGTTCGATGCGACGGTTTCGGCGGAAGGCGATTTCATCCGTGCGGGCATCCAGCGGCTGGTATTCAGCAAAGCCGGTCGCGGCGAGGCGTTCCGGCGGGATGCCCTGACTGCGCAGGAATTTCACGACCGAAATCGCCCGCGCGGTCGACAGTTCCCAGTTAGACGGGAAACGCGCGGTGGAGATCGGCCGTTCGTCGGTATGGCCGTCGACCCGCAATATCCAGTTCAGTTCCGGCGGAATCTGTGAGGCGATTTCCAGCAGGGTCTTGGCGAGGCTGGCCATCTGTTCCTTGCCGGCTTCGCCCAGCTCGGCGGAACCGCCCTCGAACAGCACTTCGGACTGGAAGACAAAACGGTCGCCGACAATCTGGATATCGCGCCGGTTGCCGAGAATTTCGCGCAGTTTGCCAAAGAATTCCGACCGGTAGCGGGCCAGTTCCTGCACCTTGCTGGCCAAAGCCACATTCAGGCGTTTGCCGAGATCGGCAATCTGCGCATCGGCTTCGCGGTCGCGTTCTTCTGAAGCATCCAGCAGTGCGTTGAGATCGGCGATCTGTTCCCGCAAGGCGTCGATCTGCTGATTCAGCTTGGCCGCTTCGGCCCGGGCCAGAATGGCGGCCTCTTTCTCTTCCGTCAGTTCCGATTGTGTGCTTTCGAGGGATTCTTCCTGCGCGGCGACGGTTTGTAGTAGTTCCTGCCGCAAGGCGTCGAGCGCTTCTATATCGCTGCTCAACCGGTCCAGTTCGGCCAGTTGCGCCTGAATGGTTTCCTTGTCGGCGTCGATGGTGGCGTAGGCGTCTTCCAGTTCCTGCCGGCTGGTGGACAAGGCTGCCGTTGCGTCCTCGAACGCCTGCCGGGTTTCCGACAGCTTTTCGCTCAATTCGTTGTTGGTATCTTCGGCGGCCTGGAACCGCGCCAGCAGGCCGTCGCGCTCGGCACGCAGGTCGCCCAAAGCGGCTTCCAGTTCGTCGCGGCGCGACAGGCTGGCGCGAAGCTGGCTGGAGATGCTTTCGACATTCTGCCGGAGGTCATCATTGGCGGATCGTTCCAGCGCCAGCAGCTCGCCAAGCTCTGTGACCTGCCGGCTCAACCGGTCGAGCGCCTTGTCACGGCCGGCAAGCGCATCGTTCAGGTATAGCTGCGAGATCACGAAGATCATCAGCAGAAAGATGATGACCATCAGCAGGGTCGCGAGCGCATCGACAAAGCCCGGCCAGATATCCAGGGTCTGCTGTCGGGACCGTCTGGCAATCGCCATGTTCGGCTGTCCCTATGCGTCCGTGGGGCGAGGCGTCATGGCTCTCCCCCTTCGGCGATGGCGGCGATGGTGCGCGCCAGCAGCCGGATCTCGCTGCGGATTTCCTGCACGGTTTCGGCCCGGCCGGACTCCATCTTTTCCTGCATTCGGCCGAGATGATGGTCGATGTTTTTCAGATGGCTGTGGTCGGCGCTGCCGCCCGTCGCCGTCTTTTCCAGCAATTGCTGAAGTTTCTGCTGCCCTTCGGCAAGCCGCAGCATCAGGTCCTGTTCGGTGCGCATCGTATCGGCAAGAACGCCCAGCTTGTCGGTCAGATCGTTGATGTCGTTGTGTGACGCGGCACGGGATTCCTCCGCCTTGGCGATGGTGCGCTGCAAGCCTTCGAGACTGTCGGCGGTCTGTTCCAGGAGCGCCTGGATATAGGCGGGAACGGATTGTTCGCCGTCGCCGATCGGGCCGCCGCCGCCGCTCAGGCGGGTCAGCCCGGACAGCCATTCCTCAAGATCGTTGTAGAAGCGGTTTTGCGCCTGTCCGGCCTGCAGGCCGAGAAAGCCGAGGATCAGCGATCCGGCAAGACCGAACAGGGATGAGCTGAAGGCGGTGCCCATGCCGGTCAGCGGCGCGTCCAGCCCGGCTTTCAGATCGGCGAAGGCACCGGCGGCGTCGGAGCCGCCGACCTGCACGCCGGAAATTACCCCGGCGACGCTCTGCACCGTTTCCAGCAATCCCCAGAACGTACCCAGCAGACCGAGGAAGACCAGCAGGCCGATCATGTAGCGGCTGACCTCGCGCGCTTCATCCAGCCGTGCGGCGACGCCGTCCAGCAGGGTCTGCATCGCGGTGGTCGACAGGCTGAGGGTTCGGCTGCGATCGGTGCGTTCGGTCAGCATTGTCGCGGCGGAAGCCAGAAGGCGCGGCGTCGGCAGGCTGGTCTGTGCGCCATGCGCGCCCAGCTTGAAGCTTTCAACCCAGGAGATTTCACGGTTCAGCTTGGCGACCATCCAGAAGGTAATGCCGATCCCGACCAGCAAGGCGCCGAGGATGATGCCGTTGATGAAGACGTTCGAGAAAAAGGCCTGGACCAGCGGCTCGACGACCACAAACGCGCAGACAGCGACGATCACCAGAAACAGGATCATGCGGATCAGAAAACTGTTGGGACGGCTCACCCTTTAACCCTTATCAGTCATGTTGGTTCAGCCTTGCGGTATGACGACATCGACCCGGTTTGGCGCACCGCCGTCAACCTTGTTGCCGAGCGCCCGCACATCCATCCTTGTGCTGCGGATACCCTTCTTGATCAGATAGGTACGCACAGCCAGCGCGCGGAACAGCGACAGCCGGCGAGCCTGGCTGGTGGTTTCGCCCTCGTTGTTGGCGAAACCCATGAGCTGGATGCGCAGGTCTTCGTTCGCGTCCAGTTTCTCGGCCAGACGGTCGAGCGCAATTTCCACGCCGCCCGGTAATTCCGAAGAAGTCGGGCCGAAACGGATTTCGATTTTCTCGTCAGTCTCGATCACTGCATTCGGATCAATCGACGCGACATTGGTTTCAGGCTCCGGCAGGTCGAGCGTAACTGACGCTTCCGGGATCGACGGCTCAGGCGCGGGTTCCGGTTCGACCGAGGCCACCGGTTCCGGCGGCGGTACGATGGCGGATGACAGGTCTGTCACCACTTCCGGCTCAGGCTCAGGTTCCGGCTCAGGCTCCGGTTCAGGAACCGCGACGGCGACAGGTTCCGGCGCAATTTCCGGCTCCGGTTCAGGTTCCGGGGCGGCGGCGACCGGTTCTGGTTCAGGCTCAGGAACCGCAACGGGTTCCGGTGCAGGTACAGCGACGGCGACCGGTTCGGGTTCCGGCGGCGGCGGTTCGACCGCTGCAATTTCAGGCGCAACCGGTACGGCGACCGTGCCGGTTGCGATGGGTTCCACCGTTGGCGATGCGGCGGCTTCGCCACTCAGTTTCTGGGCTTCGCGCTGCGCCTGCTTGACGGAACCGGCGGGTTCCAGGCCGGATTCAGGCAAGGCGTCGGGCGCGGTCAGTTGCAGTGGTTCACCACTGGTGACGGCAGCCGCGGACGGGGCGGCGTTCGGTATCGGCGGTTCCGGCATCAGACGCTGTGTCGCAGGGCTGCCGGAACTGATGATCACCGGGCCGGGCCGCAGCAAATCGGCCAGATTGGAGCTTTGTCCCAGGCTATCCAGAACCGACAGATCGACGACCACCGGATCGCGGACATTCGACGTGCCATTGTAGTAGCTGCTCTGCGCCAGGGCGGCAGGCGTGACACCCGCCGTCAACGCCGCGATGGCGGTCGACAGGGCCAGGGTCCGAAGTGAAATCTGTGAAAGCATTGTTGCGTCAATCATGGTCAGAGACAGGGCACATTGCGTATCGGGTGTAACAAACTCACTAGCACTATTTCCGCCAACCCTCAAAACGCTGACGGATACACTACCCAAGGCGACAATGCGCCTCAACCATCTGTGTGCCGATTCTTGATGATGCGACAATAACCCGGGATTGTAAAAAAGCCCGATATGCCGGCCCGGATGCCGGCTGGAATCGCCGGGGTTTACTTGCCGCGCAGCAATTCCGTGAAGCCACGCTGGATGCCGTCATTACAGGCGACGATTTCCTGCGCCCCGAAGGCATAGTTTCGACCCGAAAGATCGGTGACGAATCCGCCGGCTTCCTTGACGATGATGATGCCGGCGGCGACATCCCAGGCATTCAGCCCGCGTTCCCAGAACCCGTCATAGCGTCCGGCGGCGACATAGGCGAGGTCAAGCGAGGCGGTGCCCCAGCGCCGCACACCGGCTGAATGCGCCATCACCCGTTCCAGCCGCTGGATAAACTGGGCATGGCCTTCCGGTCCGCCGCCGATGCCGAGATGCGGGATGCCGGTTGCGAACACGGAATCGCTGACCTGGCGGCGTGAGGAAACCCGCAGCCGGCGGTCGCGAAGAAACGCACCCTGGCCTTTTTCGGCCCAGAACATTTCGTCTTTCACCGGGTCGTAGATCACCCCGGCGGTGACTTCGCCCCGCATTTCAAGACCGATGGAAATCGCCCAGTGCGGCAGGCCGTGCAGAAAGTTGGTGGTGCCGTCCAGCGGGTCGATAATAAAGCGACCCTCGGCGTCTTCCGGACCGGCCGTGCCGGATTCTTCCATCAGGAAGCCGAAGTCGGGGCGCGCCTTTTCCAGTTCCCGGCGGATGATCCGTTCGGCCTTCACATCGGCATTGGAAACGAAATCGCCCGGTCCCTTGCGCGAGACCTGAAGCTGTTCGACTTCGCCGAAGTCGCGCACCAGCGCCCGGCCGGCCTTTTCGGCGGCCTTCATCATCACGTTGATATTGGCCGAGCGGATTGCCATAGGGATTGCCTTTGCCTGATTACTTCGCGCGTTCCATATAGGAACCGTCGGCGGTATTGACGACGATCCTGGTGCCGGCTTCGATATGCGGCGGCACCAGAACCCGTTCGCCGTTTTCCAGCACGCCCGGCTTGTAGGACGAAGACTGGGTCTGACCCTTCACCACCGGATCGGCCTCGACGACTTCCATCACCACCGATTTCGGCAGGGTCACGTTGATCGGCGAGCCTTCATGGGTCTGTACCGTACAGATCATGCCTTCCTGCAGATACGCCTTCGGCGGGCCGATGACATCGCCCTGAACCTCGACCTGCTCGAAGGTTTCGTTGTTCATGAACGTGTAGGCGCCGTCGACCTCGAACAGATACTGGTAGTCGGAATCGAACAGGTCCGCCCGTTCGATTGTTTCCTGGGTCCGGAACCGAAGGTTCGTCTTGGTGCCGGTAACCGGGTCGCGGGCTTCGATCTGGGCGACCGATGCACCCTTGCCGGGCTGGTTGATTTCGTTTTTAACGACCACCAGCAACTTGCCATCTTGCATGAAAGCATTGCCGGGGCGCAGGTTGATTGCGTTGTCCTTCATCACTGAACGTCCGTATTGTGATATGAGAAGTCCTCAAAAGCGCGCTCTACCTATCACCGGGCACGACCCGAAGCAACCGGAGTCGGCGGCATGACGAACAGGTGGTGGTCGCCGGCCGAAATGCAGAAGCGACGCGCCGCGCTGAATGTGCGGATCGCGGTACGCCGGGCGGTCCGGTCTTTCTTCGAGGTGCAGGGTTTCGAGGAAGTCGAAACCCCGGCATTGCAGGTCAGCCCGGGGCTTGAGCCGCATCTGGCCGCCTTTCGAACTGAAATGCTGCCGCCCGGCCGGGCCGACGCCGCGCCGCAGACCTTCTATCTGCATACCAGCCCTGAATTCGCGATGAAGAAGCTGCTGGCGGGCGGGTTGGAGAAAATCTGGCAGAT
>CAYGSU010000072.1:0-2714 GCA_964352715.1 uncultured Flavobacteriaceae bacterium | reverse complement strand
TACCCGGTCAGCATGGCGGCTTTGGCGCGACCGAAGCCGGAGGACCCGCTGCTGGCGGAACGGTTCGAGGTCTATGTCTGCGGGCTGGAACTGGCGAACGCGTTCGGCGAACTGACCGACGCGGCGGAGCAACGCCGCCGGTTCGAGGCCGACATGGACCTGAAAGAACGCCTGTACGGCGAACGCTACCCGGTCGATGAGGACTTTATCGAGGCTGTCGGGAGCCTGCCGGACGCCGCCGGGATTGCGCTGGGCATCGACCGGCTTGTCATGCTGCTGGCAGGCGTGGACGATATAAAACAGACCCTGTGGGCGCCGGTAGGGTGGCGGGATTTCGATCCCCGGGCTTGACCCGGGGTCTATTCCGGAGGCAGGTGAGTATCGTGAGACGCTGCCGGAATGGATCCCGGCTCGGAGGCCGGGACTCAGGCTGTACAGGAAGGTAGAGCGATGGATATCTATCACATCTGGTGTTCGCTGAAGGACGGCGTGAAAGACACGGACTTTTCGGACGCCGTGCACGAATACCTGAACCATGTGAAGGACGCCGGCGAGGTCGAGGGCTTTCGCATTACAAGGCGAAAGCTGGGCCTCGGCCCGCCTGGCCTGCCGGATTGGCATATCACGCTGGACTTCAGGAACATGGCGCAGATGGATGAAGCCTTCACCCATGTTTCCCGCCGTGCCGACGCGGTCGAGGCGTTCCACCATGCGGTGAATTCAAAGGTGAAGGATATTGTTTTCGCCCTTTACCGCGACTTCCCGGATGAACACCGGGTGCGCGGCGAGGAGAAGTTTTAGGAAATTGCCGACCATGTTTCGGTGTCCCGCACTTGATGCGGGAACCATTCCGTTGACGTCTCAAGCTGCATTAATGCTTCAGGAATGGACCCCGGCTCGGAGGCCGGGGATCGTTGACAAGAATGCGGCGGAAGACCCCGATTCGCAGGCCGGGGATCGTCAGTAGGGCCGATCACGCCGACGCGCTTTCTTTCAGCACCTCGGACAGCACCTGCGTGTAGTTTTCGGTGCCCTGCGCGCCGGAGACGAGATACTTTTCATTCAGCACCACCGCCGGGACGGCCTGGATGCCGCGCTGAATCCACTGAACCTCTTCCTGCCGCACCGCGTCGGCATAGCGGCCATCCAGCAGGACGGCCAGCGCCTCGTCGCGGTCGAGGTCGACGGATGCCGCCGCATCGGCCAGCACATCGGCGCTGCTGACATCCTTGCGGTCGGAGAAATAGGCTTTGAACAAGGCGAGTTTCAGGTCGTGTTCCCTGCCCTGTTCGCGGGCCCAGTGCAGAAGCTGATGCGCCTTGTACGTGTTCACCATGCGCATGCCGTCGAAATAGTCGAACCGGAAGCCGAGCGTGTCGCCAATGTCGCTCAACCGCTTTCGGTTGGCGGCGCTGTCTTCCTTGCTGCTGCCGTACTTTTCGCTGATGTGTTCGGCAAGGTCCTGGCCTTCGTCCGGCATGTCGTGGTTGAGTTCGAACGGGTGCCAGTGCAGGTCGAAATCCGCCCGGTCCGCAAGCGCCGCCATCGCCGGTTCAAGCTGCTTGTAGCCGACGATGCACCACGGGCAGACGACATCGGATACGATGTCGATACGGATCGTCGGCTTGGCGTCGGGCATCTCAAATCTCCTGTTCGTTCATTTCAGATGTCGGGCTGCACCGGCGTCAAGTCAAGGCAGTCGGCGTCCCGCCACGCTCCCGCCGGCATCAACCGTGGTATTAAACATATTGTGTCTTCACTGAACTTGCGGGAAGGTTCCGCCGATGGCGATCCGAATTTCCCCCTTCCTGCGCGGCGCATTCTTTATCCTGCTCGCAATGCTCCTGTTCGATGTGATGGGGGCGATCGTCAAACATATGGGCAGCGGCTATCCGGCCCAGCAACTGGCGATGTTCCGCAATGTCTTCGGCCTGGTGCCCAGCATTCTGGTTCTGCTGTGGTCGAAAGACTGGCACGCGGCGGGCCGGCCGCTGATTATAAGGCAGTGGAAGCTGGGGCTGGTGCGCGGCGCGTTCATCGCGACAGCGCAATATTCGTTCTACCAGGCCCTGATCAATCTTGAATTCGCCACCGCCTCCACCCTGGCCTTCGCCGGGCCGATGTTCGTGACGGCGCTTTCCGTGCTGGTGCTGAAAGACAGGGTTGGCGTGTGGCGCTGGGGCGCGGTGGTGATCGGCTTTGCCGGCATCGTCATGATCATGCAGCCGGGCAGCGATGTTTTCACGCTCTACGCCATCCTGCCGGTGGGGGCGGCTTTCTGCTATGCGTCGACCAGCGTGATCATCAAACTGTTCGACAACGACGTGCCGAGCGCGACGATCAACCTGTATACCTCGGTCAGCGCGCTGTTCTGGTCGGTTGTCGTGGTGCTCGGAACCGACGGCTACCGCGTCGTCGATACGGCGCAAGACTGGATGTGGCTGCTGGCGATGGGCGGCGTGGGCGGCGTTGCGGTTCTGTGCCTGATCACCGCCTATCGTGCGTCGCAGGCCTCCAACCTGGCGCCGTTCGAATATTTCGGCATTCCGTTTTCCTACGCGGTCGGCTGGTTCGTGTTCGGCGAGGCCCCGTTCGAGCGCCTGTTCCCCGGCGCGCTGCTGATCGCCGCCGGCGGGCTGCTGATTGTCTGGCGGCAGCGCAAGAACAGCCAGACCGTCACCCCTCCCGCCCCGATGGATGGCAAGCCGCCGGTG
>CAYGSU010000071.1:0-20240 GCA_964352715.1 uncultured Flavobacteriaceae bacterium | reverse complement strand
TGGCGGCAGGGTGCGACGTGGCGCTTCACTGCAACGGCAACATGGCCGAGATGGAAGAGGTGGTTGGCAACTGCGCTCAGCCAAACGCTGAAGCCATGCGGCGGCTCGCACCTGCGGTGCCGGTGCCGGTGTCGGCACCGCCGGACATCGATGCCGTTGCCGGTGAACTATCAGACCTCCTTCAGCACTGCTGACTGGCGCGGTTCGGCTACCAGCCCAGCGCATCGGCAAGGTCGGCAACGGTATGGGTCTGGATCAGATTCATGCGATTGCCGCTCTTGGGATACCCCAGAGCCGTCACCAGAATCATATCGTCCAGCGCAACATGCCCGCCACGATAGAGTGCTTCCAGGCAGACCGGAATGTGGTCGGTCGATTTCCTTCGGAATTCCGCCTCGACATAGACACCTTTGGTTCCCGGCAGCAGATTGGCCGCCCTGGCCGTCATGACGTCGTTGCTGACGCACAGGATTTCCTGCGACGGTCGGCGGGCAGCCATACGTTGCGCGGCGAAGCCTGAAATGGTGATTGCTACAATTTTCGTGACCGGCAATTCCCGACAGATAAGAGCAATGGCATCCTCAATAGCGTCGGGAACCGACCGGGCAACCTTGTTGGCGACCGTCTGTTCATGCCGGTAGCCATTTGCGCGGTCTGCCACTTCACGCATGGTCTCGACCGCTTGAATCCAATAGTCACCGACAGCCGTTTCTCCTGACAGCATGGTCGCGGCACAGCCATCCAGAACAGCATTCGTGATATCTGAAATCTCTGCTTTGGTCGGAAATCGGTGATCTATCATCGAATGCAGCATTTCGGTCGCGACGATAACGGGCTTTGAGAAATGACGCGCCGTTTCAATGATTCTTTTCTGGTTCAGGGCAACCTCTTCCAGTTCCGTCTCCACGGAAAGATCGCCACGGTCGATCATCAGAACATCGCTGGCTTCGGCGATTTCCCGCACATTGGCCAGCCCGCCTCTGTTTTCGACCTTGGAAACGATACGCGGGCTATAACCACCGATAACTTCTCGAATGGCCCGAACGTGATCGGCCGATTCGACGAAGCTGATACCGATGAAATCGACCGTCTGTTCCTTGGCGAAACGGATCATCTGCCGGTCGCGGTCGGTAACCTCTTCCATCTGCAGTTTTACATAAGGAACGTTGATACCCTTGCGGCTTTTCAACTGGCCCCGGACATCGGCGCGGCAATGTATATCCTGACCAACGATATCGACGACGGTAAATCGCAAGGTGCCATCATCCGCGATAACGATATCGCCGACGGAAAGATCGTTATGCAGATTGCCGTAACTGACCGGCACTTTCGCCGACCCGTCGTGCCCCTGCTCCGTCGTCAGCACTATCGTCTCGCCAACATCGAATTCCGGTTCGTGACTCAGTTGGGTGGTGCGTATTTTTCTTCCCGGAATATCAAGCAGGATCGGTACATCCGGCAGTGTTTCCTTGATGAGTGCAATCGCTGCCCGATGCCAATCCAGATCCGCGTGTGAGCCGTTAAGACGCGCGACACTCATGCCGGCCCTGCGAAGGGTCTGCAGGCTTTGCTGATTGCATGTGACAGGCCCGATCGTACACACGATAGTTGTTCGGCTCACTCGGCGTCCTCCTCGATAAACAAAGTCATGCCCTGAACGGCATTTATGATTTCCTGCCGCATCAGATGGCCTGCCGGCAGACTTCCGCCGGTCAGCAGGCTTCGCATTGCGGTTCCAGAAATATGCGTCACGACATCGGGACGTGTCAGCAGATGAGGGCAGGATTTGTCGGTAACAATTCCGTCACAGGCTGAACAATAATGCGTACCGCGCAACTTGATGATCTCGATTCCCAGATCAGAACCGAACACGTCACAAAGACTATGGGCGTCATATGTGCCGTAATAGTCGCCAACGCCGGCATGGTCGCGACCGATGATGAAATGAGTACACCCGTAGTTTTTCCGGATAATGGCGTGAAACACGGCTTCCCGAGGACCGGCATAGCGCATCGCCGTGGTCAGGACCGACAGTTTCACCCGGTCGGCCGGATAGAAATTTTCGATCAGCGACCGATAACCGGCCACCACCGCCTGCGGCGTGTAGTCGCCTTTCTTGCGCCGGCCGACAAGCGGCTGGATCAGCAGGCCGTCGCAGATTTCAAGCGCAACCCGTTGCAGATATTCATGCGCCCGGTGTGGCACGTTGCGCGTCTGGAAACCGACGACGCTACGCCATCCCGACTGCGCGATAAGCTGCCTGGATTCCGACGGTGATAATTCGTCGGAACCGAATTCCGATTGCGACGGACGAAAATTCTCGATTTCACCGCCGATGAACCAGCATCTGTCCGGATCGGCCATGAAAAACCGTACCCCCGGGTGATCCAGATCGCTGGTGCCGTACAGGCGTGCTGCCGCTTCCGGCAGCGACCGCTGGTAGACATCGTCGATGTGAAGCGTTGCGACCGACGAGCCCCGATAAAACAGGTCCAACCGGTCCGACCCTTTCGCGGCCGACGCTTCGTCGCCGGAAACCTGTAGCACCACCGGCAACGGGAAGGGCTGACCGTCCGGTAGCCGCATGGTCTGCACGACCGAATCGAAGGTCCTGCCGTTCATGAAACCGGTTACGGGCCGGAACGCACCAAGCGCTAACTTTTCGACTTCAAGATAGGCTGATTTGCTAATGTGCAACGGCATGGTCGGGTCATTCAGGCCAGATCGTTTGCATGCGCCGTTGACGTTTTCACACCAGCCGACAGAGCCTCAATGCATACTTGGTTTTGCGACAGCATCCAAGATTTCATTTCCTGCACGCCGGCCCGCAAATCCTTCATATCCTGTTTATCGAGCAGGCGCGGTAATGCCGCCATATCGCCGGGGTCAAGCACCACACCGGCATCGAACCGCCGGACAAGATAGGCCATATAGGTCGCGCGGTCATCGACGATGATCGGAACTCCGCCGCAGACATGGGTCATCATGCGGTTCGGAATCGCCATACGCCCGACATGTTCAACCGGGTCTTCCGGATAGTGAACGCAGAAGAACCCGAAGTCGGCGTCAGCGTGCCACGCCAGAAGCGCGCCCTGATCGACAGACGCATGATACCGCACTCTGCCGCCGAAACCTGCGCACCAGCGTTGCAGGATCTCGAATTCGCTTTGACGACCATCCCTATCGGCCGCGTTGAATATATCGAGGACGCAGTTTTCCGATTGGCCGAGAGCTTCGAAATACCGCAGGAAATTTGCGCCCGGCGTCCGTTCCGGCCCGTGTTCCAGTTCCGATGCCGTAACCGCCCCGCCGAACAGCACCCGGATCCCTTCAGCCGGTTTCCAGGTCCGTCGGGCGGCGTCGCCCTGGTCGATCAGGAACGCATTATCCAGCATTGGAAAGAACGTATGGCACTGTGCGGCAGCCGTTGCGGCAAAGCGCTGCCAGTCATCGCCGCCGGCCTTGACGATCACGTGATCCGCCAGCGTGAGCGCGGCGGCAATGCCGGTCCAGCTATCCTCGATATCCTCAGGCGAATAGCCACGGACATCCCTTTGAATCGCATCGGAGAAAAAACAGCTCATGTCATAGAACTCGACGATCAGCCGAGCCGACGGAAACCGGGCGGCGATGAGACCGGCGAGAAATTCTGATTTGGTATGTGGGCCGACCTGCAAATAAAGGGTGTGGGGATTGATCCGCCCGATAGCGGCGATCAGTTGGTCCGGTGTTTGCACACTTTCCACCGTAACCTCGCCGGAGAAACCGCCTGACCAGGCGTACCCTTTCGGCATGTAGAACAGGCACGGCTTTCGTCTTTGCGGAAACAGCCGGTCGAGACTTTCCTCAGACAGGACTTCCCACGGGTGGTTCGCGGTTCTGACGATCAGCGTGTCCGTTGCGGGCGGCGATACCTGCGCCGGCACGGGCGTTTCGAGATGCCGCCGGCACAAACGGTCCAACGCCGCCGACAGGCCTGAATGCCCGAACCGTTCCGTCAGATACGTCACGGAAGGTGGAAAGTCGGACGCAAATCGATAAGACATTGCTATTCCATAACAAATCAAAGTCACAAAGTATTAACGACAGGCCAGGCAGGATATGCAACCGGGTCGTTGAACCGCCTGTGCTATACGGGTAGAAACAGAATGACATGAAATTCTTGCTGATCCCCAATTACCGCCATGTATTCGAATACCGGATGCTTGACGGTCTGGCATCCGCTCTCCGGGTCGAGGGGCATGAGGCCTGCGTTTTACACCGGCCGACCTGGCCGTCAACGGTTTCATCCATCGTCCGGGAACAGTCTATCGATGTCGTTTTCCAGGTAAACCGACCGCGCCCGGCCGACCCGCCCCTGAAGCCGGGCACCCGGCACGTCACCTGGTTTCAGGATTGCCGGAGTGCGGTCTGCAAATCCACCGCTGACCGGGCAATCGATGGCGATCTCATCTACTATCTGGCCCAGCCGCAATCCCTGACAGCTGATGCGCCAACCTTCAGCGTGCCGGCATCGCATTTCGCACCGGCTGTCGACCCGAAACTGCTGAGCAACGCAGAGAACGCCGCGCCGACGGAGACGGCGCACGATATCGTCATGGTCGCCTCGATGCTGCCGCCGCATCATCAGGACATGTCGGAGGACACGCTGGCGGCGGAAGCGCAATCGGCGGAAGACTGGTTTCGCTGGTGGGTTCGGAAAAACAATGCCGCGCCGTATCAGCCCGCCTATTGGCGAAAGAAATTCTCGGCGCATCGAACATGGCAATTGCTGAAAGCCGCCTCGGTATCGAAGGCCATAATGGAATCGCTGTTCGAGCCGCTGACAGGTTTCTGCGACCACTCTGCCATCGCGTCGGCATTGGCCTCCAATCCAGACACCGCTGTTCCCGGCAATACATGGGCGACGGAGAATATGCGGATTGCCTATACGCGCCTGCTGAACCGGGTCGCCGCAGCCCGCTGCGCCGCCGATATCTCGAACCATGTCGGGTTTTACGGCCCGGGCTGGGATCAACACGCCGAATTCAGCGACTGGGCCTGTCCGCCGGTCGGCAACCTCGGGCAGATGCTGCGGCTGTTCAGATCGACAAAAATCGTCCTGCATGACAATCCGGACGGCTGCAATTTTCACGACCGTGTCTTCTATGGCATGGCCAGCGGTGCGGTCGTAATGGCCGTTTCGTCCAGATGGAATGATGTGCCCGGCGGGTTCAACGCCTGTTTTGTGGACGGCGTCCACTATGCCGCCTATGACCGCGACACGATCCACGAGGTGGCAAGACGCCTGCTGAAGGATGACAGCATGCGGCGGAAGATCGGCGACGCCGCCAGAAAGGAAGTGCTCGCCAACCACACCTGGCAGCACCGGGCGCGGCAATTGCTGAAGGATCTGAAAGCCGGCTAACTGCCCGGGAAAAGGCTATTTCACCGCGATCACCCAGAAAAACCAGGCCAGTTTGGAAAAGCCGGTATGGACGAGCTCATCGTTCATCGAAAACAGGAACGACCGCCCGAAACAGGTATCGCAGATCGCCCGCAATTCATCCGGATCGTATTCGTAGAAATGCCCCTGCCTGCTTGTTTCCGAACGCCACGCGCCGCTGTGCCGGCTTGGCGTGCCGAGGATCATCATGCCGCCCTGCGGCAAGGCGTCGGCATAGTTTTCAATGATTTTGACACCGTCTTCCCGGTGAAAATGTTCGATCACATCCACGGCCGTCACGGCATTGAAAGGGCCGAGATCGAGGCTTGCCGGATCTGCCAGTATGTCGCCTTTGCGGAAGCGCAGATTCTCACGCCGCCATTTTGCCTGAACGGCGTCTATATCGGCATACAGGTCGACCCCGACGGCGTGTTCGGCAACTGTTGAATAGAAATACGTGCTGTAGCCGTTGCCGCAACCCAGATCGACCACCCGATCCGTCGCCGACAGCATTTTCGCCGCGAACTTGTAGCGGGAAAGCTTTATCCCCGCCATTAGCGGATTGGCTTCAAAGTCCCGATCCAGATCGAACTGATCGACCGGAAAATAGTCGTCCTTGTTCATCGTATTCAGGCGCCCGACATCAATAGTCGGACGCGCCGGTATTGACGTAGCCGTCCTTGTATTCGGCTGTGACCGAATTAGGAGACTGAGGGCCGTCCGGCAGCTTGGTTTCGGCAATCTTCATCAGGGAATGATTGCTTTTTGCTTTCTCTTGCCGGTCCGAAATCACCCCGTCGAAGGCAAACTCGCCGAAAAGGTCGGCCATCAGCTCTCGGTTCTGTTCCCGCAAATCCCACCAGTCGTCCGAGCCGAAATCGCGGCGGGACCAGTACCATTTCAGCCTGTCCGTGAATTCCTCGACCCGGGCGTTTCCGGGGAATTTCATCATGAACCGGCGGCCGACATACTTCGAGGAGAAGGCGATATTACTGATCTCGAACTGATACTTCTCGCTGAACGGCGTTTGAGCGTTGAACCGGTCGAACGTCGCCCAGTCTTCCAGCGATGTCGGCAAAAGATGTTCGAACTGCTCGCTGAGCGCACAGCCGGGATAGGGAACGAATGTATAGTAGGGGTTCAGGAAAGCGTTCGGGTTGTCGTCCAGCAGACGCAGACCGAGATCGACAGTCTGCATCATGTCGTCCCAGGTCTCGCCCGGGAACGCCATCATGAAATTATAAGCGCTGCGGATCGACGTCGATGCCAGTTTTTTGTTCACATCGATATACTGTTCCACTGTTTCCTTCTTCTTGATCATTTCCAGGATGCGGTTGGACCCGGATTCAAGGCCGGCGCCGACCAGACGCAACCCGCCCTTTTCAAGCAGCTCGAGATCCACCCTGTTCAAACAGTCCATCCGGCTCTGGATGAGCCAGCCGAACCGGCCATCGATTGCCTCGGCCAGCGGACCGAAAACCTTCTTGTTGGTGGAAATATTCTCGTCAGTGAACTTGATCATGTCGAGATCGTAGGTTTCAACCAGCTCCATCATGTTCGAAACGGCACGGTCGACGCCCTGCGGTTCCCATTTGCGGAATATATTGCCGGTGGCGCAGTAAGCGCACTGGAAAGGGCAACCGCGCGAGAACGTATACGGCAGCACCCGCGCATGCGGATACTGGGCGTTGAAAAGATACTGCGTGCAATCGACGAGATGATAGGGAACCTTCGGCATGGCCGACCAGTCGGTGATGACGCCGCGCCAGATTTTCTGATCGGTCTCCCCTTCCCGTTCAAGAATGGCCACGAGTTTCGCCATGGTTTCTTCACCCTCATGGGTGACGACATAGTCGACATAGGGATGTTTCAGGGTTTGTTCGGGCAACAGGGTCGGATGCCAGTTTCCCCAGATCGTCACCGCGCCATAGTCCTTGGCGATTTTGGCCAGTTTTATGGCATTGAAGAGTTGCGATCCCGTCATCGTCGAAATGCCGACAGCAATCGGATGACGCGCCAGGGCCGCTTCGTACTTTTCAATCGGGTCGACCCGCTGGTCGTAGATAACGATTTCATAGTCTTCGTACAGGCAGGTTACCGCCGCCATGACGCTCAGTGGCAGATTGTACGTGCCCGGCATTTCCAGATCGGTATCCGGATACACCATTACGACCAGTTTCGATACGGTTCGCGCCATTATTCAATCTGAATGCAGGGCATGTTATTCCGCTGCAATTCCTCTATCTGTCATTTCAGCAAACAGCTTACTCCAGCAGGCCCAATCGGCAAAGAACCTGTATCGTCTCTCTGGAACACTGCAGCGTTGCAACCGAGCCGAGTCATACTAGCATATGCCGTGCCATTCAGGTTGAGTGCCAGGACACTATAATGCGGGTTGAGTACGAAACAACGGTTTGCCCTGTCTGTGCAGGGGACTCGGTAACAAAATTGCTGCCGTCAGCGAAGCGTCTGTCGGATATCGGGGAATTCAGAGTCTCGGACACAATTTTTCTCGCCTGTTGCGATACCTGCGGCACAATGTACGAAACACCGCGCATCAAAGCCTGGTCCCAGGCTGATTATTCCACCAGGGCCTACTACAACGAGCTGAACAGCGCCTGGAAACACGATGATCTGCAAAGTGTCTGGGCGCGCTACAACTGGCAGGCCGTGCGGGATGCCCTGCCCTGGGAAAGTATAAAACACGTCGTCGATGTCGGCGCGGCCGGGGCCTGGGCGAATTTCATGCTGGACCACGTCCCTTCCGTTACCGACAGCACATTGGTCGAACCGTCCCGAGAGGCAATTTTCAATGCGGAAATGCGCTATCCCGCCCTCCATACTGTCTGCGATATTTTCGAAAGCTGGGATGCCGAAAACGAATCAATCGATCTCGTCAGTTTCCTGAATTCTTTCTATTCGATCTCCGATCCCGCAATAGCACTCGCCAAGGTTAACCGGGTGCTGAGGCCTAACGGCTGGCTGATCGTTTCGTTCTCCTATGCAGCGGCGGAACTGCCGCACTGGCAGGACGGCAAACCCTGGAACACCCTGTCCCACCTGGTTCGCGGTGTTCCGCAGGTTTACTATTCGCAGCGAAGTTTCAGGCGGCTGCTAGGAAATTGCGGCTTTGGCAAGATCCGCGACATTGTCGTCGAAATACCAGAGAACGATCCGCTGGGCATGACCGGTCGGCAGTTACGGTTCGTCATCGCGCAAAAATGCGAACAACCGGAAAAAACTGCGAATACCGTTCCCATAGACAGAAATGAAATTGCCTGGGCCCATGACTACTATCTGACCTTCTGCAGGATCGCTTCGCAGAAATCCGTCAATCTGTTTCTCGACCGGCGCAGGCCCCGGAAAATTACAGTCATCGGCAGCGCGGACACGGCATTCAACAGGTTTGTGGAAAGCGGAATCGACTGGCACGGCGCATCCCCGCGGTTCCTTTCCGGGTTTTCCTTGGCGGAGAAAGACAGGATCGATGATATTGACGGCCACTGGGTGCTGATTGCGGATGACCGACGGGATCTCGCCGATCTGCAACTCGATTTCAACGCCACGCAAATTGTTCATGCCTGTCCGCCGTGCGGATATGAAGGATACGGATTTTCTTTCATCGGCCCGACCGGCGACACCATTATCGCCCGCTCGTTCTGCCCGGAATACCGGACGGGCGATGATGTGTTTGCGACCGCATTGCAGCAGCCTGATTGCCTGATCGAGGTTCCGGAGAACGAAAAGCGGCCGCCTCTACCAGCCCCGTACCTGCTGTCCGAGGTTCCTGAACTGGCAGCGCAGATCAGCCAGATCATGACAGGCGGAAACAACCCACTCCGGCAAAAACTTACCGGCGTTCTGCTACCGATTCATTGTCGCGGCCCTGTTGAAAGCAGCCTTGCGATGCAGGCGCTGGGAGAAATACCCGCACATCATTTCCCGGTATTGCCCGATGAAACCACAGCAACGGATTACTTCACCATCCTGACGGACTACCGGATCGCCCAGCACGCACTTGTTTTTTGCACCGATGCCGAGCTTGAAACGGTCACGACCCTGCTCGGTTAGCCGGCCCGTACCGCGCCTCGATTTCCGTCTTGCGAACCTTGTCGACCGGTCGGCGGGGCATGGCAGGGTCAGGCTTTCGCCACAGGCGGGGGATGCCATGCAGGTCCACACGATCCCGTGCGTGGGCCCGGTACTCCTGAACATAACCGCGCGCCGCCAGTTCGGCCTCGATATCGACGGCATGACCCGGCAGGAAATGCAGGTCGTGATCGCGGATGAAGATCGCACCGCCGGGCTTCAGGATTGTCCCGAACCGGTCGAGCAGCCAGAAGACAAGGTCTTCCCTGATTTCCGGCAGCACCTGAACCGCCAGCACCAGATCAACCGAGTTTTCCGGAATCCGGTCCATTCGCCAGGTCGGCAGATGCCAGATCGCGGCGCGGTCATCGATTTCAAAACCGTCGGGATTGTCGATATAGTCGATCAGCGGCAGGGTCGGCCCGTTCTCAAAATGGAACCTTTGCGCCATATAGGCCATCTCAATGGCGTCAACGGCGATCCAGCTCAAATCGGCAACACGCTGTGACCAGATGTTGACCTGTCGCCCCATTCCCGCGCCGAAATCCAATACACACATGCGGTCTTTCAACGGATTCAGGCCGCCGATTGTCTGGAACGCGAAATCCTCGGCATTGATGCAATCGACAGGAAGCGGTTCACCCTTGTGAAACCGGTGGTCTGGCGGCGGCGACAGCGCCGCGAACGTGCGCCGGGTCACCGACCAGCTTGCATTGACCAGCGCGGGGTCAGGCTTGCCGTAGCGCGGCAGAGCTTCCCACACATCCCAGCAGTCATAGTATTTCAGAAGATCGTCCCGACCACCGAATTCCCGCCCGACGCCACGATGTTCCATGCCGGCGGTCCAACCCGTCAACATTGTTTTCTGATCTTCGTCCATATCGGCAAGATCATCATCCCGGATTGACCGGAAGGCCATCGGGTTCAACAGATCATCGGCTTCACCCATGCCCAGGCCCCTTTGAAAGACGGCCGGAAGCAATATCCATTATTCCGGTATAAAAATCTTCGAGTTCCCCAATTCGGGCTTCCATGCTGTTTTCGGAACAAAAACGCCTGACATTCGCCTGCAAGCCGGCTTTGTCGGCTGTCGAGAAAAATGCCGCAAGGTCTTTCAGGTCGTCTTTGTACACCGGCAATCCAACGCCGTATTCCTTCAGAAACCCCGCTACGAATTTTGCGTTGCAGTCGACTAGCACAGGCAATCCGGCTTCAAGATACGAAAACACCTTTGTACCGATCGCTCCGTCCAGAACATTCGCCAGATTATTCAGGGCGTCCGGATGGATTTCCAGCGCCAGTAGTCCGTAGTCGTAGCGAGAAAGTACGTTTGGCAATTCCTGAGGCGGCACACCTTCAAACATCCGGAAAATATCATACGCGTCATCAAGCTGGAACCAACTTGCGTAGTCATCCCTCGATTCGAAAATGCTGCGATGCGGATCGAGATACAGATCGACGGCGACACCCTGCGACAACAGTTTGCCAATCGTTTCCGAAAGATTTCCGATGGAACTCAAGGCCGGGTCGGTACTATCAGGATGCACGGCACCAGCATAGACAACATGATGTCGTCCTGTTTCATCAGATAAACGGTTTTCGGAAAACGCACAGAACGCAGTCGTCGGCCAGGGCGGGAAATACAACGTCGGCGCCAAACTTCGATAGCGTGACTGCAAGCCTGCAATTAGATCACCGGACAGCCGGTGCACAATACCGTCGGCCTTGCGAAAAAGGCAGGCCTCCATCGCCAGGTCGAAATCGACCATGCCGACCGGGTCCGGCCGGCTGGCCATAAGTTCGTACAGCTTGTCGCGTGGCAGCAAGGCCGACGTAACATCGTAAAATTCACACACACAGGGCGTATCGCCAGCGCAATCGATGATATGTCTCGCGATATGATATCCCCACATCCAGCACTGGATGTGGAAAATATCGGCATGTACACGCGTCGCCAATTCACCCAGCAAGGCAAAGGACCGAAGATCGTCAGCGATACAGTCGAAACTGTCCTGAAAGCTGTCAACCAAAGACGGGGCAAGAGGTTTCAGGCACAGCAGGACTGTTTGGTACCCACGCACCCGAAGCACCCTGCTTTCCCGAAGAATTGCAAAATACGGTGATTCCGCAAAAAAAATTACACGCCTACCGGTGCATGTCGACGCATTGATATTTTCAACAAGCTCGAAACCCGCCTTTCGGCGAGCAGTCGTTGTTCGTGACGGCGACTCAGCCAGCATCCGGTGTAACCGTGCCTCTGCGATGCACTGGTCATCCATGCCGGCATTCCAGATCATCCGGCAGATAGCCGAATTTTTTCTCGAAGCAATCGACAAGTCTGTCCCTGAAAATCGGGTTGACGACAGCGCCGCCAAGCCGCACCGAAAGGGAGGCCGGCAAGCTGCCGCCGGTCGGCTGGAGCGTTGTTCCGTTACCGGCAACAAGGGCGGCAACCCGGTCCGTCGCAGCGGTCGGGTTCGCCATCATGTCAGGGTAGTCGATCTGTAATCGCCGTGCCTGTGGCAGGGCCTGAAAGACCGCATCGATTTCCCCCTCGGTCTCATAAACCTGCTCGACCACCTGTTCGACCGGGTCGTCAATTGCCAGAATCCGGCCGATGGCGCGCGGCCGGTTGCCGAAAAACCCGTCTATCGAACCGTGGCGTTTCAAACGGGCGTTCAGCACAGAGTTGCAAACATAAAACGGTTCGCGTTGCGTGCGGATGAACACCGATTTCGGCAGAGCCTCCAGAAACACATCGATATTGCAGTGAATGAAGGCCGAATCGAAGATCAGCGGCGCGTTGAAAACGTTTTCAAAGGCGGCGAGAACCTGTCGAAGCCCGGCGATATCGATATTCGCGTTGTCATCACAATAATGCGCATCGCCTTCCAGTTTTAGCCATTTTCGCCAGAAGAAGCCCCATTCATGCGGCTCCAGCGGTCCTTCCGGTTGCAACGCTGTTTCGAATGAACTTGTCGGCACATCAGGCTGTAAGTCCTGTTGCAAGTGCGCGCCGAAAACCGGCGTGTCCCAGAACCGCGACATCAGATTGCTGCAATATCCAATTTTAAAGCGGGCCAGCAGGAACTGGATGAACAAGGTCGATGCCGCACGCGGCTGAGAAATGACAAAGGCCGTCGGATACGCCGGTTGCTCGAATCCTTCGCACAGAAGATCGTGTTCCTGCCGAAGGGCGGCGTTCATACGGTCATAGATCGACATCGAAACCCGCGACTACAGGAAATTCGGATGGAACCGCCGGGCGCGGTCCTGGTTGAGCACCGTATCGACCAGCTCATTCAGCGGATGATACCGGCAGCTCGGCGGGCATTTCGACAGGTCGATCCCCTTTGAAGTCTCCGAGATTTTCCTGACGATATCCGCCGGCTCGTCCGACAGGGTGCCGACCTGCACCTTGTGCGGCGTACAGCAAACCACCCGTTCGTCCTCATAAACCGAAAGACTGAAAAAACCGGCAACGCAGCGGTCATAGGTCAGCACGTTGCGGTCTTCGGCAACCGACTGAACCTGATAGGGCCGGTAAAATATCTTGAAATTCCGGTCTTCGTGATCGGCGCGCAGCTTCGCGACATGCGGGTCCAGCACTTCCGGTGTCAGGTTGTTGGGTTCGATGAATTCGCCAACCGCAGCACCCCAGTTAAATACCGGCTTTACCGACAAGTATTCCGCGCCGGCTTCCTTCACCACCCGCGCGCAGGCATCCAGATCATGCATGTTCAGATGGTGGGTTGCGAACTGCACGCCGATTGTCGGGAACCCGTCTTGCTTCCGATCCGCCAGACGCCTGATGTTTTTGATGATCTTCGGGAAATGCCCTTTCACCTGGTGCATTTCGTTATGCACCTCTTCCGTACCGGCATCCAGGCTGATCCTGATATAGGTGAAAAACCGGGAGATATCGTCCTCAAACCGGTCGATCAGATACCCGTTCGTGAACATCGCCTGTTCGATGCCGAGGTCGTGGACGAAATTGATCAGGTCCCTGAAGCGCGGATAGGCCGGCGGCTCGCTGTTGCCGACATAGGCCAGCGATTTCAGTCCCTGCGCCGCCGCCTTTTTGATGAAGGCGGTGAACCGGTCGTAATCCATATGCCGCACGGCATCCTGATGGGTCGCATAAACCGTACACCAGCGGCATTTGTGATTGCAGAAATTGCCGAGGCTGGCGGTGATATGCACCGGAAAGTCGGCGCGATCTTCCGCGATCCCCATGATCCGGTCATGGTGGTAAATCAGCTTGTCGAATCCAAGGACATCCATATTAAAGTTCGTTCCCGGTCTCAGAAGGGGTTACGGTCAATGCGACAACCAGCCGGCATGACCATGCGGAACCGTCACGTCAGGGTTTTTTCAACAACAGACGCGACATCCTGGATCGTTCGGCGATCATACCGGTCATCGACCCAAAGGTTAAGAACTGTTTCGGTCCATCGCCGCGCACCGCTTTCCGGCATGGCCGACAGGACGGTCGGGAAGTATTCCCGGACATCGGGATAGTTCGTGCCGGCGTCGAACCCTGCCGCCCGGATCGCCCGCACCAGATCGTCCCGGCGGCGTTGAACGAGCCACATGCTGCGCCACGGATTGACCTGTCGCCCCGCGACCGGGACAAGCAGGCCCAAACCCCCGAGCGCCTGCGTCCAACGGTCTGCTGCTTCCCTGCGCTGTTCCATGCCCGCCACAGCCCCGGCAAGGGCGCTTGTGATTGGCCCGAAGCAGCGATCAGGCAGTGAATGACACAGATCGTCCCGTTCCAGCGCCATCAGGAATTCGCCATGATGCAGCCAGCTTTGCCCGATTACAGGCCCCTGCCGCAGCAGGCGCCGCATGTGGATCAGCCAGTCGTCACGTTCAAAATGGCTGTCTTGAATGGCCGGATAGGACCGCATCCGGGCTTCGATAGCAGTCGCCAGCGCTGCATCTCGAACCAGAGCGGCTCCACCCGCCACCGCGGGAACGGCCTTGCCTGGCCCGAAGCTTGTCAGCAAAACATCGGCCGGCGATTTATCGGTAACGCTGTCAGTGAGGATACGGGTCGCCATTGTGTCATTTTCAACAACAATCCAGCCTTTCGACCTCGCAGCATCAATTGTTCTCGGAAAATCACGCAGGAAGCCATAGCTCTGCACCGGCATGATGCTGCCGCGGGAAGATGCGCCGTGTATCAGCGCTGCCGTGGCGTCATCGGCCAAGCAGCCGGTTTCAGGGTCCGTCGGGGCGAGAAGGATATCCGTGCCGGAATAGTGAATGGCGGTCACCAGCGTCGGGCAGACATTGGCCGGTATGATCACTTGCCGGTATCCTGAAGCCGCAAGTTCGCAATACAAGGCCGCGATACAGGCGCGCATTCGTCCGCCGAACACAGCATGCGGATAGTCCGCTTGGCGGCAGAGGGTTTCAGTCAGCCTGTCCCGGGCGGTCATCCTGTCCGTCATCATGCACACCGAACAGTGATTATCCGGCGAAATAGCCGGCAGGCTGGTGCAAAACTCAGTGGTTTGCAGCTGCTGCGAAAAATTGCAAACTGGCGAATGAAGTCTGGCATCGAAACACTGTAACGGGACGTGTCTGTGTGTGAAACAGCTCGATTGGATCTGCAATCCTTCATCGACGAAGGGTTCGTGGATTTCGGTCCCCTCATCGATGCTGAAACCTGTGACACCCTGCTAGGCGAAATCAGGAAAACCCGGCATTTCGGACCCGATCTGTTCATGGATCAGGCGGAATTCGACCGTTTGCAGCCGAACGCCTTCAACAAGAACCCCCGACCAGGCAGTAACCTGCTGGACGACCTTTCCCCGCTTTCAGAGAGAATCGAAAAGACACCGCGCCTGGCAGTCTTTCTGACTGACCTTCTCGGCCCCGGATACGAGATTTTCCGACGGAAGCTGGTCTGCGGCGTGTCGCGGGCATGGCTGCCGGAATGGATAAGGCACCAGGTGGAAGGCAAACCATCGAACAATCTCGCCCATTTCATGCGGCCGGAAAACACCGATATCACCTGGTTTTACGGAATCGACTTTCATCAGGACCTGGTCGACTGGAAAGATGCCGAGCCCGATTTCGTGACCGTCTATGTCTATCTCGACGATGTCGGCGCCGGTCAGGCACCGTTGTTCGTGCTGCCCCGGTCACATCTGGCCGGTGAGGACCCGTTTCCCCACGACATGGATCTGACAGACACGAAAACAGGCACATGGCGCTATCGCAGCCGCAACGGCAGGGAATGCCTATCGGCGCAGACGGTCCTGAAGCGGCCGAAAGGCTCGGTGTTCTGCTGGCATGCCCTGACCCTGCACGGCACGCAGCCGGCGACTGTGACCGAACCGCGCATTTCCATACGGTACCTGATCAGAAAGCGCCCCGATGGTGCGAAATGCCTGATCGACAGGATAAACCGGGATATCGGCGCCCAGAAAATGGCGGCCCCGCGATACGATCTGGACGCCAACGGCATGCCGGTAGTTGCGAACAACAAGCTGGCGGCGCTTCAGGAAAACAATGAATAGGTCGCCGGTTCTCATCCGGACGATACCGATTGGCGATGCTTAGAGTAGTTACCGACAGGCAGGAATGGGACAGAGAGATATCCGGCATGCCGGATATCAGCATTCTTGCGTCCTCAAAATACATGCTGGCCGCCGCCCCGCTGGAAAAGGGCGGCGTCGCCATGCTGGCGGTCTATGAAACCGATGCCGGGAAGCTGGTTCATCCTTTCGTTAAACGGGCGGTACCGGATGCGGCTGACCATTTTGACCTGATATCGGTGTTCGATTTCGGCGGATTCTGGATAAAGGCCGAAACGATGCAAGAGAAACAGCGACTCGTTGAAGGGTTTGAGCAGACGTTCGGCGCGTGGTGTCGCGAGAATGGTATTGTCTGCGAATTCGTGCGTATCCATCCCTTTGTGCCATTCGATACGGCATTGATGTCAACTTACGACATCTCGTTGTTCTGCGAGAATGTCTGTGTCGATCTTTCTGGCGGATACGAGCAGATATGCAATGGATATTCGAATTCACGGCAGAAGCAGGTCCGGCAGGGCCGGGACAAATACGGGCTGCGGGCGGAGGAAATCGATGATCCGGCTCTGTTCACCACGGTGTTCCATGAAAACCTGCGGCGGATAAACTCATCCGGGTTCTACTTCTTTCCGCAATCGTTCATCCGGGAAATCACGCCTCTGAGCCGCATGTTCTTCGCCAGAACACCGGAAGGCGACATCTGCGCCGCGCATTTGTATCTCGTCGATGGACCAGTGATCTTTGCCTATCTCTGTCACGGTGTGGCCGAATACCATCATCTAAGGCCGAATGACTTCCTGTACGATCATGTGCTCGGCGAATTTTCAAATAACGGTTACAGAATGTTTCACTTCGGCGGCGGCGCGCCATCCCTGATGGCGTACAAGAAATCCTTCGGCCCGGACCGCATTGACTATCGGATCGCACGTCGTATCTTCGATCAGCAGATATACGACCGCCTGACCTCCCGGCACGGCGGTAAAAACACCGGCGACTTTTTCCCCAGCTACCGCCAAAAGACAAAGTCCTAACGCTAAATCACCCCGTTCTTGCGCAGGGCGTCCTGTACAACAGCCCGTACGACCGACAGGTAGTCGCGGTCAAGATCAGGCAGTTTTTCGACAGCGCCTTCATGGCCATCCGATGCCTGCTTCGTCTCAATCAAACCCTGTTTCACACAATCGATCATGTGAGGCGACGGGCTGGATTTTCGCAGAGTATCGCAAAGCGCTACTCCGGCATCCACGCCATGCACCACCGCTTCCGCCACTGCTTCCAGGTCGATCACCGCACAAGTGACGCGCAGGACAATCGCTTCATCGGCAGTGGATCGAAATACCGCCAATGCCTTTTCAGGCTCACAGTTCATCAGCACCGTATTCGCATACAGCCGCTTGATCCCGGCATCGTCAGGGTTCTGTTGCAGCGCCCGTTCTGCGAAAGCTGCCGCTTCATCATATCTGCCGGCATTCAGGAAAAACACGCCGGCATAGAACAGCAGATGCACGCTCTGTGCGCGGCGTCTTTCCAACAATGCTCTTACATCCTCGATTCGCTCCGTATTCGAGCGCACAGACGGATCGATCGCCAGCAGGGCCAGACCCGGAAAAACGAAAAGGTCCAATGCTTCTTGGTCCAGAATCCGGCGATGAACCTGCCGGGCAAGGTTCGCATCAAAGGCGGGCCAGGCCCGGTCGTTGTGCAGCCGCTGGATGATGTTTTCCTTGAGAATATACCGGATGAGGTGGCCGGCTTCCGGCCGGTCTTCAAATTCTGCAAAGGCGTCTTCAAGATTCCAGTCAAGGGCCGACCGCGCCTGCCTGATCCGGAAGAGAACGGTTTGCAACGGAGACGCGACGACAGAGGTTCCTTCCACAAGTTCCGTTTTCCTGTCCCTGATCGGATACAATACACTGGCCGGCCAGGCAGCCCCCATACCGCGGATCAGCCGCAACGTATCCCTGAGAAAGCGATCCTTCTGTGCCGCAGTCACACGGGCGCAATGCGACCGCACCATGTGAAATATCCGCATCAACGATCCCGTCATCGCTGCCCTGACAGGGCCGGTTTCAACCGGTCCGGCATCCGCCAGCGGAAAATACATGAACTGTGCAATATTTACATAAACACGGTCGATGGTGAGGAGGTCCTCAGCGTTGATCAGCCTATCCAGCATGCCGTCCAGATCGCCAAACAGCCGCGCGAAACCCGCCTCGATATCACCGATGGCCTCAGGATGGAACAGCGCGCCCTTGTCGACTGACATCACGGATTTGATCGTCGGACTGCCGGTTCGTGCAGGCAGTGCCGCCATGATGGATCGGAACCGGCCAGCGTCGCACGACGTAGCGCCGATAATCCTCGCGCCATCACCAACATTGAATAAAGTGGCATCCATCGACTTGATAGCGGCTTCCAGCCGGTGCCGCATGCCGATCAGCGTATCGTTGGACCTGACCTCCTTGTCGGCATTGCCTTCGACTACCCGGTTCATGCTGGACTGCACCGATCCGCCTGTAGATGTCAGCGACAGGCCTTTTTCAGACCTGATGCGGTTGATCCTGTCTATGTTGTCATAAGCGACACCCGACGCGTAGCGCGGCCCTTCAATCGGCACACCGAAGTCTGCGCCGAAAAGGACGATTTGCCTGTATCCCAGTTTCCCGGCGATGGTCACGGCGGTATTGACCCCGGAAGGGCCAACCATCTCAATCTGCCCGTACGACCCGGCAAGGCAGCGCATCAGCGCTTCGCCTTCCCGAAAGAAAAAGATGCTGTCGTCGAACAGCGGCGGTACCGCTGGATGCACGGTAGTCGATGCAACAAGCGTAACGCCTGACAGATCGTGGCGCTCTTTCAGATCTCGGATCATGTCCGGAACGACATCGACGTTTTCAAGCTCGCAATGAAAATCCGGTTTCAGCCCGGCTTTCAGGACAGGTCCAAGGCTGGTGCCCGCCGTAAACAGGGTAATCCTGTCACGGCTTTCACGGATCAGTTCAATCGTCTCGTTCAGCGACGGTCCGCTGCCAACGACCACTGCGGGGGTCGGCTGGGTTTCCGTCCGGCGCCCCGGTGCGGAACGGCCGGGCAGCAGTCGTGTAATATTCCTTGCTGTGTTTTCGGCATGGTTTACGACATGTGTCGCCTCATCTTCCGCCCAGCCATTATAGGAAAGCAGGTTCGCACCACTTTGGTACAGTCTTTTCACAATGGGGGGAAAGCTGTCATGACGGTAATGATCGAACAGATAGGTCCCTTCGATCAGGCCATACGTGTGATCGCGCATGAACAGGGCAAGCGCGTCATATGCGGTGTTAGGGTCACGCTCGAGAAGAAAATGTATCCGGCCCTGCCGAGATTCGGCCAAATCGACGACCGGTGACCAGTCGACGGCATGCAGGCTGGCGACAAAGAATTCGAATTCCGGTTCCAGAATGATAAGGTCGCGACAGGGCAGTCCACGGTAAAGATCGTGAATGTGGACACCCAGCCCCAACCCGAATGAAACCAGCGAGCCAACCATACCGAAATCAGCTTCGCCCCTGCCGTAAACCGAATAGTCCATGCCGGAAATATGGGCGGCGATGACAGCGGCAAGGTTCCGTCTGTTTTCAACGCCGGAAAGATGGTCGGGAAGCGTTATCTGTCTGGGACTTTCTAAAAACCTGACGACTTGCCCCCGGCAATAGTCAACCGCGTTCGGCTTGTATATCGGCCCGGATGGCGTCGCCAGATTGATAGTATTACTGCCCGGTTCGCCCAATACCTTTACATGCCGGTTCCTGTGCGTTCGCAGAACATCTGTAACGGGTTTAGAAAGATGGGGAGCCAGAACTTTCAGGTTATCTTTGAACAGGGCTGTATCCGACATCGCTTCGCTTTGTTACCCGCAGCTTTCGTTTTCAATCGAATCGGGACAGCAGTTTCGTACAATAACTCATAATCCCGGACATTCAGAGCAATATAGACGTTCCGGCAACCGACATCAGCCTGCAATTGCAGCCACCCGGTAAAATTGGCAGGTATCTCCGCCACCCTAACATGGTCCCAACCCTATGCCACCTGCGACGTACAGAACGGTTTCAACGGGATGAGCGGCGGCGACCGTATTCTCGCGATCGTCCAGGCACGCATGAACTCCGAGCGTTTGCCGGGAAAGGTTCTGCTGCCTTTTC
>CAYGSU010000070.1:0-20410 GCA_964352715.1 uncultured Flavobacteriaceae bacterium | reverse complement strand
TGCATCGACCGTTTTTCCGTTCGAGTGTTCGACACCCTTGCGCAATTTGAACACCCACTTGGCGCCGCCATCGGCCGGCTCCCAGCTTTCGGCAAATCGCGGCTGCAGACGTTCCTGACCGTCGGTCTCGGTCAGATACTCGTTGATCGTAATCCCGGTCATCATCTGGTGCTGGTTGACCCAGGTCGCGACATCCATGCTGTCGGCTGTCTGACCGCCGGCCGAGGCCGCCTTGACGTCGCCGCCGCGTTTCGGCGTCGCTGCCTTGACCTCTTTCACGAACTGCGTTGCAGCCGTCGCACCGATGCCAAGCGCCGCTGCGCCCTGCATGAATTCGCGACGGTCGATCTTGCCGGCGCGATACAAAGACTTTATTTCGCTGATCTTGTTCATCCTGGTCTCCGAGTTCTGTTGTTGTTTATCGGGCTTTTTATCTAGTGAGACACCGACCGGACACATCGACCTGATTATCGAATTCGTTGGATCGACTAACGTGTCGCTTCGCTTCTCACAATACATACTTTATGTAATATACTGCTCGTTGTTAATTTTAACGGACCCGCCAAACCTCGGGATTAATAATTTTCGCCATATTTTGTCGATTTAATAACATTACTGGAGAAAACTGGTCTGAGCGACGCCTTAACCGAATGCCGCCAGACAACCGAAATGCGGTCCCTTTACAAATCCAGAAACCAAAGGTTTCAAACGCTGGTCATCTGAACGCGACAGTAAACGGCACGCCGCAATCCGAAGGCAAAAAGACGCCCATTTTCTGGTGCCGCAGCCTCGAATTTTCCTCGCAACACCTATCTGAATACCCAACAAAGCCAATAACTTACATACCTGAGCACCGCTTTTAACAATATGTTCCTTAAAATTGGTCCGGCGACTGAAATTCGGCGACCCGGATTAATCAAATCTTAATCAAAGATACACTATGTCATACTTCACAAAGCAACTCTCCTCCGGCCACGACGCACGGGGTCGAGGCGTTTCTCTGAGAATTGAGCCTGTTGTACAGGGAAATAATTCCGTTATTGGGGAAGACAGCGGACTTCTTGAACAGCATTCCATGAACAAACTGCTGGGATGAAAGTCAATGGCAAGCAAACTAACCAACACCCTGGATTTGACATCTAAAATAAATGGCAGATCGGCACAGGAAAATCTGAATCTGGGACAGGTCGTGTGTCTTGGCCTCGATGAAATTCGTGAAACGCTGGGCGATGATCGCTGGAAAAAAGCCGAAAACCTCGTCACGAAATATCTGGAGGAAGCGCTGACGGCATTTCTGGACAAAGACGATTCCTACATGAAGGCCCGCGATGGATCGTGTGTCATCGTCTTTGGCGCAACCTGTGAAGAAATCGCCGCGCAAAAATCGGTCAAGATATCCGAATACGTAAACAGGAAAATGTTTGGCGAGGAAGGCCTGGCCGGCCTCAGCATTTCCGGCGTTGTCAGCACCGAACGCGGCTTGATGCCGGGCGAGAAGCGCAATGCGACGGATGTCATCGCCAATCTGGCGGAAATGTCGATGCAACAGTCTTCAGAACCCCGGCCGGAACGGCAAGTGGTCAGCGAGTCACCTGCAGTTAAACCGGAAACCAGCGCGAGAAAGCCCGTGCAGGCTGCGATGGAGGCTGCGCCGGAGCCCTATGGTCCAGACGGCAACGCAGCAACCTATACCGGAGTAAAGAACAAGCTGGATATGTCGTCCGAGTTCGATGCGGAAGGATTGTTGCAGCGCCTGACCGGATTACCCGATCAGCAAATCAGCTACGGATTCTATCCGGTTCTCGATGTCGACAATGAACGTGTCGACAGATTTGTGTGTGTGCCGGTGAAAACCGATCCGTTCGATGGAAGCCATTCGATCGGCTATGATGTTCTGGACCCGGATTGCGGGGTCGAGGACATCACTGCGCTGGATCTGAGCATCTTCGAAAAGTGCATGGAAGTGCATACACAATGCCTTACCAAAGGCTGGATATTGTACAGCGGCTTCTATCTGCATTTCGAAACCTTGAGTAACAGGCATGCGCGGGATCAGATCCTGCACTTTCTCGAACGTGTGCCGGTTTCCGTTCGCAACACCATTATGCCGATCATTACGGACGTTCCCGCCGGCATTTCGGAAAGCCGCCTGCATGAACTGCTGAAACCGCTGGTCAAACAGTGTCGCGATGTGCTGGTGCGTCTCGATCCGCGTGATTACGGAGCCCGACTGGGCACGCAGACACGGCGTTTTTCAGGCGTAGGAATTAGACGCGTTGTTGTCGAGTTGCCGGACAAACTGAATGCAACGGACCATTCATGGCTGATGGCGCTTGAACGTGGCAAGGCCTTCGAAAAAATGAACTGGACGATCAGCAATGCAAGCACCGTAAAGACAACCCATCGCCTGATCGAGCTGGGCGCGAAGTATGCCTTCGGCCCGATCATTGGCGGTCCCTTCGAAACGGTATCGGCCCCGTATAGACTGCCGCTCAAGCAGATCACATCGGCCAGCAACATGGCGCTGGCCTATTCCAAGAGTGGCGGCTATCAGAAATCACGGTTCTCGGCCCTGGCCGACCACTTTGACATTACCTTTTCAGTGACCCAGCCGGATGCCGGCGGGGTTCCGGTGTTCCGCTATCTTTCTTCCGGTATCGAGAAACTTACCGGCTACAGCGTGGACGAACTGAACGGAAAACCCGTTCGGATAATGAAGCCAGATGGGGTCGACCGGACACGGGCGCACAGGTTCTTTGAAAGATTGAAGAAAACCGGCGAAAGCACCGTTGTGCTGAAGAACCAGACAAAGCGCGGACAGGTGTTCAGCAATCGCATTACCGCGATCAAGCCGCCGGCTTCCCACAACCAGCCGGAGGGAACCTACTACGCCTTCATGGAAAACGCAGAGCTGACCGATTTGGCTGTCCCCAGGCAACCAGTAACCGTAGCCGCTGACTGAGGCACAACCGCCGCCGCCAGCTAGACATAGGCCAGATAGTCTTTCTCCGGCAAGGGTTTCGCTACCTTGAAGCCCTGGATGTACTTGCAGCCGAGCTTGTTGAGCTGCTTGATCTGTTCTTCCGATTCGGCGCCTTCGCCGGTGGTTTCAAGGTCCAGGGAGTTGGCAATCGAAATCAGCGCCGTAACAAGCGTCTGCGTCTTCGGATCTTCCATCCGGCTGACAAACGACTGATCGATCTTTATCTTGCCGAGAGGCAACCGCTGCAAATGGCTGAGGGAACTGTAGCCGGTGCCGAAATCGTCGAGCACGAACGTAATGCCGATATTGATCAGGGCTTCCATCTGAACCAGCGCCTTTTCGTGTTTGGTGAACAGGGTGTGTTCGGTAATCTCGATTTCTACCAGAGCGGGGTCGACTTTGGTGGACGCGACGATTTGAGTGATCTTGCGGACAAACCGGGGGGACCGAAGCGTATCGGTATCGATGTTGATCGCGATCTTTGCCCCGTCGCCGTGCAATGCCTCTCTTTTCTGCGCCGCTTTGCACGCCATTTCGAAAACCGCGTAATCCAGCGTTTCCTGAAGACCTTCCCGTTCGCACAATTCAAGAATATCCAGCGCGCCGAAATCGCCCAGTATCGGATCTCTCCACCTCACCAGGGCTTCAAACCCGGAAACCTTGCGGTTGGCCGCGCTGACGACGGGCTGATACAACAAGGTGAGGCGGCCTTTCTGTATGACCGTATGCAGCAGCGATTGCCCGGCTGTAAGCTGTATAGATTTTTCAAACAGGTCACGGTTCAGCACAATGATATCCGACCCGAAATGCTTGCGGAAAGCGAGAACCGAATTGCAGAAGTCCAGCACTTCCGGGCCGCTGCCAACCTGGCCGTCGTCAACGACGACGCCGATCCTGACGTGAGGATCGATTGCCGTCTTCGACGTCTCGATGGCTGCATTCAGAATAAGCGACATCCGGCGTGCCATCGTTTCGGCAGCAGCAACGTCAATATTCGCATTTATCGCGATGCCGAACTGTCGGTCGCCGATGGCGCCCGCGACCGTTCCCGCTATCTGCATCGAAATCGTGCTGATCCGTGTCAACAACTGTTCGTGCATCTCGCGGATAGCCTTGTCGGCATGTTGGGTCTGGCTTCCCTTTGCCAATTCGTTCTGACAGAAGAACAGAATGGCATGGTTGCCGTCTTTTTCCCGTCCGGCATGCAACATTTTGGAGAATGTCCGGCCGAATTGCGGGGCGGATTGCACATTGTCAGGCAGTTCCGGCAGATTGAGCGAATCCGCAACCCACAGGGTGCGATGCCGCAGGATATTGGCGGCGCGGGTCAAAACGGCTTTGTGGCGCGTACTGTACCTGTCGTGAACCTTGTTATCGACAACGCAGAGCGTACCGATCGGCAAGCCTTTGCGCCCGTGCACCGGAACGCCGATATAGGACAGAACAGCCGGGCCACCGGCTGCACGAGGATATGTCTTTGAAACCATCTGCGCCCCGGTATCGGGGATCGAAATCAGGCGATTCTGGCTTACGACATGCTGGCAGAAAAACTGGTCGCGATTCATGTCGCCAAGAGAAACGCCGTCGACATTCTTCTCAATCTGCCGTTCGTCCGTTACAAGATTGAAACAGCAGGATTGTGCGCCGAAAACGTCGCGCACCAAACACAGCAATTCCTGAATCTCTGCGTTATGAACTGAGTCGAGGATACCTGTTCTTTCCAGTTCGATAAGTCGTTCATTTTCAAAGTCCGGCAAAGCGTGCCCAACTACCATTCTGAAGTCCTACCGGGAAGCGGATATCATTCCGGTGCATCATTGGTATCGTCTTTCATCCACTAGAACACGGTAAATCGGTGGCTGTACACAGCAAATTGCTGACCCGGAGCGGGCATGCAACGCGCTGCCTGCTTCCTCGCTGCAAGAGAATCTTGCCGTTTACCGGACACGGCGATGGGCCATACTCGGATCGGGGATGCGCCTGGCCACTACGGAAAATCATGCCTCCGGAACTTGATCGGATTCTCTCGGCCTTTACCGACCCGAAGTGGTATCAATACCGCAACTGCGTTTTGATTTGCCCTGCCGTTTCGTTGGTTGAGGGCTTGGTGGAGCTGAGGGGAATCGAACCCCTGACCTCGTCATTGCGAACGACGCGCTCTCCCAACTGAGCTACAGCCCCTGCTCTGCGATCTGCCGGGTCGGGCGCCCGGCGCAGGACGGCGGGAATATGTTGCCGGCTGTGCCTGCTGTCAAGCATCTGAGTGACGGTACAGGCGATGGCTTGTCGCGGGCACTTATCGTCTCTATCTATAGCATGCGCGAAGCGGTCCCCGGGGCCGGCTGATCGGCATCGTTTTTGTTTCAATAAGCAGGCAGACCGGACGAATGGACACGATCTTGATACCTCTCATCAGCGTCATTCTAATCGCGCTCAATATCTACAAATGGTGCATCATCATCAGTGCGGTGCTGAGCTGGCTGATTGCGTTCAACGTTATCAATACCGGCAACCAGATCGTCTACACGATCGTCGATTTCCTGTACCGCATCACCGAACCGGCGATCCGCCCGATCCGCCGCTTCGTGCCCAATCTGGGCGGTATCGATATTTCACCGATCATCCTGCTGCTGGCGATTTTCTTCCTCGAAGGCTTCCTGATCCGACTGGCGCAGCAACTCTAGGCCTGTGGCGAACCTGCCGCTTCCCGTCGCGCTACGCGGCGATCTTGTCGCGCTTTCTCTGAAAGTGACGCCAAAAGCGTCTCGGAACCGCATCCAGGGCCTCGCGCCGGACGCTGCGGCCGGCACGGTGCTGCGCGTCGCGGTCACTGCCGTTCCGGAAAAAGGCAAGGCCAATCAGGCAGTCATCCGGCTGCTTGCAAAGGCGTTGGCAGTGCCGAAAACGTCGCTTACGGTTATTTCCGGCGAGACAGACCGGCATAAAGTCATCGGGTTTTCCGGCGACATAACGGCGCTGAAACAACAGATCGAATCCTGGCTGAGGTCTTTTCCACAGCCATAGAACAGTATGCAAAGAGGGGTATGGAATGTCAGACGCGGCGATTATTGACGGCAAGGCCTTCGCGGCCGGGTTGCGGGAACGGGTTGGCAAGGCGGTCGCCGGGCTGAAGGCGGATCACGGCGTAACCCCCGGCCTGGCGGTGGTGCTGGTGGGCGAAGACCCGGCCAGCCAGGTCTATGTTCGCAACAAGGGCAAGCAGACCCTGGAAGCCGGCATGGAAAGCTACGAATACAAGATGCCTGTCGACACCCCGGAAGCCGATCTGCTGGCCAAGGTCGAGGAACTGAACAACGACCCCAAGGTCAACGGCATTCTGGTGCAGCTGCCGCTGCCGGACCATATGGACGACCAGAAAGTGATTTCCACCATCGACCCGGACAAGGATGTCGACGGCTTCCATGTCGTCAATGTCGGCCGGCTTGGCGCGGGCGTGCCCGGCGCGCTGGTGCCCTGCACGCCGTATGGCTGCGTGCTGCTGCTGCGCGATTACTTCGGTGGGTCCCTGTCGGGCAAGAAGGCGATTGTGCTCGGTCGGTCGAACATCGTTGGCAAGCCGATGTTCAATCTGCTGCTGCAGGAAAGCTGCACGGTGACGGTGGCGCATTCCCGCACCGCCGATCTGCCGGGCGAATGCCGTGAGGCGGATATCGTGGTGGCGGCGGTCGGACGGCCGGAAATGGTGAAAGGCGACTGGATCAAACCGGGCGCGGTTGTCATCGATGTCGGCATCAACCGCATCGACAAGCCGGATGGCGGGACAAGGCTGGTCGGCGATGTCGATTTCGCGGAAGCCAGCAAGGTCGCAGCCGCGATCACCCCGGTGCCCGGCGGCGTCGGCCCGATGACAATCGCCTGCCTGTTGCGCAGCACGGTCGTCGCCTGCTGCCAGCAGAACGGCATCCCCGTTCCCGACATGGATTTCGAATAGACGCGAGCCGGTCGTCTAGGCCAGCAAGTAGCCCAGCAGCGCGTTCAGCCGAAGCCGCCCGGCTTCGGTTGTACGCGTACGTTTTGCGTCCTGGTGAAGATACCCTTCCTCGATCAGATCAGCGGTCCGGGTGGTCAGCGTTTCCGACGCCATTAACAGGTTGGACGGCACGCCTTCCGCCAGCCGCAATCCCATCATGATCCGTTCCAGTGTGGTATCTTCGTCATTCAGGGCCGTATCTTCGACCAGTCCGTGGCCTTCAGCCTGTACGCGCCGCAGATATTTTTCCGGCGCCCGTTCGGCGCGCAGGGCCTGCCGGACCCCGTCTACGGTAACGCGGGCATGCGCGCCCGGCCCGATGCCCAGATAATCCTCGCCGCGCCAGTAGATCAGATTATGGCGGCATTCGCCGCCCGCCGCCGCGTGATTGGAAATCTCGTATGCCGGGTAACCGGCCGCCCGCATGACCACCTGCGTCGCTTCGAACAGGCTTGCGGCGGTATCGTCTTCCGGCAGGGTCAGTTTGCCGGTGCGTTCGGCCGTCTGGAACGCCGTACCCGGTTCGATGGTCAACTGGTACAGTGACAGGTGGTCGCCGCCCCGCTGTTTCACGAAGTCCAGCGCCCGGCCAAGCTCGTCCTGCCATTCATCGACCGTCTGGTCCGGCAGGGTATAGATGAGATCGAACGAAAACCGGTCGAACAGGCCGGCGGCGACATCCACCGCCGCCAGCGCCTCATCGACCGAATGCTGCCTGCCCAGAAAGGCCAATGCCGCGGGGTTCAGCGACTGGACCCCCATCGACACCCGGTTGACCCCGGCGGCGTGGAACCCGGCAAGCGCATCGGCCTCGACACTGGTCGGGTTGGCTTCCAGGGTAATTTCGACATCATCCGCAAAGCCGAACAGCGTACCGGCCCGGTCGATCAGCGCCGCCGCCGTCGCAACCGGCATCAGCGAGGGTGTGCCGCCGCCGAAAAACACGGTATCGATGCGCCTCGGGCCGAACCAGGCGGCCATGGCGTCCAGTTCCCGCAGCAATGCATCGCGCCAGACAGCCTGATCGACACGGTCGCGGACATGCGAATTGAAATCGCAATACGGACATTTCGACAGGCAGAACGGCCAATGGATGTACAAACCGGTTTTCATGCCTATCCTATACGCAGAAGCGACCCGACAAGACGATAGAGGAATCGGCATGGCATACGACGACCAGAACATTTTCGCAAAAATTCTGCGCGGCGAAATTCCCAACAACACCGTGTATGAGGATGACCATGCCCTCGCCTTTCATGATATTGCGCCGCAGATGCCGGTGCATATTCTGGTGATTCCGAAAGGCCCCTATGTTTCCGCCGACGATTTCTTCGCCGAGGCGTCAGAGGCTGAAATCGCCGGCTTCTGCCGGGCGGTCTCGAAAGTCGCGCGGGATGCCGGCATCGCCGAAGATGGCTACCGGCTGATCGCCAATCACGGCAACAACGGGCATCAGGAAGTACCGCATTTCCATGTTCACATTCTGGGCGGCGCGTCGACCGGCCCGATGCTGAGCCGGCGGCAGGCCGGCTGACCCGGCCTTCCCGCTATTCCGCCGGCTGCGGCTGAACGCCGGACTTGAAGATCGTCGTTTCGTTGCCCGGTTCCGGGTGACGCGGCACCATCAGCGCCAGCAACAGCGAGATCACTGCCATGCCCGATCCCAGCCAGAATACCATGCCGGGATCGTTCAGCCAGATGAACCCGAAAACCGCCGGAATACCAACCGCCGCGATATGGTTGATGGTGAAACTGACGCCCGCCGTGCTGGCGATATCCTTCGGATCGGCGATCTTCTGGAAATAGGTCTTGATCGCGATGGCGAAAGCAAAGAACAGGTGGTCGAGGATATAGAGGCCGGCCGCCCAGTGATGATCGTCAACGATCGCATAACCGGAAAACACGGCGATTAACCCGATATACTCGATGATCAGCGCACGCCGCTCTCCGAGTTTTACGATCAGCTTGCCGATGGTCGGTGCAATGAACACATTGGCGACCAGATTTACCATATACAGCAGGGTGATTGCGGTAACGTCATAGCCGAACTTCTGCACCATCAGGAATCCCGCAAACACCATGAAGATCTGCCGGCGCGCGCCCCCCATGAAGGTCAGGGCGTAGTACAACCAGTACCGGCGGCGCATGAACAGCGTCTTGGTCTGGATGTCCCGGGCCGGGAAATACGGGTAGCGCAACTTGCAGAACACGGCGACCGCAAGCGTGAACAGCCCCATGCCGAGATACAGTGGTTCATAGCCAAGGTTCAGCACCGGAATATCCAGCGTTGTCCCGAGAAGGGTTTCGATCTTGCGCAGCAGCGCATCGTCGAAGGTAACCATGATGATCACGAAAATCGCGAAGGTGCCGACGGAGGTGGCGATCAACTGATAGGACAGGTGTAGCGGTGCGCGTTTCTTGTCCAACAGTTGCAGGGTCAGCGACTGGTTCATGGTTTCGTAGTAGTGAAAGCCTAGCGACATCAGAAACGTCGTGGCGTACAGCGCGTATTCGGTCGGAAAGTACCCGGTCAGCGCAGTGCCGATGCCCAGCAGCGCCAGCGACAGGAAGGCCAGGTTCTGTTCCTTGATGAAGGGCAGCAGCAGAACGGCGGCAAACGCCATGAAGCCCGGTATCTCGCGGATCGACTGCAGAAAGCCGATTTCCTTGCCGGTAAAGGCGGCGCGTTCGACCACGAAATTGTTCAGCAGCGTGAACCAGCCGTTCAGGCTGACCGCCATGGCCATCGCCATCAGCAGCAGCATGCCTTCCGGCCCGCGAAATACGGAAATCATGCGTTGCATCAGAAAATCCTCAACCTGTCTGGTCTGCCCCAAGATAGCGCACATTATCCATGGCGCACCTTGTCGTCTTGCGATAAATTGACAAGTAATATCGCGAAACAGCCAAAGAAGGGTCTGCCGTGATCCGCCCCCGCCAGCCGATACCGGCCCGGTTGCAAAAGCCGGTCATGATGCGCGCCTTCGATATGTCGGCCGGCGAGGAATATGACGCTCACCGGCATGACTGGGCGCAGCTTACCTATGCGCCGGAAGGGCTGCTGACCATTGAAACGCCGCAGGGCAACTGGACGGTGCCGCCAGCTCGCGCCGTCTGGATACCACCCGGCATCGATCACGCGATCAAAACGACCGTGCCGGCCGCCTTCCGGTCCTTGTACATCCGCAATGACAGGCTTCCGATCGTGGCCGACACATGCCGGGTTTTAAGCGTCAGTCCGCTGTTCCGCGAGATGATCCGCGCTGCAGCAAATCTGCCGGAAGATTATGACGAAAACGGCGCCGACGGGCGGCTTTTTTCAGTGCTGCTGGACCAGATCGCCGACATGCCGGAGGAAACCACTTTACACCTGCCGATGCCGAACACCCGCACCGCCCGCACTGTCGCTACCCTTCTGATACAGAATCCTGGCGACCCGCGCGACCTCAGCGCTTTCGGCAAGGCTGTTGGCGCCAGCGCCCGGTCACTCGGCCGGTATTTCTCGTCGGAAACCGGCCTGACCTTCGGTGAATGGCGGCGGCGGGCGCGGCTGATCGCCGCTCTTGAGCGATTGACCCAGGGCGACCCGGTGACGACCGTCGCGCTGGATTCCGGCTATGACAGCCCGTCGGCGTTCATCGCAATGTTCAAGCGGGTTCTCGGCGTTGCGCCCGGCGCCTATCTCTCCGCGCACCGTTGATGTCGGCCGCAAACAGGTGGATGATCCCGCAATGAAACCGCATCGACGGCGCATCGGCATTGCCGCCATTCTGATTGTCAGCTTCGGCGGGCTTGTCGCCGTATCGACCGGGGCCCTGCTGTTTCTTGCCGTCAACAACGCGCTCGACAATACCAGAAACTCCCTGGCCAACCGCCTGCAGGCGCTGATCGAGGAAGCGGCCTTCGAATCCGAACTGTTTTTCGAGCCGATGGAGATTCATGCCCGCTGGCTGGCAAAGGAAATCGCCGACGGCAGGATTGATATCGCCGACACGGAAACCCTGAAATCGGTTTTGTCCGGCGCTTTATCGACCATTCCGCAAGCGGCGGCCGTCAGCTTTCAGGACCGCAACGGCGACGGTTTCTTTTACGAATCCGCGTCCAAGACCCTGCACCGGGTGCACTGGAAGGAAGAATGGCGGGTGCGGATGGACCGGCCGCCAATAGAAGGATTGTGGGTCCTGCGGCCATCCGTACTCGACGGGTCGCGCACCGGGACCTTCATTGCGCCGGCGCGGACACCGACCGGCGATGTCGGTGCGGTGGCGGTGCGGGTCGATGTCTCTCCGCTGTCGGACGCATTGGCAATGAACGCATCTTACAACGGCTATGACCTGATCCGTTTTCTTCTGTTCAACAACCGCATCGTTGTCGGCCATCCGTTGCTGGCCAATTCGCCGACGCTGAACCGCCCGACGATCGACGAGCTGGGCGACCCCTACCTGATGGAACTGTTCGAAACAGAACGCGAACCCCTGACGCTGGTCGCGGATATTCCGGGCGTGGAGACCTTTTTGCTGCACACGCTGGCGGGTGACCGGGTTTTCGCGCTGATGACGGATGAGAGCCGCAAGACCGGCGGCGAGGTGCTGATCGGCGTTCACTTCGACCCGGCGACCGGAACAACCGAGGTCAAACGCCTGTTTCTGGTGATTGCTGTCGGCGGAGCGCTGCTGATCGTTTCGGTCGGTGTCGCGATCCTGCTCGGCAAGCGGGCCGCGGCCCCGGTGCGGCGGCTGGCGAATGCCGCCCGACTGGTCCGCAACAATGAACTGGATTCCGTCGAAAAGCTGCCCATCGGAACAGTGAGCGAGCTCGCCGACGCGGCGGAAGCCTTCAACGGGATGGTGGAAGGTTTGCGGGAACGGGCACGCATTCGAGACCTGTTCGGCAAATACGTGCCGCAGGACGTGGCCGCTATGCTGCTGAACGATGAAACGGCCGGCAGGCCGCAAAGCACGGTCGCCACAGTGCTGTTTCTCGATCTCGCCGGCTTTTCAACAATGTCGGAACAACTCGACCCGGCCGGCATCGTCTCCACGCTGAACGCCTTCTTTTCCGACGCCGTCGATGTAATCGAGAAACACCACGGCATGGTGACGCAGTTTCAGGGCGATGCGATTCTGGCCGTCTTCAACGTGCCCGTAACGCTGGCCAATCATGAGAAGCATGCTATTGCGAGCGCCCGAGAGATCGCGGAAACCGTCGCCCGACGCGACTATGCCGGCCAGAAGCTGATCTGCCGCATCGGCATCAACACCGGCACGCTGGTGGCGGGTGCAGTGGGCGCCTCGGGTCGGCTGAACTACACCGTGCATGGCGATGCGGTAAACATCGCCGCCCGGCTGGAATCGATGAACAAGGAATTCGGCACGACAATTCTGGTGTCGGAAACAACCTTTGCCGCTGCCGAAGACAGCGCCAGTTTCAGGCAAATCGGGTCCCTGCCGATCCGGGGCCGGGAAAAGCCGGTCATCGTTTACACGATTGAAGACTGAAGCCGTCAGACCAGCTTCTTTTCCATTTCCATCGTCAGGGTTCTGAAGCCCGCGCTCTCATAGGCGCGAACGGCCGGGTCATTGTTCGCCAGCACCCCGATGCGAAGCCATTTCGCCTCGTGATGACGGGCGAAGGATTCGCATTTCTGCAGCAGCATCTTTCCGATACCCCGCCCACGCAAGTGTTCGGAAACCACAAGATCGGAGATGTATGCGTACAGATAGGCCACCTCGTCGGGATTGCTGTCTTCCGACGGCACTTCGGCCAGAACCACCGCATAGCCGACCGGCACACCGGATTCATCAGCCAGAAAAATCTGGCCTTTTTGCTCCTCGCAGCTAGACAGCAGCCCATCAAGATACCAGTCGCCAATATCTTCCGGCGGCTTCACGCGGTCATAGAACTTGCCTTCCGCGATCTGCAGCTCACGCACCAGCTCGATCACGGCTTCCCGATCGTCGGGTCGGTACTTTCTGATCCGGATATCGGTCATTTCTGCAGGCCTTCCTTGCGCAAAGCCTCGATTTCCGTCCGCAACGCCCGCACCTCCCGCATCAGGGCCGTGTGATCGTCTTCCAGTTTCTGCTGGTCGGGGTCTGCCTCTTCATGCATGGCGTTGACGATGATGGCGATAAAAAGGTTCAGCACGGCGAAAGTCGTGCAGAGAATGAACGGCACAAAGAACGCCCAGGCGAACGGGTAGGTTTCCATCACCGGGCGCACGATGCCCATCGACCAGGATTCCAGCGTCATGATCTGGAACAGCGAATAGAAGGACGCCCCCAGTGTGCCGAACCAGTCGGGGAAGGCCGAGCCGAACATCTTCGTCGCCATGACGGCGAAGACATAGAAAACCAGCGCCAGCAGTGCAGCAACCGACCCCATACCGGGAACCGCGCTCAACAACGCGCCGACGACCCGGCGCATCGATGGCACGACCGACATCAGACGAAACGCCCGCAGTACCCGCATGGCGCGCAAGGCCGCAAAACCTTCATTTGCCGGGATCAGGGTGATCGTGACGATGATAAAATCGAACAGACACCACGGCCGCCTGAAGAAGCCGATCCGATAGGCTGCCATTTTCAGGATCAGTTCGACGACGAAGATCACCAGCGCGACCTTGTCGAGAATGAGCAGCAGCGGACCAATTTCGGCCATCACGGTCTTGGACGTTTCAAGCCCCAGAACAGCGGCGTTCAGAAGAATGACAGCCATGATCGACCGGGTGAAAGCCGCGCTTTCAACCAGACTGACAAGCCTTGATTGCATTGGTCCAACCGTTCCGCCTGTATCGTTCATCTACCCTCGCCCCGTCTCGGTTTGCAGTGGGGGTTCACTTGGGCGTGTTCAACGGCATTGCAAAGAGATTTTCAAGAACTTTCGGAGCGGCCGTGCAAAGCGCAGATTCACCCTATCGCGCGAATTGAAAACCCGGCATCATCCCCGGCAGTCGGTATCATCCAGTTCAGGATAAATGGCGCCATGCAGACCGCCGCATCGAGTATCGTCGACCTTGCCCGTTACCCCATCGACAGTTTTGACAATCCAGCCTGCCGCCGGCTTGTCCGCGAAACACATGAGAAACTTCTGGTGGACGGCTGCGCCGTGTTGAAAGGTTTTGTTCGGACCGACCGGATTGACGATCTGGTTGCCGAGGCCGACCGCACCGCTACGTTCGGCCACCGGTCGTTCAACCGCACCAACGCCTATTTCACGAAAGACAACCCATCGCTGCCGCAAGATCATCCGATCCGCCGGTTCTACGACCGGTCGAACGCCTTTGTGCCGGCCGACAATTTCGGCGCCGACAGCCTGCTGCGCGCACTATATGAATGGCCGGCCTTTCCTGCCTTCGTCAAGGCGGCGCTGGGGGTGGAGGCCTTCTACCCTTATGCCGACCCGCTGGCCGATGTCATCGTCAACACCGTCGAGAACGGCAACGGCTTTCCGTGGCATTTCGACACCAACAACTTCACCGTCACGCTTGCGATACAGAACGGATCGGAAGGCGGCGCGTTTGAATATTGTCCGAACCTGCGCACGTCGACCGACGAGAATTATGCCGGAGTTCAGGCGGTGCTGGACGGCGACAGCAGGCCGGTCCACACGCTGGTGCTGGAACCGGGCGACCTGCAGCTGTTCAAGGGCCGGTATTCGCTGCACCGGGTAACACCGGTCGCCGGGCCGCGCCGGCGGTATGTCGCGATTTTTTCCTATGTCGAGGAACCGGGCATGGTCGGCAGCCCGGAACGGACACGGCAATTGTACGGGCGCGTGCTGCCGATCCATCTGGAACGCGCCGGCCGACGCGCCGACGCGCTGGTCGACTAGGATGGCTCGAATTTCCGCGAGAAACTTGCCGATCCGTCCGGCGATCCTTAAGTAACCCTGTATCTGATCGCAACGACCGGACGAGATACATGTTTGCCGCCCTTATCCGCGCCATCAACCAGCTTGGCGACAAGAAGTTCCAGAAAGTAATCCTGTTCGGCATCGCCGGATCTGTTGCTGTTTTCGTCGGCCTGTGGCTGCTGGCCGGATGGGGCGTATCCGCCGTCGCCTGGACCGACCTGCCGTGGGTCGGCGGCTTTCTCGACTGGTTTCCCGACTGGGTGGGCGAAGCGGCCTTTCTTGTGACGATGCTGATCGTCATGTTCCTGCTGTTCCCGGCCGTGATGACAGCGATTGTCAGCATCTTCCTCGAAGACATCGTGAAGGCGGTGGAAGACCGACATTATCCGGCGCTGCCGCCGGCCCGGCCGATTCCGATGGCGGAGGTCGTCGTTGACGCCCTGAAGTTTCTCGGCCTGGTCGTCGGGGTCAACCTGCTGGCCCTGCCGCTTTACGCCATACTGTTCTTCATCCCGCCGCTGAACATCATCCTGTACTATGTTCTGAACGGCTATCTTGTCGGGCGCGAGTTTTACGAAATGGTTGCTTTCCGGCGGCTCAGCAAGTCTGACGCCGCAGACGTGCGAAAGGCCCATAAAGGCAAGATCACCGCCACCGGCGCGATGTTCGCCTTCGGCATGACGGTGCCGATCCTGAACCTGCTGACCCCCGTTCTGGCGGCAGCCACGATGGTGCATGTGTTTGAAGGCCTGCCACGCCGCCATACCAAACCCGACCGGTCGGATCCCGGCCCGGGCGGCGGTGCTTCGGCGTCGCGCACCGGCAAGGTCGAAACGTCCGACACGATCACCCTGCCGGACGGGCGATCTTCGTGACCGGCTGGCGGGTCGGATTGCTGGCGGCCGCGCTTGGCCTTGGCGGCTGTTCCGGTATCGATCTGCCGTTCGGCTCAGACCCCGCACCGTCGAAACCGGCGCCGACGGCCAAGGTAAAGACAATCGCCACCGGTTCGTCGCAACCGCTTCCGCCGGCTTCCATGCTGACGGAAGACCAGTCGGACGATCAGAGCGAGACTGATATTGCCTCGTTGCCGCCGATCGAAGTGAATGACGACCCCGATCAGTTCCTCAACAGGGACGGTCTCGCCGTGAATAATTCTCTCGGCGCACCGGGTTTCATTCGCCGCGACGGGCCGGCAGAGGTGTGGCAGTATACGGGCCGCCGGGACGGCGCAGACTGCATTCTCGATATCTATCTCTATAGCGATGCATCGGCGGCGGGCGACTTCAGGGTCACCTATGTCGAGCTTCGCGGGACATCCACGACACAGGCGCAGCGACGCGCCTGTTTCGCCGACATGCTGCGGCGGCATATCCGCGCCAATGCAGGCTGAGAGCCAAGATGTATCGAATACGAAACAAAATTCATCGATATCCCGATCAATAGGCGTCGCCTGATAACCCATTCGGTGATAGCGCAAAGGGATGATCGATTCGGTTGCCCTCATCGCTGTCTGCATGTCCGGGATATGCTTTTCGGTTGCCTATCTTATTGAGGGTCTCAAGGCCTATCCCCCTTTGTGGGTATTGCATCAACAGGCGGTGATCTGTGCGATGGCCCCGATGCAGATGAAACTGGCCCGTCGGATGTGCCGCCGGATGCCGAAAATGGCGGGCGACGCGAAATTTCCGCCGAAGCCGATGGCGCCGGTCGAAAAACGGCTGGCGGATCTTACCCGGCGGTCGCTGGGATGCGAGGCGCGCGGACGCTACATTTCCGCCTACAGGCTGCTTTACCGGGCGCTTTCGATCGCCGGAAAGCACGGCACCAAAACCCTGTTCGCCAGACAGGCCGGGTGGCTTGGTCTGTTCCTGCATCGCGGGCGGACCATTGCCGGCGACCGGGCGATGATCGAAACCGCCGCGACCCTGACAGCGGCATCGTTCATCTACGGCAGAACCGCTCTCGACCTGTATGCGGCCCACGAAGCCCGCCCCCGCCGCCTGCCGGAAATCGACTGGCGGATCCGGCTTGCCAGGCTGTGCGACGATGTTCCGCTGGTCTACCGCCTGCATCGCGAAGCGCTCGCCATCGAGCAGGCCTGCTGTACCAAAGGCGTGGTGAAGAAACGGCACCGTCTGATGGCGGAATGCGCAAAACGGCTCGGCGACTACGAAACCGCCGAGCGGCATGACGCGGCGGCAATTCCCTTCACGCCGGACTTCCATGTCATCAGGCGCAAGGCCGAGCAACTGGAATACAGCGCCGACGAAGCCTATCGCTACGGCCAGTTTTCACGCTCGCTTCGGCTGATGCACGAGGCAGAGCCGCTTTTACTGGATTGTCTGGCGATCGCGGAAGAGGAGGACCCGGCCGCCGCGTCACAGTTTCGGGATGCCCACGAGACCTTCAAGGCCAAGTATTCGCGCTACGACCCGCGCACCAAGCCGGCCAAACCGATGGGTGATGCAGCCCTGCCGGTCGCAGCGGAATAACCGCCGCCGCGCGGCCCCTAGGGATCGCGGCTGAGGCCCTGGCGTTCCAGCGCCTTCAGATAGTCAGCCCAGCGCGTTTCGTGGTCGCGCGCCAGCTCCCACAAATACTGCCACGAAAAGATACCGGTATCGTGCAGATCGTCGAACTTGATGCGGACGGCGTAGTTGCCGACAGGCTCAAGCCCCATAATGCCGACATGCCGGCGGCCCGGCACGGTTTTCTTCTGTGCTGCGGAATGGCCCTGCACTTCCGCCGACGGGCTTTCCACCCGCAGGTATTCGGCCGGAAACCGGTGCGACGTGCCGTCGTCGAAATCGATCTCGAGGATTTTCTCTTCGCTTTTCAGGCGAATTTCTGTCGGCCAGACCTTGGTCGAGAAATGGTCTTCATCAGCCATGTAGGGGCGCTTTCATTTCGGCGCGGAGCAGGGGATCGGCGCCGCGCGGCATCAACTTTTTATTTCTCGGGCCTCGTAGGGCAGCATGATCGGGATGCCGTCGCGGATCGGATAGGCCAGCCCGGCCTGCTTGCTGATCAGCTCCTGCGCATCGCGGTCGTAGTCCAGCGGACCGTGCGTGACCGGACAGACGAGAAATTCAAGAAGTTTAGGGTCGACCTGGCGCGGTTCCGGCATCGTTCCACCTTTTCAGTCTATTGCGGGCGACCATCGCCGTGCGTGGTTTCCATGACCGCCATTTCCACCAGCGAGGTTAGCACATCAAGCCGCTCGACCACAGTCGGCGCTTCAAGCAAGGCCTGTTTTTCCGACGATTCAAACGGACAGACCATGGATAGCGAATTGATCAGCCGTTCCGCCGGCGACCCGGTGATGGCTTCCCAGTTCGCTTCGATTTTCTGCTGCTGGAAATACGTCTTCAGCGAGGCAAGCAGACGGCTGCGATCAAGCGCATCATCCTCTTCCGGCGACAGGTCGTCGCCGAAACCGGACCAGTCCGGCTGAACCCGCCGGAACCCCAGCTCTTCATCGATCGGCAATTCCCGGGCAATGGTGAACCGAATGAGGCCTTTCAGCGAAATCAGATAGCGGCCATCCTCGGTTTCCTCGAACTGCACGATCCGTCCGGCGCAGCCGACAGGATAGACCGGCGGCGGGTCATCGGCGTCTGGATTGCGCGGCTGAACCATGCCGATCATGCGATCTTCGGCAAGCGCACAGTCTATCATCGCGATATAGCGCGGTTCAAAAACGTTCAGCGGCAACTGGTTGCGCGGCAGCAGCAAAACCCCGGTCAACGGAAAGATCGGCAGTTCTGTGGGCAGATCGTCCAGGGCGGGATCAAAGATACTCATCGCAATTCGATTATCCTATGCAAACAGGATCGACGACAACCGTCGACGGCCAGCGATCGTCTGTTCATGAGTCGGGCCCAGCGCTTCGAAAAACTTCAGAAGCTGCATGCGCGCGGCTTCATCGTTCCAGGTCCGGTTTTTCTGAATGATATATAGCAGATGATCCATCGCCGTTTCAGGCTGCCCCGTGCCGAACAGCGCGACCGCCAGATCGTAGCGCGCCTGCAGGTCATCCGGGTTCTGCTCGACCGCTTCCTGCAGACCACCCAGCGCACCTTTTGCAGCCTCGGCCTGATCCGCCAGATCCAGCGCCGCCTTGACACCGGCGAGCGCCGGGTCGTCGGCCTTTTCCGCCGGAATGCCGGCCATGAACTGTTTCGCATCGTCGATGCGATCCATCCGGATCAGGCACATCGCCAGACCGGCCACGGCCTTCATGTCATCCGGGTCGTGTTCGGCAAGCTGGCGGTAGATGCCGCCGGCGCCCTGATAGTCCTCCGCTTCCATCGCCGCTTCCGCCTGCTCGTAGGCGGCAGCGACAGGATCGTCGCCGGCGGCGCCGCCGGCAAGCTGCACCAGCCGGTCGATGAAGGCCTTGACCTCGCTTTCAGGCACTGCGCCCATGAAACCGTCAGCCGGGCGGCCACCGACAAAGCCGTATACCGCCGGAATCGACTGAATGCGCATCTGCTGGGCGATTTCGGGATTCTGGTCGATATCCAGCTTCACCAGCTTGACCGCGCCTTTCGCCGCCATGACGGCTTTGTCTAGAATCGGCCCCAGCTGCTTGCACGGTCCGCACCAGGGAGCCCAGAAATCGACAATAACCGGCACGTCCATGCTGGCTTCCAGCACATCCGCCTGAAATTCGGCCGTTGACGTGTCCTTGATGAGATCGGCGGCCGACGCCGCGGAACCGAGATCGATTTGCATTCTTTGCGTTTCCCTAAATCCTGTCAGACATGAACATGGCGCGCGCACCGCCCGTCGGCAACCCCGGACCGTTCAGCTTTCTTCCAGTGTCATCGTATCAAAATTCAACAGGACCGGGGCGTGATTTTCTGCCTTCAGGAAAGTCACCAGATCGCGCGACGCCACCGCAGTCGTGCGGTCGTTGCGCAACGGATGGGCATTCGCCGTTTCGGCATCAATGATCGCCCGGTCCAGCACCATGGTCGCGCGGCCATCCATGTCGTTCAGAACGCCGAACGGCGTGACCGCGCCGGGGATGACGCCCAGCACCTCCATCAGCAGGTCCGCCGATCCGAAAGAAAGGTTGCCGCGCGCATCGAACAGCGTTTTCAGCGCTTTCAGGTCGACCTCACGGTCTTCCAGCACGGTGACCAGCCAGATGTTCTTTTTCTTGTCGCGCAGAAACAGGTTCTTGATATGCGCGCCCGGCAGTTCGCCGCGCAGCGCCTGGCTTTCCTCGACCGTGAACAGCGGCGCATGCTCGACCGTACGATGGGGGATATCCAGCGCATCCAGGCGGGCGTAAAGGTCTGAATCGTGAAAGCGCGGCGTGGCGGCGGGGGCGTCTGAAGCAGGCATGAACTGGTCCTTGAATGGCGGGCGGAAACCGACTTTACGTGCCGCGTCTTAGCGAAACAAAACGGGGCTTGCAATGCGCTGAACGATGCGTATTATCCGCGCCGCTTCCAATGAAGCTGTCAGAGATTGCTTAGGTCTCGGCACGCGGGCGTAGCTCAGGGGTAGAGCGCAACCTTGCCAAGGTTGATGTCGGGCGTTCGAATCGCCTCGCCCGCTCCAGTTTT
>CAYGSU010000069.1:0-20728 GCA_964352715.1 uncultured Flavobacteriaceae bacterium | reverse complement strand
TTCATTCCGACCATCGCCGCCGGTATCGGCGTCGCCTGCTTCTTCTGCTTCATGTTTTCCTGGGTCGAACTGCTGCTGGCGAAGACGCTGACCGCCGTCGATGCAAAACCCATCGCTGCAACGATGACAAGAACGGCCAGCACATCCGGGTACGAGTTGGGGCTGCTGGCCGCCGCCGGCACACTGACCATCGTGCCCGGGGCATTCGTGATCTATTTCGTGCGCAACTACATCGCCAAGGGCTTCGCCCTGGGCCGGGTATAGGAAGGAGGGTTTAGATCATGTCGCTTTCCTGGATGGCCTGGACCTGGCCGACCGCCGCCTTCTTCGTATTCATCGCAACCTGCCTGATCACAATGACGGTCCTGGAACTGCGCCGCCCGGGTGGCGATGCGCGACACGGCATTCTGGGCCTGGACACAACGCGGGGCGACCGGCTGTTCATCACGCTGCTGGGCAGCGCCTTCATTTTCCTCGCCTGGCTGGGGCTGGTCGGCACGCCGCTCTGGGGGCCGCTCGCCATCGCGCTGGTATACGGGTTTGTGATTTTCCGGTACGCCTGACGGCGACGAGAACCAGACAAAACTTGTTCATAACTGATTTACATCAAAGCGGAATTTTCCCGTAGGCAGACACTGCGCGCCAGTTGACGTCTAAGCGTAAAGGGGAATTTTCCATGGTTTCAGTAAAAAGAGTTATCACCGCCGCCATCACTGCTGCTTGCCTTTCAACGCCGGCTGCAGCGGCCGACTTCAAGACCAAGGAAGCGGGCGATGTTCTGCTGCGGCTACGCGGGATAGCAGTTGTGCCCGATGAAACCAGCACGATCAGCGTAATTGGCGGCGATGTCGACGCCAGCAACGAATATGTTCCCGAGCTCGATATCAGCTACTTCATCACGAAAAATATCGCATTGGAGCTGATCGCCGCCACAACCAAGCATGACATGAAGGCGGACAACACCGCGCTCGGTACGGTCGATCTGGGCGATGTCGGCGTGCTGCCGCCGACCCTTACCCTGCAGTATCATTTCCTGGCGGATGACCGGTTCAGCCCCTATGTCGGCGCCGGGCTGAACTACATGCTGTTCTATAACGAGGATGCGCCGGGCGGTACCGTAACATCCATCGACTATGAAAACGGCCTTGGCTATGCCCTGCAGGCGGGTTTCGATGTCGCCATTGAAGGCAACTGGTCGTTCAACGCAGACGTGAAGAAAGTGTTCTTCAACACCGATGTTTCAATCAACAACGGGGCAATTGCCGCCGATGTCGATCTCGACCCATGGATTTTCGGTGTCGGCGTCGGTTACAGGTTCTAGAGCGTTTCACGTTCACCTGTTGAACGGCGTCAAGCACCTGTGAACATCATCCGCGCTCGGCCAGGCAAGCATCCGGCCGAGCGCTTCCTTCATCTGCGGTTCCGGCAAGGTTGATCCGAGTTTCGCGGTCGCCATGAACTTGTCGATCAGGCGTTGGTCGGAAGCCGGATTGGGTGGCGATCCCTCGGGATAAACGACGGAAACGGCATGCCGTGACCCGTCAACCAGGGTGATTTCAAGCCGGTCCGGGTCTTCCGGCGCATAGTTCAGATCGGGCCGCTTCTGCGCGAAGGGTATGATCTGCATCTTTTCGATCATCGTTCGGATGTCCGGGTCGTTCCAGCATTCCGAGTCCATGTCCGATAGCGAAACATCGCCCTTTTTCAGCGCCAGCGAAATACAGAAAGGCAGGCTGAACAGGGCTTCAGAACGGTTTCTGGGCTGTTTGAATGGCACAACAGCGGCATGCAGTTTCGGCAGATGCAGCACGACTTTCCTGATATCTTCCGGTTTTGGCCCGACTGTTTTGAAGATTTCGACAGCGCAATCAATCAACCGGTGCGTATAACCGCAACTGGGATACAGCTTGAAGACAAGCCCGTGTTCTTCAAGCGCCAGAACCGTGCCGATTTTGGCCATCGCTGAGGCATGCCGCGCCGTATCGCGATGGCCTGTGAGCGCAAAGAATCCTTTCTGCGAGTCCAGTATTTCCGGTCGGCCGGTCAGGCCCTGAGCCGCCAGGGTCACCGCCACAATGCCCGCTTCTGCTGCGAACCCTGCCTGCAAGGGTTTGGTTTCCGATCCGAACTGGCCTGTGAAAGCGACCGCCCGGCTGGTCGCGATGGAAAGCGCATGAGCGGTCTTGCCGGCGTCCAGAGCTTGAAGTCGGGCAACCGCCGCCGCCGCGCCGATGGCGCCCAGCGTGCCTGTTGCATGCCACCCCTGATCATAGTGTTCGAAATTGATGGCTTCGCCCAGTCGGGCGATCACCTCGAACCCGGCAAGGTAGGCATCGATGACGGCCTTGCCGGATACAGCCTTTTCGCCCGCCGCCGCCAGAATCGCCGCAAACAGGACATTGCTCGGATGCGTGTTGCCGACCATTTCCCAGTCGTCGAATTCCAGCGCATGACCGGCTACCGCGTTCAGAAAAGCGGCTTTCGATGTTTCGGTGCGGAGCGGCGTTCCAAAAACGGATGCCGCAGCAGGTCCGAATTCTGCAAATGCCGCCTGCGCCATGCGAGCCACCGGTTGACCCGACCCGGACAGGAAGCATCCGAATGTATCGACCAGCGCCATCCGGACAAGTCCGACCGTGGCAGGGGAAGGCTGGAAATCCGTTTCAGCGACAAAGCCGGCCAGTTGCACAATCGCCGGTTTGGGTTCTGCTGCATCCGTGACGGAAGAAGACATTTTGTGTCCCGATCAGTTTTGAGAAAGTCTTTCCTTTCCCTTATCACATTGGCGGGTACAGAATATGAAAAACAGGACCGTAGCGAAGCATGACCAAAGCGACACTTGATAGCGAAATTCTGCAATCCTGGATCGGCAGACAGGAGACCGATACGGACCTGTTTGACGCGCGACAGGCGCGACTGATGCAGGCTTTGCTCGACCGGACGCCAGAACTCGGTGAGGGCGATCCGTTGCCGCCGCTGTGGCACTGGGTTTTCTTTCCAGCTCCCGCGCAACCCAGCCTGCTGGGTCCTGATGGCCATCACAAGCTGGGTGGTTTTCTGCCACCGGTCGATCTGCCCCGCCGGATGTGGGCCGGTGGAAGGGTAACATTCAACAGCCCGATCGCGCTGGGCCTGACAATTACAAAGACCTCAACCATCAAATCAGTCGAGGTGAAACACGGACGGTCCGGGCGTTTGTGCTTCGTCACCGTGCAACATGATCTTGCCGGGCCGGACGGTATCGTTTGTGTTTCCGAGGAACATGATATCGTTTATCGCGATCATCCCGCACCGGATGCGCCGGCGCCGAAGCCGGTGCCGCCACCGCAGCATGCCGACTGGTCGGAAACGATAACGCCGTCGCCGGTTCTGCTGTTCCGGTATTCGGCCCTCACCTATAACGGCCATCGTATCCATTACGACCGCGACTATGCCCGGAACGAAGAAGGCTATCCCGGACTGGTGTTTCATGGCCCGTTGACCGTGACTCTGCTGACCGACCGCGCCCTTGGACGGATGCCCGGGCGGATGGTCGAAAAGCTTTCCTATCGGGCGGTATCGCCGCTGTTCGATACCCGTCCGTTCACCCTGAACGGCAAGCTGGATGAAGACGGCCCGACCATGCGCATCTGGGCGGAAACGCCGGATCGCGGTCTGGCGATGGATGTAACTGCAACCTTCGCGGCCGAGACATCCTGATGAACGTGCCGTTCTCCCGATTGCCCTCCGTCGATTCGGTGCTGCGAAAGCCCGAAACCGACGCCCTGCTGGCAACATATGGACGATCGGCCGTTACCAACGGATTGCGCGAAACGCTGGACATCTGCCGCCGGCGAATCGCAGAAACGGACCCTGACGTCAGGGTAACGGAAGCAGCCATACTGGATGAGACCGCGCGTCTGCTGGACAGAAGGGCAGAGCTGCACCCGAAGCCGGTCTTCAATCTGACCGGCACAGTATTGCATACCAATCTCGGCCGGGCGGTTCTGCCGCCGGAAGCCATCGAGGCTATGTCGCGCGCCGCCAGCCAACCGACCGCGCTGGAATTCGATCTCGAGACCGGTAAGCGAGGCGACCGCGAAGGCCCTGTCGCCGACCGGTTGCGCCGACTGACCGGTGCGGAAGATGCCACCTTCGTGAACAACAACGCCGCCGCCGTTCTGCTGGTGTTGAACAGTCTCGCCCTGAGGAAAGAAGTCCCGGTTTCGCGCGGCGAACTTATTGAAATCGGCGGGTCGTTCCGGATGCCGGATATCATGGCGCGAGCAGGGGCGAAGCTGGTTGAAGTCGGCACGACCAACCGGACCCATCTTTCGGATTTCGAAAACGCCGTCGGCAAACGGACCGGCGTGATCATGAAAGTCCACCCCAGCAATTTCCGTGTCGAAGGATTTACAAAGACGGTCTCCGATGCGGACCTTGCCGCACTGGCGACGGCGCATGGCATACCGTTCATCAACGATCTCGGCAGCGGTGCAATGATCGACCTCGCTCATTACGGCCTTCCGGCGGAGGAAACGCCAATGCAGGCACTGGGCAAGGGCGCGGATATCGTCACATTCAGCGGCGACAAGCTTCTCGGTGGGCCGCAGGCCGGGTTGATCGTCGGGCGGGCCGACCTGATCGCGAAGATCAAGCGCAACCCGCTGAAACGCGCCTTGCGGCTCGACAAGGTGACCATGGCGGCGCTGGACGCCATTCTGGCGCTGTATGAAAACCCCGAGACGATAGCCGATCGCCTGCCGACCCTTCGCCTGCTGACCCGACCTGTCAGTGATATTGAAGCCCAGGCAAAACGGCTTCTGCCCCGGTTTGCCTCAGTTCTGGGAAGCGACTGGCAAGTCGAACAGGTGCAATGCCGAAGCGAAATCGGCAGCGGTGCGCTGCCCGGCGACGGCGTTGACAGTGCGGGGCTTGCCATTGCCGGTGCGACGAAGCGGAAGCTTGCGTCCCTGACCCGTCTGGCGAAAGCTTTCCGGTCCCTGCCCCGCCCCGTCATCGGCCGTCTTTCCGGTGACAGGCTGATATTCGACCTTCGTTGTCTCGACGATGAGGACGGCTTTGCCGACCAGCTTTCGTCACTCAGGGTGGGGGAATGATCGTCGCGACGGCCGGCCATGTCGATCATGGCAAGACGACCCTGATCCGAACCCTGACGGGAACCGACACTGACCGGCTGGACATTGAAAAGCAGCGCGGCCTTTCCATTGAACTGGGATTTGCGTACTGGACTGCCTGTGATGGGCGGCGGTTCGGCTTCATCGACGTGCCGGGCCATGCCCGTTTTCTACCGACCATGGCATCCGGCATCGGCGGCATCGATGCGGCTCTGCTTGTTATCGCCGCCGATGACGGGGTCATGCCGCAGACTATAGAACATCTGACGGTTCTGGATTTTCTGGGTGTGACCCAGGGCGTCGTCGCCATCTCGAAGACTGACGGGGTAGAGAAAAACGCTATCGAAAGGGTCAGAGCGGATATCGAGACCCTGCTCGCAGATACCTGCCTTGTCGGCTCTGCCATTGTTGCTGTCGATTCCCTGTCGGGAAGCGGGTTCGATGACCTGCACAACGCCTTGACCGGCCTGCACACGAAACCCCGCAAGACAGACACGCTGTCGCGTCTTGCCATCGACCGGTCTTTTTCGCTGAAAGGCGTCGGGCTTGTGGTGACCGGCACCCTGTTGTCAGGTCAACTATCCGTCGGTGATGCGGTAACGGTATCGCCTGCCGGCGAAACAGCCCGTATTCGCGGACTTCACGTCCAGAACGAGCCGATGGAAACAGCGCTGACCGGTCTCCGATGCGCAGTGAACCTGACAGGCCCGGGCATCGATACATCCAGTGTCAAACGTGGAATGTGGCTGGTGGGCAATGGCGGCAAGAGCGTGACCGCGCGATTCGATGCGACAATCCGGCTGGCGCGGGATGCGCCGGCATCGGGCAAGCGGGATCAGACAGTCTATCTGCATATAGGCGCAGCGAAGACACCGGCCCGGCTTGTCCTGCTGGATCGAAAGACCCTTCAACCCTGTGACACCGCACTCGTGCAGATCATTACGAATGAACCGATTGATGCCGTTTTCGACGACCGGTTTCTGCTCCGCGATCACGCCGGAAGCCGGACCTTGGCCGGCGGCCGCGTCCTTACCCCCTTTGGCGCGACAAAAGGGCGGGCAAAGAGCGCCCGCCTGAAGCACCTGTCGCTGCGCGACCGGGAAGACACGGCCGATGTCGTTCAAGCCCTGCTGCGAGCACCGCCTTTTATTGTCGATCTTCACGAAATCGGCGTTGAACGGAACCTGAGTACCGACGCCATCCACCGTCTGTCTGAAACAGCTTCCGGTACAGTATTCACCCACAACAGCCATCTCCATCTAGCCGATACAGAAAAATGGAAAATCCTCGCGGCAAAGGTCACCGAAAGCCTTGCCGCCTGCCATGAAACGGATCCGCATCTGGCGGGTCTGACCGGCCGGGCACTGACAAAAAGGCTCGGCCCCGATACGCCTGATGCTGCCCTTGTCGAAGCACTGCTGGCGCATCTGGTTCAAACCCGGCGGATTACGCTAGCAAACGGGCTGTATCGGTTGCCATCGTTTTCGCCCGGCCTGGCCGCCGAGGACGATCGGATCTGGCATAATGCAAAAGCCTTGCTGGAAGCCGCCGGGTCGCAGGCGCCGACCGTGCATGAGCTGGCGAAGGCGATGGACCTGACGCCCGATCTGCTGGCCGGCGTTCTGAACCGGGCTTCGTCGCTGGCATTCGCGGTGCATATCTCCAGAAACCGGTATCTGTTGCCCGAAACCTTCGCACTGTTCCGCAAGACAGCCTCGACATTGGGGAACGATTATCCCGACGGATTCGCCGCCACCGATTTTCGTAACCGTGCCGGCATTGGCCGGAACCTTGCCATTGATGTTCTTGAGTATATGGACAGGCAAGGTATTACACAGCGGCAGGGAAACTCGCGGACAACAAGATCCTAGCCAAGACTCAGCAACGGTCGAGTACCCGCCATCGCACACACCCGTCCAATGATCGCCGCGTCGACATCACCCGTCGCCCGCAATGCGGCAAGACAGGCATCGGCGCGGTCATAAGGAATGCCCGCCAGCAAACCACCAGCGGTCTGCGGATCGCACAGCAGGTTTTCCGTAAAACCAAAGGCATCGGCTGGCCTGCCAGTCAGCGCCGCCAAACGGTCAGCATTGGCCGGTGCGAGGCTGCTTTCGACGCCATCCGAAAGAAGAACATTTACCCCAGGCAGAACCGGTATCGCCGTCATATCCAGCGTTGAATCAACCCCGGATGCCTCCATCATTTCAGCAAGATGGCCGGCCAGCCCGAACCCGGTGATATCGGTAAGACCGGTCACGCCGAATTCCTGTAAAACAGCGGCAGCCGGCGCAAGCGACCGGCACATCGATATGATTGCCGCGTCGATCCAGCGGCCCCTGGCCTTGCCGCCGATAGCCGCCGCAAAGATGACACCGGTTCCCAGTGGTTTCGTCAGGATCAGGGCATCGCCGGGGTTGAGGCCGCCCTTCAGGCGCGCCGCACCGGGCGCGACAGAACCGGTAACGGAGAAACCGAGCGCAAGCCCGTCGCCTTCCGTGCTATGGCCACCCAGCAACCGGACGCCTTCGGATTTGAACACCGTCATTGCCCCGTTCAGAAGCTGGAACAGGTCCTCCTCCGCGATCCGGGCCTCGGCCCGGGGTACGGTGGCGATGGCGAGGGCCGCAAAAGGCGTCGCCCCGATTGCGTACAGATCGCCAAGCGCATGATTGGCGGCGATCCGTCCGAAAACATAGGGGTCATCGAGAATGGCCGAGAAATGATCGACACTGACGGCAAGCTGTCGGCCCGGCGGGGGGTCGAACACCGCCGCATCATCGCCTATGTCGCCATCCTGTGCGATCCCCAAACGGTCGAGCGCCCTCGACAGGGCGGCGGCGGGTAGCTTGGAGCCGCAGCCGGCGCAATACATCGGGTCGCGCGGCAGATCGGGCAGTCGGTCAGTCGGTCTGTCTGCCACCATGGCGGGGAACGCCGAAAACCGCGCCATAAATGCACGGTCGATGCGATCTTTCCAACGCCAGACCCAATCGCCTTCAACCGCCAGCGGCCCCTTGACCGCAACCGCGTGCTGCCCGCCTGTGGCCAGAATCGTCAGAAATCGCTGTTGCGGCCGATAGGGTTCCAACGGCTTGTCGAGCAGCGTGCGGCGCAGGTTTTCCGCCAGGACCGGCCCCTGCCGCACGGCGAACACGCCGGCCTTCGGGCGTGGAGATTCCGTCATCGTCGCGCAATCACCAACCGCAAAGACATTGTCATGCGGACTGCACTGCAAGGTCGGTCGGGTTGCCAGAAACCCTCTGTCATCCAGATCGAGACCGGTATGCCGGAACCAGTCCGGCGGCGTTGCCCCCGTCGTCCAGAACACGTGATCTGCCGGATGAGTCGATCCATCCGAAAGGTCCAGCCTGTCGGCAGATACCCGGACGACCCGGCAGCCGGTATGACAGTCGATGTTGAGCGTTTTCAGGTTCCGGCGGATACGCTGCCGCGCGGCAGAAATGAAGCCGGGCAAAATGTCGTCCGCGGCTTCATAGACGGCTACCGTGATCGCGCTTTTGTCCCTGAACCGATGCCTGATCGCCATCGCCAGTTCCAGCCCGCCGGCTCCGGCACCGACAATCGCCAGATGATGATGCCCGGACGACCTGTCGAGCGCTGTTTCGATTGCTGTCCAGTGCTCAAGAAAGGCGGCGACCGGTTTCACCGGCAAGGCGTGTTCCGCAGCGCCCGGAATGGCGGTCAGCGGCGGCACCGAGCCGGTGTTAACGGAAACGATATCGTAGGCAATGGGTGGTCTGCCGGCCAGGCTCACTGTTTTTGCCGCCGGGTCCAGCCCCGTCACCCCGGTCCGTAGAAACCGCGCCCCGGCGAAATCAGCCAGCGCGGCGAGATCGATATGGGTTTCGTCATACGTATAGTGTCCGGCCAGCAGCCCGGGCAGCATGCCGGAATAGGCAGTGTGGGAGTCGGGCGATACCAGCGTCAGGCGGCAGCCGGCGACCGGTCGCATGCCAAAAGCGCGCAGAACGGCGACATGGCTGTGACCGCCGCCGATCAGCACAAGGTCTTTCAGGATCGGAGAACCAGTATTGCTCTTCATGTCCTATTGCTAGGCCGTCCCGGCGAAAAGGAAAAGGCCGCCCTGAACAGGACGGCCTTCCCAATCACGTCATAGTGACGTCTTCAGAAGCAGACTATTTGTTGTTCTGCCTCTTGTAGGCATCCATTTCGTGCCGGCTGCCAATAACAAGAGCCAGCACACATAGAGCTGCCGCAACACCAACCCAGATAACTTCCCAGGATGTATTGGCGCCCATGTAGATCGCGCCTTCGACGCCATCCCAATTGCTAAAATGTGAACCCATTTCAGGTCTCCTTTCTTGCGTTCATTATTCGGCCGGAGCCGGCGATGACGAATGTCCTTCCGGATAGGCAGAAATCGGCACTTTCGACGGATCAAGTCCAGCGATTTCAGCCGCTTCACCGACCCGCAGCATGCCGCACATCTTGAGAATGAGCGAAATGACATACCCCGGGACGAAACCGACAAGCATGAAGACAACCGCACTGACCAGCTGACCGACAAAGCTGATCTGTATCGCACCTTCACCCAGCAGAGCGGGATAGCCACTGCCCCAGATACCCAGCATGACGACACCATAGACACCGATCGTTCCGTGTACGGTTACGGCGCCAACAGCATCATCGATCCCGAATTTCTCGAGAATACCGGCACAGGTTTTCATGATCGCACCAGCACCGAAAGCAATTGCGAAGGTCAGCGGCGGCCAGTAGATATCCAGTCCGGACGCTGTCGCGATGATACCGCCCAGAGCGGCCGACATCATCCAGAACGGATCACGGGTAAACGCCCAGGCACCGATAATGCCGCCGGCGAACGCCATCAGAATGTTGAAGGACAGCGCAGACAGGTTTGTCGGCGTGCCGTAGATTGTCGTGAACTGGGCAGCGGACCAGGACCAGGCCTCACCGGGAACAATAAGGCAGGCCATAAGGAAGCCCCAGAAACCGACAATGATCAGCATCAGACCCGTAATCAGGAACGGTACGTTGTGAGCGCTTAGGGCATTTGCCGTTCCATCCGCGTTGAACTTCCCGATCCTTGGTCCGAGGTTGATAAGCACGCCGAGCGCAAAGAACCCGGCAACGGCATGAACAAGACCGGCAGCGCCGAAGTCATGCAGCCCCCATTCGGTAACCAGCCAGCCATCGGCGTGCCAGCCCCAGGCAGCGGCAATCACCCAGGCGAACGATCCGAGCACGATAGCCAGAATAACGAACCCAACGACCTGAATCCGTTCGATAACCGCACCGGAGAAGATTGATGCCGTTGTCGCGGAGAACAGCGCGAAGGCGCCCCAGAAAACGCCGCTGGCGTTGTCCGAAACATTCGGCCCCATATACTCAACCCAGGGCCAGGCAATCGCAGCAGCATATTCGTAGCCGCTGATCTCGTTCGGTCCGACACTCATCGTGAAGCCTGTCGGAAAGGCCCAGTAGACGAACCAGCCAAAGAAATAGAACGTCGGCACAACGAAAGCGAAGGCCAGGATATTCTTGATCCCGGATGCCAGAACGTTCTTCATCCGCGATGCCCCCATTTCATACGCCAGAAATCCGGCGTGAATGATGATCATCAGCGGAATACTCAAATAGTAATAGGTTTCCGCAAGTATCGTGTTGGTACTTGCGGCCTTGGCTTCCAACGCAGCGACCTGCGCCGTTAGAGCTGCAATTTCGGCTTCCATCTAGCCTCTCCCATCCCTCTTTTGATTCAGGTTGTACTTGACCAAAAAACGACCACGCGGTTACCGCAACAAGTGCAGATTCCCGCGTGTTACCGTTTAGTGTCACTCTGACCCAGTGTTTCTGTAAAGAGTCTTAAGCGGAAAATGTTCCTTTAAATGAATAGAAAATTCGTGAGGCTAAACCGATAAATCCGCCCATTCCTTTGATAAAAAAGGGGTTATTGCCAGTAACCATGATTTTTGTATGGTTTAGGTATATTTGCCGATATAGGGATAGGTGCGGTATCTTTGGCGGGCCATGCGAATCACGGAACATACCCTGACAACGTGTTTGCACTGGCTTTTCGAGACAATTCAAGTCCAACATGAACCGAGTAACTGTCTAACTTTTTTATGTTTGAGGTCGTCTGATGCTGGGAGAGTCCGAGCACCCGCAACGCTTTGCCCTGATAAACGAACTGCATTCCCGGCAGTCCGAATCCTGCCTCGCGCCTGAATGCGTCACCCACTATGCTGTGCTGCGCGGCGAAGGCGGTATCGATGCCGACCGCGATCATGTCTCGGCTTTGTGCAAGCGCTTCGGCGCAACACCACCGCCACCGGGGTCAGCCCATTTTTCTGTCGATCTGGGCAATACGCGGTTGAAATGGGAACGGCATACCGAATTCACGACATACACGTTTTTCAAAAGGTTGCCGTCGCACGGGTTTTTTGACATTGCGGCCGACAGCGATATTCCCGCGGACTGGAAAGATACGACACCGGGCGAACTGGTCGCTGCTGTTCACATGACCCTGCAGGCGGCCGAGAGCCCGGCGCCAACCCAGGAAGACCTGAACACGATCTTCGTGCCCGACAGCATCATCACAACGAAAGTTTCAGGCGGTGGCGGCCAGATCTGGACTGATTTCCGTCTGCATGGCGAAGGCTTCAGCCGCATCCTTGTTCGCAACAGCTCGATGTCACAACGCCGGCTTGGCCGAACGGTGCAGCGACTGCTGGAAATCGAGACCTACCGCCTGATGGCGTTGCTGGGCTTGCCGATGGCCCGCGAGATAGGCCCGAAACTCTCGCTGATCGACGGATCATTGTCGCATTTGACCCTGGGCATGAACGGCTCGACCGACCGGGATTCCGACGCCTCGCTGTTGCGTCGGCTGACCCGCGTTTCAGCCGATATCGAAACCCTGTCGACACAGACCGCGTTCCGCTTCAGCGCCACGGCGGCCTATTACGCGCTGGTGCAAACCCGTGTGAAGGAGTTGCGGGAAGATCGCGTGGAAGGCTTTCAGACGATCCAGGAATTCATCGACCGGCGTCTGGCGCCTGCGGCGCGAACCTGCGAATCCGTCGCCAAGCGTATTGGCGACCTGTCGCAGCGCGCCACTCGCGCGGCGAACCTGCTGCGCACCAGGGTCGATTTCGCGTTGCAGGAACAGAACCAGCAATTGCTGTCATCGATGGACCGGCGGGCGCATCTGCAAGTCAGGCTGCAACAAACTGTCGAGGGGCTTTCCGTCGCCGCTATCAGCTACTATGCGGTCGGTCTGATCGGTTATGTGGTTAAAGGCGGCGAGAAGTTTCTGCCCGGTCTGAATTCGGCGACAGCGCTTGCTGTCGCAACGCCGCTGATTATCGCCATTATCTGGATACTGCTGAGACGGTTCCGCAAGAAGGTCAAGGAATCCGAGAAAACCGGCTAGCAGTCTTCCGGTTGCCGAATGGCCTTCAGCAGCGCCGGCAATCGACTTTCCATTTCCTCAATCGTATACGCACAAAAGCCGATCAGCAGACCGTTCTGCGTGCGACCGCTGCTGAACAGTGCTGACAGGCATTGCGTCGCAATTCCCTCTGCCGCCAGATTTTCCATGACGTTCCTGTCTTCAACAGAGGCAGGCAGGGGCACCAGTATCTGCATTCCCGCCTGCTGATCGATGATACCGGCTTCCGGACCAAGGCCGGCTTTGAGGGCGCCCAGCAGGAACGACCTGCGGTCGGCGTAGAGGCGTCGAACCCGTCTCAGATGGCGGTAAAAGCTGCCGTCTTCCATAAACGCGGCCAATGGTCGTTGCGCCGCAATCGATGCCTTCGTGCCGAAGGCGGACAATGTTTCCGCAAAAGCAGGAATCATGTGGCTCGGCGCGACCAGAAAACCGAGGCGCAACCCGTCGGAAAATATCTTCGAAAAGCTGCCGATATAGATCGTGCGCTCAGCATGGTCGAAACCGGCAAGCGCCGGGATCGGCCGGCCCGCATAGCGAAACTCGCTATCGTAGTCATCCTCGACTATCCAGCCGCCGGTTTCCTCCGCCCAAGCAATGAAGGCCTTGCGGTGCGCCGGCGACATCGCCCCGCCCATCGGAAACTGATAGGACGGCGTCAACACGACCAATTTCGGCGGCGCATTCTTCGAGGGCAGCCTGACCCCGTTCGGTTCCACGGCCAGCCATTGCGGCTTCAGCCCGAGGGATTCAACAAACCGCCGCAGCGGCTGATAGCCCGGATTTTCCAGCCCCACGCTGTCGCCGTCGGAGGTCAGGGCGCGGATGCATATTTCAAGAGCATCGCCGGATCCCGCCGTAATCAGCACCCGGTCGGCTGTCGCCTCGACGCCACGCCAGTCGGCCAGATGGCGTACGATCGCCGCCCGAAGCCGGGGATCGCCAAATAGATGCGACGATTTGATAAGGGCCTGCGGATCGGTTCGCGCAACGCGCGCGACTGTCTGGGCCCAGCTTCGATAGGGAAACAGCCGCATATCGGGCCGGCCGGGCTGAAACGGCACCGGTCCCGATATCGGCGCTGTTTCAGGTTCCGGCGGCGTCGGTGCGGCAACCGGCTTCGGAAGCGCTTCGGTTTCACCGATGCGGCTGACATAGAGGCCCGATCCGCGACGGCCCTCGGCATAGCCTTCCGCGACAAGCTGGTCATAGGCATTGACCACCGTCGATCGTGACAGGCCCAATTCTTCCGCCAGAACACGCGACGGCGGCAACGCCTCACCCATCCTGACAGCACCGTCCTCAATGCGACGCCGAAGTGCGGCATACAATTGTGCAAATATGGGGTCCGGTGCAGCGCGGTCGATCGAAAAACCGAGCCAGGCTGTTGTCGATGGTGGTTTTGGACTGTTCATTTTATCTGGTATTGGCCGTTCAAGATAGACCAATAAACCGGTTACAAGCAGGATGGACAAGCAGCAATTCAGCCGTCACCATCCGGCTGCCGAAAACTCCGGGAGTAAGTCATGCGCCTTCTCGTCTTCCAACATATCGATTGTGAACATCCCGGTTCCCTGCGCCGGTTTCTGGAGCGCGACGGTATTGAATGGGATGCGGTGGAGCTGGATGCCGGCGAACCGGTTCCCGATCTCGATCCCTATGACGCGCTTTGGGTGATGGGCGGGCCGATGGATGTCTGGGATGTTGAGGAACATCCCTGGCTGGTTGCCGAAAAGGCCGCGATCCGACACTGGGTGCGCGATCTGAAACGGCCTTATCTGGGTCTGTGCCTCGGCCACCAGTTGCTGGCCGATGCCCTGGGCGGCACCTGCGGGCCGCAACGGCCGCCGGAAATCGGCGTTCTGCAGATCGAACTGACGGAGGCCGGCCTCGCCGACCCTCTGTTTGCCGGGCTTCCGAAAACACAGCCCTGCCTGCAATGGCATTCGGTGCAGGTTTCCCAGCCCCCGGAAGACACGACTGTATTGGCAAAATCGAAGGATTGCCGGGTGCAGGCGATGCGGGTCGGCGCCTGCGCCTGGTCGATGCAGTATCATGTCGAGCTGGAGCCGGATACAGTCGATAACTGGAGTATCATTCCCGCCTATCGCGACGCCCTGATGGCGACCATCGGCGAAGCCGGTCTGGCCGACATGAAAAAGACATCGGACGCCCTGATGGACGACTTTCTGGGCGCGGCGGAAACACTGTACGGAAACTTCAGAAAACTGGCTGGATAATCGCGGTTTTCTGCGGTTTTTCCGCAAAATGTGGCACAGCCGGCCGGCTGGTCTTGCTATAATCTGATCCACAGTCCATGATTTTCAGGAAATCAGGCGATGCCTGCTTTTCTTGCAGTCTGTCAGGGTATTGCCGGTATATGCCGGTTCGCTACAGGACCGCAGGGTTGCCCGCGCCGGGCCATAAACAAGGAATCAAGACACCGGCAGACACCGGTACCGCGCGCAGGAAACATCAAGGGTTTAATTTATGGGCCCTGACAACAATAACTGAATGAACACGGGAGCACGTAATGACGAACAAAATAAAACTTGGCGGGATTCTGGTTGCAGCCGGGCTGGCGCTTTCACCGGCGGCGTTTGCCGATCAATTCATCACCATCGGTACAGGTGGGGTTACCGGGGTTTACTACCCGACAGGCGGCGCAATCTGCCGGCTGGTAAACAAGGACCGCAAGACGCATGGCATCCGCTGTTCCGTCGAATCGACGGGCGGGTCGGTCTATAACGGCCGCACCATCCGTCAGGGCGAACTGGATATCGGCATCATGCAGTCAGACGTTCAGGCCGCTGCTGTCGCCGGCTCCGGCGCCTTCGAGGACGATGGTCCGTATCCGGGTCTTCGCGCCCTGTTTTCGGTCCATGCCGAACCGCTGCATGTGATGGTTCGGGCCGATAGCGGCATCACCGACGTTGCCAGCATGAAAGGCAAGAAGATCAACATCGCCAATCCAGGCTCAGGTACGCGGGTGCTTGCAGAAACCCTGCTGAAATATTCCGGTTTGACCCCGGAAGACTTTGCGCTGGCTGCGGAGCTGAAATCATCCGAACAATCGGCCGCTCTGTGTGACGGCAAGATTGACGGTACCATCTGGGCTGCCGGCCTGCCGAACGGATCGTCGCAGGAAGCCACTTCGTCCTGCGATGTGCGCATTCTTAACCTGACCGGCCCCGGTATCGACAATCTGCTGGCTGAAAACCCGGCTTATGCCCGCGCCACCATCCCGGGCGGCATGTATCCGGGTAACCCCGATGATATCATTTCGTGGGGTCCGAAAGCAGCCATCGTCACCTCCGACAAGCTTTCCGACGATGTCGCTTATGCCGTTGTGAAGGCGATCTTCGAAAACTTCGACGATTTCAAGAAACTGCATCCGGCTTTCGAAAGCCTGACCGAAAAGGCCATGATTTCCGAAGGTCTGGCCGCGCCCCTGCATCCCGGCGCCGTCAAGTACTACAAGGAACGTGGCTGGATGTAATCCACGCGTAACGGGCCGCCCTTTGGTCAGGGTGGCCCGTTTTCTTTCTGGTACGAGTTTGCGTTGAAGGCTTACGGGGGGACTGTTGCCATGAGCGACACTAACAATAATGCCTCAATGAATGTGGATGATCTGGTCGCCGAAACGGATACCGGCGCCCGCGCGCCGGTTGGCGCGGTTTCGAAAAATGTTCTCTGGGGCGTACCGCTTGTATGGTCGTTGTTCCAGTTGTGGATTGCATCGCCGCTGCCGTTCGTGATTGGCCTCGGCGTATGGAACGACACCGAAACCAGAGCCATCCATCTCGGCTTTGCCGTCTTTCTTGCTTTCACCGCTTACCCGACCCGCAAATCCAGCCCGCGGACCTACATTCCGATACAGGACTGGATTTTGGCTTTCGTTGCGGCTGCCGCCGCATCCTACTTCTTTATCGACTATGCCAGCATATCCGGCCGCACCGGTGCGCCGAACACGACAGATCTTGTGGTCGCCGGCATCGGTATCGTGACGCTGATGGAAGCGGCCCGCCGGTCGCTCGGCTTCCCGCTGATGGCGGTCGCGATTTTCTTCCTTGCCTATGTGTTCTTCGGATCGGCTGAATTTCTGCCCGAAGTCGTGCGCTGGAAGGGGGCGAGCTTCGAAAAAACGATGTCGCATATGTGGCTGACCACCGAAGGCGTTTTCGGTGTCGCCCTTGGCGTCTCTTCCGGCTTCGTGTTCCTGTTCGTGCTGTTCGGTGCGCTGCTTAACCAGGCCGGCGCCGGCAACTATTTCGTTCAGATCGCCTTTTCTCTGCTTGGCCATATGCGGGGCGGACCGGCCAAGGCGGCCGTTGTCTCCTCGGCCATGACCGGGCTTATTTCAGGCTCGTCGATCGCCAATGTGGTGACCACCGGCACCTTCACCATCCCGCTGATGAAACGGGTCGGCTTCACGCCGGAAAAGGCCGGCGCGGTGGAAGTCGCATCTTCCGTCAACGGCGTGCTGACGCCGCCGGTAATGGGTGCGGTCGCCTTTCTGATGACCGAATATGTCGGCGTTTCCTATGTCGAGGTGGTCAAGACCGCCATTGTACCGGCGCTGATTTCCTATATCGCGCTGGTTTACATCGTTCACCTCGAGGCCCTGAAGCAGGACATGCAGGGGCTTGAACGACCCGAACCGCTGAGCCCGATGAAAGTCCGGCTGATCCGCTCGGGCATCACGATTTCCAGCATTCTGATTCTTGCCGGGGCGGTCTACTGGATCGTCGAGGGCCTGAAAATGCTGCTGGGCTCGGATCTGTCGATCTGGCCGATCCTGGCCCTGCTGGTCGCGGCGTATGTCTGGATGGTGTTCCGGTCAGCGAAAATACCGGATCTCGCCCTGGACGATCCGAACCAGCCGATCGTGCGTCTGCCGAAGTTCAAGGATGTCGCACCAACCGGTGTCTATTACGTGCTGCCGATCGTCGTTCTGGTCTGGTTTCTGATCGTCGAATGGAAATCCCCGGCTTTCTCCGCGTTCTGGGCGACCCTGTTCATGATCTTCCTGCTGGTGACCCAGAAACCACTGAAAGCTCTATTCCGCGGCACGGGCAACTTTGCCGGTGCTGTCATGGCCGGAGTGAAAGACCTGACCGACGGTCTTGTGATCGGCGCAAAGAACATGATCGGCCTTGCCGCCGCCATGGGCGTTGCCGGCATCATCGTCGGCGCGGTCACCCTGACCGGTATTGGCCAGGTGATGGCCGAGTTCGTTGAATTCCTGTCCGGCGGCAATCTGGTGGCGATGCTGTTCTTCGTCGCGCTGATTTCCATCATCCTCGGCATGGGCCTTCCGACAACCGCGAACTATATCGTCGTCAGTTCACTGATGGCCGGCGTGGTGGTGGAACTGGGCGCACAGAACGGGCTGGTTGTGCCGCTGATCGCCGTGCACATGTTCTGCTTCTACTACGGCATCATGGCGGATGTGACGCCCCCGGTGGGGCTTGCGTCGTTCGCGGCAGCGGCTATTTCCGGCGGCGACCCTCTGAGAACAGGGTTCCAGGCGTTCTTCTATTCCCTGCGCACCGCGTTGCTGCCGTTCCTGTTCATTTTCAACACCGATCTGCTGCTGATCGATGTCGGGCCGGTTCAGGCGATCGGCGTGTTTTTCGTTGCCTTGACGGCGATGCTGGTCTTCGCGGCCGGCACGATGAACTACTTCATTGTGAAAAGCAGATTCTATGAATCCCTGCTTCTGATCCTTGTCGCCTTCATCCTGTTCCGACCGGGCCTGTTCCTCGACTATGTCGAACCGCCATACACCAATTCGGATCCGCAGCAGGTGTTCACCATTGCGGAGGACGCGCCTGCAGACGGCGAAATACGACTGCTGCTGGAAGGCGTCAATCTGGACGGTGACTTTGTATCGTCGACCTTCGTCTTGCCGCTTGGCGCGACAGGTCCGGACGGGTTTGACCGGTTGCGTGATACAGCGGGAATTGAACTTGTCGAAAACGAGGGCAAGATCATTGTTGACGCAATTACCTTCGGTGGTCCGGCGGAAACAGCCGGGGTCGATTTCGATTGGGAACTGACGAGCATCCAGATTGAAAACGACCGGTTACCGAAGGAAGTCTTCTACATTCCCGCCCTGCTGTTACTGGTATTCGTGATCTTCATTCAACGTCGGCGTTTGCCGCCAAAGACAGCCTAGGAGAGACATCATGGCAGGAACAGTGCTGGCCGCAATTGATGTGGCCCATGTGAAAGAGCAGGCCAATGTCCTCATCCGGGCGAGGCAGCTCGCAAATCTGGATGATGCAAAACTGGCCGTTGTCACCGTGATTCCCGATTTCGGCATGAGCATCGTGGGGTCATATTTCAGCGCCGATGTCGAGAAGAAGGCGCTGGAACACGCCCGAAAGGCGCTACATGAAGCGGTCGCCGACATCCTGGGCAGCGATTCAGGTGTCCAGCATGTCATCGAACACGGCAACGCCTACGAGAAAATTCTGGCCACGGCGAACAAACTCGGCGCGACGCTGATCGTGATCGGTGCGCACAAGCCGGATTTTCACGACTATCTGCTTGGTCCCAACGCCGCCAGGGTCGTTCGCCATTCCAACTGCTCGGTACACGTCGTCAGAGACTAGATCATGAATGCACTGGATGTTTCGGAGCCGGCCGCGATCGGCCAGCTCATCGGATCGCCCTTGCCTGAAAGCGACTGGATAACCATCAACCAGGAGCAGGTGAACCGGTTCGCCGATGTCAGCGGTGACCATCAATGGATTCATGTTGATACCGAGCGGGCAGCGGCGGAGTCGCCCTACGGACAGACCATCGTGCACGGGAACCTGCTGTTGCTTGTCGCCGCGGACCTGTCGCGGTTGATGCTGACATTTTCGTATGCAAGCCGGCAGGTGAATTACGGTTTCGATACGATCCGGTTTCTGACACCGGTTCCGGTCGGATGCCGGGTCCGTCTGTTGCAAAGCCTGACGGAGCAGGAATTGCGCAAGGACGGTTCCATCCGCCTCGTAACGACCTGGACGCTGGAGCTCGAAGGCGCTGAACGGCCTGCCCTCATTGCCCGGTCGATCAAACTGGTTTATCCCTGATCGCTTCCAGCCGGAATATTCAGAATCTTTTTTCTTCCTTTCCTTGCTTTGCCGAATAATGATGCGGCGTATAGGAGAAAAAGGAAATGACCAAACCTCTTGACGCTATTGACCGGAAGATATTGCGGGCGCTCGTCGCCGATGCCCGTCTGACCAACAATCTTCTGGCGGAAAAAGTCGGCCTGTCGCCCAGCCCCTGCTGGCAGCGGGTGCGGCGGCTTGAAAGCGACGGCTACATTCAGGGCTATACAGCGCTTCTGGATCAGACCCTTCTGGGCGCGTCGGAAACCGTGATCATTGAAGTCACCCTCGACCGCCACGACGATGAAATTTTCGAGAGCTTCGGTTCCGCCATGGCGAATATGCCGGAAGTGCTGGAAGTCTACCTGACAACGGGTGAATACGATTACCTGATCAAGGTCGCCGTCGACGGCACAAGGGGGTATGAGGAATTTCTGCGCAAGAAGCTTTACAAGGTTCCGGGCATACGTCACTCCCGGTCCAGTTTCACCTTGCGGTGTCTGAAGTACACATCATCCATTTTACCGTAACACAGGCATCACAGCCTATTTACAGAAAACCATTCATCCCTGTATGGTTTTGAAACACTGGCGTCTCTCAGCACGCCGTATTTTGAGGGAACTCGAACATGCTTATCAAAAACGGACAGATACTGGACGTGCTGACCGGCGACTATCATGGACATGACATCCGTGTCACAGACGGCAAGATCACCGAAATCGGGCATGGCCTTGCGGCGGATGACGACGGTACAGTCGACATGGGCGGGGCCTATCTTCTTCCCGGCTTCGTCGATTGTCATGTCCATATCTGTGTGAACACCGAATCCGCCAACCCGAACAATCCGTGGCGCGATGCCCTGCCCGGAACAATCGCCGTCTGGGCGGCCCGCGCCGCGAAGCGGTTACTGCATTGCGGTATCACCACCGCACGCGAAGTCGGCGGCTGGGATTATCACGAAATCGCCGTCCGCAACGCGATCAATGCCGGCTGGATCCCCGGGCCGCGTCTTTTCTGCGCCGGCCGCATCCTGACCATGACCACCG
>CAYGSU010000068.1:0-20838 GCA_964352715.1 uncultured Flavobacteriaceae bacterium | reverse complement strand
CGCAGTTCTTCAGGAATAACGATTTCCCGAGCCGTCGCCATATCTTCCGGCATAAAGGCTTCCGATCCGTCGACGGCATTTGCATACCGCGCGAATTCGGAAATCAGGGCTGCGTTTTCAGGCGCCATGATGAAGTTCTGGAACAGTTTGGCGTTTTCGACATTCTTCGCATCGGACAGAACGATCACAGCGTCCATCCAGAGAGAATAACCCTCTTTCGGGTAACCATACTTGATATCCGGGTTCTGCAAACGAGCGCGGAATACGGCGCCGTTCCAGTACAGCGATGCTGAAACGTCGTTGGCGGCCAGTTTTTCGACCATGCCATAATCCATCGACAGCCATTTCGGCTTGGCGGCGACGAGAAGATCGCGAACCTTCTTCATTACCGCCTTGTCGGTCGTGCAGGGCTCACTGCCCACGTAGTAGAGGGCTGTGTTGATAACGTCCTGCATTTCCGGTGCGATGTTGATCTTGCCGACCAGTTCTTCAGGCGGATCGAACACAATGCTGGATGTATCGATATCACCACCATAGACCGATGTGTTGACGCCAATGCCAACCGTTCCCCACTGCCAGGACACCGAATAGCGGCGGCCCGGATCCCAGGAGACGTCTTTCCACATTTCGCCGACGTTCTTGAAGTTTTCCATCTGGTCCGGACGAGTTTCCAGCGCGAGGCCTTCGTTGACCCAGACCTGGATATAAGAATGGGAAGGCACGGCGATGTCGAAGCCGTGGCCGCCGGCTTTCACTTTGGCGAGTGCCGTATCGTTGGAATCATAGTCGGTGATGGTTACCTTGACGTCGTATTCCTTTTCGAATTTCTCGATCAGCTTGGGGTTCGTGTAGTTGCCCCAGTTGAAGATGTTCAGTTCACCTTCCGCGTAGGCGGGGACTGACAAGGCGATCGCCGCCAGGCCCGCAAATCCTGCTAAAAGACTCTTCTTCATTTCTGGTCTCCCTGATTATTGTCGAAGTTAACTCTTACGCCGGCTCAAAAAGAAAAATACGGTAACGATCGCTATTGATACTGCGAGCAGCACGGTTGAAATCGCATTGATTTCCGGCGTCACAACCCGGCGCAACTGGCCAAGCATATAGGTTGGCAGGGTATCCTGTCCTGCCGATTTTACAAACTCGGTGATAACGACATCATCGAGCGAAATAACGAAGGCCAGCATCATGCCGGCCAGAATTCCCGGCCAAAGCAACGGCAGGGTAACCCGTCTGAACGTCAGCCAGGGTGTCGCGTACAGGTCGGCTGCCGCCGTTTCCAGCGTCAGATCCATGCCTTCAAGACGGGCGCGGATCGGCAGATAGGCAAACGGGATACAAAATGCCGTATGCGCCAGAATAAGGTAAGCGAGACCGGAATAGCCGGTCGCGGTCTTGATCATGGCGAACAGGGTCAGCAGAGCGACACCGGTAACGATTTCAGGCACCATCAAAGGCTGGTTGATCATTGCGAACACGAAGGTCAGGCCGCGATAGGGCTTCACCCGTGTGGTGCCGAGCGCCGCCATGGTGGCCAGAATCGTTGCGAAAAACGCAGCGAACACCGCCACGACGACAGACCTGATCGTGGCATCCTGAACCTGCTCGTTGCCCCAGGCTGAAATGTACCAGCGCCAGGAAAAGCCTTCCCAGATCGCTAGGCTGCTGCCGTCATTGAAGGAATACACAACCAGCGCGATAATAGGCGCATACAGCATCAAAAAGCAGGCGATGGCGATGGTTGCGAAGCCGGGCAGTTTGCGGACGGAGAACGGTTTCGACGGTTTCCCGGACGGCATGGTCTGGGTGTTTGCCGCAGTTGTGGCCGGACGGTCCTGAACGGTATCAGCCATTGTACCCGTCCGATTTCTGAATGCCGCGAACGTAAACAATCAACGCCACCATCACCAGCATCAGCAGGGTGATCGACAGGGCAGAGCCCAGCGGCCAGTTGCGGCCCTGGCCGAACTGCAGTTCGATCAGGTTACCCAGCATCATGTTCTTGCCGCCGCCGAGCACGCGCGGTGTCACATAGGCGCCCAGCGACGGGATGAAGACCAGGATGGAGCCGGCGACAATACCCGGCTTGACCAGCGGAATGATAATCCGGCGCAGCACCTTCATGCGTGATGCGTATAGATCGTAGCCCGCCTCAACCAGCCGGAAATCCAGTTTTTCCATCGAGGCGTAAATCGGCAGCACCATCAATGGCAGGTACACATAGGTCATGCCAAGCATGATCGAGAAATCCGTGTACAGCATCTGGATCGGCTCATCGACGATACCCAGACCGACCAGAGCAGAATTGATCAGCCCCTGGTTCCGGATCACTTCCAGGATCGCGAACGTTCTGATCAGCAGGTTTGTCCAGAACGGAATGGTGATGAGGAAAAGCCAGACATTACGCGACTGCGGCGAGCGCGTGGCGATGAAATAGGCGGTCGGAAAGCCGAAAAACAGCGCAAATATCGTTGTCATGAAAGACAGGCGGATAGAACGCCACAGAATGGTCAGATGCGCATCGGCAACCGACAGCGTGTCATCGAAGAAATCGCGTTCCAGGACAACCTTGAACCAGCCGTCTATCGAAAATTGCCATTCAACACCGCCGTAGTCGCCGGACTTCAGGAAGGAATACAGAAGCACGATCAGCAATGGGCCGGACGCGGCGCAGAACAATACAATCAGGGCCGGGGTGTTGAGCAGCCAGCGGGTGCGCTTTTCGCGCGCTTCGGCTTCCTCCAGCATGGTTTTGGTCGAGGTGTTCTGTTCCGCCATCGCCGGGTCAGTCCTTCAGGACCTGTACGGCGTCATCTTCGAACTTGATGCCGACCGTATCGCCTTTTTGGAATCCGCCATCGCCGCCGCGGCTGTTCTGAATGCGCGCGACAAAGGTCTCCTCGTTGCCGGTATCGACAAAGAAATGCGTATCCGTCCCGAAATAGACGATGTTGGACAGCGTGCCGGTCAGCTCGGAATCCGACTTCGGATCGGCCAGAATGGCGTGTTCAGGCCGCACCACGATGGTCACTTTCGACCCGGCAACAGCCTTTTCAGCAACGTCCTGCGGCATGACCGAGGTGACTTTCGCCCCCGAAGGCAACGTCAGGCTTGCTTCTGCGCCGTTGACCGCCGTCAGGTCGGCCAGCAGGAAGTTGGTATCGCCGATGAAATCGGCGACAAAGCGTTCCGCCGGCCGGTCGTAGATATCACGCGGCGAGCCAAGCTGCAGCACCTTGCCGTTCTGCATTACCGCGACCCGGTCTGACATTGTCAGTGCTTCTTCCTGATCGTGGGTAACGAACACGAAGGTGATGCCGGTTTCGCTTTGCAGCCGTTTCAGTTCAATCTGCATTTCCTTGCGCAGCTTGTAATCCAGCGCGGAAAGCGGTTCGTCCAGCAGCAGCACTTTCGGATGCGGCGCCAGGGCGCGGGCAAGGGCGACACGTTGTTGCTGTCCGCCCGATATCTGGTCTGTGCGGCGGTTGCGCTGTTCCTGCATCTGCACAAGGTTCAGCATTTCGTCGATGGTCTTGGTGATCTCGTTTTTCGGTTTCCCGAGCATTTCGAGGCCGAAACCGATATTTTCAGCCACCGTCATGTGCGGAAACAGCGCGTAGCTCTGAAAAACCGTGTTTACCGGTCGTTTGAAGGGCGGCAGGCCCGAAATATCGACGCCTTCCATCAGAATCTCGCCCTTTGACGGGTGGTCGAACCCGGCAATCATCCTCAAAAGAGTCGTCTTGCCGCAGCCTGAGGGCCCCAATAGGGTGAGAAATTCGTTTTCCCGGATGGCGAGGGAAACATCGTCCACAGCACGAACTTCGCTGCCGCCGCTATCGAAGATTTTGGTAACGCCTATCGCTTCAATCGCGAAGGATTGAGATTGTTCTGCCATTTTTTAACTGTGTCCCAACCGCTCTTCGCAGCCTGTTCAATATTAACTTTTTTTGGCTATTTAGCCTTTGTTGCGGTGATCATAGGACAATAATTATGTGTCCGTCACCCTGCAAAGTACAAAACATCCGCAATGAGCGATTGGGCAGGGAGCGTTGGCTTGCTACCTTTCTGCAATCGCCTGTAGATGCCTGGCGGGACAATGTCATCGCGAAAGGTTCGTAAATGGGCGTCGTCATCGTCGGAGCCGGCCATTGCGGCGGCCGTGTCGCCCAGGGGTTGCGGCGCAGTGGTTATGACGGATCAATCACGCTGATTGGCAGCGAGCAGCACCCGCCCTATGAACGTCCCCCCTTGTCGAAAGCGGCGTTGACGACAGACTGGAATACGGCATCGGCAACGGTTCTCAGCGGTGCGGCCTGTGCCGCGATGGATATCGACTGGCGGCCGGGGCAGACAGTCACCGCGATCGATTGCCTGCGGCACAGGGTCGAACTCGCTGATGGCGCCGGTTTGGCGTTTGGCGCCCTGGTCCTGACAACCGGCGCGGTGCCGCTGGCGTTTTCTGTATCAGGTGCGGATCTGCCGGGGGTGCATATCCTGCGCACGATTGATCAGGCGGTGGCGCTCGCCGCCGACCTTGTGGCGGGAAAGCGCCTTGTCGTTGTCGGGGCAGGGCTGACCGGTCTGGAAGTCGCTTCCGCCGCCAGCATCAGGGGGTGTGACGTTACCGTTCTGGAAGCCGCAGACCGTCCGCTGGCCCGTATTCTGCCGGCGGAAACAGCCGCTGCAGTTGCCGCCCTGCATCAGCGACATGGTGTCACTATTCGGTGCGGCAGCCGTGTGGCGCGGTTTTCTGGTACGGACCGGGTTACCGGTGTGGTGCTTGAAACCGGCGACCACCTGCCGGCGGATAGTGTGCTGGTCGCTATCGGAATCCGCCCCGATACGGAACTGGCGGAAGTGGCGGGTCTGGTCTGCGATGACGGTATCGTCACCGACGCCTTTGGCCGAACCAGCCATAAATCGGTCTGGGCGGCCGGCGACTGTGCCCGCGGCATGAATTTGCGCTATGACCGCGCGATAAGGCTGGAAAGCTGGAAAAACACGGAACATCAAGCAGAACGGCTCGCCCATGCATTGGCCGGAAAGCCTGTCGCCGACGATGTCGTGCCGTGGTTCTGGACCGAACATTTCGACCATACGGTGCAGGCGGTGGGGTTTCCGGCCGCACCGGATCAGGTCGCAACCCGCCTGGACGGGGCTGTCAGGGTGGATTTCGCGTTCAGGAATGGCAGATTGGTTGGTGCGGCAGGGCTGGCGCCCGGTGTTCGCATCACGCAGGAAATCCGCGTTGCGCAAGCGTTGCTCGAGGCCGGCCTTTCGCCCGATCCGGGTTTGCTGGCCGATCCTACCGTAAAACTGCTGTCGCTCCTGAAAGGCTGACCGGTTTCTAGGCGAAACGCAGTTTCTGGCCGAGGCCCAGTTTTTCCGCCTTTTCCAGAAACAGATGCCCCATCGCGATATCGCTGAGGCTGAGGCCGCGATGCCAGAACAGGTTGGTTTCATCGTCGCTTTCACGGCCCGGCTTAAGGCCCGCAGCGATCTGGCCGAGTTCGGCATGCAGCGTATCGGCTGACAGTTTCCCCTGATTGACGTGCTCACGCAGGCTGCCGAACGGGCCGCCCTTGCACTGGCCCCAGTCATCGACAACCATCTTGTCCATGATATCGGTAAGCGACAGTTCCACGGCGCTCATCGTGCCATAGGGAACGACGAAGGCGGACTTCTTGATCCAGTCTGTCTTCAGCAGCGGTGTCGGTTCGTTAAGGCGGGAGGCTTCGACAACGATATCGGCACCACGGACACAACTTTCCCAGTCTTCGGTGACGGTAATTTTCTTGCCGAGATCGGTGCCGAGTTTTTCCGCGAAGGCGTTGCGGCTTTCGGGCCGCCGCGAATGCACGCGGATTTCATCAAAATTATACAGCTCGTTCAACAGGCGAACGTTCCAGTAAGCCGTGCCGCGTGCACCGATATGACCAAGGATTTTGGAATCCTTGCGGGCCAGGTGCTTTGCGCCGAGCGCGGTAATCGCGCCTGTGCGCATATCGGTGATGTCAGAGGCGTCGATGACGGCAAGGGGCGTGCCTGTATGCGGATCGAACAGGTTCAGCAGCGCCATTTCCGACCGCAGACCGCTTTTGTAGTTATCCACGAAGTCGCCGACGACCTTTACACCGGCCTTTCCCAATGGTGCAACATAGCCGCGCAACACATTGAAATGCCCATTAATTTCCGGTGACGGCATAAGGTGAACCCGTGGTTCGATAGAGACCTCTCCATTGCCCTGAGCGATCAGCGCCTGTTCGACGGCATCCAGTATTTCGCTGTCCTGAAGGTTCAGACGCGCGATGTCGGGCCCACCCAGCCAGGTGATGTGGATTTCGGATGTCTCGGTCATGGCGTCCTCTATTGGTGAATGGCGGCGGGTACAAACGTGATGGAAGTTTCTGCACCGTTACGCCAAAACACAAGCGGGGTCTTTTCGCCCGGCATCAGAAGATAAGTCGCCGTCATCGCATCGGCGCGGGAGGCGATGCGGCGGCTGCCCAACATGGTAACAATATCGCCATGCGCCAAGCCGGAGACAGCGGCGGGGCTATCGATGCGGACCTGCGCGACAAGAGCGCCGGCAACGGTTTCCCGGTCGGCGAGCGGGAGATCGCGAAAGGAAATACCGGTCGCAACACGTCGAACCTGTCCACCGGTCATCAGATCATCGATGACACGCCTCAGCAGCCTGGACGATACCGCGAAGTTCACGCCGACATTGGCGTCTGACTGTTTGGTGACAATCGCCGACAAGAGCCCGACGAGGTTGCCGTTGCGGTCGAACAGCCCACCACCGGACATTCCCGGGTTCATCGCGGCGTCGGTCTGGATGAAATCCTCGATGGCGTTGAAACCGGCTTCTGAGACGTTGCGTGCGGAAACCACACCGCAGGTTACCGACAGGTCAAAGCCAAAGGCGTTGCCGATGGCGCAGACATCTTCACCGAGGCCCGGCGGTTCCGCTGTCCGCACAGGCGGCAAGGATAAACCGTCCGGCAGGCGCGCTTTCAGCAGCGCCAGATCGGTCGCCCGGTCACCGGCGACAAACACTGCCTCGAACACCCGTCCGTCATACAGGCGGATTTTGATGGAGTCCGACTGAGCGACGACATGCAGGGCTGTGGCGAGGTAACCGTCTTCCCGCCAGACAACGGCGGTTCCTTCCGGTGCGGTTCCGGCCGGCACCTGCGGCGATCCACCCTGTTCATAGCCCGGCCATTTCGGCAACACGCTGACGACCGTTTCGATGGCTTGTTCCATCGCGGTTTCTGCTGGTGCGGGCGAGGGAAGCAGGGCAAGGCTCAAGAGCATCGTCAAGCCGGCGCTGACCAGGCGATGGAACAATCTCATAGCGGCGGCTTTTCGGTGGCCGGGTCGGTATAGACCTTGAGAAATTCAATCAGCGCCTGACGATCGGCCGGTTTCGGCAGCTTTTGAAGCGGCATCTTGGTTCCCGGTAGCAGCACATCCGGCCCCAGTTCGAACAGTTGCGATATCGTCTCTTCGTTCCAGACGATATCGCTGTTCTTCAGAGCCTCTGAATAATGATAACCGGGATAGCTGCCGACCCTGCGGCCAAAGATGTTTTCAAGCGACGGGCCTGATCGCCGCGTGCCGTCCTCGGCCAGCGAATGACAAATTGCGCATTTACGGAAATGGAAGCTGCCGCGCTTGATCGGATCGTCAGACTCCGCAAGCTCGGCGGCGACCCGGTCGATCGGCTGGAAGGGCGTAGTTTCGCCTGCGACAGGCTTGCCGGTCGCGACCTGCCAGCCGCGCGCCACCTTGTCGACACCAGCGGCGTAGACGGCCGATCCGTCGGGTGAAAACGCCAGTGACCATACCGCCCGGTAGTAGTCGACCGGCAGCTTCAGGACCGGTTCGTCAGCACTTTCCCAGATCAGAATGTATCCGTCTGTCGAACCGCTGGCGAATGTCTTTCCGTCCGGGCTGACGGCGACGGCCAGTATGGAGCCTTCATGCGCTTTTACGGATCGGCTGAGGTCGCCGGTTGGCGTATCCCACAGCCGGATAACGCCGTCTGACGACCCGGTGACAAGGGTGTTTCCATCCGGCGACAACGCCATATCGTTGACGGGAAAATCCTTGTCCGTCAAACGTCGGGGTTCGGCATCGCCGGTAACGGGCCAGACCCAGACCGCACCGTCATAGCCGGCAGAATACACGATGTCGCCTGACGGTGCGAAGGCGACCGCATTGACGTTGTTTCTGTGCCCGTTGAAAACACGCACCAGATCGCCTGTATCGGCATTCCACACTTTCACCGTTCGGTCCCAGGAGCCGGTCGCGATGTAGCGTCCATCGGCGGAAGCGGCGATGGCAACCGCCTTCTTTTCGTGCGCCATTATCGTTTGCTGAAGTCTGGCCGTTTCCCGGTCCCACAGCCGAAGGGTTCCATCATCACCGACCGATGCAATTCGCTGCGGCAGAAACACCGCCGCGTTCACCGCGGCGGCATGACCGACGAAAGCCAGACGTTCACTTTGGCTGCCGAGATCCCAGAGGATCATCATGTCATCGAAAGCACTGGTTACGGCGTGCTGTCCGTCGTCGGAAATGACGATATCGCGGACGGGGGCGCCATGTCCGACAAGATCGGCCTGAACAGGGGCAATCGCCCCTGCCAGACCGGCCACCAGAACAGCGGCTCTCAGATATTGATTAGCGGTGCCCGCCATTCAGTTTCGCTGCGGCAACGCTATTCTGCAGGCGCTTTTGAACTGCTTCTCGATTCTGGCGGTGTCCGCTGCATTTTCTGCACGTCCTCTACCCACAAATTATGGTGTTCCTTTGCCCAGTTCAGATCGACCTGACCGGACCCCATGGCGTCGAAAGCGCCTTCCATGCCGATGGTGCCGATATAGATATGCGCCAGGATCACACAGATCATGAACAGCGACAGCATGCCGTGCCACAGCTGGGCATATTGCTGTTCCTGGATCGGTGACAGGTCTGTCGGCAGCGAGAAACCGAATGAATTCAACAACACGAAGGTCTTGTTGAACATCAGGAATTCATAAGGCCATATCAGCGCAATGCCGGACAGGCTGAGCGAGACGCCGCACAGGATGGTCAGCCAGAAAATGACCTTCTGACCCGCGTTGAATTTTTTCGCAGGCGGGTGCATGCCCTTCGCCAGAATGCCACCGCCCTTAAGCGCCCAGACCACATCGGTCCGGCTCGGCAGGTTGTGACGGACCCACATCAGGAAAATCAGCACCAGCCCGACCATGAAGACGAAACCTGAGATAAAGTGGATGTACTTTCCGACCAGCGTGATTGCCGCGAAGGCGTCCTTTCCGATGACCGGCATCAAAACGCTTTTGCCGTAAAGGATGTTCAGGCCGGTAAGCCCCAGCAGCACGAAAGACCCGGCGGTCAGCCAGTGACCTGCGCGTTCAAAAAGCTTGAACCGTTCGATGGTGATGCCGGATTTTCCTTCTTCGATCCTGATCCGACCCCGGATGAAGAAAAACAGCGTCAGCAGAACAATAATGCCCGCCATGCCATAGGCGCCCCATTTTGTGACTTCATTGTTGCGCATGTTCCGCCAGAGCTGACCGGCGGTGATCTGTTCGCCGAAAATTTCGGAATTGCGCGGCTGTCCGGGCGGCTGGATCAAAAGACCGCTTTCGCCGCGTGGATTGACGACAGTGCCGCGCTCGCCGGACCGGACGGCGCGCCAGAAGTCGGCATCGCTGGTAGCGCCCTGTGTGGTGAACGGGTCTTCTGGGCCGGCGGACGTTTCCGCATCCTGTGCTTGCGCCGGATGTGAGGCGATACCGGCCAACCCGATCAGGGCTGCAACGATAAGGGCGGTTATACCGATCATCCAAAGCGGTCTGCGGTCAAATGCCGTATGATTTGCCTTCGCCATGATGCTTTTCCTCAATTCCGGAACGGTTTGGTTTGATTTGCGGGTAACGTGAAGCCGGATCGAACACCGATACCGCATAAAGGCTGATCAGAACTGACGCTTGCCTGAAGAACTGACCCGAACTGAAGAAGGCGGGGGCATTCGCCATAACGAACACCCCCGTCCCAGTTCAGATCATTTCAGGCCGGGCAGGGTCAGGTGCCCTTGCGTTCATACGCCGTACCCCAACCCCAGGCGCCGGAACCGAAGCCACGGGCCACGATCCGTTCGCGGTAGATTTCGGAAACCGTGTTTCCGTCACCTGCCAACAGTGCCTTGGTGGAGCACATTTCAGCGCAGAGCGGCAGTTTGCCTTCAGCCAACCTGTTCCGTCCGTACTTCTGGAACTCTTCGGATGAATTGGCTTCTTCAGGGCCACCGGCGCAGAAGGTGCACTTGTCCATTTTGCCGCGACTGCCGAAATTCCCGGCTTGCGGGAATTGCGGTGCACCGAACGGGCAAGCATAGAAGCAGTACCCGCAACCGATACACAGGTCCTTGGAATGCAGGACCACCCCGTCGTCTGTCTGGTAGAAACAGTCGACAGGGCAGACCGCCATGCAAGGCGCGTCCGAACAATGCATGCAGGCGACCGAGATCGACCGTTCGCCGGGCTTGCCGTCATTGATCGTGACGACCCGTCGGCGGTTGATGCCCCACGGCACTTCATGCTCGTTCTTGCAGGCGGTGACGCAGGCGTTGCACTCGATGCAGCGTTCAGCGTCGCAGAGGAATTTCATTCTAGCCATTTTCTTATCTCCTCTTAAGCGCGTTCAATGCGGCACAGGGTTGCTTTGGTTTCCTGCATGTTGGTCACCGAGTCATACCCGTATGTTTGCGCCGTATTGGTTGATTCACCCAGGATGTACGGATCAGCCCCTTCCGGGTACTTGTCGCGCAAATCCTTGCCCTCCATGTGCCCACCGAAGTGGAACGGCATGAACGCAACACCGGCCCCGACCCGTTCGGTGACCATGGCCATGACCTTGACCTTGCCGCCTTCCGGACCATAGACCCAGACCTGTTCGCCGTCGCGGATGCCGGCATTGTTGGCATCGCGCGGGTTGATTTCGACAAACATGTCCTGCTGCAGTTCCGCCAGCCACGGATTGGACCGTGTTTCGTCCCCGCCACCCTCGTATTCGACCAGACGGCCGGAGGTGAGGATGGTCGGGAAGTCGGCCGAGAAGTCCTGCTTCTGGATCGACTCGAACATGGTCGGCAGACGATACATGACCCGGTCTTCATAGGTCGGATAGTCGGCCACCAGATCACGTCGATTGGTGTAAAGCGGTTCACGGTGCGTGGGGATCGGATCCGGGAAGGTCCAGACGACTGTCCGGGCTTTCGCGTTACCGAACGGTGCGCAGCCATGTTTGATGGCGACCCGCTGGATACCGCCCGAAAGGTCGGTCTTCCAGTTGGTATTGTCACCGGCCACTGCATCGATAGACGCCTGTTCCTCTGCGGTCAGGTCCTTGTCCCAGCCGAGCGACTTCAGCATTTCCATGGTGAATTCAGGATAGCCGTCCTTGATTTCCGAACCGACCGAATACGATCCTTCGGCCAGCAGGTTTTCGCCGTCGCGTTCCACACCGAAACGGGCGCGGAAGGTCAAACCGCCATCAGCCACTGACTTGGACGAATCGTACAGATTCGGCGTCCCCGGGTGTTTCATTTCCGGAGTGCCCCAGGTTGGCCACGGCAAGCCGTAATATTCGCCGTCGCACGGGCCGCCAAGCGCCTGCAGGGTTGTCTTGTCGAAGGTATGCTGGTTCGCCATGTGCAGTTTCAGCCGTTCCGGCGACTGACCGGTATAGCCGATGGTCCACATGCCCTTGTTGAATTCACGTGTCGTGTCTTCGATGCTCGGCTCATCATCGTCGGAAACGGCGATGTGCTTGAACATCTCGTCCGCGAAACCGAGTTTCTTCGCGAGCTTGTACATGATCGTGTGATCGGGAAGGGATTCGAACAGCGGATCGATCACCTTGTCCCGCCATTGCAGCGACCGGTTGGACGCCGTGACAGAACCGTAGGTTTCGAACTGCGTGCAGGCCGGCAGAAGATAAACGCCGTCGGTCCGGTCGGACATCACGGCGCTGACAGTCGGGTAGGGATCGATCACGACCATCAGGTCGAGCTTCTCCATCGCCGTCTTCATTTCCTTCAGTCGGGTCTGCGAGTTCGGCGCGTGGCCCCAGAACACCATCGCCCGAAGATTGTCCGGCTGCTCGAAGTTTTCCTTGGATTCCAGAACGCCGTCGATCCAGCGCGATACCGGGACGCCGGCGGTTTCCATCAGGTCTTTCGACTGGAACTGGTTCAGGAGATAGTCGTAATCGACATCCCAGACCCTGGCCCAATGCTTCCAGGACCCTGTCTTGAGGCCGTAGTAGCCCGGCAGCGTGTGACAGAGAACGCCGAAGTCGGTAGCGCCCTGAACGTTGTCGTGACCGCGGAAGATGTTGGTGCCGCCGCCGCTGACACCCATGTTGCCAAGCGCAAGCTGAAGGATGCAGTACGCGCGGGTGTTATTGTTCCCGTTGGTGTGCTGCGTCCCGCCCATGCACCAGATGACGGTGCCGGGGCGGTTGTTCGCCAGCGTTTTGGCGACACGCTTCAACTGCGAGCCGGGAACGCCGGTAACCCGTTCGGTTTCTTCCGGGTTCCACTTCGCAACTTCGGTCCTGATCTGGTCCATCCCCCAGACGCGCTGGCGGATGAATTCCTTGTCTTCCCAGCCGTTTTCGAAGATGTGGTACAGGATACCCCAGATCAGTGCGACGTCCGACCCTGGACGGAACCGGACGAATTCGTCGGCATGCGCCGCCGTCCGGGTGAACCGCGGGTCACAGACAATCAGTGGCGCGTTGTTCTGTTCCTTTGCCTTCAGCAGGTGAAGCAGGGAAACAGGATGCGCTTCCGCCGGGTTGCCGCCGATAAGGAACATCGCACGCGAATTGTGAATGTCGTTGTAGGAATTGGTCATCGCGCCATAACCCCAGGTGTTTGCAACACCCGCGACCGTGGTCGAGTGACAGATCCGCGCCTGGTGGTCACCGTTGTTGGTGCCCCAGAAGGCGTAGAACTTGCGGAACAGGTAGGCCTGTTCGTTGTTGTGCTTCGCAGAGCCCAGCCAGTAGACCGAATCGGGACCGGAGGATTTGCGGATCTCCAGCATCTTGTCGCCGATTTCCTCGATCGCCTGATCCCAGGAAACCTTGGTCCATTTGCCGTTGACCAGTTTCGTCGGATATTTCAGCCGGCGCTCGCCATGGCCGTGTTCACGGACCGACGCGCCTTTTGCGCAATGCGTGCCCAGATTGAACGGGCTGTCAAAGCCCGGCTCCTGACCGACCCATACGCCGTTCTGGACTTCCGCCATAACGGTACAGCCGACAGAGCAATGGGTGCAGACGCTTTTTACCATCGTAACGGCGCCTGTTGCGGCCCCGGCCGCTTTGGCTTTCCGAACCATCAGGCCAGCTGGAGCGACACTTGCCGCTGCAACGCCCCCGGCAACGAGACCGGAGCGCTTCAGGAAAGACCGTCTGTCGACCGTCTCTGTCTTTGCGCCTCTGATCGCTGCCGACGAACGGGGGCCGAATGCAACCCCGTTGGTCTTTTTGCGAAGCATTTTGGTTTCCTTTCGTTATCTACCTATTCAGGTATCTGACGCGGATTTTCCGCTGTGTTTTGCCCGGAAATGCCTGTGACTCTTTGCCGTCGGCATCTCCTGTTCAGGCCGTCGTTCCAGCGCCGCGGGCGGTGTGCGCCCGGCAGTCACGCCGAAGGAGGGCTAGAACCGGGCGAGATCGTAATAGGTCTTCACGTGCGGCGTTTCACGGTACGAGCCGTCGCCTGACGGTTCCGTTTCCATTGCTTCCGCCGTGCCGACCGACGCGACAACCGCACCCAGACCCAACGTTGCGCCCTTGGCGGCCGCTCCGAAGAATCCACGCCGATCGAGCGTCTCTTCGTTTCTATCGGTCACAGTTACTCTCCTTCTGCTGCGGTTCAGCAGAATGTCTGCCAAACCTGTTCTTCATGCCGATCGAAGCAAACGCGATGCGGGTCAGGCCCGCTCAATCATCGAGAATGCATCTTTTTCGATCTGCATGAATTCTTCGCCGATCCGGGCAACATGCCGGTAGACTGCGGCTGATTTCGCTGCGGCCAGATCGGAAAAAAACTGTCCCGCCCATCGGTCGAGATGCGCGGTAAAGAAATGTTCCTGTTCGTAGATCGTGAATTCGTCGCCGGCCGTGCCGGCTACCATTGCGCTCATCACATCGCAGAGAGCAGCAATATGGTCTTCGGGTTCGGTGACACCTTCCGCCCGTTCAAAACCAAGCTCGACCAGATGATCCCGCAGGTCGGCCAGAGGTTTTTCGTTGAGGAAACCGGTCAGGTAATAGGATTCGAATGGCACCAGTTCACCGCGACCGACACCGATAAAAAGATCATGATATTCTGCGGCTGTGTGGGCTGGGTCTGCGGCAGCCTTCGCGCCGATGAATTCCTTGAAGGCTTGACCCAGTGGAGAGTCGTCGCCCGACATATCTTTCCCGATGGATACCGCGCGATCGCCGGGAGGGCCGTAAAGAACCAACGCGAGAAACGCGTAAACAGCGCTTCTTGCGGCCTCTTCGGGCTGCATTTGTTCTGTATAGTTTTTTGCCAGCGCTTCCACTGTATCTGCCGAATCCACCCTATTAAGCCCGCTTTTACGGACTGCCTGATCATTCAGGCATTATTAATTATCAAGAATGGTACACCGCGTTGCGTGGCAGCGTCCATATAAAACTGGTCATACCAATTGCCGGCCCCATATCGCCTGTTGTGATGGCGAACAGATCGCTGTTCAGGTAGAGGAAGACTTGCCTGAATTCTTGCTGTCTGACGCCACATCTTCTGATTTCAGTTCTGTCGGGACCGGCGCATCTTTTTCATGATCCGCATCGGCGACCGCGGCACCGTCTAACTCGACCGGTTCTTCAGCTTCAGCAAGCATATCCTGCTCTTCATCGGCGTCAGCGGCCACGACGTCCGGTTCTTCAGCCTGCTCAACCGTCTCGCCATCCTTCCGTTCCCGCGCCTTTTCTGCCGCCAGCCGCGCTTCTTCCTCGAAATCGACCATTCCGCGACCGACTTTGTAGGCAGATTGCATGTTTTTGACCACTTTGAAGGAATCCGTCAGGTCTTCACCGTAGTCGAGCAGCCCGTCCAGATTGGCCAGAGCCGGGTTCGATATCCAAAGTTTCCGAAGGGCGGCATTTCTGATCGTATCGCTGACCCGTTCGCTCATGAAGGCTGTGAAATCGGACTCGGCTGTCAGGGATTCGATCGGTGGCAGATCATCGGGATAGGCTTCGTCTTCCGGAACCTGTTCCGGCTCCGGTCCAGCGGATGGGTCTGGCGGTTCTGCCGCTGCCTGTCGATTATCAACTTCTGTCTCTGCAGCTGGATCGGTCGCCGCCTGAACAGCAGTTTCCTCGGTTTCGTCGGTCTCGGATTCAGGGGCCTTGAAAAAGATGCCGCGGCCTTTCGGACGGGATTTTGTTTTAAGGCGCGACCAGCGCGAGAGACGGTTTTCTTCAGTCATGCTGTATCAAGTCTAATTCAATTTGCTGGGATCGAAAAACCGCTTGTCCATCGGATGCAGGTCCTTGCCGAACATGTTTTCCTCTTCCTTGAAGTTCGTGCGCTTCCTTTTCTTGAACGGTTCGTCCGTATGATGCATGTCGATGAAAGTCTGGACCCAGGTAATCATGGACTCGGGCATGGTCACGGCTTCGACGATGTCTTCGCCGGTATCCAGGTAATCCTGCGCCTCATAGGGGGAAACAGTCGCGAAGACGGCGCGAATTTCCGGGTCATCTGCTTCCTCGGCCTCTCTCAGCACAACGTAAACCGCCGGCCGGGGGTTTGACAGATTGGTTCTGTAGGCTTCGGTTTCGACCCGGAACAGTTCTACCGGCAGGGTCGCAATGTGATACTGGACGAATTTTTCACCCTTGCCGACCTCCACCCAGTCCTGGACCGGGCCAGCGCCGGGAATGACCGCGACCGGGAGCCATTTGAACTCCTGCCAGGGATGGGCAATGCGGCGGCGTTCGGCGATGATGCCGACCGGCAGGCTTTTCCGAATGTCTGGTGGCGCCGATGTCACGGCGGCTCTCCCTGTTAGAAGTCTGGCTTATGAACTATTAAGGTTGCCAATTGTTTTGACTTCATCGACTGGTCATACCAATTCTTGAGATAAGATACGCAATGTCAAACAGAAAGCTCCCTGTGCAAATAATCGTGACAGTAAGGCCGGACGCTCGATGAACACCCTGCAAATGGTGCTGGAGCCGCCCTCGCTGCCGCCGGCATTTTCCTTCTATCCGGTCGACGGTGATGCAGACCCGTTGCAGACGGCGCGCGAGATCGCGACCGGTGATATTGATGCTACCGGCGCGGTGGTACAGGCGATGCGCCCGGACCGCCTGGATTGCGCGCTTGTTCTGAACCCGGAGGTCGCTCTGGGCGACGCCTTGCGGATCGTGCCGACCGCCTTCGTTGCGCTGAACGATGCGCTGGGGTCTATCATTCCGCCGCAGATCGCAATCACCTACGGCTGGCCCGACCGCATCATGGTCAATCATGCGCTTGCCGGCGGGTTCAGCATCGCCGGCCCGGACAATGCCGAGACCGACGCGGTAATCGACTGGCTGGCGATCCGAATCGTTCTGGATATTCTCGGCGGTCCCGATCACGAAAAGCAGGCACCGGGGGAACAGACCTCGCTGGCCCACGAAGGCTGTGTCGATATTAGCCCGAAAGACATCGTCGAAAGCTTCAGCCGGCATTTTCTTTCCTGGGTTAACCGGTGGCAGGATATCGGGTTTGAGCCGATCCGGGAAAACGCCACGGGGCGACTGGAAGGTCTCGAGGAACGGATTGATTTCCGTTTGCCCGGCGGCAGGATCAAGGGCCGCCTGCTGGACCTCGATTCACAGGCCGGCATTGTCGTCAGCCGCGATGGCAAGCGGCGGGTCGCGCCGATAAAATGGATCATGAAAGGGCAGGGCTGGACGCTGGAGACGCCGCAATGACGAGCGGAAAACAGACGAAGATGCTGAAGACATTGCGGCTCGACCGGTCGGATGATTTTGTTTTCGACCGTTCCGCCGATAGTGGTGAATGGGCGATTTCCGGCGTATTCGAATTCGTCGATGCCGACCCGGAATCGCTTGCGCCGAAACAGCGCCTGGCTTTCGCGCAAGGGTTTCTGGGGCTTGGCAGCTTTGGCCGATCCACCATTGTCTCCGTGGCGACGGCGGAGGAAACTGACATCGAAATGGCGACGGTGGCCCTGGCCGAACATCTGGTGGACCGCTACGGTGCGCCGGATATCGACGCAGCACGCAGTGCTGCGTCGGAGGAAATCGCCTTTGCAATCGATCTTTGCGAACCGTACCCCGTGAACCAGTTGCTGCTTGTTGCGCGGGAAATGACGGAAGAGGGAATTCGCGAGGGTTTCAAGGCGGCGGAACGACCGGAGCGGCTGGATCATGCGAAAATCTGGACCATCGTTCCTGAAGACGGGGTTGCAACATGACCGACTTCTGGCTCACCAGCGGCTATCACCTGCTTGAACTTACTGATGACGGCCGTCTGGCCGTGACACCGGAATACGCCAATGCATACTGGCAACGTCCGGAAGTCGCCCCGATAGCCGAGTCCTGTCAGGCCGAGCGAGCGCTGCATGCACGGCTGGACGACGATCCGTTCCTTCCCGTGACCGACGCCGATCTTGCCGCTTTTCAGGACAGGGATGCTGCAGACAATTATCGTGTGGTGGCGAACTTCATCGCCGGGCTGAAACTGGCCGGAACGCTGGAGCGATACTATGCCTCACTGTTCGCCGGCGACGGAATTTCGATACCGCCACTGTTCATTGATCAGATTGCACATGCCTTGATGCGACATGTCCTTCGCGATGCCGGCAACCCGATGCAGGTTCGGGCGGGCGAGATGTTCTTCCGCAAGCAACGGGTGACCGTCAACGAAGGTCAGATCCTGGTTGCAGACGATGAAATCGTCGGGATGTATTCCGAAACCGGCGGCTTCGGATCGCTGGGCAAGATGCTTGTCGAGGGAAGTGCGGCCCTGAGAGAGGTCGAACTCGATGTTCTGACCGAAGAAAACGCAGATCTGTACTGGCCGCGCAGCGACCGGTTCGACACGGTGCTGGATGTAACATTCGCCCGACCGGGTCTCGATGCCCTGTGCCGTGTCATGGAATTGTGGGTTTCACAGTTCAGTGGTCTGGCGGTTCGCATTCATCCGGTACAATCGATCCGGGATGAAAAGTGGCGTTGGCATATCGGACTGGATGCAGAGGCGACGGCGTTACTGAATGATCTGTACAACGGTATCGACGTTGAAGAGGCGCGACAGGAAAATCTGATAAGCCTTTTCAGACTAGAATCGAAGGATGCTGAAGCATTCATTCCTGAAATGCGGGGAAAGCCGGTTTATCTGGGTCTTGCGAAAACCAGTGCGAACACGCTTACGATAAAACCGCAGAACCTTCTGACCAATTTGCCGTTGTCGAAGGCATCTTGATACACAGGTAATGGAGAAGAGAGATGGATGAAGAAGTCCTTAACATGAGTATTCGGAAGTTTCTGAAGAAGGTCGGTGTGACGTCGCAACGGGAAATTGAACAGGCGATCCGCAATGCGGCGGAAGAGGGTAGCCTGCCGAAACAACTGCCGGCCAAGGTTACTCTGGTGATCGACGGTATCGATCTGTCGGTAGAGATTGACTCCGTGATTGAAACCGCCTGACAGTTTTATTCCGTTGAAGGAGACGCGACCGGCCAGATTGTGATGATCTGTGTGCCGTTGTCGGAGTCGCTGATAATCTCGATCTCGCCGCCGTTCATTTTCATCAATTGGCAAACGATGGAAAAGCCGAGCCCGGCGCCATGCAGGCCATCCTCGTCATTATTCTTGGTATAGGGCGAATGGGCGTGAATGAACGGTTGCCCGATGGCGGATTGCAGTTCGGGCGGGATACCGGGCCCGTTGTCGCTGACAATGACCTGCATCAGGTTTTCGTCTGAATGCGCTTTCAGCTCGATGAGAATTTTCACATTATCACCACCATATTTCAGGCTGTTTCCGATGAGATTCATAAGCACCTGCCGAAGCGATCTGGGGTCGGCATACAGCAGGACATCTTCGCAGTGATTGATCATGTCGATCGTTGCGTTGGTCTTGCTGATATTGCCCGCGAAGGAGTTGATGGTTTCCTTCGTGGCGGTTTCCGCATCGAACACCTGGGCCGAAATCTGCCCGTTCCCTGTTTCGATTCTGGCGAGGTCCAGCACATCGTCCACCAGACTGGTCAGATGCTGGCTGCTGGTCTGAATGTCGTTCAGGTATTCTTCCAGCTTTTCGGGCTTTTCGCGCAGGGACGGAATGTACAGGAGCATTTCGGATATGCCTGAAATGGCATTGAGCGGGGTGCGGAATTCGTGGCTCATCGAGGCCAGAAAGTCCGATTTGGCTCGGTTGGCCGATTCAGCCTGTTCCATAGCGCGTCGAAGTTCCGCCGTGCGTTCCTGAACGCGCAAGTCCAGCCTGTCCCGTGCTGCGCGCAAGTCGCTTTCAAATTGCTGCTCCTGCGCCTGCATTTCATTGAAGGCATGAATGAGCGAGCCGATTTCATCCTTGGTGTCCCAGTCGACCATTACCCGGGTCGTACCTCGGCGTGGATTGTCCAGCGCGTCGGCCAACCGGCGGATCGGCGCGATAATTACCTGCCAGTTGGCGTACTGCGCGATAACAACAGCCGATATCAGCAGGATGGCGGCGAAAGCGATTTCAATGAACAGATTGCGCCAGAGGCCTTCTTTCAGATTTTCATCCGAATAGTAAATCGACAATGTGCCGATTTCGCGGGTTTCAGCGTTGTTCTGGAATACGATCGGCGTTGATTCCACATATTCGGCGCCATCTTTATTCACCGAATCCGGTGTTGCGCCGACAATGTCCAGTGCCTGGCCGAATTCATCGACAACCGTTACACCGACGATATCTTCATCGGCGACAATCGCCCGGAGGATAAGAGATATGCTGTTGTGATCGAGGTGCCAGAGCGATGTCGCCAGAACCGTGCTCTGGGCGACCGCCAGCTTTCCGATTCGCTCAAGCAGCGCTTCCCTGTCGTTCAGATACTTGTACCACCAGAATCCGGGCGTCGCGATCGCAACGAAAGCGATGAAGGTGATGCTGAACAGAAGCAGGAATCGCTTCTGCATGGACTGCCTCCGTTTCACGGGCGGGTCCTTGCGCTTTTGGGGTGTTACGGCATCCTGGGGCATTCGTTCTATTCCGCTCCGCCGACCGAATTTTCAGTTGCGCTGATTCGGTTTTTCAGAGTCTTGAGACCGGCATTGAATACCTTGACCGTTGCGCGGCCGATATCATTGTCGCGCAGGCACAGAAACAGATTTTGGGTCTTCAGAAGTCGCGTATCCATTTTCAGTGATGGTCCAAGCTTGCCGATTGTCGGATATTCTTGTGTCAGGAAAGCCAGCACCTGAGTGTCGACAACAGCGAGATCGACCTGACCGTCGGCGAGATTTTGCAGATTTGTCTTGTCGTCATGGGCTGACACGACGGTTAAAAGTTTCTGACCTACTCTTTTATCGAATTCTTCGGCATTAGCATAGCCGATGACCGTTCCAATGCGGTATTTTTCCAGATCATCGAGTGTTTCCCAGTCGATATCCGAATCTGCCCGTTCGGCGAATCCTACTTCGCTCTGGCCGATCGGATCGCTCGCAATGAACCCGTCGTCGTGCTTGCAGTGATACCCAGGGTAATATC
>CAYGSU010000067.1:0-22168 GCA_964352715.1 uncultured Flavobacteriaceae bacterium | reverse complement strand
GAAGATGCGTGACCGATTTGCTGCATTGCCCTATGAATCGTCACACAGGGGCGTTAAAAGGAATGTCGAGAATTTGGCGCATTCGCCAAACGCGTTTCCGCCCGTATACAGTGACAGGTTCGAGGAGAGCAGCCCATGACCATGACCGGTCAAGACACAATGAAAACCCGCCGCACCCTTAAAGTCGGCGCCAAGGAATATGATTACTATTCGCTGAAGGCGGCCGAGGAGAAGCTGGGGGATCTTTCAACCCTGCCGTATTCCCTGAAAGTGCTGCTGGAAAACCTGCTTCGCTTCGAAGACGGGCGGACGGTTTCGGTCGACGATATCAAGGCGATGGGCCAGTGGCTGAAGGATCGCCGCTCGGACCGTGAAATCGCCTACCGCCCGGCCCGCGTGCTGATGCAGGATTTCACCGGCGTTCCCGCCGTCGTCGATCTGGCCGCGATGCGCGCCGCGATGGTCGACATGGATGGCGACCCGCAGAAGATCAACCCGCTGTCGCCGGTCGATCTGGTGATTGACCATTCGGTCATGGTGGATTTCTTCGGCGAAAAAAGCTCGTTCCAGAAAAACGTCGATCTGGAATTCGAACGCAACGGCGAACGCTATGAATTCCTGCGCTGGGGCCAGGGCGCGTTCGACAATTTCCGCGTCGTTCCCCCCGGCACCGGCATCTGCCACCAGGTGAATGTGGAATATCTGGCGCGCACGGTGTTCTCGTCTGAAGAACGCAACGACAGCGGCCGCACCATCGCCTATCCCGACACCTGCGTCGGCACGGACAGCCACACGACGATGGTCAACGGCCTCGGCGTTCTCGGCTGGGGCGTCGGCGGCATCGAAGCGGAAGCGGCGATGCTGGGCCAGCCGGTCTCGATGCTGATCCCGGAAGTCGTCGGCTTCAAGCTGACCGGCAAGATGAAGGAAGGCAATACCGCGACCGACCTGGTGCTGACGGTGACGCAGATGCTGCGCGCCAAGGGCGTTGTCGGCAAGTTCGTCGAATTCTACGGGCCGGGCCTGGACAACATGACGCTGGCCGACCGCGCGACCATCGCCAACATGGCGCCGGAATACGGGGCGACCTGCGGCATCTTCCCGGTCGACGAGGAAACTGTCCGCTATCTGGAATTCACCGGCCGCGATTCCGACACGATCGGCCTGGTGCGTGAATACGCCAAGGCGCAGGGCATGTGGCGCGACGCCAACAGCCCGGAACCGGTTTTCACCGACAGCCTGTCGCTCGATCTCGGCGATGTCGAACCGTCGCTGGCCGGGCCGAAACGCCCGCAGGACCGGGTCGCCCTGTCGGCGATGCCGGAAAGCATCGCCACCGTGTTCACCGAACGCGGCCATTCCGATTCCTCGGTTCCCGTCGAAGGCACGGATTACGAACTGGAAGACGGCGCGGTGGTGATCGCCGCGATCACAAGCTGCACCAACACCTCCAACCCGTCGGTGCTGATCGCCGCCGGTCTGGTGGCGAAAAAGGCTCATGAACTGGGCCTGACAGTGAAGCCGTGGGTGAAAACCTCACTGGCGCCCGGCTCGCAGGTGGTGACCGACTATCTCGACAAGGCCGGTCTGACCGAACATCTCGATGCGCTGGGTTTCGATCTGGTCGGCTACGGCTGTACCACCTGTATCGGCAATTCGGGGCCGCTGCCGCCGCCGATCGCCAAGGCCATCGACGATGGCGATCTGGTGACCGCCGCCGTGCTGTCGGGCAACCGCAACTTTGAAGGCCGGGTCAGCCCGCAGACGCGCGGCAACTATCTCGCCTCGCCGCCGCTGGTGGTCGCCTATGCGCTGGCCGGCAACACGAAGATCAACCTGTATGACGACCCGATCGGGCAGGACAAGGACGGCAATGACGTCTACATGCGCGATATCTGGCCGTCGAACCGGGAAGTGCATGACGTGATGATGGCCGCCCTGACGCCGGAAATGTTCCGCAGCCGTTATTCAGACGTGTTCAAAGGCCCGCCGGAATGGCAGCAGATCGCGACAGCGGAAGGGGAAACCTATTCCTGGAACCCGTCCTCGACCTATGTGCAGCATCCGCCGTTCTTCCAGAACATGCCGAAGGAAGCCGGCGGGTTCGAGGAAGTGACGGGCGCACGGCCGCTGCTGATCCTCGCGGATTCCATCACGACCGACCACATCTCGCCGGCCGGCTCGTTCAAGGCCGATACCCCGGCGGGCAAGTTCCTGACCGAACGCCAGGTCAGCCCGAAGGATTTCAACTCCTACGGTTCGCGGCGCGGCAACCATGACATCATGATGCGCGGCACCTTCGCCAATATCCGCATCAAGAACGAAATGGTGCCGGGCGTGGAAGGCGGGTTCACCAAGCATCAGCCATCCGGCGAACAGATGCCGGTGTTTGACGCCGCCATGAAATACGAAGCGGAAGGCACCCCGCTGGTGGTGTTCGGCGGCAAGGAATACGGCACCGGATCATCGCGCGACTGGGCCGCGAAAGGCACGAGGCTGCTGGGCGTGAAGGCGGTGATTGTCGAAAGTTTCGAACGCATCCACCGCTCGAATCTGGTCGGCATGGGTGTGCTGCCGCTGCAGTTCAAGGAAGGCGTCAACCGCCAGACCCTGAAGCTGGACGGCTCGGAAACCTTCGATATCACCGGCTATGTCGACGGCATCAAGCCGCGGATGGACATCACGCTGACCATCCACCGGGCTGACGGCAGCAGCGAAAAAGTCGATCTGCTGTGCCGCATCGATACCGTGGATGAAGTGGAATACTACCGCCACGGCGGCATTCTGCAGTATGTGCTGCGCAACATCGCGGCGGCGGCCTGATTATCAACCGCTGTTGAAAGTCATGACGGAAAAAGGCGGGGCAACCCGCCTTTTTTCTATTACGGTGCTGTAGCAATTGACTCCGGCCTCGCGAAAGTTTCACCGCAACGTGATTCGTAGTTGAAGCGAGAGGGACCTACTGTTTGCGGCATGACGAAAACTGACGCGCTCAAACACCTGTTTGCTTCGGCACTCATTGCCGTCGGGCTGTGCGGTCCGGCCACGGCGGAGGATTCCTCCCCCGCCGTCGTGGTCGAACTGTTCACCAGCCAGGGCTGTTCGTCCTGCCCGCCGGCCGAAGCGTTCCTCGGCGATCTTGCCAGTCGCGATGGCGTGGTGGCGCTGGAATACCATATCGACTACTGGGACTATATCGGCTGGGCCGACCCCTATGCCGAGGCGGTTTTTACCGACCGGCAGCGTCGTTACGCCGCGCAGCTCGGTTCTCGATATGTCTATACCCCGCAGATGGTGATCGACGGCGCGGCGCACGATGTCGGGTCCGACCGCTCGGCGATCCTGGCGTTGATCGACCAGTCGCGCCGGCTGCGGAAAAACAGCCCCATGATCGATATCGGGCCGGTCGTGCTCGGCTCGCATACCGTCACGTTTTCGGTGTCCGGCCCCACGCTTGTCGAGCCGTATGACATCGTGCTGGTGACCTACGATTCCATCCACACGACCGAGATCAAGCGCGGCGAAAACCGGGGCAAGGTTCTTGAAAACTATAACGTTGTCCGGGCGCTCGCCAAGATCGGCGAATGGCGCGGCGGCAGCCTGACGCAATCCGTCGATCTCAGCGGCATGAAGGGCGACGGCGGCTGCGCGGTGCTGATCCAGCAGCCTGATAACGGCCCGATTCTGGCGGCGGCGAAGGCGGCGTACTAGCGCTGCGTCCGGCTATTCGGCGCGGGTGTTTGCGCTTCGCCCGAAACTGTTGATCATGACCCTCGTCTGAATGCAAAAAAACGGGGGATCGGCTATGACGGGTGTGAAGGACAGGGTGGCGCTGGTGACCGGCGCGGGCAGCGCCGGTGGCATCGGTTTCGCGACGGCGCGGCTGTTATTGGCGGCGGGCGCGAAGGTCGCCATCACATCGACGACGGACCGGATTTTCGACAGGCTGGGCGAGCTGGGCGGTGACACCGGATCAACGTTCGCCCGACCCGCCGATCTGACCGACACCGATCAGGTGAGCGCGTTGTGCGCGGCGGTCGAACAGGCGCTCGGGCCGATCGACATCGTGGTCAACAATGCCGGTATGGTGCAGGTCGGCCGCGACGAACCGTCGACCGCGCTGAAAGATACCGGCGATGCGGCGTGGCGCTACGGCATCGATATCAACCTGACCAGCGCGTTTCTGGTCACCCGCGCGGTGCTGCCCGGCATGATCGCGCGAAATTACGGACGCATCGTGCAGATGTCATCGGTCACCGGGCCGGTGGTCGGCATATCCGGCAGCGGGGTTTATGCGGCCGCCAAGGCCGGCATGCTGGGGATGACCCGGGTGCTGGCCATCGAGGCCGGCCCGCACAATGTCACCGTCAACAGCATCGGGCCGGGCTGGATTCAAACCGGCTCCAGCAGCGAGGCGGAAATCACCGCCGGCCGGCATACCCCGGCCGGTCGGCCCGGCACGCCGGACGAGATCGGTCATGTCGCGGTATTTCTCGCCAGTGAAGAGGCGAGCTACGTTACCGGCCAGTTGATCGTCGTCGATGGCGGCAACACCATTCAGGAATACAAGGTGCAGCTTTAGCCGCAGGCGGTCACGGTCGCATCAGTCCGGCCGGTTTTTCTTCGGCCTTTTGTGCTTCGGCGCGGACACCTTCGGCTTGTTGCCCTTGCCGGACGTTTTTACCTTCAGCTTTTCCCAGTATTTCTTGTCTTCCGCCGACGCGGCGGGGGCGTCGCCACCTTCGCGCGGTTTCAGCGTGCCGGGAAAGAACGGATCGTCGGGCACGGGATGATGTTTGCCGGGGCGCGGCTTGGCCGAAGGTTTCGGCTTCTTTTTGCCATAGGGTTTGTCCGGTCGGCCGCCGGTGCTTTTCACGACGCGATCCGGCGCGCTGTCGAGGCGTTTTACAGAAATATTGTTTTCCAGCATCGGGTCGGGACCGAGCGCCTTCAGGAACCGGTCGATGCAGTCGGGTGAGATTTCAACGAAGGTTTCCTTCGGCTGGATGCGGATCGCGCCGATATCGCGTTTGGTCAGGTGGCCGGCGCGGCACAGCATCGGCAGAAGCCAGCGCGGCTCGGCCGATTGCTGCCGCCCGACGGACAGGGAAATCCAGACGCCATTCTTGAAATCGTCGCGTTTCGGTTCCTCGCGCTCCTGCGGCGGTGCGCCCTGTGACCCGGTCTCGCGCAGTTCTTCCGGCGCGGCCTGTCTGGCGAAATGCTGGCGAATGAAGGCGGCGGCGACCTGTTCGGCGCTGTGCTGCGCCAACAGTTCCTGCGCGAAAGCGGATTCGGTTTCGGTCAGCGGTTCGGTCAGCGACGGGTCGGCCATCAGGCGCTCATGGTCGCGGCCCATCACATCCTCGGCGGACGGCGGGTTTTCCCAGGCGGCAGTGACATTGGCGCTGCTCAACAGGCGCATCGTCCGCTTGCGGGCATTGTGCGGCACGATCAGCACGCAGACGCCCTTGCGTCCGGCGCGTCCGGTCCGGCCACTCCTGTGCAGCAGCGTTTCCTTGTTTCTTGGAATTTCGGCGTGAATCACCAGATCGAGATTCGGCAGATCCAGACCGCGCGCCGCGACATCGGTGGCGACGCAAACCCGGGCGCGGCCATCACGCAGGGCCTGCAGGGCATGGGTGCGTTCGTTCTGGCTCAATTCGCCGGACAGGGCGACGACGGAAAAACCCCGGTTGTTGAACCGGCTGGTCATCCGGTTGACGGCGGCGCGGGTGGCGCAGAACACCAGCGCATTGGCGGCTTCGAAAAACCGCAGCACGTTGACGATGGCGTTTTCCTCGTCATGCGGTGCGACGGTCAGCGCCCGGTATTCGATATCGACATGCTGCGACCGGTCGGTCGTGGTGGCCACGCGCACGGCGTTGCGCTGGTAGCGCTTCGCCAGGGTTTCGATGGATTTCGGCACGGTGGCCGAAAACATCAGGGTGCGGCGGCCGGAAGGCGCGGCGTCGAGGATATGTTCCAGATCGTCGCGGAAGCCGAGATCGAGCATTTCATCCGCCTCGTCCAGCACAACGGCTTTCAGGCCGGTCGTGTCGAACGAGCCGCGCTCGATATGATCGCGCAGCCGGCCCGGCGTACCGACCACGATATGCGCGCCGTTCTGAAGCGCCCGGCGTTCGTCGCGCATGTCCATGCCGCCGACGCAGGATGCAATCGACGCCCCGGTCATCTCGTACAGCCATTGCAGTTCGCGTTTGACCTGCAGCGCCAGTTCCCGCGTCGGCGCGACGACCAGGGCCAGCGGTGCTGACGTGGCACCGAAACGGTCGGCCCCGTCGAGCAGGTCCGGCGCGATGGAAATACCGAAGGCGACGGTCTTGCCGGAGCCTGTCTGTGCCGAAACCAGGGTGTCGGCCCCGGCCAGATCAGGCGCCAGCACCGCCTGCTGAACCGGGGTCAGCGTATCGTAGCCGCGCTTGGTCAGCGCCTGGGCAAGCACCGGGACGATGCCGTCAAAGTCTGTCATGAGTCTTCTTTCGGCGGGCCGGCTGCGCGGCGGCCTGGCGGCCTGCCGGTTATGCGCCCGCAAAGGCGGTCAAGGGCGTAGAACGCCCGGATGCCGTCTTGTACGTGGCGCGGGGCGCGGCGTAAAGGGCGGTGCGCGGCGCTGCGCCCGGGCTGGAAGCGACGGGCATCCGCAGATTGGTAGTTTCACTATCCTGCTTGCAGTCCGGGATTTTTAGCCCAACACTTTCCTGCAGAATTTTCTCGCGCTGCTAAACGGTATGCCAGCGCCTTACGCCGCATCGAAAAGCCCGGGTTTGGTTGCGATGACTTTATGGAAAAAAGTTGAAGGGTTTTCGTTCCACTATTTCGAGCCTTTGGAAGATGGCCCGGAGCTGAAACCGTTCGACAGGCTGGTCAAGCTCTGGCGTTCAAAATTCGATGGCGACCGTATTCCCAGATGGGCCGACTTCGATTTTACGGATTTTCGCGGCTGGCACAGCCGGATTGCCATCTACGACGTCACCTATGATCCGTTCGACTATGTCGTCAGGCTTTCGGGCGAATCGTATAACCAGGCCATGGGGCAGAACATGAAAGGCGTGACGCGGCACGACCTGTTGTCGATCGCGGTTGAACGCGAGACTTCAGACGCATTCTTTAAGAAAACCTGCACTGAAATGCTGATTGCCTACTCAAACGGCGTCAATGTTATCGACCGTGAGCATATGAATGTCGAATTTCTCGAACTGCCGCTATCCGACAACGGCCAGCACGCCACCCATACAATAGAAGCGTCCGCCGCGACGCGAATTCGGGTCTGACCCTGCAGTGAGACCTAGGCTTTCGCGGCGGTGACGATGACTTCCACCGTGTAGCCCGGCGCGGCCAGCTTGGCTTCGCCGCAGGCCCGGGCCGGGGCGTGGCCGGGGGCGACCCAGGCATCCCACACGGAATTCATTTCCGCGAAATCGGCCATGTCGGCCAGCCAGATGACAGCCTGCAGAATGCGGGTCTTGTCGCTGCCGGCTTCGGCCAGCAGGGAATCGATCTTGTCGAGGCAGGATTTCGTCTGGGCGGCGACACTGTCGCCTTCCGTGCCGACCTGTCCGGCCAGATAGATCGTGTCGCCATGGACAACGCACTGGCTCATCCGGGCGTTGGTGTGGCTGCGGGTAATATCGGACATCGAACGGTCTCCTGTCGGAAGGCTGAAAAGGAATAGCTGCGCGCAGTCTAGGCTCGGCGCAGGCCCGGTCAATCGGTTTCGCTGTCAGACGGCGCCGCCGGCGCGGCGGCTCAGATTCCGAGCAGGGGCTGGGCCAGCCGGACGGTCAGGCTGCGGAAGCGCAGCGGTGCATCGGTGACCGCCAGACAGATGCATACAGCATCGGATGTGGCGATCGGCTGGTGCGTCACGGTTTCATCCGCTTCCTCAATATCGCCCGGGCCGAACAGGCCGGCATGGTCGGCGAAGGCGCCGGACAGCACGACTGTCAGTTCAAGCCCGCGATGGGTGTGGGCCGGCACGCGGATGCCGGGATCGATGCGCAGCAGGCGCGCCGTCACGCCGGATTCGGCCACCGGGATCAGCACCTGGCTGACGCCGATGCCCATCCGCTTCCAGTTGAGCGCATCGACATCGCCGCCCGCATACTGCCGCAACGGCGCGGGCAGCACCGCGCGCTCTCCGGCCGTCGGCGGTGCCGCTGTTTCGGTTTCCGGCGCGGCATCGATGGCCCGCATCAGCGCGTCAAATGACGCATCATCGCCCGCCGTCTGTTCATCCGGGGTTTCCTGATCGAGCAGTGCGCCGCCGATCGCCTCCATCCCATCGACCTGCTTGCGGCAGGCGGGGCACAGGGCAAGGTGCGTTGCGATCGCGAGGCTCCAGCCTTCGTGCAGGCTGCCGGTTGCATAATCGAGCAACAGTTCATCGCTGGGGTGATGGTGTACTGTCATTGATCCTCTCCGAGATCTTCTTCGAGTTCCGACCGCAGTCGCTTGAAGGCGAGGCGGATGCGGGACTTGACCGTGCCGAGCGGCAAGTCGAGCTCCTCGGCGATGCGGCCATGGGGTTTGTCTTCAAAAAAAGCGAGCATCAAAATCTCGCGCTGTTCCCCGGGCAGGCCGGTAAGCGCGGTGCGCACCCTGCCTGCATTCTGTCCCTGGGCGATCCGGGTCAGTGCATCCGGTTCGGGTTCCGGCTGGAAGGTCGGGTCGTTGGCGTCGATCTCGGGCCGGCCGACCCGGCGGACGATATCGATATGGGCGTTACGGCCGATGGTGAATATCCAGGTCGAGGCCGATGCCTTGTCCGGATCGAACTTGTCGGCCTTGCGCCACACGCGCACCATCGCCTCCTGAACGACTTCCTCGGCCACCGCCATATCGGCGCCCCGTCGCAGGATGAACGACCGCAGGCGCGGCGCGAAGTGGTCAAACAATTCCCGAAATGCCGCGCGATCCCGCCGCTTCGCAACTGCTACCACTAGATCGGAATGACTGTTCACGATTTCCTTTCTGTCGACCGTCCACAGCCCGGCATGGCTGCCGTTGGGCAAGGGGCGTTCAGATGCAAGCAAGCCGGCGAGCACATTGCAAGCCACCGCAGCATCTGCAGCGCTTATCCCGCCTGAAATTTCTGTTATCGTGCCATTATGCATCATGATTCTGCTACGCATGACGCAGCGAAATGGATCACCGGTGCGTGTTGTGATCCATGCAGGAAAGCGGCGCGTAAAACAAAGACAAAAGCAAATATAAAAGCAAAACAGGGCGTTGCATGCCGTTCGATACTTCCTCCCCCGAAACCCGACTCGATATCGCCGTTGTCGGTAGCGGCATCGCCGGCATGTCCGCAGCGTGGCTGCTTGCGCAGCGTCATGCCGTAACGCTGTACGAGCGCGATGACCGTCTGGGCGGCCATTCGCATACGGTCGATGCCGAAATTGACGGCGCCGACGTGCCGGTCGATACCGGTTTCATCGTTTACAATGAACAAACCTACCCGAACCTGACGGCCCTGTTCCGGCATCTTGATGTGCCGGTTGCCGACAGCGACATGTCATTTGCGGCCTCGCTGGGTGATGGCGCGCTGGAATATTCCGGCACCGATTTCAACGGTCTGTTCGGCCAGCGCGGCAATATGGTCAGCCTCCGTTTCTGGCGCATGCTGATCGATCTTGTGCGGTTTTACAGAACCGCGCCCGGGTCTCTGTCGCAGGCGGATTGCGCCGATCTTTCGCTTGGCGCCTATCTTGACCGGCATGGCTACAGCGACGCCTTTGTCGAAGATCACCTGCTGCCGATGGCCGCGGCGATCTGGTCAACCAGCGTGCAGGAAATACGCGCCTATCCGTTGCGCGCCTTCGTGCGCTTCTTTGTCAGCCACGGCTTGCTGAATCTGGTCAACCGGCCACAATGGCGGACGGTGAAAGGCGGCAGCCGGGAATATGTCCGCCGGCTCACCGAACCGGTTGCCTCCGGGGCGCGGTATGGCGGCGTGCGGCAGGTCAGCCGGTTTGGCGATCGCGTTGAAATACTGACCGCCGACGGCGGGCGTTACCGTCACGACCAAGTGGTGATCGCCGCCCATGCGGATGACGCGCTGGCCATGCTGGAACACCCCACCAATGACGAGCAGCGCCTGCTGGGCGCATGGCGCTACACGCAGAACAGGGCATTCCTGCATACCGATCCTGGGTTGATGCCGAAACGCCGCCGTGTCTGGGCAAGCTGGAATTTCATCGGAGCGGGAACCGGCGACGACCGGGCACTGTGCCTGACCTACTGGATGAACCAATTGCAGCCGCTTCAATCCGACACGGATTTCTTCGTCACCCTGAACCCGGCAACCGAGCCGGATGCGCGGCGTGTGCTGCGCGAAATCGATTACAGCCATCCGTTTTTCGACAAGGCGGCGCTGGCGACCCAGCCTGACCTGTGGGCGCTGCAGGGTATCGCGCGGACCTGGTATTGCGGCAGCTATTTCGGGTACGGGTTCCACGAGGACGGATTGCAATCCGGCCTTGCCGTCGCCGAACAGCTGGGCGGCGTGAAACGGCCGTGGTCGGTCGCGCAGGAAAGCGGCCGAATTCATCTTCCAAGAACCGGTCTGCGGGAAGCGGCGTGATGACCGGTTCGGCAATTTACCAGGGCCATGTCGTGCATCAGCGCGTCCGACCGAAGCGGCATCATCTGCGCTATTCGGTCTATTCGCTGCTGCTCGATCTCGATGAAGTACAGGATCTCGACCGGCGACACCGGTTGTTCTCGTATAACCGGCCGGGGCCGATTGCGTTTTACGACCGCGACCATGGCCCGCTCGACGGAAGCCCGCTGCGCCCCTGGGTGGAAGGGTTGATGCGCGAGGCGGGGTTCGAGCCTGACGGCGGGCCGATCCGCCTGTTGTGCTATCCGCGCCTGCTTGGATATGTGTTTAATCCCATCAGCGTGTATTTTTGTTATGACCGGGAAGAGAATCTTACCGTTATCCTTTACGAGGTCTGCAATACCTTCAAGGAACGCCACATCTACGTCATTCCGGTAAGCGGAAAGGAAGGCGAGGTTGTGCGTCAGCACTGCGACAAGGCGATGTATGTTTCGCCCTTCATCGACATGGATTGCAGTTACGACTTCAAGATCCTGCCGCCGTCAAAATCCATCGGCATTGTAATCAATCAGGCGGATTCCGAAGGCCCCCTGCTGACCGCCGTTTTCAAAGGCGACCACAAGCCGTTCGATGCGCGGTCGCTGGCGCGCGTGCTGGTGACCTTCCCCTTCATGACTCTGAAAATCATTGCCGGAATTCACTGGGAAGCCCTGCGTCTGTGGCTGAAGGGTGTTCCTGTGTTTTCTCACAAGGCGGCGGCAAGCCCGGTTCGCACAAGCATCGGCGCCGGGCCGGTTGCGAAAGGACAGTAAGAATGGAAACGACAGTCGATCGGCAAAAATCGCGGTTACGCACGGCATTCTCGGTCGTCACGGTCGGGCCGGCGGAATATCTCGAACGGCAGCTTGTCCGGCGCATCGAGGCGATTGATCACGGCGCGCTGACGCTGTCCTTTCCCTCGGGCCGGCACTATGTGGTGCGCGGCGCGGCTGACGGTACGGAAGCCGAGGTCTCGATCCGCACGATGAGCCTGTTATGGCGGCTGGCCATTTCAGGCGAACTCGGTGCTGCGGAAGGGTTTCTTGCCGGCGAGTGGGACACGCCTGATCTGTACGCGGTGATGGCCTTCGTTGCGGAGAACGAATCCGCCCTGGCGGACCTGTTCCGGCAATCCTGGTTCATGAAGCAGGTCAACCGTATCGCCCATTCTATGAACGGCAACACCAAGGCCGGCAGCCGGCGCAACATCGCCGCCCATTACGACCTGGGCAATGCGTTCTACAGCCAGTGGCTGGACCGCACGATGACCTATTCCTCCGCCGTCTTTGAAAGCCCTGATGAACCGCTCGACATTGCGCAGCGCCGCAAATACCGGCGGCTTGCCGAGGCGATCGATCTTGGGCCCGGCGACCGGGTGCTGGAGATCGGCTGCGGCTGGGGCGGCTTTGCCGAATTCGCGGCAGGGGAAATCGGCTGCGATATCGTCTGCCTTACCCTGTCTTCCGAACAGGCCGCCTTCGCCCGTCAGCGGATTGCCGATGCCGGGCTTTCGGACCGCGTTGACATCCGCTTGCAGGATTATCGCGACGTTGACGGCACGTTCGACAAGGTGGTGTCGATCGAGATGTTCGAGGCCGTCGGCGAAGCCTACTGGCCGGCCTATTTCGACGTGTTGCGCGCGCGGCTGAAGCCCGGCGGCAAGGCGGCGCTTCAGGTCATCACGATCGAGGACGAAGCGTTCCATACCTACCGCCGTCACCCCGATTTCATCCAGCGTTATATCTTTCCCGGCGGCATGCTGCCCAGCCCGGAGATTTTCGAGGCGACGGCGAAAGAAAGCGGGCTCGATCTTGCCGACCAGACATTTCACGCTGCGTCCTACGCCGAAACCCTGCGACGCTGGTGCGGCGCCTTTGAAAAGGCCTGGCCGGGCATTCACGCGCTTGGATTCGACGACCGGTTCTACCGCATGTGGCGCTATTACCTCGCCTATTGCGAAGTCGGCTTCAACCATCGCCGCATCGATGTCGGGCACTTCATTCTGGCCAATCCCGACCGATGACAAAGGGTGACACGGCGCGGCTGCCGCGCCGTATTCTTCTTGCCTATATCGCGCCCGCCGGGGTCATCGCGCTGCCGACGATTCCGGTCTATATCTTTCTGCCCTCGATGTACGGCGACGATCTGGGTCTCGGCCTGACCGTGACCGGCATCGTGCTGCTGGTCGCCAGGCTGCTCGATACCGTGTCGGACCCGATTGTCGGCGTGCTGACCGACCGGTTCTCGTTTCGCGGCGCGCTGCGAAAACCCTATATCGTCCTCGGCGCCCTGATCGCCGGCCCCGCTTTATGGCAGTTGCTGGTGCCGCCGCAAGATGCCGATGCGGTATACCTGCTGGCGTGGTCCGTAATGCTGTATATCGGCTGGACCCTGATCTATGTGCCTTACACGACGTGGGGCGCGGAACTGAGCGACGACTATAACGAACGCACCCGGCTTACCACCTGGCGCGAAGCCGCCTCGCTGACCGGCATACTGGCTGCCGGCGCGGTCGTGTCGATCGCCGCGCCATTATCCGAAGGCGCACAGGCCGGTGATGTTTTGGGGCCGGCGGGGCTGGTCGCGCTGACCACAATCGTTCTGGGTCTTGCTGTTTTCCCGGTGCTGATGGCCGTGACACCGGACCGCGACCTGCCGCGCGGAAGCAGGAAGGTCAGACGATTTTCATTTTCCGAGCTTGCCGATGTGTTCCGCAATGCTGTCTTCATCCGGCTGCTGGTGGCGTGGTTCATCAACGGCATCGCGAACGGCGTACCGGCGGTGCTGTTCTTTCTCTATCTGGAATTCGGTCTCGGCGTGTCCGACGACGAGCGTCCGATCTTCGTGTTTCTGTATTTTGCCGCCGCTGTTGTCGCGATGCCGGGATGGTTCGCGCTGTCGCGCCGCATCGGCAAGCATCGAACCTGGTGCTGGGCGATGATCATGACCTGCATCGCCTTCGCCTTCGTGCCGGTTCTGCCGGAAGGGGCGTATTGGGCATTTGCCGCGATCTGCCTGGTCAGCGGTCTGGGGCTGGGCGCCGATCTCGCCTTGCCGCCGGCGATCCAGGCCGATGTTTCGGACTATGACAAGTGGAAAACCGGCAAGAGCCGTACCGGCCTGCAGTTTTCGCTGTGGAGCATGAGCACCAAGCTTGCGCTGGCGCTTGCTGCCGGAATGGCGCTGCCCGGTGTTGAAATTCTTGGCTTCAATCCGGACCAGCCGGATGAGGCGGGCCGCACCGTTCTGGCTGTGATCTATGCCTGGGTGCCTGTCGTAATAAAAACAGTAGCGGTGCTCGTCATGTGGCGGTTTCCGCTTTCGCAAAGCCGGCAAGCGGCCATTCGCAGCCGGCTTGACCGGCGCGGAGACTGACTTTCAAGGCTGGGGAGCCGTTACCGATGTTCAAGCGCTTTGCCGCCGTTATTTTTTCGTTTGTCTTGCTGAGTGGATGCGAGGGTATGAAACCAAGTGATTTTGAAGAATCCGAACCGCGTCTGCTGATCGAGGAATACTTTCAGGGGCACACCCGCGCCTGGGGGCTGTTCGAGGACCGGTTCGGCAAGGTTCGCCGCCAATTCACCGTCGATATTGAAGGCACATGGGACGGCGAGGAACTGGTTCTCGACGAACGGTTCGTCTACGACGACGGCGAGCTGGACCGGCGGGTCTGGCGGATCAGGAAAACCGGCGAGTACACGTATGAAGGCAGGGCCGATGATATTATCGGCGTGGCGCAGGGCGAATCACGCGGCAATGCGCTGAACTGGCGTTACCGCATGGATCTTGCGATTGGCGACGGGTCGTGGCGGGTGGCGTTCGACGACTGGATGTTTCTGCAGTCTGACGGCGTTATGCTGAACCGCGCACAGGTGACCAAGTTCGGGTTCGAGCTGGGCACCGTCACGCTGGCCTTCAAGAAGGTCGACGGCTGATCCGGGCGACTATGCGCCGGCCTGGCTAGTGTCAACGCGCAGGCGGCTTCGGATCTTTCGCAACACCCAGCCAAGCACCGGCAGGCGTTCGTAGAAGTTGCCGCCGGCATCCCAGTCGTCGCGATGATAGCAGACCCTTCCATCCTCAGCGAAGCGGACGACGCTCGACCCATGGAATCTCCACGGCTTTCCCCTGAATGTGGAAATGAACTGCCAATGCAACATACCGCCATCGGCGTCGCCGTAGGCGTGCTCGACCTCGAATCGCACATCGCCCAGCGCCTCGTACATGTCAGCCAGAACCTGCCGCATCGCGCCGCGCCCGGTCACATCGTTGAACGGGTCGATAAACCGCACGTCATCGGTGACGGCGTCGTCGAGCGCATCAAGGCCCGACGGCGTCAGGGATTGAAGATAATCGGCATAGCGCTGCACCGGTGACGTCATTACCGGACCATGCGACGGGTCAGCGCGAAAAACAATGTATCGGGCAGCACACGCAGGATTTTCATGATCGCGGCGAACCGGCGCGGCACGGTGATTTCGAAACGGCTGCTTTCAAGCCCCTTGCAGATCGCCCGCGCGGCGTCATCCACCGGCGTCAGAAACGGCATCGGAAAATCGTTCCGGTCGGTCAGCGGGGTTTTGACGAAACCCGGATTGATCAGGCTGATGCGGATTCCCGCCGCATCGAGATCGGGCTTCAGCGCCTCGCACAGATTGATCAGCGCGGCCTTTGTTGCGCCATAGCTGGCGGCGGTCGGCAGGCCCCGATAACCCGCCAGCGAGGCGACCACCGCGACATGGCCCGCCTTGCGGTTACGAAACCGGGCCAGTATCGGCGCAAGACCGTTGATGACTCCCATCAGGTTGACCTCGACGAGTTTCCGCGTGCTATCGACGGAGAACTCTTCCAGGCTTTCGGCCTTGTGCGTGCCGGCGTTGAAGATCGCCCGGTCGATCGGCCCGACTTCGGCTTCGATGCGGTCGATGCAGTGTTCGACATCCTCCGCCTTTGTGACGTCGAGCGGATAGGCATGCACGCGGTCTTCTCCGCATTCCTTGCGCAGGCTCTCGAGGTCGGATTCCGTTCGGGCGCTGACACACACGGTCCAGCCGTCGCCGGCATGCCGTTCCGCGACGGCGCGGCCGATGCCCTTGCCGGCGCCGGTAATCCAGACGATCCGTTTCGGTTTGGTCAAGACGAGGCGGCTTTCATGCGCGGCGTGCCCTGGCAGCGCCGGCAGATATATTCAATGGAGGAACCGTCGGTGCCGGTAAACGCCATCTTTACCCATCGACCCGCATCGTCATACCAGACTTCGGTTTCCAGATCGCCGGAATAGGCATAGCGCGTCGCCACGACTGCGCCGATTTCTGTTTCGACAACCTCGCGGTCAACGACCGAAATCGTCACGTCATCGACGTCGCCCGTGATGGTGTTGAACACACGCGCCTGGTCGAGCACACCGCTGTTCCAGTGGTGGGTCGGAAAGATCGGCATTTCCGCCGAAACCTCTCCGGCCGGTCCGTCGATCTGCAGCATGTCTTCAACCCGTTTGGCCCGAACCTCCGACTTGTCGCCGTCATCGTCGACCTGGGCGGTCAGGGTTTCCATCGCGCCTTCCCGCCAGGTCGCACTGGCGGTGTAGCGATAGGAATAGGACAGAACGAAAATCCTGATATCGATTTCGAACCGGTGATCGACATACAGGGCATCGTCCTCGGCGGTGAAGGTGGTGACGTGTTCGCCGACCCGCTCGCCATTGCGCAGAACATCGAATTCGATGCGTTCGCCATACAGCGCAAACGGATCGATCCCCGCAGCCTCAACCGATACCGGCTTTGTCGCTGCCGTGGCCGGCGCGGCGGCAAGGGCGCAGACGAGGCACATCAGCAAGGACCACAGGGCCTTGCGCGGATACGGCGCGCGCGTATTCGAGGCAAATTCATGCATTTTCATGACTGTTCTACGCTGGCGGTGCGCCAACGGATCACCGGGAACAGGCAAGCGGCGGTCAGGCGTCGATGCTGTCCCGCATCCATTTTTGCAGATGCATGATGGAATGTTCGGAATTGACGCCGCCCGCCGGATCGACAACCAGCGGCCCCGGCACATAACCGCGCGACTTCAACCCGCGCTGAACGCTTTCGACGAGGTGGATGTCTTCTTCGACCGTCGTGGCGCGGTCCTGTAGCGCCATCCGGCGGACGGTTTCATTGTCCTCGCCGTTAACCGAATACCAGCCGCGCGAAACCACCACATGGTCTGCATCCACCGCGCGCCAGTGATAGGTGTTCAAAAGGTTGCCGGGATAGACCTGGAAGGAAAACATCGGCCACAGGAACCAGCTTGAATACTTGTCGTTGTTGGCGAAACCGGAGTTGATATCATAGCTCATCTGGTCGAGCGCGTTGCATTCGGTGGTGTGCCGCAGGCAGTAGCCCTGCTGCCGGATGTCGTAGGTTTCGGGCTTGATGACGCCGGTCGAGAAGGTCGGATGGTTGAGGGAACAGTGATAGCATTCCGAATAGTTCTCAACCGAGACCTTCCAGTTGCAGTTTTCCGTCACGTCCACCCATTCCAGCGGCTTCAGGTCAGCCCAGTTGGGCACGAAGCTCTCCAGTTCCTCACGGAGATTCGGAAACCAGTCATCCATCGGCAGTGCCGCTGCATCGAGATTGACAAAAATGAAGCCGAGAAAGATTTCGGTACGCACCTCGGTCAGACAGATCTTCGACTTGTCGAAGCCGGGAACGGCCGCAATGTTCGGCCCGGTGCGCAGATGCCCGGTCAACTCGTAGGTCCAGGCGTGATAGGGGCAGACCACGAACCGGGTCGTGCCCTGGCCGCTGACAAGCTGGTGCGCGCGGTGCCGGCAGACATTGAAGAAGGTGCGGATTACCCCGTCACGGCCCCTGATGCAGAACAGGCTTTCGCCGGCCAGTTCAAAGGTCAGATAATCACCGGTATTCTCAAGCTGCGAGGCATGGCCGGCGAATTGCCACGTTTTTGCCAGCAGACCGGCTTTTTCGGTCTCGAAAATTGCCGGGTCCGTGTAATAGCGCGCCTCAAGTGAATGGACGGGATCTGTCTGACCGATCATTCCGGGTCCTCCATGTAAATGCCGAGCTGATGCCGGCGAAGGTGAAATTTCTCAACCCGTTCCACGATCTCGTCGCTTGCGACCGCGATCACGAAACTGAGAAGGGTTTCCAGCAGCGCGATGGTCGAGACGGACGACGGGAAGAACTGTGGCGTATCGACGGCGATAACAAAGCTGTGGTCGGACCCGATGATGATCGGGCTGGCTGCGCTGTCGGAAATGCCAATCACGGTCATGCCCTGTTCGCGGGCGATCTTCACGGCTTCGATGACTTCCGTGCGGTAGGGCCGGCAGGTCATCGCAATCAGCACATCCTGACTGTCTGCCCAGGCAAGGTCGTCCACTGCAGCGGAACCGGGGCGGGGGATGGCGTGAAACTGCTTCATGCCGGTCGAGGCGAGATAGGTAAAATTGTTGGCGTTGGAATTGTTAACGCCGACGCCGAGTGTGAAGACCTGCCGTGACGCCCAGATCGCCTCGGCTGCCGCCTTCAGGGCGTCGACGCTGATCCGTGCGAAAGTCTCTTCCAGATTCTGGATCGCCGCGCCGACCATGTCGGCATACAGACTGCCCAGCTCGCCCGACTTGCGATTTTCCTGCAGCCAGCGGGCCCGGTCGGGAAAACTGACCGCACCCTGGCGGATCGCCTCGCGGAACGGCGCGCGGAAATCTTCATAGCCCTCGAACCCGACCTGGCGCGCCATGCGAACGAAAGTGTTGGGGTTGACCTTCGCCGCCACCGCGATCTGCCGCACGGTGGAAACCCCGACATCCTGCGGGTTCTCCAGAATGTAGCGTGCCGCCTTCTGCGTTTCGGGGGTCAGGGTGTCCCACTCGGCGCTGAGGCGCTCCAGAACAGCGTTTGATACATTTGTATTATTCATGATTGACAGTAATACATATGTACCATAAAGCTGTCCAGCGGTTTCACGGGTTTCAAATACGTTTCAGACACAAGGAATAGTCGATGTCGGAGAGTGCATTCCCAACACAGGCGCGGGTGGTGATTGTCGGCGGCGGTATCATGGGCTGCGGGCTCGCCTACCATCTTGCGCATGAGGGATGGACGGATGTGGTGCTGCTGGAAAAGGCCGAACTGACATCGGGGTCCACCTGGCATGCGGCGGGCCAGATCACCCATTCGACCTCCAGCTTCGGCCTCGGCAAATGCGTCGACTACAATATCGGCCTGTACGCCGGGAAGCTGGAAGCGGAAACCGGCCAGTCGGTTACCTGGCACGGCTGCGGGTCGTTCCGGCTGGCCTATACGGAAGACGAGATGGACTGGCTGCGCCACACGCTCAGTGTCGGCCGCGCCCTGAAATTCAATATCGAGCTGGTCGGGCCGGACCGCATCGCCGAACTGCATCCGTTCTACAATCTTGATGGTGTGCTGGGTGCATTGCACACACCGGATGACGGCCATGCCGATCCCTCCGGCGTCACCCAGGCGCTCGCTGCCGGCGCGCGCCGGCTCGGCGTCAGGATCATCCGCCGGTGCCGAGCGACTGACATCAAGCAGATGCCGGGCGGCGAATGGCGTGTCTCTACCGGGCAGGGCGATATTCTGTGTGAGCATGTAGTGAATGCCGGCGGCACCTATGCGCGGCAGATGGGCGAATGGAGCGGGCTGCAACTGCCCATGACCTCGATGACCCATCATTACTTCGTCACCGATACCGTGCCGGAATTCCTCAGCCTTGAAAAAGACCTGCCGGTGGTGCGCGACGACAGGCAGGTATCGGGCTATATCCGGATGGAACAGAAATCCGGTCTCATCGGCATCTATGAAAAAGTTAATCCGAACACCGTGTGGGAGGATCACTGCCCCTGGGACGCGGAGAACGAACTGTTCGAGGCCGATTACGACCGCATCATGCCGTGGCTTGAAAATGCGCTGGAACGCATGCCGGTTTTCGCAGAGCTTGGCATCAAGCGTGAGGTTCATGGCGCGATCTCGCATCCGCCTGACGGCAACCCGCTGATCGGTCCGGCGCCGGGCGTGAACAATTACTGGTGCTGCTGCGGCACGCAAATCGGCATCGGCTGGGGGCCTGGACTGACGCGCGAACTGGCGCGCTGGATGGTGCATGGAGCGGCCGACATTTCGATGCGCGAATTCGACCCGCGTCGCTTCGGGTCCTACGCCGTCAAGGAATGGCAGGTGGTGAAGGCGAAAGAGGATTACTGCCTGCGCCACGAAATCCCGTTTCCCCATTTCAACCGGTTGGCCGGCCGGCCGATCAAGCCAAGCCCGTTGTATGACCGCCTGAAGCAGAAGGGCGCGGTGTTCGAGGAAGTCTTCGGCCACGAACGGCCGCGCTGGTTCGCCCGCAATGGTGTTGCACAGCACGACCATTACTCGTTCAGGCGGAATGCCGTGCACGACATGGTGGGTGCAGAAGTGACGGCAGTTCGCGGCGGTGTCGGCATCATGGATATCTCCGCTTTCACCAAGGTGGAAGTGACGGGGCCGGATGCGGAAGGATTCCTCGACCGTCTCGTTGCGAACCGCTTGCCGGGCAAGGTCGGCGGCATCGTGCTGACGCATCTTCTGAACCGTCGCGGACGCATCGAAATAGAACTGACAATCGTCCGGCTGGCGAAGGACCGGTACTATCTGGTCTGCGCCGCCTTCTTTGAACAGCGGCTGCTCGACCATCTGAAGAGCCACCGGAATGGAGAAACGCTGCAGGTTATTACCCGGTCCGACGACTGGTCAGCCATCGCCTTGCAAGGGCCGAAATCACGCGACGTGCTGGCCGCCAATACCGATGCGGCGCTCGACAATGCCGGGTTCCGCTGGCTGACGGCGCAGGAAATTTCCGTCGCCGGTCATCCGGTCTGGGCGTTCAGAATGTCCTATGCCGGCGAGCTGGGATGGGAACTGCACGGCCCGCGTGATGCCATGCTTTCAGTCTACGATGCACTGTGGGCGGCAGGCGAGGCGCATGGCGTTGTTGATTACGGCTCTTTTGCAATGAATGTCATGCGCATGGAAAAGATGTTCAAGGGCGCAGGCGAACTGACCAACGAGGTGACGCTGCCGGAAGCCGATGTCATGCGGTTCGTGAAAATGGACAAGGGCGATTTCGCCGGCAAGGCGCAAACGCAGGCAAGCCTCGACGGTGATCTGCCCTGGGTCTGCGCCTATCTTTCCATCGACCCTGACGGCGTTGTCGACGGGCATGGCGGTGAAGCCGTTCTGCTGAACGGCGAGGTAGTCGGCTCGACGGCGTCGGTCGCCTATGGCCACAGCGTCGGCACGATCCTCGCCTTCGCCTATATCAAACCCCGCGCGGCGGCGCCGGGAACGGACCTGGAGGTCGTCATTGCCGGCGAAGCCCGTCCTGCCCGCGTGCTGGGCGAGCCCGCCTACGATCCGGAAAACAGCAAACCGAGGACAGACGCATCATGACCAATACCATTCCTTCGACAATGCAGGCTTTCGTGCTGATGGGCCACGGCGATATGGACAAGCTCGTCTATCATGCTGACTGGCCGACGCCGTCGCCCGCACCTGGCGAAGTGCTGATCCGGGTGCATGCGTGCGGTTTGAACAATACCGACGTCAACACCCGCACGGCCTGGTATTCGAAGGGCGTCACCAGCGGCACGACCGGCGGCGCGTTTGACAGCGCCGCCGACACCGATTCCACATGGGGTGGCGCGCAGGTGACGTTTCCGCGCATTCAGGGGGCGGATATGGTTGGTACCATCGCTGCCGTGGGCGACGGTGCGGATGCATCGATGATCGGCCGCCGGGTGATGGTCGATACCTGGCTGCGCGACTGGAACGATCCGTCGAACAGCGCAAAATGCGGCTATCTCGGCTCGGAAGCCGATGGCGGATTCGCCGATTACATGGCGATCGACCAACGCCAGGTTCACCCCATCGACAGCGATCTCAGCGACGCTGAACTGGCGACCTTCGCCACGTCATGGGTGACGGCGGAAAACATGTTGAACCGGGCGGCGGTCGGCGCAGGCGACAGCGTGCTGATTACCGGCGCATCCGGCGGCGTCGGCTCGGCGCTGATCCAGCTTGCCCGGCGGCGGGGCGCAACCGCGATCGCCATGGCCAGCGCGGACAAGCATGGCCCGCTTCGCGCGGCCGGGGCCGATCATCTGCTGGACCGCGCGCCGGAGAACCTTGCTGCCGCGCTTGAGAAGGCTACCGGCCAGCCGACTGTGAGCGTGGTCGCCGATATTGTCGGCGGCGACATCTGGCCGAGCCTGATCGACGTGCTGGAACGGGGTGGGCGCTATACCTGCGCCGGGGCGATTGCCGGCCCTATCGTGTCGTTCGACCTCAGAACATTCTACTTGCGCGACCTGACCTTCACCGGCGCAACCGTCGTGCCGGACGGCACCTTTGCCGATCTTGTCGGCTATATCGCGCGCGGCGAGGTCAAGCCGATGCTGGCCGCCACCTATCCGCTGCGTGACCTGCACACGGCGCAGAAAGCCTTCATCGATAAAAAGCATGTCGGCAATATCGT
>CAYGSU010000066.1:19161-23069 GCA_964352715.1 uncultured Flavobacteriaceae bacterium | reverse complement strand
TCATCATAGTATTTCTTGTCGATCGCTTCCTGCAGCACATGCGGAATGAAATCCGGCGTCCAGCCCTGAATCGGGTGCGGTTCAAAGGAAGAGTGGCTTTCAGCCGGCTGGTTTTCGGCGTTGCGCTTCTGCGCCGTGCCGCTGGAAACCAGCGCTGCATTGGCCGGTTCGGTCAGCACGATCTTGGTATGCGGGCTTTCCTTGCGCAGCACCCGGCCGACGCCGGTCACCGTACCGCCGGTGCCGTAGCCGGAGACAAAATAGTCGAGCTTCTTGTCCGCGAAATCGGCGAGAATTTCCCGCGCCGTGGTGTTTTCATGAATTTTCGCGTTGTCGGCGGTTTCAAACTGGCTTGCCAGGAACCAGCCATTCGCCTCGGCCAGTTCCTTGGCCTTCTGATACATGCCGAAGCCTTTCTGTGCGCGCGGGGTAAGAACAACTTTCGCACCGAGAAACCGCATCAGCTTGCGGCGTTCGACGGAAAAACTGTCAGCCATCGTCACCACCAGCGGATAGCCCTTGGCGGCGCAGACCATGGCCAGCCCGATACCGGTATTGCCGCTGGTCGCCTCGACCACGGTCTGGCCGGGTTTCAGGTCGCCGCGCTTTTCCGCTTCCTCGATGATGCTGATCGCCAGCCGGTCTTTCACGGATGCTGCCGGGTTGAAAAACTCCGCCTTCACGTAAACTTCCACGCCTTCCGGCGCGAGCCGGTTGATGCGGATCACCGGCGTGTTGCCGATGGTGTCCAGAATACTGTCGAACAGGTGGCCGTGGCCGTCGGTTGTGCGGGACTGGTTGCTCATGGGGGCTCCTTCGAAGCGTTTTTATCCGGCTGTGCGGGTACAAATAGCTCTCTGTGTTTCTCTATGTAATGTCGCATGGAATGCTGTGCAACGCCGGTTAAATCGTAAAACCCGAACTTTATCGCGGATTTCCCGGTGCGGTGGCGATAAGGATGCCGGCTGGAACCGCGCCGATTATTGCGAAAATCACCGGGTCTGCGTAGGTTAGGGCGTTATTCAGCTTAACCATCCGGTCGCCTGGCGCCGGATAGAGCGGGCCGGACGGTCGCAGATGCACTTCATCCTCCATCTTTGCCTGTTTCTCAGCTACGCCTTTGCGGCGGTTGCGGCGGCTGTGCTGCTGCCGCTGATCGACCCGACGGTCGGCCGGGCGATTGGCCTGATGGCCGGTCTGGTGGTGCTGATGGGCGGCGGGCTGGCGCATGAATTCTGGGCCCGGCGCAGCGCCGAACGCCGCATCAACCGCCGCCTGCTGGCGCTCAAGAAGGCCTATGATGTCACCCGGCGCGAACTGGCCGATCTGCAGGGCGGCGCGCCGCCGCCGCCGGGCCGCCGACCGGCGCGGCCGCAACCGTCCGAACCGTCGCCGGCAACGCGGCCGCAGCGTCCACCGGAAGACCGGTACCGTGAAGACGCGCCCGAGCGCAACCAGGGGCCGCCGCCTGCCTTTCTGATGGCGCACCGCGATGAACGGGCCAATCGCGATGACGACCCCGATGATGAGCTTGATGACAGCCCCGATGAAGAGACCCGCGCCTTGCCGGCAATGGCGGAAGCCGTGGCCGAGGCGGAACGCCAGGTGCAGGCGGAAAGCGATGCGGTGCATGATGTCGCGGCGGAAGTGCGGGTGCTGCACGGGCTGATCGAAAAGCTGTATTCCGACGACCGGCCGGCCGGCGACCGGGCGCATGAAACGTCGCCCGACGGCGACCGCAAGGACAGCGGCAAGCCGGACCTGCGCGTGGTATCGGCGGATTCGCAATCGCGACTGCTGGATATTGTGCGCGACGGGCTTCGCCAGGACCGGGTCGATCTGTATCTGCAGCCGATTGTCAGCCTGCCGCAGCGCAAGCGGCGGTTTTTCGAATGTTACAGCCGCATCCGGTCGGAAGCGGGCGATGTGATTGCGCCGGAACAGTATCTCAGCGTCGCCAAACAGGCCGGTCTGGTGACCGCCATCGATAACATGCTGCTGTTCCGCTGCATGCAGCTTCTGCGCAAGCTGCAGCGCAAGGATTATGCAATCGAGTTTTTCTGCAATGTCTCCGCCAACACCATGTCGGACCGCGAATTCCTCAGCGATTTCGTGACCTATATGGAAAGCCATGTCGAAATGGCGCCGGCGCTGGTGCTGGAACTTACCCAGGCCGATCTAGACGAGCGGCTGGCCGTCATCGAACCCGATCTGATGAAACTCGGCAAACTGGGCTACCGGTTCTCGCTCGACAGCGTCACCGACATCAATCTCGATATCGGCGGGCTGGTCGACCGGCATTTCCAGTATGTGAAAATCGACGCCGGACTGATCCTCGACCGTATTCAGGCCGGTGGCGCGGCGGATATCCGCATGCTGAAACAGCAGCTCGACCAGCACGATGTCGATCTGATCGTCGAGCGCATCGAAAGCGAACAGATGCTGGTTGAACTGCTCGATTTCAATATCGATTTCGGTCAGGGCTATCTGTTCGGCGAGCCGCGAATCAGCAAGGATCCCACCTCGCACAGTCAGGCCGGCTGACAACGCATTCATTCCACGGAGACAGAATTGGTTTTACATGTTCCCCGCTCAACCGTGCTGGTTGAAGGCATCGGCGCGCTGACCGACATATTCGACACCGTGCTGCTGGACCAGTGGGGCGTGGTGCATGATGGCGAAAACCTGCATGACGGCGCGGCCGATGCGATTGACCGCTTGAAGGCGGCAGGCAAGCAGATCGTCATCCTGTCGAATTCAGGCAAGCGGGTCGATGATTCCTATGCAAGAATGCGCAGGATGGGGATTGAGCCGGAAACCTTTGACGGTGTTGTCACCTCGGGCGAGCTGGTTTACCGGAACATGTTTCACGACAACGACCCGTTTTACGCGGAACTGGGAAAAAACTTCCTGATGCTCGCCTGGGACACGGGAAGAGGCATTGTCGAGGGCACGCGGTATCGCGAGGTGGAAACGGTCGGGGAGGCGGATTTCATTCTCTGCGCCGGCACCGACCGGCAGGATCTGGAAGCCTACCGTGACCTGCTGGATGGCGGGCTGGCGCGTCACCTGCCAATGGTCTGCGCCAACCCCGATCTGGTCAGCGTGCAGCCCGACGGCACGTTGAAAATCTGCCCCGGCACGATTGCCGAAACCTACCGGGCTTTGGGCGGGGTGGTGAAAATCCACGGCAAGCCGGCGGCGGAAATCTATGCGGCGGCGGAAACCGCGCTGCGCGAAAAGGGGCTCGCCATCGGCCGCGCCATCGGCGTCGGCGACAGTCTGGTGCATGACATCAAGGGCGCGTCGGATGCCGGCCATGCCTCGCTGCTGATTTGCGGCGGCATCCACAAGGACGAGATCGGCGACCCGGTGACGCAAGACGCGCTTGCCGAAGTCAGCAAGACCTACGGCGTCACGCCCGACTACGCCGCGCCGCTGTTTGTATGGTAACCGCATTGGCGCTTTATCCTTCTCCTTCTCCCGCTGGCGGGAGAAGGCCGGGATGAGGGTGGGGAAGCCGTAAATCCACCCTCACCTCAATCCTCTCCCGCCAGCGGGAGAGGAAGACACCTACACTGTGGTTCCGGATCAGGTCCGGGACTCTGTAACCTCAGGAGAGAGACCTACTCCGTCAGGTCGTCCCAGAATTCCTTGACCTTGGAGAAGAACCCGTCGGTTTCCGGGTTGGTGGAATTCTTGCCCCCGGCATTGCGGAATTCCTCCAGCAGCTCCTTCTGACGCTTGGTCAGGTTGCGCGGGGTCTCTACGGCGGTTTCGATATACATGTCGCCGCGCGCTTCCGAGCGCAGAACCGTCATGCCCTTGCCGCGCAGGCGGAACTGCTGTCCGGTCTGGGTCGCTTCCGGCACCTTCACCTTGGCGCGGCCGCCATCGATGGTCGGCAC
>CAYGSU010000066.1:1962-19061 GCA_964352715.1 uncultured Flavobacteriaceae bacterium | reverse complement strand
TCTGGGTCGCTTCCGGCACCTTCACCTTGGCGCGGCCGCCATCGATGGTCGGCACCTCGATTTCCGCCCCCAATGCCGCATCGGCCATCGAGATCGGCACCCGGCAATAGATGTCCGCGCCCTCGCGCTGGAAAATCCGGTGCGGGGCGATGGAAATGAAAATATACAGATCGCCCGGCGGCGCGCCGCGCAAGCCGGCTTCGCCCTCGTTGGCGAGGCGAATGCGGGTGCCGTCCTCAACGCCCTTCGGAATGTTGACCGACAGGGTCTTTTCGGTCGCCTTGCGGCCGGTGCCGCCACAGCTTCGGCAGGGTTTTTCGATCACCGTGCCCTGGCCCTGACACGACGGGCAGGTGCGCTGGATGGTGAAGAAGCCCTGCTGGGCGCGGATATTCCCGGAGCCCTGACAGGTCGGGCAGGTCACCGGCTGCGCGCCATCCTGCGCGCCGGACCCGGAACAGGAATCGCATTCAGAGCTGGTCGGCACGCGCACTTCGACCTGACGGCCGTGGAAGGCGTCTTCCAGATCGACCTGCAGGTTGTAGCGCATGTCGTTGCCACGGGTCTGGCGCTGACCGCGTCGGCCACCGCCACCGCCACCCATGAAGTCGCCGAACATTTCCTCGAAAATATCGGTGAAGCCGCCGAACCCTGCGCCGGCTCCGCCGCCGCCGAACCCGGCCCCGCCGCCACCGGCCTGTTCAAAGGCGTCATGACCGAACCGGTCATAGGCGGCGCGTTTCTGTTCGTCCTTCAGGACCTCGTAGGCCTGGTTGATTTCCTTGAACTTGGCTTCGGCGTCCTTGTCACCCTGGTTCTTGTCAGGGTGATACTGCATCGCCTTCTTGCGGTAGGCGCTTTTCAGGGCCGCCGCATCCGCGTCGCGGTCGACGCCCAGAACTTCGTAGAAATCGCGTGATGCCATGATGCTGGACCTTCGTCCTTATCTCCGGTTCCAGCTTCCCCGCCGGGCCGTCCGCGATTGTGATATGCAGGGGGGATTGGTGGGAAGACTGGTGCCGCCATTAGAAAGGAGCGGTGGTCGTAACCACCGCCCCAGTTAGCTTAGCTTTTGTCTTTCTTGTCGTCGACTTCCTCGAAGTCGGCATCGACAACATCGTCCTTGCCATCCGACGAGGCGTTTGCCCCGGCGTCACCGGCCGGGCCGTCTTCGCCTTCATCCGCGGCGGCCTTGTACATCGCTTCGCCAAGCTTCAGCGAGGACTGCGCCAGCGCTTCGGTCTTGGTCTTGATGTCGGCCGCATCGGTGCTTTCGTCCTCAAGGGCCGCTTTCAGCGCCGCGAGATCGGTTTCGATCGCGGATTTGTCGTCATCCGGAATCTTGTCGCCGTGCTCTGCAAGCGCCTTTTCGGTGGTGTTAACAAGACCGTCCGCATGGTTGCGGGCTTCGACGCTTTCGCGCCGCGCCTTGTCGGTTTCGGCATTGGCTTCCGCTTCCTTGACCATCTTCTCGATCTCGGCGTCGTCGAGACCGCCCGAGGCCTGAATGCGGATCTGCTGTTCCTTGCCGGTCGCCTTGTCCTTGGCGGACACGTTGACGATACCGTTGGCGTCGATGTCGAAGGTGACCTCAATCTGCGGAATACCGCGCGGGGCCGGCGGAATGCCGACCAGGTCGAACTGACCCAGCACCTTGTTGTCCGCCGCCATTTCGCGTTCGCCCTGGAACACGCGGATCGTCACGGCGCCCTGATTGTCCTCGGCTGTCGAGAAGACCTGGGACTTCTTGGTCGGGATTGTCGTGTTGCGGTCGATCAGCCGGGTGAACACGCCGCCCAGGGTTTCGATACCCAGCGACAGCGGGGTCACGTCGAGCAGCAGGACATCCTTTACGTCACCCTGCAGCACGCCGGCCTGGATTGCCGCGCCGATGGCGACGACTTCATCCGGGTTGACGCCGCGATGCGGGTCGCGACCGAAGAATTCCTTCACCGTTTCGATAACCTTCGGCATGCGGGTCATACCGCCAACCAGGATTACTTCGTCGATGTCGGAGGCCTTCACGCCGGCGTCTTTCAGCGCCGCCTTGCAGGGGCCGACGGTCGACTGGATCAAAGAGCCAACGAGGCTTTCCAGCTTCGAGCGCGACAGTTTGACGTTCAGGTGTTTCGGGCCGGAACTGTCGGCCGTGATGAACGGCAGGTTAACGTCGGTCTGGGTCGTCGAAGACAGTTCGATCTTCGCCTTTTCCGCCGCTTCCTTCAGCCGCTGCAGGGCCAGCTTGTCCTGGCGCAGGTCAATGCCCTGTTCCTTTTTGAATTCGTCGGCAAGGTAGTCGATGATTTTCTGGTCAAAGTCTTCACCGCCGAGGAAGGTGTCGCCGTTGGTGGACTTCACTTCAAACACGCCGTCGCCGATTTCCAGCACCGACACGTCGAATGTACCGCCGCCAAGGTCATAGACGGCGATCGTGCCTGATCCCTTCTTCTCCAGCCCGTAGGCCAGAGCGGCGGCTGTCGGTTCGTTGATGATGCGCAGGACTTCAAGACCGGCGATCTTGCCGGCGTCTTTCGTCGCCTGGCGCTGGCTGTCGTTGAAATAGGCCGGTACGGTGATGACCGCCTGTTCGACCTTTTCGCCAAGATGCGCTTCGGCGGTTTCCTTCATCTTCTGAAGGATCATCGCGCTGATCTGCGCCGGGGCGAACTTTTCGCCGCGCGCTTCAACCCAGGCGTCGCCATTCTCGCCCTTGATGATGTTGAACGGGGCGTTCTTGCGGTCTTTTTCGACTTCCGCGTCGCCGAACCGGCGGCCGATCAGCCGCTTGATCGCAAACAGCGTGTTTTCCGGGTTGGTGACGGCCTGGCGTTTCGCCGGGTGGCCGACAAGGCGTTCCTTGTCTTCTGCGAAGGCGACCATCGACGGGGTGGTGCGCGCGCCTTCGGCGTTTTCGATAACGCGGGCGTTCGACCCTTCCATCACGGCGACACAGGAATTGGTTGTGCCGAGGTCAATACCGATAACTTTACTCATATTCTACTACTCCTATCTTCAGCAGGTTTCATCGGCCCGGGCACGCCGCCCTTTGTCAGCGCCGGACGAAACCCCTTCAAGGACGCCCCCTTGCAGAGACGTTTATGGTTATGGATTTCCGACACGGCATATAAGGTCTAGGCAAAGGGGTTGCAACAGATGCACCCTTATTTCACTGAATTTTCTCTTCAAAAACCGTGATTCAGGTGATTTTTTTGAGGTAAGACAATTTTGATTTGGGGTAACGGGCCGACTGCTCTAAACCGCATTCGCAACCGATGCTTTCACGCCCATCCGGAGAATCTCATGCGCCTTACCATAATTGTCGCTGCGCTGCTGCTGGTCTGCGGGGCGGCGTCGCCGGTTTTTGCGCAGGGCTGTGACGGCCCCTGCACCATCGACGGACCCGACGGCGGCACCTACGAGGTGCTGGAGCCGGACGGCTGGGACGGGGTGTCGAAACTGCCGGTACTGGTCTGGTTCCACGGCTGGCAGCGGACCGGAAAATACGTGCTTGGCAACAAGCGCACCGGCGGGGTCACGCGCAAGAAAGGCGTGCTGCTGATCGCGCCGAACGGTGTCGGCAAAAGCTGGTCGATGCCGGTCTGGAAAGAGCGAGACGGGCGGGACGATCTGGCCTTTACCCGCAAGCTGCTGGCCGATGTGAAGCGGCGCTGGCCGATCGACGAAAACCGGGTCTGGATCGCCGGCTTCAGCCTCGGCGGATCGATAGCCTGGTATATCGCCTGCGATATGGGGTCGCTCGCCAACGCCTTCTTCCCGGTCTCCGGTGTGTTCTGGCGGCCGCATCCCGAAACCTGTCCGGATCCGGCGCGCCGCCTGTCGCATGTGCACGGCACCGCCGATACGGTGATGCCGCTGGACGGCCGCAGTTTCGACGACGGCGCAAGGCAGGGGAATGTCTTTCAGAGTTTTGCCGTGATGCGCGCAGCGCAGGGATTCGGCGTTGAGCCCGACCGGCATATCCGCGACGGCATCCGCGACTGCGATATCTGGGAAAATGCCGAAACAGGGCAATCGCTGGAACTGTGCCTGCATCCGACAGGACACAATATTCCGGATGACTGGGTGGCGCGATCGATCGACCGGGCGAACGCCGAAACCCTGTCCGGGCAGGAAGCCGGAAAAGGCGATGACGGCTGACAGCGGGTTCCGGCTTTTACCGGGCTATCTCGACCGGGCGTCGCAGGAAGCGCTTGTCGAGGAGGTGCGTGCCATAGCCCGCGCCGCGCCGTTCTATCAGCCGACCATGCCGCGCAGCGGCAAGCCGATGTCGGTCAGGATGACCAATGCCGGGCCGCTGGGCTGGATGACCGACAAACAGGGCGGCTACCGGTATCAGGCGACGCACCCGGTTTCTGGCCAAGCCTGGCCGCCTATCCCTGCCTCGATTTTGGGCATCTGGCGCGCGCTTTCCGGCTATGGTCATGACCCGGAAGCCTGCCTGATCAACCATTATCACGGGCCGGCGTCGAAAATGGGGCTGCATGTCGATGCTGACGAACAGGCGAAGGACGCGCCGGTGGTGTCGATCTCGCTGGGGGCGTCCGCCCTGTTCCGGCTTGGCGGGCCGGAGCGGCGAAGTCCGACCCGGTCAGTGAAACTGTCGTCCGGCGATGTTGTTGTTCTGGCCGGGGCGGCGCGGCATTTCTATCACGGCATCGACCGGCTGTATCCGGAAACCTCGACCCTGCTGCCGTCGCCGCAGCGGCTGAACATCACGCTCCGACGGGTGTCTGCGCCGGTTTCGCCGGCCAGTTGACCAGCAGGATGCCGATGGCGACGGGGATCAGCCCCAGAATATCCCGCATCGAAACCGGTTCGCCCAGCAGCAGCCAGGCGAACAGCAGGGCCAGGCCGGGGCTGAGGAAATGAAAGGCGCTGGCAGCGCCGGCGCCGGCGGCGCGGATCAGCAGGAACCACAGCCAGAAGGCGCCCACCGTCATGACGATGCCGGCATAGGCGAGCGTCCAGGCGAAGTTGAAATCCAGCACCACATCGCCGGGATTTTCCATCAGCAGGGCAAGCGGCAGCAGGGCGATGGCGGCGGTGCCGGCCTGCACCCCGTTCATGCCCAAAGCGTCGGCATGTGCGCCGCGCTTCTTGTACAACACCGTGCCGATGGCGAGACAGACCATGCCGATGGCGGCCAGAAACAACCCGAACGGATCGTCGATCACGATCGGGCCGGTCAGACGGCCGCTGAGGATGATGAAGGTGCCGGAAAAGCCGAGTGCGGTGCCCAGCGCCTTTTTCCAGGTAATGCGCTCGCCCAGCACCGGCCAGGCCAGGGCGACGGTGACAATCGGCATCAGGCTGGCGACCAGCGCCACCATGCCGGCGGTGACCGTCTTGAAGGCGATGAACCCGAGGCCGAGATAGGCGGCGTTGTTCAGCAGGCCCAGCCAGACCGCCGTCCAGCGGTCGCGCGGGTCTTTCGGAAACTGCCGCGACATCGCCTTCAGCATGATGGCGATGACGACGAAAGCGAGCGCGAACCGGATCGACAGAAATACCAGCGGCGGGGCGGACTGGATCGCGAATCGCCCGGCTGTGAAAGCCGAGGCCCAGAGTGAGCTGAACAGGAAGCCCAGCGCCAGAATCCTGAAATTGAACGGCATTGTCCCGCCAGTCTATTCGCTGCGAGGCAGGCGCATCCGCCAGACGCCCTTCAGGTCATCCGGGTCGCAGACCTTGCCGCGCCGGGTAATTTCGATGCGGCCGGTGCGCGCCAGATGCCGCGCCTGATCCTTGACGGACTGAAAATACCGCCGCCACAGATTTGGCGACGGCTTCTCGCCGGGCTTTGCCTTGCCGTTGGCGATTTCCTTCGCGACATGTTCCGGGCTTACAGGTTTGTTCGGCGGTACGCTCTGCAGAAAGGACAGAATCGCCTCCGCTGTCGGGTCCAGCTTTTTCGCCGCGCTGGCGTCGGTATCTTGTGTCTGTGTCATGCCGCACTTTGATCACGCGCCGCCCCGCTTGTCCATTCCCTGTCGATTCACGATAGACGCTTCGGGCGTGACACTTCATATTAAGAGCATGATGGAGCTGCTGACCGGAACCCTCGATACGCTTTTCGCCGCCGTCGCGTTCTTCGTCGGCGGACATTTCGTGCTGTCCAGCCTTGCGGTACGCCGCCCGATCATCAAGGCAATCGGCGATACCGGTTTTCGAATGTCCTATTCCATCCTGATGCTGGTGGCGCTGGTCTGGGTCATCATGGCCTACAGGGATGCGCCGCTCGACATCATCTGGTATCCACCAGCCTGGATGCACCCTGTGCTGCAGGCATTGATGCTGCCGGCCGCCATTCTGGTGGTTGCCGGCAATACGACGCGCAGCCCGACCGCCGTCGGTGGCGAGGCGGTTCTGGCCAACAGCCCGAAGCCCGCGACCGGCATTCTGACCATCACACGCCATCCGTTTCTGGTCGGCGTGACCATCTGGGCGGTCGGTCATGGCCTGGTCAACGGCGACGTGGCTTCGATGACCCTGTTCGGCGGCATGGCGATACTGGCGATTGGCGGGATGATCCATATCGATCTGCGGCGGCAGGCGCAGGGATCCAACTGGGGGCCGGTGGCGCTGGTCACAAGCCGGATTCCGTTTCTGGCGGCGTTGCAGGGTCGCACGAAAATCGACTGGCGCGGCATCGGCATGTTGCGGCTGCTGGGCGGTGTGGGTCTGTACGGCGTACTTGCCGTAGCCCATGAATGGATTGCCGGCGTCAGCCTGATCGGCTGACCCTCCGGGTTCATTTTCCTTGAACGGTTCGTTTAACCGAGGCGAAGCAGCCTGGCGACCGCGCCGGCCACGCCATCCGTCAACCAGCGGTGGCTTCAGGGTTGAGATCCAGCTCGACAAGATCAAGCATCGGGTCCTCCGCCGACGTTTTGATGCTGAAACCCAGATCGCGGCAGATACGCAGCATGCGTGTGTTTTCGGCCAGCACATCGCCGTAAAGCGAACCGATGCCCTGGTCGCGCGCATAGTCGATAAGATGCACCATCAGGGCGTAGCCCAGGCCGGCCCCCTTGCGGTCGCTGCGCACCAGAACGCCGAATTCAGCCTTTTGCCCGTCCGGGTCGGCGGCCAGCCTGACCACGCCGATCATGGCGCCGTCGTCAGGATCCAACGCAATGAACGCCATTTCCCGATCATAGTCGATCTGGGTCAGGCGGGCGGCAAGCTGTTCCGGCAGCCGGCGGATAGAATGCAGGAAACGCAGCCTGATGTCCTCGCTGTCGGTGCGGTCGATCATCGCCCGCAGGGCCGGGGCATCTTCAGGCTTGATCGGTCTGACGGGAATGCGTTCGCCGGCCGGCAGGTCGAGGTCGGTTTCAAGTTCGACCGGATACGGGCGAATGGCCAGCCGGTCGGCCGGGTTGCCGCTATAGGGCGCCAGCCTGATCCGCGCATCCAGCGCGATGACGCCGGAATCGTCGACATAAAGCGGGTTGATGTCCAGTTCGACAATCTCCGGGTTCTCGATCGCCATCTGGCCGATTGTCACCAGAGTATCCGCGAGCGCATCGATATCCGCCGGCGGCTGGTCGCGGTAGCCTTCAAGCACGCGCGCTACGTCGGTCTGCAGGATCAGCGATCGCGCCAGAACCGTATCCAGCGGCGGCAGCGCCATTGCCGTATCGTTCAGCACTTCCACCGCCTTGCCGCCCCGGCCGAACATGATGACCGGGCCGAATTGCGCATCGCTGGCCAGCCCGACAATCAGTTCTGTCGCATGCTGGCGCTGCACCATTTTCTGTACTGTCACCCCCTCGATATCGGCATCGGGAAATTCGCTGCGCAACCGCTCCAGCATGCCGGCGGCCGCCTGCCTTGTCTGAGCCGGCGTTTCCAGATTCAGCACGACGCCGCCGACATCGCTTTTGTGGGTGATATCCTTCGACAGGATTTTCACCGCGATGCGGTCGCCGAAATGAAAACCCTGGGCGGCGGCTTCGGCCTCTTCCGGTGTTCTCGCAATCTGGGTCGGCACGACAGGAATGCCATAGGCGGCAAGAATGTTTTTGGCCTCGACCTCGGACAGCCAGGCGCGGTCTTCCGCCAGCGCCCCGTCGATGGTGTTCCGGGCATGGCTGCGGGCTTCCGGGCCAGCGCCATTGCGCGCCGGGGGCACCTGCACAAGATCCTTCTGGTTCCGGTCATACCGGACCATGTGTATGAATGCGCTGACCGCTGCTTCGGCGGTTTCGAAACTCGGAATGTCGTTGCTGCGGAACAGCCGGCGCGGAACGTCGGTCGACCCGCCGCCCAGCCAGCTGGTGAAAACCGGCTTTTCGACCGTCCGGGCGGCCTCGACAACGGCCGATGCGGCTTCCGTGGAATCGGCGATGGCGGTCGGGCAGTTGAGCACCAGAATGGCGTCGATCGCCGCGTCCCTGGCCATGATGCCAAAGGCGTCGGCATAGCGCTTGCCGGTGGCGTCGCCGATGATATCGACCGGGTTGGCGTGGCTCCAGGTTGGCGGCAGAACGTCGTTCAGCGCCGTCACCGTTGCCGGCGACAGGGTGGCCAGCTTGCCGTGCAGATCAATCAGCCGGTCGGTCGCCAGCACGCCGATGCCGCCACCATTGGTCAGAATGCCCAACCGGCCTTCGCGGATCGGCTGCCGCCGCCGGGCCGTGCGCGACAGGGTTTCCACCGCATCGAACAGATCGGCCATTTCGTGAACCCGCAGCATGCCGGCGCGCTTGAAGGCGGCATCGTAAACCGCGTCGGACCCGGCCAGCGCGCCGGTATGGCTGCTCGCCGCCTTCGCACCCTCTGCATGCCGGCCTGATTTGACGACGATGACGGGTTTGATACGGGCCGCTGCCCGCGCGGCCGACATGAACTTGCGGGTATGACTGACCGCTTCGATATACAGAAGAATGCCGCGCACGGTCGGATCGTTTGTCAGGTAATTCAGAACATCGCCGAAATCGATATCCAGCTTGTCGCCCAGACTGATCAAATGGGAAAAGCCGATGCCGCGGTCGGACGCCCAGTCCAGTACCGAGGTCAGGATCGCGCCGGATTGAGTAACGAAGGCCAGATCGCCCGGAATTGCAGACCGGTGCGCGAAACTGGCATTGACGCCCGCATGCGGCAGAATCACGCCGACGACATTCGGGCCAAGCAGCCGCATCGGTCCGGCTGCTTTTTGCAGGTCCGCCCGGCGTTGCGCCTCGACACTGCCATCCGGCCCGCTAAAACCGGCGGTGATGATGACGGCGCTTTTGGTGCCCTTTTCCCGCAGCTCGGCGACCACGCCGGGGACGGTATCGGGCGGCGTCACGATAACCGCCATGTCCGGCACGATCGGCAGGCTTTTGACATCAGGCCAGGTCAAAACCCCCGCGACCGACTGGTGTTTCGGGTTAACCGGCATGATCGGCCCGTCGAAACCGGCCTGCAGCAGGTTCTTTGCCAGCACTGCGCCGACCGATGCGGGTGACTTGCTGGCGCCGATCAAGGCGATCGACTGCGGCTGGAACAGGTATCTCAGATCGCGGATGGACATTTTTTCTCCGAAAGCGGGTGCGGACGCTGAAGAAGCGTTTTACAGCCAACTATGTGACAGCCGTAATCGGCGGGTCTAACAAAGTGCTTTTCGATACGCCGCGCTGATGTCGCTGCCGAAACAGCAGAACGTGACCTGTTCGATTCTCTCGCCAGCCTGGTTGAGAAAGGCGGTTACCGTATCCACGGCGACAACAGCCGCCCGCTCGACCGGATAGCCGAATATTCCACAGGAAATCGCGGGAAACGCGATGCTGCTGATTTCGGCCTCGACAGCCAGGTTCAGACTGTTGCGGTAGCATGAGGCCAGCAGGGCGGGTTCGCCCTGCTCGCCGCCGCGCCACACAGGACCGACCGTGTGGATGACATGGCGGGCGAGCAGATTGTAGCCGCCCGTCAGTCGCGCTTCGCCGGTCGGGCATCCGCCTATATCCCGGCATTCCGCCAACAGCCCCGGTCCGGCTGCGCGGTGAATTGCACCATCGACGCCACCGCCGCCCAGCAGCGTTTCATTGGCTGCATTGACGATCGCATCGACGGCCAGCGTTGTGATATCGCCTTCCACAACGGTTATTTTCGGCTTCATGCCAGAGCCTCACCATTCCAGGTTCGACCCCTCCCAACGGTATTCTAGTCCGATTGATTAGACTTTTCACTCTCAATTGACGCCTCGATCACCTTGTAGGCTTCGCCGGCTTCACCCCAGCGCACGATTTTCGCCCATTTTCCGCGCTCGAGGTCTTTGTAGTGCGCGAAAAAGTGTTCGACCTGCTGGATCAGAATCTCCGGCAGATCGCGAAAAGAGGCGACATTCGTGTAGTACGGATGCAGCGCGTCATGCGGCACGGCCAGAATCTTGTCGTCCTCGCCCGCCTCGTCTTCCATGATCATGACGCCGACAGGACGGCAGCGCACGATCGCACCCGGCACGACCGGAACCTGGCTGACGACCATGACATCGGTCGCATCGCCGTCCGGGCACAGGGTATGCGGAATGAATCCGTAGTTAACCGGATAGAACATCGCCGTGTGAACGAACCGGTCGACCCGCATCGCGCCCGAAGCCTTGTCGATCTCGTACTTCACCGGATTCTGGCCCTGCGGCACTTCGATCACGACATTGATATCGAAGGGTGGGTTCTCACCGATCGAGATTTCATTGATATTCATCGCACACCCGTCCTTTCAGTAGTGCGTTGTATGTCACAGCTTTAGCCGTTTCGCAATCATTCATGTTGCAGTGCAGCATGAAAAGTCGATAACAAGAACTGGGTGTCTGAACGGTAGCATGTGCTAGTGTTCGGCAACTCAAGCGAGGATATGATGGAAACGGAAATTAGTCAGCTTCTGGACTGGATCGTGGCCAAGACCGAACTGGTCTGGCAGGTCGTGCTAGACGCCAGCTTCTATATCCAGATCGGCGAAGTTCTGGTAGCGATCATCATCGCCTATCTGTTCGCCCAGGTGACGGTAAAGCGGCTGGCCATCTTCCGGGCCGAACCGACATCGGGATCGCTTGTCGAAATCCGCGCCATCGTCTACCGGGCGCGCGAACTGGTGTTTCCCGCGATGGCGGCGCTGGCGCTTGGTATCGCGACCCAGATCAGTGAGGGGATGGTCGGTGAAAACTGGTTGATCCGGGCGGCGCAGAGCATCGCCTTCGTATTGCTGATTTACCGTCTGGCGACCCATTTCATCAACAATATGGCGGTCAACCGCATTCTGACAGGCGTCGGCCTGCCGATCGCCCTTTTGCACGCCATCGGCTGGCTCGATCAGGCCATTATCTACATGGACAGCGTCGATATCGAAATCGGCAATATCCATCTGACGCTCTACACCGTTGTCCGAACGGTCATTTTCGGGATCATCCTGTTCTGGCTTGGCCGGATATCGAACAATGCCGGGCAGCGGGTGATCAGAAGTTCCCGTTCGCTCGATACATCGACCCAGGAAATCGCCGCGAAACTGTTCCAGATCGGCGTTTTCGTGCTGATTTTCATCGTGCTGCTGCAGGTGATGGGCATCGACGTCACCACGCTGGTGGTGTTCGGCGGCGCGGTCGGCGTGGGCCTCGGTTTCGGGTTGCAGCAGATTGCGGCCAACTTCATATCCGGCATCATCATCCTGATCGACCGCACGATCACCATCGGCGATTATATCGAGCTTGAGGACGGGCGTGCAGGCAAGCTGCGCGAGCTGAACATGCGCTCGGCCACGCTGGAAACCTTCGACGGCAAGGACATCATGGTGCCGAACGAGCGGTTCATCACCTCGGCCTTCGTCAACTGGACCCACAACAACAAGAAACAGCGGTATTCGCTGTATTTCTCGGTCGCCTACAATACCGATCTCGAAAAGCTGTTCGATCTGGTGAAACCGCTGGTCGCCAGCCATCCGCAGGTGCTCAGTGGCGACAATCTGCCGATTTCGGAGCGGCCGGATGCGGAAATCGATCATTTCGGCGATTCCGGCATCGTCATCCTGGTCGAATTCTGGATGGAGGGGATCGATGACGGCGACAACCGGGTCGGCGGCGACCTTCAGATGATGATCTGGACCACGCTGAAGGCGAATGGCATTTCCATGCCGTTCCCGCAGCGCGAAGTCCGCATTCTCAATCCGACGGAACCGGACGCGAACCTTCCCGGCGGTCCAGCCGGGAAATGAAGAAAAGCAGCACAAGACCGGGCAGGGCCAGCGCGGTCGTCGCGACGAAAAACGTCACCCAGTCCGTCTGATCGGCCAGCCAGCCGCCGCCCGACGACAGCACCGTCCGCCCGAACGCCATGAAGGAGGTCAGCAGGGCGTATTGCGTGCCGCTGAACTTCGCATTGCACAGGCTTGAGAGGTAGGCGACGAAAGCGGCTGACCCCAGACCGCCGGTGAAATTGTCGGCGCCGATGGCGACCGTCAGCAGGTCGATATCCTTGCCGGTCCAGGCCAGCCAGGCGAAGGCCAGGTTGGTTACCGCCTGCAGAATGCCGCCGATTACCAGCGCCCGGATCACCCCGTACCGCGCCACCAGAACGCCGCCGGCAACGATACCCATAACGGTTGCCAGCGTGCCGAACAGTTTGGTCACGGCGGCGACCTCGGTGCCGGTAAAACCCAGATCGACATAGAACGGGTTGGCCATCACACCGCCGATGGCGTCGCCGAACTTGTAGAACAGCACGAAGGCGAGAATCGCCGCCCAGCCGCCATGCCGCATGAAATCGACGAGCGGATCGATGAAGGCGGCGCGCAGCCGCGCGGCGGGGGAAAGCGGCCCATCCACGGGCGCGACATCGCCTGCCTGCGGTGACCACAGCACGATCAGCAGGCCCAGCGGGGTCACTGCCGCCATCACCGTATAGACCCAGAACCACGAGACATGATCGGACAGGGCAAGCGCCCCGGCGCCGGATACCAGCATGCCGATGCGGTAGCCCAGTTGCGTCGCCGCCGCGCCTGCGCCCTGTTCGTCCTCGTCCAGAACGTCGATGCGGTAGGCGTCGATGACGATATCCTGACTGGCCGAAACGAAGGCGACGGTAAACGCGGCGATGGCGGTCCATAGCGGGATGATGGACGGATCGCTTGACCCGAGCGCCAGCAAGGACGCCGCCATGGCGACTTGCAGAACGATCAGCCAGCCGCGACGACGGCCAAGCGCGGCAAGGCCCGGCGGCGATATCTGGTCGAACACCGGCGCCCAGACGAACTTGAACGTGTAGGGCGCGGCGATCAGTGCGAACAGGCCGATCGCGGTTTTCGACACCCCTTCCTGCGCCAGCCAGAAGGAGAGCGTCGCACCGCTGAGCGCCAGCGGCAGGCCGCTGAGGAACCCCATCGCCAGAATCGCCGCCAGCCGGCGATCGCGGTAAACCAGAACGGCGTCGATCCAGGATTGTTTCATTGTAAAAGCGTAAGCGTGTTCGCCGTCGCTGCCCAGCCGGCAGATATGCCTGATCGGGTCAGGGCTGTTTCCGTCCGGCCGGCCAACCTATAGTAAAAGACAGCGTGAAGGAGGAATGAAATGCCACAAATGGAAAAACTGGAAGGCGCGGCCCGAGCGGAGGCGCTCAAGGACCTGCCGGACTGGACGCCGGTGAAGGACCGAGACGCGATTTCAAGAAGCTTCAAGTTCAAGACGTTCAACCAGGCCTTCGGCTTCATGACCCGCTGCGCCCTGAAAGCGGAAAAGATGGATCACCATCCGGAATGGTTCAACGTCTACAATACGGTTGATGTGACGCTCGCGACCCACGATGTCGATGGCCTGTCTTTGCTCGATATCGAACTGGCGAAATTCATGGACAAGATCGCGGGCTGACGCGGACGCCTCAGGAAGCGGGGGCTTCGCGGCCGATCGTCAGGTATTTGTCGCGGCGGCGTTTCCGGCGCATCGCCGGTTCAAGCGTCGTCAGATCGGCAAGGGCTGTGTCGATACTGTCGCCGACCTCGGTAATCACCTTGGCCGGGCTGCGATGCGCGCCGCCCACCGGTTCCGGCAGAACCTTGTCGACCACCCCGTGTCTGGAAAGGTCCTGCGCGGTCAGACGCAGCGCCTCGGCGGCGGTTTTTGCCTCGTCGGAGTTGCGCCACAGGATGGACGCGCAGCCTTCCGGCGAAATCACCGAATAGATCGAATGTTCCAGCATGATCACTGAATCGGCCGCCGCCAGCGCAATCGCGCCGCCGGACCCGCCTTCGCCGATCACCACCGACACAAGCGGCACCTTGACCTGCAGGCACATTTCAATCGACCGGGCGATGGCTTCGGCCTGGCCGCGTTCTTCCGCGCCGATGCCGGGATACGCGCCGGGCGTATCGATAAGGGTGATAATCGGCAGGTTGAACCTGTCGGCCATATCCATCAGGCGTTGCGCCTTGCGGTATCCTTCCGGTCGCGCCATGCCGAAATTGTGTTCGATGCGGCTTTGCGTCGTGCCGCCCTTTTCGTGGCCCATGACGATGCAGGACCGGCCACGGAACCGGCCCAGACCGGCCAGAACGGCGCTGTCCTCGCCATAGCGGCGGTCGCCGGCCAGCGGCGTGAAATCCTCGATCAGGGCCTTGATATAATCTTCGCTGTGCGGTCGTTCCGGGTGGCGGGCCACCTGTACCTTCTGCCAGGGCGACAGTTTCGAATAGATCGCGCGCAGTTCCCGGTCGGCCTTGGTCTGCAGTTTGGTGACTTCGTCGGCAATGTTCAGTTCGCCGTTGTCGGCAAGATGCCGCAGTTCTTCGATCTTGCCTTCAAGCTCGGCAATCGACTGTTCAAAATCGAGAAAGGTTCGCAAAACCCGGCATCCTTATCCGCGTTCACGGCCCGTCAAACGCAACGGCCGCAACCTCTTCTAGCTAGCAAGGGGTTGCGGCAATTGCAAATGTCTAAACGGATTCGTGCGTCGACGGCGACCGCCGCAGCGGCCTCAGCCCTGACCGATCTGCCTGGCCTTTGCGACCATGTTTTCGGCCTGACGGATCGAGGCGGCGTCGATCAGACGGCCATCCAGCGACACCGCGCCCTTGCCTTCGCGCTGGGCCTGTTCCATCGCTTCCAGAATGCGCTTCGCCTTGGTGATGTCGGCTTCCGACGGGCTGAACAACTCGTTCGCCATGTCGATCTGGGTCGGGTGGATCGCCCATTTGCCTTCACAGCCCAGCACGCCGGCCCGGTTCGCCTGCGCCTTGTAGCCTTCGGGGTCGGAAAAATCGCCGAACGGTCCGTCGATCGGCCGCAGGCCGTTGGCGCGAGCCGCGACGACCATGCGCGAAATCGCATAATGCCACATATCGCCCCAGTGGAAGTCACGCGGCGCATCGCCGTCCTTGTCGGTCAGAACGCCGTAATCGGCATGCGGTCCGCCGATAACGGTGGTCCGCGCCTTGGTCGAGGCGGCATAGTCGGCAACGCCGAAATGCAGGCTTTCGTTCCGCTTGGAGGCTTTCGCGATTTCATCGACATTGGCCATGCCAAGCGCGGTTTCGATGATATGCTCGAAGCCGATCTTCTTCTTGCGCTTGGTGGCGTCTTCCACCTGGGTTACCAGCATGTCGACCGCGTAGACATCGGCGGCGGTGCCGACTTTCGGGATCATGATCATGTCCAGCCGTTCGCCGCCCTGTTCCAGGATATCGACGACGTCGCGGTACATGTAATGGGTGTCGAGGCCGTTGATCCGAACCGACACGGTCTTCTTGCCCCAGTCGATGTCGTTCAGCGCTTCGATGATGTTCTTGCGGGCCTGTTCCTTTTCATCCGGCGCAACCGCGTCTTCGCAATCGAGGAACACGACATCGACGGCCGACTGCGCTGCCTTTTCGAACAATTCTGTGCGGCTGCCCGGTACGGCGAGTTCGCTGCGGTTCAGGCGGGGTGTCGCCTGTTCTACCAAGGTAAAGCTCATGTCTGTTCCCTCTCTGTGATGGCGGTTGATCCGCCAGGATCATGGTGATGTACGGTAGATGCGATACACGCGCTGGCACAAATCCGTCAATGAAAAGCCTGTCTGCGTCGCCGTGTAGATCACCCCGTTTGTCAACAATTCCAGTAGGGATAAGGATAAATTTGGGATACAGTTTCGAAACTTTCTCGAAAATGAAAGGTAACAAGAACCCCATGCTGTCGGGACGATGCAAAGACGATACGGCAATGGCGTTGATCGATCTTGACCGGTACCCGGTTAACGATCCGGAAGACCCGCGCCTGCTGGCGGTTATTGATACAGCGCGCGCCGGGTTGGCGAAAGAAGGCTGCGCCCGGATCGCCGGCTTTGTCAGACCGGATTCAAGGTCGTTGCTGATGCACGAGACGGAGGAACTGGCTCCTCTCGCGCTGCACAGCAGGGAAGAATACACACCCTATGGAACACCCCCCGATCCGGCCTATTCGTCTGACCATCCCCGGTCCTGCACCCACCGCACGACCAGCGGCAGCGTTACCAAGGATCTGATACCGGAAAGCTCCGCCATCATGTCGCTATACCGATGCGATTCGTTCAAGGCGTTCATTGCCGCCTGTCTGGCGACGGATGTCATTCACGAATTCGCTGATCCGATGCGGGGGCTGATCATCAATGCGATGTCGGACGGCAATTCGCTGGGCTGGCATTTCGACGCAAACGAATTCGTCGTCAGCCTGATGACGAAGCGGGCGGATACCGGTGGCGGGTTCGATTATTGCCCCGGCATCCGGAAACCGGGCGAGGAGAATTACGGCGCGGTTCGCGCTGTTCTGCATGGCGACAGGCAGGCGGTAAAAACGCTGGATCTGCAGGTCGGTGATCTGCAGATATTTTTCGGTCGCTATTCCATGCACCAGGTTGCGCCGGTGAAGGGTACACGGCATACGGTAATCTTCGGCTATGCACGCGAGCCGGGTTTCATCGGCAATGCCGCCAGCACGATGCGGATTTATGGCCGCGTGATGCAGGCCCATATTGACGCCGATGCCAGCCGGCATGCCGACGGCCTTGTGGATTAGAAAGAAAATTTCATGCCTGATTCAAGCCTGACCGGAACGGAACAAGACTGGCAGCACCGTCTGCAACTGGGCCGGCTGGAAC
>CAYGSU010000066.1:0-1862 GCA_964352715.1 uncultured Flavobacteriaceae bacterium | reverse complement strand
CTGACCGGAACGGAACAAGACTGGCAGCACCGTCTGCAACTGGGCCGGCTGGAACGGCTGCGGGCCGAAATCATCCGCGCCGACTGTTCCGCCGGGCTGTTTTACGACCCGGTCAACATCCGGTACGCGACCGGAACCTCGAACATGCAGGTCTACGCGCTGCATAATCCCTGCCGGTATGCGTTCGTTCCCGCCGAAGGTCCCGTGACCCTGTTTGAGTTCAAGGGCTGCGAGCACCTTTCGGCGGATTGTCCGGCGGTGGGCGAGATCCGCCCGGCAACAGCCTGGTATCACTTCAATGCCGGGCCGAGGGTGGCGGAAGTGGCGGAAACCTGGTGCGGTGAAATCCTCGAACTGATGGGCAAACATGCCGGCGGAAATTTCAGGCTGGCGGTTGACCGGCTTGATCCGCTCGGCACGCATCTGCTGGAAGCGGTCGGCATCACGCTGGTTGACGGGCAGGAAGTGGCGCATAACGCCCGCATGATCAAGACAGCTGAGGAAGCCGAGGCGATCCGGCAATCGGTCGCCGTCTGCCAGACCGGCATAAGGCGGATGCGCGATGCAACGAAGGCCGGCATGAGCGAGCAGGAAATCTGGGCCTTGCTGCATCTGACCAATATCGAACAGGGCGGTGAGTGGATTGAAACACGTCTGCTGACATCCGGGCCCCGAACCAATCCGTGGTATCAGGAAGCAGGCCCCCGCAAGGTCGAACCGGGTGACATGATCAGCGTCGATTCCGATCTGATCGGTCCGCATGGCTACGGCGCGGACATTTCCCGAAGCTGGATTGTCGAAGGCAAGACGGCGACGGATGAACAGAAACGGCTCTATGCGGTTGCGCGCGAACAGGTCAGCCGCAATGTCGACATCTTTCAGCCGGGCCGCACGTTTTTTGAAGCGGCGGAACTGGCATGGCAGGCACCGGAACCGTTTCTCGCCTGTCAACAGCCGGCAATTGCGCACGGGTCGGGCCTGTGCAACGAATTTCCGCTGATCATGCATCCGCAATGGATCAGGCAGAAAGGCCATGACGGCATGATACTGCCCGGCATGGTGTTGTGTGTGGAAAGCTATGTCGGCGAGCCGGGCGGCAATGAAGGCGTAAAGCTGGAACAGCAGATTCTGGTCACTGAAACCGGCGTCGAACTGCTGTCCGATATGGAATTCGAGGATTCAGCCTTCGGGTGAAGACAGTTTTCTTGCCGCGTGTACGACCAGCGGCAGCCGGTCATTTCCCCAGAACAGGGTTCCATTGACGATAAAGGTTGGCGATCCGAACGCGCCGTCGGACAAAGCCCGGTCTAGAACCTGCTCGTGTTTTTCATTGAGGCTGGCTGAGTCGAGCGCCTCGATCATCTTTGTTGCGTCCAGACCCAATTCTGCCGCCATTTCCGCCAGGAGGGGACGGTCGACGATGCGGGATTCCACAAAAATCGCCTGAAAGATGCGTCGGCACATCGGCTTCAGAAGTCCCGACCGGTCGGCGAACCAGCAGACCATCGACAAATCTGCAGGGTCGGTGCGAAATGTGGCGGGTTCCCGAAAGGGCACGCCGTAATAGTCAGCCCAGGCAAGAGCATCCTGCTCGCGGAACGCCCAGTCATACTGGCCTGAACCGGGGTTTTCGTGAAACGGGTTGCGGCCGTCATTGGCGCGCCTGATCAGTGTGCCGGTCGCCAGCGGCAGCCATTCGAAAACGCAGCCGGTATCCCGCTCGATACGGTCAAGCTGCGTCGAGGCGAGATAGGAATAGCGGCTACCGAGACCGAAGTAGAACGGGATGACGGGTTTGCTCATGCTTCAATCCAAAGCCTGCCTGTGGGGTTCTGACAACAAAAAAGCCCGCCGGAGCGGGC
>CAYGSU010000065.1:0-24247 GCA_964352715.1 uncultured Flavobacteriaceae bacterium | reverse complement strand
AATTTTCACTGGTGTTCTAACGGCAACACTCAGAGAGTGGGAGATAGTAATGTTTAACTTGAAGAAAATCGGGACAGCGGTTGCGGTAGTCGCGCTGACGTCCTTCGGGGCAGCGGGCGCCAATGCTGCGCTGATCAGTCCTGATGATGGTATTCGGCATACGCTGAACCTCAATGTACCGCACAATGCACTCAACATAGCGCCGACGCTTGCTGGCGTTGGTGAAACTGTCGGCGCGAACGGTGGGGTCGACTTTGTTGACCAGTACCTGTTCCATCTGCCGGACGCGTCGGCTCCTTCGGGTTCGCAGCCCGTTCGTTACTCCTTTGACGTAACGTTCGCAAACGCTCAGGAAAGCGGCGTCGGCGTCAGAAATCTGACATTCAGCTTCTTCGATCAGACGAACGGTGTGGCTCTGCGTCCTGACCTGATTGTTACAGGTAATATCGGGACGGCTCTTGGTGATATTGAAAATGGCGCTTTCAACTTCACGGGCATCTGGCCTGCGCCGATTGATCTGCTGATCACGGCGACCGGTGAAACCATCAGCGATGGCAGCTACTCGCTGACCCTTCGTGCAACGACAGTTCCGCTGCCCGCATCCGTTCTGATGCTGGTTGGCGCACTTGCCGGTCTCGGCTTCGTTGGCCGCATGAAGCGTTCGCGGTTTGCCGCAGCGTAATATACGCAAAGGCAAATACGGCGTTTAGCTTTCAGTCGAAACGCTGTATATAGAGTATGAGGTAAGGGGCCCTATAATGGGCCCCTTACTGTTTTGTACATAGGCGGAGTATGAAGATGAAGCAGCTACTTTCCTTGGGACTTTTGCTTTTCCTGGCGCAGTTCAGCCATCAGGCTTCGGCTGCCGATGATGCCTATAAACTGTTGCCCGGGGACCGGCTTCAGATTTCTGTCTGGCGGGAAGACGTTCTGGACCGTGAGGTGGTCGTGCTTCCCGATGGCAGCATCACCTTTCCACTGGTCGGCCGAACCGTCGTGCAGGGCAAGTCTACGCCGGAAGTCGAACAGGTAATTGTCGAGAAGCTGGCGACCTATCTGGCGGAACCGGTGGTCACGGTCACGGTTGCCCAGGCAGCGGGTTACAGGGTGTATCTGGTCGGTCAGGTTGCGACACCGGGACCGGTCGTGCTGGACGGGCCGACGACGATTTCACAGATCCTCAGCCTTGCCGGCGGTTTCGGCAGGTTTGCCGACCTGAACGAAATCAGAATATTGCGGGGTATCGGTGAAGAAGCGCAGTATTTTTCATTTGATTATGATAAGTTGCTTGCAGGTGAAAACGCAGTAGAAGCGACGATGTTACTTGAGCCAGGTGATGTAATCATCGTTCCCTGAAGTAAAACGCTATAGATTGACTTGGTAATGCTGCTTTGCAGAAACGGGATAACGGCGCGGAGATATGCGCGCGGGCCAGTCGGGCCTGCGGTCGCATTCGTTTTGCTGGCCCTTTCCGCACCAGTTTCTGCACAAGAATGGGTAACCTTGCCGTCAATCAGCACGACGGCCACGTATGATACCAATCCGCAGCTTTCATCTGGTAGCGAAACGTCCAATAAAACGTATCGTGTGAATCCTTCAGTTGTCAGCAGGCTTGAACTGCCGACATCTGCGGTCGATATGAATGCATCGGCAACGTTCACCAGATCGGCCGATCAGACAATTCAGAATGACGCGGACGAATACAGTCTTGGTGGCGCCTATGAAAAGTCATTCGAGGAAGCAACCGGTCTGATTGACGGAAGTATTTCTTACCAGGAATTCGCCAACAGCGAGTTTGATGACGATCAGGCCCTTTCGGCTGTCGACGACGTGCAGGCTAACGACGATGACACGATCCTGGAATCAACACTGCTGTTGCAATACGATCAGGAACTTTCAGAAATCCATACGATTACAAACTCACTGGATGTGACCCAAACCGAATTTTCCGACGATGCGCGGACCGATTTCATGGATACCCGCGCCGATGTCGGGCTGGACTACATATACTCGGAAACAACCACGCTCGGTGTGGAGGGTGGCTTTCAGTATTTTGACCCCAGTGATCTTGATGCTGTCGAGGTCGTCCGGCTGTCCGGAAGCATTGCAAGGGATGTGGGCGACAACCATACGATCAGCGTCAAGACCGGCATTGCCGCGACGGATGATCGTATTTCGCTGACGCTTGATGCTTCCTATACGCGGCCCTTTGAAACCTTTGACCTGGTCGCAACTGTTTCAAATGATGTGCGGGCGGACGACAATGGTGAGTTGGCGGAATCGTCGCGCGCCGATATCACAGTGACTCATCCAGTTTCCGAGTTTACAAACGCGCAGGGCAGCGTGGCATTCTCAAAAACGGAAACTGTGAATGCGATGCTGCTTAACGGGCTACTCAGCCACGATTATTCGCAAGACCTGCGCGGATCACTGTCCGCTTCGTACCGGATGAGTGAAAACAGCAGCGGCCTGGTGAGTACGGAGACAACCCAGGCGATTCTGGCGCCGTCGCTGACCTGGACCGTTAACGAAGAGTTGAGTGCCGTATTTCGTTACGACGAAATTCACCAGTTCGACCAGAACGATGATCATGTAAACAACCGACGCGGCACGATCACGCTGAACTACAATCTACCCCCCCTATAGAATTGGCTGAGACATGGATGGCGAACTACAACTGAAGGACATTATTGGAATCCTGAAACGGAGATATCTGTTTTTCGTCATTCCATTCCTTCTGCTCTCAAGCGTCGCCGTCGCGGTATCCGTTCTGCTGCCGCCCGTTTATCAGTCGTCCGGGCTGATCCTGATTGAATCGCCGCAGATATCCCAGGCGATCGTGGCGGGCTCGATCGACAGTGCGGCCCGTGAGCGGATCGAGGTTATCAAGCAGCGCGTCATGACCAGGTCCAACCTTCTCGCCATTTCCGAGAAATTCGGCGTGTTCAAGGGCGAAGACGATAAGGATTTAACATCGTCGGAAATCGTAACCCGGATGCGGGAACTGGCGAGTGTCGAATTCATCAGCTCCGGCGCCGGACAGCGCACACAAGTTACGATCGCTTTCAAGGTATCGTTCGATAGCAGATATCCGCAAATTGCCGCGCGCGTCGCGAACGAGCTCGTTACCCTGTTCATGAATGAAAACATCAAGACACGGACACAGATCGCGACGGAGACGACAGAATTCCTGAAGCAGGAAGCGGAAAAGCTGGAGCGGCAACTGGTTGAGATCGAGGACAAGATCGCGACCTATAAACAACAGTACAGCGATGCGCTGCCAGAAAACCTCAATCTGCAGATCGAGGTTCGCGAACGGGTTCAGCGCCAGATCCAGGAACTGCAAAGAGAAATCAGCAGCCATGAGGAAGAGCTGAGATTTCTCGATGTGCAGTTGCGCGCCGCCCAGGTCGATGCGGCGGCGTATCAGAACCAGCAACAGCAGCAAGCACAAACCCAGTCGCCCACGGCATCGCTTGAGAGCCTTCCCGCCATGCAGGATTACTACAGAATAAGATCAGCTTTGGCGGAAGCGCTCGCGACCAAGGCGAAGAAGCATCCGGATGTTCGGGCGCTTGAACGTGAACTTGAATCAGAAAAGGCTCGCTTGCGGTCTCAGGGCGGTGTGACGGCGAAACTTGTCGATATCGCTGAAATCGAAGCAACAATCCGGGAACTTGAAAGCCAGGATACAGAGCAGGCCAAATCCGAGAGCGCTGCCTTGACCGCGCAGCTCAATCAACTGCGTGACGAGGCCGACAAGCAGCTGCAAAGCGCCTCGGCGCAGCCCGCACCGACGCAGCAGGTTCAGCTTGACGACCCGATGCGTGAATTCAGCATCGAGAATATTCGCACCAAAATGTCCGTCTCCAGAAACCGGATCGATTCCATCAAGGCCCAGAAAGGGGAACTGGAAGATCGTCTGGCGGCGATCGAAGAAGCTATTATTCGTACGCCGCAGGTCGACCGTGCCTTGCGCGGTCTGGAACGCGATTACGAGAATGCCCAGAGCAAGTATAACGAAATTCGCAACAAGGCCATGGAAGCCCAGATTGCCGAAAACGTTGAGGAGGCCAGCAAATCGGAACGCTTTGTTCTGGTGGAACCGCCAACCGTGCCCGACCAGCCTGAAAAGCCGGATCGTCTGAAACTTCTCGCCATGGGCCTTGCGGCGTCATTCGCCATGGGTGCGGCGTCGCTTGTCGGTATCGAGTTCATTGACGGCGGTATCCGCAGCGCAGAAAGCCTGGCGAATCTGGTGGATATGGTTCCGCTGGCTGTTATTCCCTATATTGAAACAGGAAGCGAGCGACACAAGCGGCGATGGTACCGGGTGTTGTTTGCCGTGATCGTGATCGGCGGCGGCATCGTGGCATTGGTTGGCGTGCATTTCTTCTACATGCCGCTGGATAGCCTGATGTACAAACTGATCGATCGGTTTGGCTGATATAATCGACCTTGATGCGCCCTGTTTCGCGTAAAGTCTGGAGAGTGTTGAGTTGGAACGTATAAAAGAAGCAATCGCCAGAGCGAAGGCGGCCCAGCAATCGAGTGGCGAGGCGTTAGCCGATGCTGAGTCGAATGAGGCTGGCAAGAATCTGCCTGCTGAGAAGCGGGAAGAATCTACAGGCGTTGCAAACCTGCAGGATGCTCCGACGCCCATTCAGTACAAACAGACGAAGGTGATCGACCTCAACCCGGTGACGCTCGAAGCCAACCGGATCATCTCTTTCACCAAGACCGATGCGAGAACCGTCAGTTTTGACCGGCTTCGCACACAGGTCCTGCGTCGCATGGCCGATAACGGCTGGCGTACCCTTGCGATAACATCGCCGACTGCCGGGTGTGGAAAAACAACAACTGCGATCAACCTGGCGATGAGTATCGCCCACCAGACCGAACAAACGGTCGTACTGGCGGATCTGGACCTGCGTGCACCGCGGATGGCGAAGTATCTCGGCCTGCCGGATGCAGCTTCCCTTGTCGATTATCTGAATGGCGATGCGCCGATTTCAGACGTTTTCGTTAACCCGAATATTCCGCGTCTCACGTTGCTGCCAAATCACAAGCCGGTCGTGAATGCGGCTGAAATGATCATGACGGCCCGGATGAAGGCGCTGGTCGATGACGTAAGAAACCGCTACTCCTCGCGTCTTGTCATCTTCGACCTGCCCGCGTTGCTTACAACGGATGATGCTTTGGCTTTTCTGCCGCATGTCGATTGCATCCTGGTTGTTGTCGAAAGCGGCGTCAGCACAAAGTCCCAGATCCGGGATGCCTTCCGCCTGCTGCAGAACACGCCGATTATAGGCACTGTTCTGAACAAGGCAGACGATACGCTAGGAAGCGCTGCCTGAAATATCTGTTATCGAGCGACGCTTCGGTTTGTCGGTTATACCGAGCCAGGAGACTGTTCCAAGCAGGAACGAAAACAGGATGAAGCTTGAACCCCACAGGTGAACTGTCATGACGGAAATGCAAACGCTGACAAGCGCTATTCCGTAGGCTCTTCTTATTGCCTGATCGTAGGGGTCATCGATTCTGGATTTTACCAGACGGCGTAGCGAACTCGCGACGGCAAACACCAGCAATAGAAAGCCGGGTATCCCATATCGTATTGCCGTTACGAGCCAGAAATTGTCCATACTGCCTGAATGCATCCAGGCAGGACGGTCCCAGTCGTTGAACCCTATTCCGAAAATCGGATTACGGAACAGATCGTCCGAGGAATATCGCCAGATCAGTATTCGGTTGTAGGCGGACTGGGTGCTGAAACTCAGATAGCTGATAAGGACAACATAAGGCGACCGGGTCGATAGAATATCAATTGTGACATAAGCCGCTGCGATCAGGGCCATCAGATACTTCCATTTCCGGGGTGATTTTATCACAGCACCCCAGGACATGAAGCCCAATTGCATGGCAAGTAATGTGTATGCGCCGCCGGAAACCGACAGGATTGTACAGGCAATAGTGATCGACATGCGCCAGAGTTTTTTTACGACCGACTTTCCGTATCCCAGTACGATTGTGGAGTATGCGCAGAATGTCGCGGACAGGATGCCGAAGTGGATCGGATGATCGAACACTGTTTGCGCGCGGAACAGGCCAAGCCTTGGATCCATGAATACCCGATCGGCTGAAAACGGGCCAAAGGCTTTTAGCAACAGATTCTGATTTGTCAGTCCTTCATACAGGGCGAATGGAATCATGAGGAACAGGCATGTCCAGAAAATCTTGATTGCCTGAACATAACTGGTTCGGTTACGGATCTGCCATCGAGCAAGCAAATATGTACCGAATACTTCCAGAGAATACATGGAAGATACAGGCAGGCGGTCGGTTCCATGGTGCACGGCAATAGCCAGGAATGCCCATATGACGTATCCAAGCACGAAATAGTCTGTCGACAGGCGGCCACCGAACTTTCCCGACATCCATTTGACCATGGCCGGGATAAACACAACCAGCAGAATCAATCGGTATGGTGTGAGCAAAATCGACGCGATCTCGAACTTGATATTTATAAACAGAGAGATAATGAAAATTGCGCCAAGCAGCGGCAGCTTTTCTTTTGGGGCCTTATTGAGCCCCAGTACTGAACCTGAATCCTGTATCGCCATAAATTGCTTCTGTTCTCAACGGTGTTTTTACGCCGGCAGCTGTTTCACAAGTGCCACTGTATCATCTATAAACAGTTAACTTTTCTGAGTTTGCCGAGTTGCACAACCTAGTCACTATAACCTTCCCGGAACACCGAAATGTTTTCCAAGGCCTATGGTCCATCCTCCGTAAAATGCCGTCACGGCCTTATCGGTGCATCGTCCAGATGAAAAGTTCGAACAGGCTGGACGCAGTACAGATTCTCAGAGGATTTGCTGCTTTGGGGGTGGTGCTGAGTCATTCTCACAGCCGTTATCTGCGGTCATTTCCCGAATCTGTGGACCCATCCCTTTTTCATGCCGTCGGAAACCTGAAATGGATCGGACATGCCGGCGTTGATCTGTTTTTCGTAATCAGTGGTTTCATCATGGTCATTGTGCATTTCAATGACTTCCAAAAGGACGGCGCACCCGCCAGGTTTGCCATCAAGCGTATCAAACGGATTGTGCCGATCTACTGGTTACTCAGCCTTCTTGCGCTAGGTATCCTGATCGCCCGGCCGGACCTGTTCTATTTCAATAGAACGCTTGATTACGAATGGATATTGTCTTCATTTCTGTTTTTTCCCTTGCGGTCGGACAGCGGTATTACAACGCCGCTTATCGGTGTCGGCTGGACACTGAACTACGAGATGTACTTCTATCTTGTGTTTTCCATTCTGCTGTTTTTTCCCAGACGGATATTCCTGCCGGCAATAACATCGTTTTTTGTCGTCAGCGTGGCTGTTGGTTACTTCATCGAACGGACCAACCTGTTCGTGATTCTGATTACCAACTGGCTCCTGCTGGAATTCCTGCTCGGATGCTTTATTGGATATTTGTTCAAATCCAATATCCGGTTGCCTGCTCCTGCAGCCATCTTGGGCGTCATTGCGCCTTTAGTGGTCTGGACTGTCTGGGTGGTGACCAGTGAAGGAGAAGGGTTAGGAGGCTTCCCGAGATTTGTCTGGTGGGGCTTGCCGTCCGCGATCCTCCTCGCATCAATCGTCCTTTGTCCCGCCATAAGTTCAAGAATGCAATCCAGGGCACTGGTCGTTTTTGGCGACTCTTCCTACAGTCTGTATCTGACGCACACCTTTACGCTTCCTTTCATCGCACTGGTGATGAAAAAGGCAGGTATTGCTCCTTATATTCATCCGGATATCGCGATGATGTTGATGGCCGCGGCATGCTGTGTCGTCGCCTATGTGTTCTATCTGATGATTGAAAAACCGATCACGAGATTTCTCACCCGCAAGCGAGCCTGATCCGTGGCGACGGGGCTATTTTTCAGGCCGGGCGATAGTGTAGAGGCCCGGCAGGTCGACCTGCAGTTCGTTCCCGGCATTCAGTTTGAATAAGTTGTAGTGGTGCTTCTTGAAGATCGCACCGACAGCTTCCGCATTTTCCGGCGAAACTTCGAGATAGAAAGTCGGCTTCACTTCCGACAGAAGGCGGTCGGCCCCTTGCAGGGCGAGCGTCTCTGCACCTTCGACATCCATTTTTATGAAATCGGGTGCCGACCAGTATTCAAGCAGGGTATCCAGTGTCACCGACATGACGCTGATCTGGCGTTCTACGGCAATATCGCGTGATGACATGATGCTGCTTCGGGCTGTGCCCCGGGCTGCGACATTGAAGGTCAGAATGCCGTTTGCGTTTGAGACGGCCGCAGAAATGGCGTTGATGCTGGCATGGCCCGCCGTTATGCAGGTTGTGGCGGTGCGCTGCACAATAGCGGCATAGGTCGGATCAGCTTCGACAGCATACACTTTGCCGTCGCGTCCGGCCTTGCCCGACGCCAGCGCCGAAAATATCCCGAGATTGGCGCCGATATCCCAAACCACATCGCCTTTCTTGATATTCTGTCTGGCAACGATAACCAGATCGTTGGCACATTTTTCCCAACCAGGATAAAGGACGCGCCGGTCGGCGCGCGGTGTAACGTATATCCGATCCCCCCCGAATTCTTCAGGAAGTCGCTTCTTGTAAACAATCGATAGCAACCCGTTAACGAAGGGAAGGTTGCGAATATCTGTCATCTTCTGCTCTCACACTTGGATGCCGGGCTGATGCGCCTGAGCCTGTTGAATACGGGAAACGATTGGAACCAAAAGTGCGGGAAGTATTGCCTGTCCCTGCAAGAGTATCAACCGCATGATGATCACTTGGAGCAGGGTAACCAAGTCATTATCCGGTCAAGGTTTCGGGCCAAATTAGGTGGTCTTATGCGCCGCCACCCGTTTGTAGAATTCTAGCATGATGTTTGCCTTGTTGGTCCAAAGCGCCTCCCGCTCGACCTTGTCCCTGGCGTTCCGGCCATATTCCGCTCGCAATTCGACATCGTTGGCCAGCGGCCGAATGGCGTTGGCGATATCGACCGGCATCTGGTCGGGATTTGTAACTTCGATGATCGTGCCGCAGCTTTCATCGGCCATGAAACCCGGCCCTCCCCTGTTGACGGTAATAATCGGCAATCCCCATTTCATCGCTTCATAGATAACCGCACCCATGGATTCCCGGAAACTCGGGAATACGAAGGCATCGTGAGTCTGATACAGCCTTTCAACTTCCTGATACGGCTGCTTTTCAAGAAAAGTGACTCGGTCTGAAATGCCGAGACGTTCGGCTTCTGCCTTGCAGATACCGATTTCCTCACCGCCGCCGGCACTGGTTAATGTGACTTTCGGCAGATCCTTAAGATGCGCCAGGGCGCGCACGGTGTCTCTAAGGCCTTTCGTGCGAACCCCGCGACCGATATGAAGCAATTTCAGCGTGCCGCTTTCCATGGTGCGGTCGATTTTTGGCGGCATTTCGGTGATGCCGATCCGAAGATAGGGCTCGAAAGCTTTCATCGGCACGGATGCGAGAACGTCCTGCATATAGGGCGCAACGCCAAGCACCAGATCGGCATTCGAATAGCTGGACCGCAGTGACGGGTCGTGCCGAAGCCGCACATCATCCAGAAACCGAAGTTTCGTGAACCAGCTGGCGCTTCCCGTTTCAGCCTGGAAACTCTGCGGCGTTGCGATCGCGCCGCCAACCGGCCCGAGTATGTAAGGGATATTGAAGTGGCGCAGGGCGGTGGCGTAGCGCGGCGCTGTCGGCAGCAACTGGTGCGCCAGATCGAACTGTCGTCCGTCCCGGATCGCCTCGGAAATCCATGTTCTGACCAGCCCATTGAAGAAGGGAATCATCGGTTTCATCATGGCCCGTAACCGCTCGAACCGGCTCAGCCATTCCGGTTCCTTCCACTCAACAATCTCTGCGTCGGGCAGCTGCTCTTTCAGAGGCGTAACGCCTGGCTTCAAGAGGGTCAGGATTGTGTAATTGACCTTTGGCGCCATGGCCTCGACCAGACGAAACGCCTTTTCGACTTCGCCGACGTCCTTGCCGTCCAGATTCGGTGCGACAAGAAGCACGTTGAGCTTATCTTTTGACGTCATGATATGGCTGTTCCTGCACCAGATATTCGGTCATGAAGACCATTGTGGCGTGTTGCCCCGGGTTGCCTGCACGATGCGGCCTTCCATCTGCCGTCCTCTGCAGTCGCGCCGACTTGTTATTCTACGGGCTATTGATTAACCCCAATAGTGTTGATTTGTCACACGTTTTAAGAAACTTTGACGAACCCGCAGTAAAGCAAGGCATCGCTGTTTATCGACACCGCGTCGTTTGATCCGGCGGATTATTTGGAAAGTTTTTGCATGGCCGCACAGAAGGAATTTCCAAGGATCGGGGTTGTGGTCGTCAGCTTCCATTCCGAAACCTTTATTGCGGCCTGTCTGGAAAGCCTCGTTGCGACAGAATATCCCGCCCTCAGTATTGTCGTGGTTGAAAATGCCTCGACGGACGGATCACTTGATGCCGTCCGCAAATGGGCGAGTGGCGAAACGGTCTTTGTTCCAGGCGATGACTGGCCGCTCGCCGCCGGTACGCCGGTTGCCAAACCGATACCCTTTGTTGAGCTTGCCGAGGGCGACCTTGATGCTATCAATCCGGAAATCGGCGTCAGCCTGGTCAGATCGGACTCGAACCGTGGCTTTGCAGGCGGTGTTAATATTGGTCTGAAATGGCTCTATGACTGTCCGGACATAGACTATTACTGGATTTTGAATCCGGACACCGTGGTTCCGCAGCAAACGCCATTCGCCTTTGCGAAACGGGCCGAGAATGCCGGGCCGTTTGCGCTGATTGGCGGCCGCATTCTCTATATGGACCGCCCCGACAGGATTCATACCGATGGCGGGCGCCTGCATCCCCTTGCATCCACGGCCGTGAATTTCAATTTTGGCGCGGATGTGAATACGGCCACTTATCCGGACGCGGCCAGTCTGGACTATGTTCCGGGCGCAAACATGTTCGCGAGCCGTCTGTTCGTCGACAAGGCGGGCCTGCTGGATGAAAGCTGGTTCATCTTCTTCGAGGAGATTGACTGGCAACTTCGGCGTGGCTCCCTGCCGCTGGTTCTGGAAAGGGAAGCCATCATTTACCACAAGGCTGGGGCGACAATTGGCACGGGCAGCGGCCGCGGCAAGTCGCATCCGTTTTCGGTCTATTTCACCTACCGGAACCTGTTGCGGTTTGCGCGGCGATGGCGACCGTCAAAGATACTGTTCACCTATGCGATGGCCTGGGCGAAGATCATCCGGCATTTGGGCCTGTCGAGGCCGCATGTTTCGGCGGCTGTGCGCGGGTTGCACGGGTTCCCGCCGCCGGCAGTGGTTCGGCAGAGGCTGCCCGAAAAAACGTGGGATTTTATCCTGAAGGGCAAATCCTAGCCAGTTACTCCATTGACAGAACATTTTCGGTCGGCCCGACCATGTGGCTTTTGTTCCAGAACGAAAGATCCGGACCGTATTTGAACTTCGTCGTAAGATATTGGTCGATCGGGTCTACCTGATACTTTTCCACGGTCCTGAAATCCGGCGGGATCGCCGTTTCAAATATCGAAGTCAATCCGCCGGCGCGTTTTTCGTCCCTGGCCAGTTTCCATCCGTATTTATTGGACTGGGTGCGGGCGAGGCTGACATACAGGTTGCCGCTCCTAAACCAGTCATCAGCTAAGCTGCGGGCGGCCCAGGCCCCGATGATGTTGTTTACAACGGTAATTTCTCTGTTTGCATCGTTCAGCAGAAAGCCTTTGGCGTCATTGCTGGGGTCGATCATCACATTATGCGCGAAAAGCGCGCCGCGCATCGCTTTTCCCCAGCCGGCGGTTAATCCCAGCAGCACGTTGTTGACGACCTGCAGATTGGTGACGTGCTCCGGATCGTGATCGCCGTGGAAGGTGAAGGCATTCTGTGTGTCCTCGACATAGTTGTTGATGACCAGAACGTCCTTGTTCCTGATGTAGTAGGACATCGCGTTGCCGTGCACGCCCCGGATTTCGGAAATCCTGTTGTGGTCGACTACGATATCTTCACTGTTTATGATTCGGATGCCTGTCCGACCGATCCGGCTGATCGAATTGTTGCCGATATAAGCGCCGATTGTCTTGTAGGTCCTTATCCCTGAACTTTTCAGGTTGTTCCGGATCGTGTTGCCTTCAATCTGGAAATCCTCGGCAGAGGCAATGTCGATTGCCCCGTTCCCCTTGAGAGACGCCATATCCTGCACGATGTTGTTGACGATACGAATATCCCGTTTCGTTGTCTTGGATGTCCGCTGCTGAAAGGCGAGACCGGACCTAAGATCCTTTTCATCGCCGAAAAAGTTGACGATTTTGAAACCGTCGATCGTCAGATGATTTGATCTCTGGTTTACGAAAGCGTTTCCGGGGCCGCTGATCTCCAGTTTGGCTGTCGCTGCGGTGGCATTCGTGTACGGATAGAACAGCAGCAAGCCGCGACCCGGAATAATCGCAAATTCGCCGGGCTGATCGATGTCGACAGGGCGGTTGAAAAACGAAAACAGCGTTGCCCGCTTGGGGTACAGCTTGTCTTTCAGAGAAAATTCGTGCTCAAGCCGGTTTTCTGCCGGATTGATGCTCGTCGCCTTTGAAAGAAGAACCTTGTTCGCCTTTATCCATACGCTGACAAAGGGTTCCCCCCAGGCCATATCGGAAGCCGACTGAAACCCCGACGGAACAAGCATGACCGTATCCGTAAAGGTTCGGGCGGCTTCGCTCGCTTCAAGCTCGTGATAGGTCTCAAGAGAATCGTACCAGAAAAAGTCTTCCTGCCTTACTGACCGTGACGGCCAGTACCGTTGTTCGTCGATCAGCAGGGGGGCGAACGGATGAAACGTGTTTGGTACGGTCGCATAGGCCAGCTCCTGCCATTTCACGCTGTCGCCGCATTGCGCCGCCGTTTCGCATTTTTTCAGGGCGATGGTCTCCACTGACGCGCCGGAAATGATCGCCGGTTCGTCCCCCCATTCCGACCCGGAATAGACGATGTGATTGTCCGCTGAGCCACTGTCGAAAAGCTCAATTGACCCGCGATACTTGACGCCGCCCTTGAAGATGACCCGATCGCCCGGCTGCAGCTTGACCTTGGCCGGATTTGCGCCGGCATTCTGATCACCCGGGGCATGCTTCCAGGCGGCATCCCGGGATGTGCCGCTATTTGCGTCCGTACCTGCATCAAAATCGACAAAGTAGTCCGCCGCTGATAGTTCGGTTGGCGCCAGCAACGCCAGAACCAGACAGACCGCGGAAAATCGAACCACTTTCTTTGTTGCCAAGTGTATGACTGGAACGCTCATGCCAACCCCTTCAGTTTCGATTTTAGAGATTTGAGGGACCGTTTCAAAGACCCGGGAAGCAGGTGTGTTATCTCGTTCTTGATGAAGTGAACCTTGTTCAGGCCGACGGCCCGGTTCACGGGTACGCTCAGAAGGTCCGGCCACAGATGGCGGATGAAGTCATAGCACATCCGTTGATCCACCCTGTATCCGTAATCCAGCGAGAGCATCCGTTCATAGCAGTCGATGCTGTTGAACGGGCTGAGCGTCGGATGCGGTACGTCGTGACCCGGCATCGCCGCGCCGGCCCAACAACCAAGCCGCAGTTCGATATAGGCGAGATCAAGGCTCCAGGGCATCGACCCGGCCGGCAGTGTTTTGAGCCAGCTATCCGCCGCCGACAGGAAGAACGATGTTGCCGGAAGCCTCAAGCGGTTCAGAAGGGTTTGGGCCGAAGGGACCGGAAGACCAATATCGTCCCGGCCCCAGTAAAATGCCCGGCCGACTTCGCCTGATATGCCGGCGAGCGTGTAAGACCCGTCGAAATTGGCTTTTTCCATCGCGGCCATGTTGGTGACATTGTCATTCACGCAGTACCCGGTTCGCAGCAGCCACGCCGATTTTTCGTCGAAAGTTGTTTCGGTGAACGGCAGGAAGCGATGGTTCAGCTTGAACTTCTTGGCCAGATGCCGCGCCACATGACTGTCGAGCTTCGCGACCTGTACAGGCAGGTCATAGGTCTGGAAGGCAATGCGGTCAGTAACATGCTGGCAGGCCGCCAGAAGCATTCTTGTATCGTAACCTGCGGTCAGATGGACGCGGATATCCTGGTTTCGGGCAAGGTTCTGGATTCTGCTCTGAACGAGCATTGCCAGTTTTCCCACCTGTTCTGTTCCGGCTCTCGGGTTTTCCGGCGGGAACAGGGTGTTTTCCGGTTCCGGCCAGAAGCGGTGCGCCGTGAAAGTCGACAGGTTGAGGGCGTGGTTGGGAAGCAGCCGCCGGATATCACGGTAGGGTGTCAGTCCGAACGGGTACCAACCCTGCCGCGAGCGAAGATCGAATTCTCGCGCGATATCTTCATCAAAGGATGTTTCGGTCAGTTCTGCCAATAGGGCGGGACTGGACGCCAGAACCTGTTTGTCGGCGCAGAAAACGAGTGGAAACAGCGCGCCGGCATCGGTTGAAACCGTTACGTCGGACCCGGACTTTTGAAAGTACAAGTAACGCCCCCAGAAGGACCGAAAAGGCGTTGCCGATTTTTCCTGGTCCGCTGACAGGATAATCCGGTCCTGTGACCCCAGAATGCTGTCACCCTCCACGATCCATCCGATGACCAGCCCCACAACTTGGCCATCTTCCGACAGCACATCGATGCACGGAACATCCTTTGAAAGGTAGATGTTCCAGTTTTCGAAGGTGTGACGAAAAAAGCCGGTCGTTTCCTGTACGGCCTCCGGTGTGGCAAAGAACTGCTTCGGCGGACTGGTATCAAGAAGCTTTCTGGTCATAACCTGTTGCAGCCGAGTAATGGGGTGAGAACGGATAAAGAGACAATGCGAAATCAACCTGCCTGCAGGCGCCTCAGCCGTCAGGAGGTCTTCATCTCGAGACGATTATTGCTGAAGCACACGTCGAAAAGTCCCAAGAAAATTCTTCAGTCGCGTCTTGCGTGAAGTGTACCGGGCGGACTCTTTCAAAAAAAGGCCTGAATACCGAGGCACTGTCTTCCCCAATAGCCTGAGCGCCAGCAACCGGGCTGAAACCACACTCTTTCGCCAGATCTGACCCGGCTGCATCGCGTCGATCGCATCTATGCCGATTGCCGAAAGCTCGATATCCTTCGAGCACTGCGCCGCTTCCAGAAGAGTGGCGCCGGCATTTGTCCGTGCAATAATCAGGCTCTTGCCGTCTTCTTCCTCGAAGACTGGATATCCCCTGTCATCGCAATGCCAGGCATCGCCGCATACAATATCTGCAAAGGCGCCAACCCCGTCGGGGCAGACCTTGCATCTGAACTGGACATGCGAGGACAGAACACCGCCCCAGCTTTCGAAATAGCTCATTTCGCGCTTGGAGCCGTCCTTCAGGTTTGCCGTCGCGAGGCCGGGCCAGCCGTGTCCGCGGTATCGGAACGCAATCACGTCTTCATTGAATGCCCCCATTTTCTCCACGACTTTCCGTGCGCCATGCAGGCTGGGTACGCCAGCGCAAAAGAAAGAAATCATGCACGGTATCTGCTTATCGATACGCGGATCCTGACGCCCGAGCGCGCGCAGGGCGGCGATGTCGCAGGGCTTTCCCACAACGGCGAAGATTTTCCCGGTTGCGAGATAGGTTTCCAGATGTGCGAGGGGAGACGAAGGCGCGTAGCGCGACCCGGCGCCGGCCTTGATTTCGTCAACGGTATGGGACGCAACGGTGATATTGGCGAGCGGGTTTGCATCGTCGGCCCGGTTGTGGACAACGAAATCAACCTGTCCTGTCTCAATCAGATGGATAAGAATGGCTGTCAGGGCGCCACCGGAAGACGCCGTAAAGCGGACGTCCTCTCGTGTTGAATGCGCTTCCGCAGTCATAATATTCGGGCCCCAGAGCGGATGATTTTCCTTTACGTCTGTTTCAAGCTCCACGCTCAGTCCGGGGCATATCCTGGACAGTCTTGAGTCTATTTCCCCGGAAATGGCTCGCTTCTGAACCGGGCGGTTATATCCGTCCGAAGAAACCGCCATTTCGATGCTGTCCTTGCCCGCAATGGCCTCGCAGATACCGCATCCGGCACACAGATTCCCGTTGTTCACACGCTTCAGAAAAGACGCGCTGTCTGTCATCGGGTAACCTTCGACAGGCATTTATCCAGCAGATCCTCATATGTCTTTAGCCGGTTCAGCCCGCGTTCGTATGCTGCAGTGACCTCCTCCTTCAGGGAGGCGCGGTTCGCATAGGCGGTTTCGATCTTGGTCATGATCTCATCGGCGGATTCGCTGGTGCAGTCTGCGATGTGGTCATATCCAAGCGTGCCGAACATGCCGGCGAACTTCCGGCTATACGCCATCGGCAGCACCGGCACGCAGCTCGACAGCGCGGCGATACAGGCATGCATTCTGGCGCCAATCATGAAATCCATACCGGCGATGTACGACTTTGCCGAAGACGGGTCCTTGAACGATGGCGCAATCACCACATCCTTGAATTCCTGGGCCAGCACAAGCGCAGCCGAGTAATCGTCCTCAATCCGCAGGCGGTCCGACAGGTTGCCGTCGCCCGCGCCCGCGACGGTCAGAACATGGCCGATCAGGTGAATTTCACAATTTTCCTGATCGGTAAAAAACTGCACAACCCTGCGAATCAGGGCGGGGTAGTCGCTTTTGAGATCGAACATGTTGTCGCCGGTATAACCGCCGCCCATCAACAGGCCGGACACGTTGATGCCGATTTTTGTATTACCGTTTGCTTCAGGCGCTTTGGTGAACGGCAGCCGAAGTGCGACATCGGTGGCTTCAACCAGATGTTTGCGGTAGCCCATGTCCTTCGCAAAGCCGGTCGAGAGGGAATCCCGCGTCGCGACGGCCTCGGCCCGGTTCATGACATTCAAGGCCAGCATCCGGATATACCAGCGCGAAAATGGTCCGATGGTCTGCGGACTGAGAATAAGCGGGCGCCGGGAAACCAGCGCCAGATTCTGCGCAAGGATCATACGAATGATACGCGACGGGCCGTAAATATCGGCAAAACTGTCACCGGCGCCGATATCCAGCACCAGGTCGCACCGCCGGAACGCACTGAAAAGGCCGCCGACAGGGCGGACGAAGTCCTTCATTCTAAGCTGAAAAACCTCGATGCTGGGGTCCTCGAAATAGAACGCCCGTTTGTCCGTCCAGCACAGAACCAGAAAGTGAGGCTCAAGATTCAGCCTGTTGCACACATCCCGTACGATCTGCATGTGGCCGATTGTCAGCGCTCCGATTCCGAGATTGTCGGAATTCATTGAATGCCAGAGCAAACCAACGGTGACTTTACGTTTTGCCATTCTCGTCTTTCCCGGAAATGCGCCGGCTAATGTCGTCATACTTGTCCAGTAACTCAACAAGTCCCAGAGTCCACCATTGCGATTTTTCGATTTCTTCGATCGCGGTTTCATCAAACCGGTACTTGATAATCCGTGCCGGCACACCGCCGACGACTGCATAGGGGGGAACGTCCTTTGTCAGCACAGCCCCGGCCGAGACGATTGCGCCATTGCCGATTGTCTTGCACCCCGAAAGGATGGTGACCCGTGCGCCTATCCAAACATCATGCCCAATGGTAAGCGGGTTGTCCTCGTTCAGGATAATGCTGTCCCTGGCAAGATAGCCTTCAGCCGAATTGTAAAAGAAAGGATGCTGCGACAACGACGCGGCAGGGTGATCCCGTCGGAAGACCATCAATCCTGTTGCGAGGGAGCAGAAGTTCCCGACACGGGTCCCCCCTGGAAACGTGCCGGGATAGACCGGATCGCCATAGCTGAAACGCCCTATTGTCACGCCGTGATGTCGTTGTTGAATGTCCCTCAGCGCCTCTGAGTATATAGAGCCACCGTCATACCTCATGATCAGTCTGATACTGTATTTGCGGGTTTTTCCGAACCGGTAAAGAAATCCGATCAGCCATCTCAGGAACGACCGGTCCCTGAGTTTGTATTCCGCGTGCTTTTTCGCATCGCTGGCCCATTGAAGTTTTGGCGGGGTGGGAGACATTTTCGTATCTGAAACGACGCTATGATGATGAAGGTATAGATCACAGTATCATCTAGACTGCACTGCACAATCACAAGCATCTGTGCTTTAGGATCATCGAATCACCGAATTTATGCGATAAAGAGAAACCGTTTGGTTTCCGTGTTTGTTTTCAGATCATCATGCAAAATAATTGTTTGGTTTCTAAGATTTAGTCTCCATCCATTGTAATTCTGCGACGCTTAAAATATTGAGATAGCCGATGAACAGTCAAATTGCCGCAAACATCAAGGTTACCTGGATCAATTTCCACGGAATTGGCGAGGTTTCCCGTCCCTATGAGGACGGGGAAGAGCCGTATTGGATTTCTGTCGATACATTTGATACGTGTCTTGATCAGATTGCCGGCGAAATGAAGCAGGATGCTGTGCGCGTCTCCTTTGACGACGGCAATCTGTCCGATCTGGAAATCGCCTGCCCCCGCCTGGCCGATCGTGGTGTAACGGCTTTGTTCTTTATTCTGGCGGGAAGACTTGACCGACCGGGCTTTCTGAGCGCCGCCAACCTGCGGGAGATGACGGAACGCGGCATGGCGATCGGCTCGCATGGCTGGGACCATCGCGATCTGCGGAAACTGAATGACGCGGATATTGCTCAGGAAACAGAGACGTCAAAGAAGACCCTTGAAGACGCGACCGGGCAGCCGGTCAAGGACTTCAGCATCCCCTTCGGCCTGTACGACAAGCGCGTGTTCAACCACGTACGAAATGCAGGCTATGAGCGGATCTATACCAGCGACAGAGGCTTCGCGCGTGCCGATTCACGAACAGTGCGCCGCAATTCGATCCGGTCCGATGACATTGAGGGGTCCTTTTCGAAGTGGGTCAGAGGCGATCATGGTCCGCTGGCGCAGTATCTTGATGACCTGCGTTGTTTCGTGAAAAGAAACCGGTGATGCAGACAGTCGTCGTCGGTTTCGGGGATGCGGTTTCCACACCCGAAGTCTGTTTCAGTCTGCGTGATGCTGGTTTTCGGCCGCTTGTTGCTTGCCGGACTGAACGTTCATCGACAGCGATGCGATGGATCGATGTCGAAACGTTCAGCATTGCCGATCCGGAAGTGGATTATGACGCCGCCAGACGGGACCTGATTTCGTCCCTTGCCGGCCATGCGGTTCAGTACATTTTTGCTGCGGATGACGCTTTCCTGCTGATGATCAACGATCTTCAGAAATCCGACGATTTGCAACCGGTGCTCCATCTCGGGCCGGGGGGGGCAGCTGCTGATGTCGCACTGGACAAATGGGCGCAGGTTGAAAATGCCCGGAAAGCAGGTTTCAACGTACCCGATACGAAACGATCCGCAACAGTATCGGATGTCAGGCAGATACCTCTGCCTTTTTTCATGAAACCGCGCTACGCGTGCGAGGTCGAGCAGGGGCCGTCAGCCCGACGGATCGCAAAAAGGCCGTCGCGCCTGATCGAGTCCTACGATGAATACGAAGCCATCGTGAACCGGTATTCGAACCATGATTTTCTTCTGCAGCAACCGGTTTACGGCAAGGGTGAAGGGTATTTCGGCCTGTACCGGAATGGCGCGGTCAAAAACCCGAGCGCGCACGAACGGGTGCGCATGATCGACCCGCACGGTTCCGGTTCCAGCGCCTGCGCGTCGCGCCAGCCGAATGAAGCAGAAGCCCGCAGCACGGAAAAACTGCTGGAATCGATCGGCTGGCAGGGCGTTTTCATGATTGAGACCCTGGTCGATGACGCTGGCGAAAGATGGTTTGTCGAACTGAATGGACGAAGCTGGGGGTCCCTGGCGCTCGCGCGCCGTCTCGGCTTTGAATATCCGGGCTGGATTGCCTTGGCGGCCAGCGGTGCTGCGCTGCCTGACGTGAAAGGCGCGAAAGACCGTTTGGTTGTGCGGCATCTGGGACGGGACATCCTGCATTTACTGGCGGTTCTCCGGGGACCGAAAACCGAGATGGCCCGCAAGGTCTGGCCGGGCCGCCTGTCGACGTTCTTACACGTGTTCCTGCCGGCCAGCCCGTCCAGATACTATAATTATGATCCGAAACACCCGTTGTTTTTCTTCAGGGAATCAATGGCGTACATTCTGAACCGGCTTGTAAAGAGAAAGCGCTGACCGTGTTGAGGGTATACACCCATATTCATTCTACATTTTCCTATGACGGCAAATGGCCGCTTGAAAGGGTTGCGTCCGCCTTTCGGTCTCTCGGCGCCGACCTTCTTCTTTGCAGTGAACACAGCCAGCGTATCGGCAGCGAAGGGTATGCAGCCTATCGGCGGCAATGTGAGGCGCTGAGCACCGAGAATTTTCGGATCATCGGGGGCATCGAATATTCGACGCCGAAGAATTACATCCATTTCCCGACCTGGGGTCTGGATGAGTATCTGGGTGAAGAAGTGCTGGCCGAGGATCTGCTGTCGGCCGTCAGGGAAGCACAGGCATGGTGTATCATGGCGCACCCGGACAGACGGGATGCCTGGCAGGATTTCAATTCCGACTGGCCGGCTCTCGGTCTGGCGGGCATCGAAATCTGGAACCGCAAGACCGACGGTCTGGTGCCGAGTGAGAATGCGCTTCGGCTGGCAAGGGAAAACGGCCTGGACCCGGTTGCTTCGGTCGACTTTCATGACAAGAAGCAACTCTATCCGCTCTACAACGCGCTGGATGCGTCGAAATCCGCTCTCGGTGACTCCGACGCAGAAATCCTGCGCCGCATCAGGGAAACGCCGATGGCGCCAATGGTATCGGGTTTTGGTGTGCTGGCTGACAGTGCCGGCTCAAAACTTGTGCTGTCCGCGCATCGGCAACTGGAAACCTTACGCCGTTTCAAAAACAGTTTTAAGAAAAAGTCGAAACGCCGCACGTAAACCAACGACCGCAAGCCGGGCTGGCTTAAGGCCTGCCACTTCGAAGAAAGGCGCTCACCGCGCATGCTCAAGTCAGGACTGATTCTCACCTTCGGGAACGCGTTGGGGGCGTTGCTGCTTCTTGGCCGGAACATTCTCGTAGCCAGACTGGTCAGCGTGGAGGATTTCGGTATCGCGAGCACATTTGCGATTACGCTCGCCTTGCTTGAAATGATTACGAATTTTGCGCTGGACCGGTTGATTGTTCAGGCCAAGGACGGCGAGGAGGAAAAACTGCAATCTTCGCTGCACAGCCTTCAGGTTCTGCGCGGGGTTGTCGCAGCCCTTGTTCTGTTCGTCGCCGCCAAGCCACTGGCGATCCTGTTCGCCGTGCCCGAGGTCACCTGGGCCTATCAGGTGATGGCCCTGGTGCCGCTGATCAGGGGCGTTGCCCATCTGGATGTTTTCCGGCTGCAGCGGGACCTGAAATTCGGGCGATTTATTCTCGCCAATCTGCTGGGTCAGTTTCTGTCGACGGTTGCGGTGTGGCCGCTGGCTTACTGGCTGGGCGATTACCGGATCATGCTGGCGGCGATCCTGATACAGCAGGTTTTGTATGTCATTGCGTCTCATATGGCGGCAGACAGGGCTTACAGGCTTTCGTGGGAAAAATCGATCATCAACCGGGCGCTCGGTTTCGGTGTGCCCTTGCTGGTAAACGGCTTTCTGCTTTTCGGTATTTTCCACGGTGACCGCATCATCGTCGTCAACCAGCTTGGGGTCGAAACACTTGGCTGGTTTTCCGTAGCGTTCACGCTGACGTTGATGCCCAGCATGCTGCTGGCCAATTCGGCCAACAGCCTGCTGCTTCCGGTTCTTTCCAAGGCGACGGATGGGAAAGCCTTCGATGCGCTGTCCAAGGCGACGATGCAGGCGGCTTTGGTGATCGGGCTGGCGCTTGCTATCGGATTTTTCCTGATGGGGGCGCCGGTGTTGCTGCTGCTTTTCGGCAACAAGTATGCTGCGGCGACCGATGTCGTCGTCTGGCTGGGATTGATGCAAGCGCTGCGTCTGGCCAAGGCCGGGCCAGCCATCGTCGCAATGTCCAGGGCTGAAACAAAAAATCCGATGTACGCGAATATCGTCCGGGTATGTTTCCTGCCGATTGCCTTTTTAATCGCCGCAGATTCCGGCGATGTCCGCTATATTGTCTGGGTGGCCATGGCGGGGGAAGGTTTTGGATTCCTAGCCTCACTGGTTTTGCTGAAGCGCAGCAACCTGCTACCGTCCTCGGGCTATTGGATTCCTACGATGGTGTATGCCTGCCTCATTGCGGCAATGATTGCTGCCCAGGCCACGGGCATTATGGTAAATTTCAGCCTCGTCAATACGATCTTTATCGATGTTGGTGTGGTGTTATTTGTTACGGCGGTTTTGTATTTCTCGATGCCGGATTTGCGTCGTTGGGTGCTTCGACAAAACCGCGGTCATTGATTTTCAGAAAATCGTGACTTTCTTAGTCGGACCTAGGTCCGAGGTAGAAGGTTGTGCCTCATATCGCTATTGCGATACGGTGCGACCATTATACTTTGGAAACAGGTTGTACAGGTCTGGAATCCACAGTTTTTGGCTGTGCGGTGCGGGCTTCGATACGATACGGATTTGGATGGACGCATGCTGCAAAGATATCGATTTTTAAGAATTTTCGTGATTTTGATGGCCTCATGGCTGGCTTTAGCGGCCTGCGATTCGCCGGAAGAACGGTTGGCCGACCACTATGCCGAAGGCCAGAAGCTTCTCGAGGCGGAAGAAAACGCCAAGGCCGGGCTCGAATTCCGAAACGCCCTGCAAATCAATCCGGATCATATTCCGTCCCTGTTCGGGCTTTCCGTGATCCAGGAACGGGAAGGGAACTACCGCGGTGTTGCAAACCTGCTGAAAAAGATTCTCGAACTCGATCCGAAGCATCTGGAAGCGAATTTGCGCTTTGGCCGCATCCTGTTGCTGTCCAAGCAGCTTGATCTGGCGCTGGAGCACAGCAATACGGCGCTTGAAGTCGATCCCAATTCATCATCTGCACATTCTTTCCATGCCGGCGTGCTGCTGGCGCTTGAAGATTCTGACGGCGCCGTCAGATCCGCCGAGCGGGCGCTGGAGTTGGACCCCAAGAATGTCGAGGCCATATCGGTTCTTGCAGCGGAAAGAATATCGGCAGGCCAGGTGCAGCAAGCCATTGATCTGCTGGATCAGGGGCTGGAAGGTGCTCAGGACAATGTCACGCTTCAGTTGATCAAGATCGGCGCGTTGGCGCAGCTTGAACAGACCGAAGAAATCGAAACGATCCTCAAAAAACTGATTGAGTTCTATCCGGAGACGATTGCTTTCAAGAACGCGCTCGTTCGGTTCTACATCGGTCAGGAAAACTATGATGCGGCCGAAGCGGAATTGCGGTCGATCGCTGACGCCGAAGCGAGCAATGTCCAGGCCCATATCGCTGTCGTTCAGTTCCTTAACCAGTACAAGGATCAGGATACGGCCGAGGCCGAACTGAAGAAGCTGATCGCCGACAATCCGCAACAGGCCCACGATTACAAGATGGCGCTTGCGGCCTTTTATCTGACGGGCAAGAAAGACGTGGATCTTGCCATCGCGACGCTTAAGGAAGCCTCGGAACAGGCGAAGGACAACGAGCAGAAGGCGGAGGCCAACAACCAGTTGGCGCAGTTACTGCTGGATCAGGGCGATCTTGATGGCGCGCGCGCGCTGATCAACACCGTTCTCAAGGATGACCAGAACAACAATGGAGCGCTTAAGTTGCGCGCCAGAATCCGTATCGCCGATAACCAGCTTGACGATGCGATCATCGATCTGAGGACCGTGCTGAAGGACAATCCTGACGATGTTCAGGCGCTGGTGCTGCTTGGAAATGCGCACAATTCGGCCGGGTCGGAGCGTCTGGCGGAAGAAAGCTATACCAAAGCCTTCCAGGCCAGCAATGCCTCTGCCACCGTTGGTTTGCCGCTGGCTGAGTTCCTGATGCAAAAGGGCGATGCAGAGCGGGCTGAGAACGTTCTGGTCAATGTTCTGCAACGCGATTCAAACAACCTCCAGGCCTACAGGGCGCTTGGTCAGGTGCGAGTGTCCCGCCAGGACTGGATTGGCGCGGAAGAAGTAGCCAAAGCCCTTCGACGTCTTGAAGATAACGAAGCCATTATCGGTCAGATCGAGGGGGCGGCCCTGGAAGGTCTGAACCGTATTGATGAAAGTATTGCGGCATTCGAACGGGCGCAGAGTGCGGCCCCGAATGCATTGCGCCCCATGGTCGCGC
>CAYGSU010000064.1:0-24263 GCA_964352715.1 uncultured Flavobacteriaceae bacterium | reverse complement strand
TCGGCGACTCCCTTGGCGACATCGACATCGTAACCGTCGAGTTCCCCGTTGGCATTGCGAAAGTTGAAGGGCGCGTAGGTGCATTCCATACCTACCCGCAACGTTTCGGCGGAAGCCGGCTGCATTATTCCGGCTAGTGTTAGTACAACGGCGACAATACCTGTCTTGATGATCGGTTTTATGAACGCAAGCTCCTTAGTCCCTGTTAAAAAGCAGTTTCAGCACGATATAAAATTCCTGTTAGCAGCCATAATCATCTCTGGATCATGTGCTGTATATCCTCCTGCAGGAGGACATTTCGACGGACAGCAGCTTAAGAGCCAAGGTGACCGGCAACCGCTGCAAGCGTTCTGTCGACCTCATCCATCGTGTTGTAATGCGCAATTCCGATGCGAACGACACCGCCTTTTTCCATCAGTCCCAGATGCGTTGTCGGCTCCACCGCGTAATTGTGACCGGACCATACCTGGAAGCCCTTGCTGCCAAGATCTGCGACAATTCCTTTGGGGTGAAAACCGTCAACGGTAAAGGATACGGTCGGAACCCGAGATCGCATTGCATTCGGATTGGTAATGCCCTGCACTTTCACCTTCGGAAGCGCCTTTAGCCCTTCTATCAGGCGAAGCGTCAGCGGCGTTTCGTAGTCGGTGAGATACTCCAGCGCGGCGCAGATATTCTGCCGCCTTTCGTTGAAGTGGCTGAATCGCGTCCGATACTGATCCTCTGAAAATTCGCGGCCGATCATAGCGAAGTAGTCGACGGCAGCTGTGATGCCGGCCATTCCCTCGTGACTTAGCGTCCCGGTTTCGTAGCATCCTGGCAAATCACCCGCAGCCGCCCGTACCTTGTAGGGTTCGAGTTCAAGCAACACGCTTTCACGCCCCCACAATACCCCCATATGCGGGCCAAAAAACTTGTAGGGCGAACAAACAAGAAAATCGCATCCGATGTCCTGCACATCGATAATGCTGTGCGGGGCGTACTGAACGGAATCCACATAAACCAATGCGCCGACCTGATGCGCTCGTTCGGCAATGGCTTTCACATTGTTGACTGTTCCGGTCAAATTGCTCGCGTGGTTCACCGCAACAAGCTTCGTCCGTTCCGTCAGCAATGCTTCCAGATCCGCCATGTCGAATTCAAACGTTTCCCGGTTGAATGGCAGGTATTTGACGGTCAATCCATGATCGCGCGCCATAAGAACCCATGGTGTTACGTTGCCGTCGTGATCCATTTTCGTAACGATGATCTCGTCGCCTGCGGTCAATGTGTTACCGATTGACCGTGACATGTGAAAGGTCAACGTTGTCATGTTCTGCCCGATGATTATCTCGCGGGACGAGTTGGCGTTGACAAAATCTGCCATTGCCACATGCGATTGTTCGACAATCTCGTCGGCACGCTGGGATGTCTTGAAAGCACCGCCCAAATTCGCATTGGCGTAAATCAGACAATGGCTCATCGCATCGATGACCGATTGCGGAACCTGGGTGCCGCCAGGATTGTCCAGAAACACGGGCGCAACGTCATCTCCATCTCGGGAAAGCGCGGGGAACAAGGATCGTATCTGGTCAATATTAACGTTTTGCATCGTCAGGCAGGTCCTATTCAGTTTACTGTTGAGAGAAGGTTTCTGTTCATGAACTATTCACATATTGAAACCACGGTATATCCTCCCGAAGAAGGACACGAGAGCTGCCGCCCAAATGAACGATCAATCCTGGCAACGAGAAACGGAAAAACTTATTGATTGCATCGACAACGATACGTTTCCGTCACAGTTGATTGACAGTCTTTCAGTACTTGCTCCATTTACGATGACGGCCATCTTCATCAATCGTGGCAGGTCAAGACCTGTCTGCCTGTACGACACGTTTCCTGACGAAAAATCAAAGTCGGGGATCAGGAACTATGTCAACGGGACCTATGTTCTCAATCCCGCCTATCGGGCTCATTGCCGGGGAATACAGACCGGTGTGTACAGAATGCGCGACCTTGCACCGGACGAGTATTACAAGCATGACCTCAATACAGTCGATGGAATATCGCGGTCGGAGCTGGAGGAAATCGGCTTTGTCACCAGCAACTGGCCTGAACAGCAGGAAGAGCTGATCATCGCTGTATCGGTGGGCAAGGAAACAACGGTGGAAATCGATCTTTTCAGTCCGTTAGGCGTCGACGCCTATCGCGATTCAGTGGTCAGGCGTTTGGAAGACCACGTTGGTTTGATCGGCGCCATCGTGCGCAAATACTGGATGTTAAGGGGATGTCAGAAAATTGAGCATCCGATAGACGCCCGCATCGACGAACTGTTCGATAACTTCGGCAAGCCCGAACTGTCGGACCGGGAACAACAGGTAATGCAGCATGTCCTGCGCGGGTATTCTTCCGCATCGATGAGTGAAATTCTTGATATCTCCGTCACGACGGTGAAAACCCATCGCAAGCGTGCCTATGCAAAACTTAACATATCGTCGCAGTCCGAATTGCTGTCATTGTTCCTTAAATCGGCAGGCCCTTTCCTGATATCAGGATAATTCGTCACCGGACGCGAATTGCGCGACGATCTCGACAAATCGGCATACGGCTTCTTCGAGATCGCCGTCATTGCTGATCCGAGTCACGCCTTTGACCGGCAATGGCGCATCGACGTTTCGCGACAACCGCGCCGAAATTTCGGCCGGTGTTTCTCTGCCCCGTGCGGCGAGTCTTTTGGAGAGAGTTTCATGCGACGCTGTAATGACGATCGTCCGGGTGCCGGGATAAAGATCACATGCCGTTTCGATTACCGTTCGCGATACATTCACAATCACGGTCCGGCCGTCGAGCATCCTGCTTTCAATTTCGCGCGGAACGCCGTAGAGGAGCCCGTGCGCCTGCCAGCTCAGGGCGAAATCACCTCTGGCCTGCGCCGCCTCAAAAGCCTCTATGCTCAGCGTGTCATGGTCTTCCGCACCCGGCATCGCTTCGCGCGTTATCACCCGCCGCTGGAACACAACGTCAGGCGCATCGGCAAGCCGGGTTCGCGCGGCATCCATGACTGAATCCTTGCCGACCCCTGAAGAACCGACAACGAGGACAAGCCGCCCGGGAAACTGTTTCATGATGCACCAGTCACGCAACACTCAAACAATCATACTGTCATGCGAACCGTGACAGTATCGTGACCGGCACAGGATGCTCAGCCTGTCAAAGCGGCTGTTCGTCCTTCGTAGCCTGTGCGCTGTTGCCGTCGGTCCATGCTTCACCGGAAGCAAGAACGCAGGTTGGACCATCCGGTTCGGTAACAAGGATAGTCCAGGATCCGGTTTCCGACCGATAGACTTCAAACACGTTGCCATCGGCTTCCAGCCCGGCTGAAATCAGCCGTTCGCCATAAGCCTCATCAAGTTTTTCGATAAAATCCGCGCGTTCACCACAAACAAGACCGGCTTCGGCGGTCGTCACGGGAGCGACAGAAAAAGCAGTACCCAAAAAAAATGTAAAAAACACTACTGAGAACGATATTCGCATCGTGCTCTCCTTTGTTGGCTATATATGACTCCACTTCGGTTAACGGTACAAATATTTCACTTCTATGAATCATACATCAAAGTGTCATATTCACCAAACAAAGGTCCGTGATTTTGGGCGAAAGCCATCGACTGCTGCAGACGAAAGCCGCAGCAGATATATTGAATTTCAGGGGGTTAGGCTGACAGCGCGTTCCGCACGCCCGGTGCATTGTTCATGCCGGGCGACAGCGCCATAGCCTGATGCACGAACCGCCCCTCAGACATCGTCGCTGCGATTCGCGGAAAATTCGCCTTTTCGGTTTCAACAAGCACGATATCCGCCCGCTGACCGATCCTGATATCGCCCCGGTCCGTCAGGCCGGCGGCCCGCGCCGGGTTCAGTGACACGAGGTTCCATGCCTGCTCGATCTCCAGTACGCCATCATCGACCAGCCGGAAAGCGGCAACCAACGGTGCTGGGTAATAGTAATCAGAAGCAAGAATGTTACACATATCGCGCGCAATCATATCGGCGGCATTGACGGCGCCATTGTGGCTTCCGCCCCGCATCACATTCGGTGCGCCGAGCACGATCGGGTTTCCAAGATCGCGGGCCGCAATCGCTGTTTCCTCATTCATGGGAAATTCAGACACGGCACAGCCCAGATCATTATAGAACTGCCTCATTTCAGGCGTGCGATCATCATGCGACAGTTGCGGAATACTGTTTGCGCGGGCAGCCGCCGCCAGTCTTTCGATGGCCGGTATCACATAATCCGACCGGCTGTATACCGACCGGGCAAGCTGCAGGAAATCGGACTCGGAAAGACCCGTACGGTCAAGATACCGTTTCACCTTTTGTGATGAGGCTGAGAGGTTCTTGATGATTTCGGGCGTGTGGTCGTTGTAAGCGAACATGCTGATCAAGCCTGCCGCCATCCAGTCGATCACATCATCGACGGCATCGAGATTGAATGTCTCGAAACGCAGGTGAATACGGGTGTCGCAACCGAAATGCGGCTGCAGGGCGGCGACGCCATCCAGCATGTTCTCACAATTCTCACGGCCACGCAGCCCAGGCTCCCACGAAAACGTCACGCCATGATACGCCGTGGTGATTCCGTTTGCGACCATCTGCCGGTCGGTCTCATGCAGCGCAACATCAAGCCGAAAGGCGACATTCGCCCTGGGCATGATCTGACGTTCAAAAGCATCGCCATGAATATCGACAATGCCCGGCATGGCTATCAGACCATCACCATCCACCGTCTGCGCTGCTGCGGGTGCATTTTCACCGATGCCGGCAATGTATCCGTCCTCGATGCGCAGCGACGTTTCAACGATGCCTTCACCGGGCAACAGCGCTTTGATATTGGTGAGCGTAACACTTGACATGGCAAACAGTCCTTGGAGTTTCAGATCTCACTATCATCTGTTTGCGCGCCTGAAATTAGCTTCGCAAGTCGATCCTGCCAGTTTAACCAAAACATCATAAATTTGACTATACAGGCTTCTGACTCGTCTAGTTCGTGCCACAAGACCGCAACAAAACAGACAAATACCGATCACGCATCTTCGACACACTCCAGGACAGTTCTGATCAGTAACCGAGGGAGTACAGGATATGTGGTTCAAGAGAATGATGACGGCTGCCGCAATGGTAGCCGGCCTTTCAGCAGCGGCGGCCAATGCAGCGGAAACCGTTCGCTTTGCCGTCACCGATATCGAGGGGCTTGAAAACCTGCAGCGTGAATTCGGCGCGTTTCGCGACAAGCTTACAGACTATACAGGCTATGACATCGAATTTCTGCCGGTGAACAGCCGTACTGCCGCTGTTGAAGCGATGCGCGCCGGTCAGGTTGATTTCGTTCTTACCGGCCCGGCTGAATACGTCGTATTCAAGGCACGCACCGATGCCCGCGTGGTTGTCGGCTGGCAACGCCCGAACTACTTCGCACAGATCGTCACCATGGCCGACGGCCCTATCAAGAAAGCCGCAGACATTGCCGGCAAGAAGGTTTCCTTTGGATCGGTCGGTTCCACATCACAGCATCTCGGCCCGGCCCAGGCGCTTGCCGATGTCGGTCTGAACTACGGCAAGGACTATGACCCGCAGATCATCAGCCGCAATGTCGCCATTGAAGCGCTGATCCGGGGCGACCTTGCCGCTGTCGGCATGAACTTCGGTCATCTTGAAAATATCCGCGAAAAATTCCCAGATCAGGCTTTCACTGTTGTTGCCCGTGGCCGTGACCTGCCGAACGATATTCTGATCGCCTCGCCTTCCGTATCGGATGAAATGTTCAACAAGATGCGGGCCGCATTTGTCGATCACGGCAACGAGTTGATGTCCGCCGTATTGACCGGCGACGACAACCAGAAATACAAGGGCGGCTTCTTCCTCAAAGCCGTCGAGGACAAGGACTACGATTACGTTCGGTCCATGTACCAGACAATCGGAGTGGATTCGTTTAACCAGTTCGTCGGCGATTGACCATGACCGGCGTAGCGGCCAAGGCCCTCGTCCGGACAGAAGAACACGGCTGCGGTGCAGAAACAGCACCGCAGCCGGTTTCCGGTCCGGTCACCTGCCGCGTGGCGGGTTTGCGTAAAAAGTATCCCGACGGCAACGCCGTCCTGAAGGGCGTCGGCTTCGACATTCATGAAGGGCAGTCGGTTGCGCTGATCGGCGCAAACGGGGCTGGAAAATCGACATTACTGCGCTGTTGCATCCGGCTCATCGAACCGACCGCCGGGTCGGTCGAACTGCTCGGCGAACCGGTCGTCAGCTTGAAACCGCCGGCGCTTCGTCGGTTGCGCTCGCGGGTCGGTTTCGTGTTTCAGAAGCACAATCTGGTGCCGCGGCTTTCTGCTCTGTCGAACGTCATTCACGGCGCACAGGCGCGCGGCGGCGGCATTCGCACCTGGTATCAGGGAATCGCCCCGGCAAATGTCCGTGAGGAAGCGATGCATTGCCTGAACCGGGTCGGTCTGGCCGATATCGCAGACCGGCGCGCCGACAAGCTTTCAGGCGGACAGTCCCAGCGGGTCGCCATCGCCAGAGCGTTGATGCAACGACCTGAATTCGTCATGGCCGATGAGCCGGTCGCCAGCCTCGACCCCGCCGCTGGTGAGGAGGTGATGCAATTGTTCGTCGACCTGCTGAAAGAAGATGGCCTAACCCTGCTCTACACATCACATAACCTGCGTCATGCATTGCAATACGCTGGCCGGGTGATCGCCCTCAAGCAGGGCAGCATCGCCATTGATGCCGCAACCGATACCGTCGACGCCGATGCCCTGAGCCATATCTATGAGTGACATCACCCAGCCTCTCGCGCCTCCTGCCCGCTTCGACCGGCCGAACCCGCTGGCCTATGTTCTGTTCGTCGCGACGGCGGCTTTTGTCATCGCCTCGATCGATCACGTCGATCTGTCGATCGACCGGCTGACGAGTGGACTGCCAGGCATCCTGCGAATTCTCGGCCAGATGTTTCCGCCCGATATCGATCGGCTGTCTTCCATTGGCCTCGCGTTGCTGGAAACCTTTCAGATGGCGGTCGTCGGCACCATTCTGGGCGTGATCATCAGTGTTCCGATGGCCATTCTGGCGGCGCGCGGCCTGTCGCCGCATCCCATCGTCTACCACACCGCCCGCAGCATCATCAGCTTCTTCCGCACAGTGCCTGACCTTATCTGGGCGCTGTTCTTCGTGATCGCCGTTGGCCTCGGCCCGGCGGCCGGTACTCTTGCCATCATGATCGACACGATCGGTTTCTGCGGCCGGTTCTTCGCGGAAGCGATGGAGGAGGCCGACAAGGGGCCCGGTGAAGCCTTGTCATCTATCGGCGCCAGCCGGACCGGCATGATCTTTTCCGCCGTGATCCCGCAAGCTTTTCCAAGCTTCATCGCCACCGCCCTGTTCTCGCTTGAAAAAGCAACCCGCTCATCCGTCGTTCTCGGGCTGGTCGGCGCCGGCGGCATCGGCATCGAGTTGAAAGTGGCTATGGATCTGTTCAGTTACGACCTCGCGAGCACCATCATCATCTGTGTATTTCTGCTGGTTCTTGTCGTTGAACGCGGGTCTTCCTGGCTGCGGTCGCGGATTCTCTAGCCTGTCAGGCGCGGATCAGCTTTCGAAGCTGACGCCGGCTTTCGCCTTGGCCGCCAGACTGCTGGCCAGGGTTGCGATAGCCGTATCCTGAACGCCGGTGCCGGTAAGATCGCAGATCGTGATCTGCGACGCATCGGTGCGCCCTTTCGCTATGCCGGCGATGATATCGCCAAGTTCCGGCCATTCGGCACCAGCATCCACAGCCATGGCTTCCAGCGCCATGCGCAGTTCGCCCCGCGTCTGGCATTGGGCGACCCGGTCGCAGACATACAGGTCGGCCGCCGCCAGTGCCGCCGGATCAATTTCCACCTTGTAATCGGCATCAGACCCCATGGCCGTAACATGCATACCGGGGCGAAGATGCGATTCAAGCAGCAGAGGTTCCGTTGATGGCGTTGTCGTCACGACGATATCGCTTGCCGCCGCAAGGTCATCAATGCTGGAAACCGAAACTGCATCCAGCCCCAGATCGCGCCTGATGTCATGCGCACAGGCCGCCGCCTTGTCCGCATCCCGGCCCCAGACAAGGGCGCGCTTTATCGGCCTGACAAGGGTCAGCGCCTTGAGTTGAAGCCGCGCCTGCAAACCGGCGCCGACGATGCCCGCAGTCGTAGAGTCTTCCCGCGACAGCCACTTTGCGGCGACCGCGCCTGCAGCGGCTGTGCGGATATCGGTCAGGTAGCCGTTGTCGAGCAGAACTGCTTCCACCTGCCCAGTCTTCGCCGAAAACAGAACCATCAATCCACTCAGGCTCGGCAGGCCCAGTTTCGGATTGTCGAAGAATCCGGTGCTCATCTTGATGGCAAAAGAATCGATTCCGGGCACATAGGCGGTTTTGACATCGACCTCGCCATTGAATTCCGGCACTTCAAAACTCATGATCGGCGGCATCGCGACATCCACGGTCGCGAGAAGCCGAAAGGCCTGTTCCACGCACTCGACAGTATCGGCATTCAGGCCGATCGCCCGGCGGAGTTCGGATTCGCTGAGGAGTCGTATGGTTGGCATCAGGCGGCCTTATCTTCTTTCGCTACATCGACATCTTCGCCGTCGATCAGCCTTTTGTGCAGTTTCATATCGATATTGCCACCACTGACCAGCGCCACGCAGGGACCGGGTCCGGCAATCCTGCCGGCCAGCAAGGCGGCAATGCCTACGCTGCCGGATCCTTCAACAATCTGCCGCTCCTGCCAATAGGCGTGCCGGACGGCTGCAGCAATTTCGTGCTCGTTGACGGTGATCATGTCATCCACCAGATCGCGGACCATCGGGAAGGTATACCGGTTGGCGAGGCCAATCCCGCCGCCCAGAGAATCGGCGAGCGTCGGAATTTCAGGGACGAAAACCGGCTTGCCCGCTTTCTGACTTTCGATCATCGCTGCCCCGCGTTCCATGGAGACGCCAACGATACGAATACCGGGCTGCATCGACTTCAGGGCGAGGGCAACGCCGGCAATCAATCCGCCGCCGGATAGCTGGACGATGACCGTTTCCACTGTCGGTAGATCGTCATGAATATCCAGGCCAAGTGTTCCCTGTCCGGCAATGATATCCCGGTGATCGAACGGTGGCAGCATGGTCATGCCTTCTTCCGCGACCAGACGGTCCACTTCCACCTGTGCGTCATCCTGCGATCGGCCGATGATGCGTATATCGGCACCCTGCGCTTCGATTGCTTTGACCTTGTTCTGAGGCACCAGTTCAGACATGCAGATCACGCAGCGGATCCCGGCTTCCCGGGCTGCATAGGCGAGACCCCTGCCGTGATTGCCGGTCGATGCGGCAACAACACCACAGGCGCGCTGTTCTTCCGTCAGGCTCAGAATGGCGTTGGTCGCGCCACGCACCTTGAAACTGCCCGTGATCTGATGGTGTTCAAGCTTCAGATACACGTCGAAACCCGCGTTTTCGGATAACGAGTCAGAACGCACCATCGGCGTTTTGCGGATCGACGGCGTGATTCGCAGCCGTGCTGCGTTAACATCGCCAATTTTTACGGTTTCGGTCATCGTGCGATTCCGGCTGTGTGATGAGCCGCATCAAGCCACAGAAAACGACCAGCAATCAACCTCGGCTGGGCGCTAGCTGCCGGCATCCTGTCTTGCAAGGCACCCAGAAGACCGGTCCTGCCCGACCAGATGCAAAAGGCTTCGGTTTTCCTGCACTTCCACGCCGGGAACCAGATGCAATCGTTCGACAAATGTCGCTGTCCGGGCACCATCTTCAAACGCATAGTCAATGGCGCAATCGAATGCATCCTGTGCTGATTGCTTCACGTCCATCGCAATCAGGTCTGCCCCCATGCGGCGCAGAATGTCGATGACCCGCGAAAGCTGGTTCAGGGGATCGTCACAGCAGATAAAAACGCGGTACATCGCCTAGCCTCTTGTTCAGCAAAACCATCGGCCACCAGCTTCAGGTCCAGTAAAAGAAGCTTACACTGTTCATTGAGAAGAGTGCTTTCAATTGATCCGTTATATCGGGAATTGTTCAAAATAATCTGCTGTTATTCAAAACCACGGAAAACAATTCTTTCTATGAAAAACGCCGCCCCGAAGGACGGCGTTCAAAAATTCGAACAGTTAAATGTCAGGCCGCGCGGCGTCGGCGACCAAGCCAGCCCAGGCCTGCAAGCCCCGCCAGAAACAGCGGCAGAGTCGCCGGCAGAGGCACAGCGGCAAATTCGATGTTATCCGCGAACAACCGTGAAGCCGCAAAGCTGTTATCGTAGTTGAACATCACCAGAGCGATGGTCTGCGGCCCCGTATTCTGGAAAGTGTATTCAAAGGCCGAATAGCCGTCAGACAATTCCTGGCCGAACCCGAAGCCCGGCTGGTCAAAATCATCCGCCTTGGCAAGAAGATGGAACTGGCCATCAGCGAACAGGAACGCGGCATCAGGTTCCGGAAGAGGCGAAACGCCGGGATTAAGCGGACCAAAGAACTGCGTCGCTTCCAGGGTTGCCAATGCGAAGTCGAAAGACATCGATGTTCCCGCCTGAATGTCGATACCATCCTGTTTGATAGCCGAACCGGACGTGAAGTTTTCACCTTCCAGATCGCCCGTCTGCGGATCAACACTGCCGTTTTCAAAGGCCGTCAAACCACTCAACGATGCGAATTCGTTAAGGTCGCCGATATCGCTCAGGCCGGAAAGAAAATTCAGGACGCTGAACCGGCCGACGCCGCTGTTCGATCCGAGTTCCGCCTGGTTGCTGCCCTCGGTCGGCGCAATTGTTGTGCCGCCGGTGAGAGAGACACTGCCCGGGTTCAGGACTGTGCCGATCGTCAGCCATGGGCTGAGACCGCTTTCGAATCCCGTGTTCGACAATGTGGCAGCCTGCGCCGCCATGCTGGAAAACACGCCGGTCAAAACAAGAGCAAGGATGCGTACAGATTTCATTTCAACTACTCAATTCAATTCAGGTGCAGTCTACCTAACAGGTCACCACCGGAAGTGATACAGACACCGATTTGCGAATGACAACAGCCGTGCATGTAGTCAACATTAGAGTTGCGTTGTTGCCATTGTGAACATTCGTTGACATAAAGGTTTGGTTAACAGAATTAACCATAAAACTTACAGTAACTTAGCGTTCGCGGAATGCCGTCGAAAAGTTTCTCAAAATTGGCGCAGCAAGGTATTCTAATACCGTTCTTTCGCCCAGAAGTACCGAGGCGTTGACCTGAATTCCAGGAACGAGATCATAGTTCTGCTGTTTGCCGGGAAAGGCTTTTTCGCGCGTCGAAAGACGCAGCTTGTAGTATGCCCTGCCATCTTCGTCCGTGAAACTATCCGGGCTGATCGACTGGATGGTCGCCTTCAACGCACCGAAGCGATAGGCGTCCTGGGTGGCGAGCCGGACACGCGCTTCCATGCCGGGCCGAACGAAACCGATTTCAGAGACCGACAGCAACGCCTCGATGATGAACGCATCGTCTGTCGGAACAACTTCCGCGACCACTTCACCCGGTCCGACCACTGCGCCGCGGGAGAAGGTTGATAGCGCCTTGACTGTGCCATCCATTGGCGACCGCAAAACGCGGCGGTCGCGGGTATTCTGCAGTTTGCCCATGCGATTCCCGAGCTCGCGCAGCTCCTGTGTTGCGGCGTCCAGTTGCATGCGGGCTTCTTCTTCGTAGGAAGCCTCGATCAGTTCAAGCTGGGTCTTTGCTTCATCGAGCGCGGCTTCCGCCGTTCGCTTGGCCGCTTTGGCCTGGGCGTTTTCAGCCTCGAACTGGGCAAGGCTGCTGACGATATCCAGATGCAGCATTCTGTTCGTCAATTCTTCGGACAGAAGCCCTTCTGATATTTCGACCTGCTGGCTGACGATGCCGATCTGCCGGCTGGTCGTCTTGATCCTGGTATCGATTTCGACAATCGCCTGTTCACGCTGCCGAACCACGTATTCCTGGGACTTGATATCCAGCCGCTTTTTCGCCTGCCTTGTCCTGAAAAGCGCCTCAGCCTGCTTTGCAAAATCACGATTGTTACGGGCCGTCGTTTCCGGAACCTCGAAGGTTTCAGCACCACGCAGTTCGGCATCCAAACGCGCGACATTCATGGTCAACGCACCGAGCCGCGCCGACAACTCGCCGATATCGGCATCATCGGCAACGGCTTCAAGTTCCATGATCGGCTGGCCATGTGTCACCTGCTGGCCTTCCTGCACGAGTATTTCGCTGACAATGCCACCTTCCAGGGTTTCGATTGTCTGAACCTGAGCAGAAGGAACCACTTCACCCTTGGCGGACGTCACGCGATCGAGGGTTGCGAAATACGACCAGCCTCCCAGAGCGGCGACCAGCGCAATTACAGCGAACGCCATCGCCTGCGATGCCCGTCGCGTGCCGGAAAGATCCGCACCGGCGGCATCGCGCTGCTGATCACGCCAGTCGTCAGGCACCGATGCAAAGGGCGCCGGCGCAACATCTGCTTCAGTGTCACGAACCTTGTGAACCATCGCTGTCTTGCCACGTGGCAGTTCGATGATCTGATGCGCCTTTTTGGCGTTTTCCCGGTCCGACGTCGCCAGCACGACGATCCTGCCGGAAGCGGCAAAACGCTGGGCGACATCGGCCAGTCTGTCTGACAGGGCCGGGCCGATAACCTCGGCTGCGTATTCGAACAGCAGGACCGGCGGTTCGAGATACAGCGCGCGCGCCAGACCGAGACGCCAGCGGATTTCCGCCGGCAGCCCGGCCATATCCGCCGTCAGCGGCATGTCCAGCCCTTGCGGATGCGATTCGACGGCCTTGCGGACGCCGGCATCCTGCAATGCCTTTTGAATTGTTTCATCCGTCCCCGGTCCGAGGGCGAGGAAATTGTCGCGCAGCGAGGCATCCCTGAACTCAGGATTCGCCGGTACAAGCCCGACTTGCCCGCGCCACCAGTCGAACGAAATCGAGTCCAGATTGACATCATTAACCAGAATAGCGCCGTCTGCCGGCGTTTCGAGCTGGGTCAACAGGTCAAGGAATCCGGTCGCCGCATTCCTGTCCTCGCTGTAAACCGCCGTCACCTGTCCCGGTTTCAACGTCGCTTCAAGCCGATGGAAATACGCGATGCCATCCGCCGTCGGCCGGGCGGTTACACCGCGCAGCGAAATGTGGTCCACCGAACCGATCAGCGATCGTCGGTCAGCCGAAGCCAACGCGACGCCTTTCAGGCGCGCGATCTCTTTCGTCGCTCGGGCCGAAGACTGGGATGCTTCGTAGGTCGAGGCAAAGCGGGAAATCGGCATCAGCGCCCGAGCCGCCAGAATATTCACACCAATCAGCGAACCCACATCCAGCGTGCCGTTCAGCGTCATCATCGCACCGATGGAGATCACAGTAACGGTTAACGCCGCCTGAAACAGAACGGCGCTGCTTTGCTGCGAAGACAAGCGCTTCGACTGCACCCGGATCATGCCGACCTGGCCCGCGGCCAGCTTGCGCCAGTTTGCGATCATAGACGATGCAGACGTGAAAAGGCGCGTTCTGGCGCCCGGCGCCATACTTGTTTTCAGGTGGCCGCCGGCGGACCGGATCGAGGCGGACAAAACCTGCTGGCGATGTTGACCCAGGCGAATGCTGACGATCGAGACGATCAGGTACAGAGTCACAATCCCGCCGACGACAAGCCCGAGGGTCGGGCTGATCAGATAGACGACGACGACGAAAACAGCACTGAAGGGAAAATCGAGCAGCGCGCAGACATGGTGCGGCCCCTGCCCCTGCTGGATCGCCGACAGGTTATCGACCGGGTTGGCCCCCTTGCCGAGCAACGCCTTCAGTTCGCGCGGCGATGCCGCACCCAGCAGAATGCCGATACCGGTGTAAAGGTTCATATCCTGCACGGCGCCCTGAGCCCGAGCGAGACTGTAGCGTGAGGCCCGCAATATGACTTCAAATACAATGGCGACCACCGCGCCAGCCGCAAGGGCGATCAGCGTCGACAATTCACCGACGCTGAGGAACCGGTTGAGAACCTGAATAACGAACAGGGGCGTTGCCAGCGCCAGCACATTGGCCAGCACAGAGGCAATCACCAGAAGCGTTGCGCTCCAGGGCGCAACCATCAACCGTCTAAGCAGGTCTTTCATGATTGCGAGTATACAGAGCCACGCTTTTGCAGAAAGCGTTTAGACTGCCGGAGCCGATGTTGTGATGTGGTCCAGTGTGAACACGCCGTCATCGACCAGATTGACCTCGATTGTCTTGTCGCCGAAGCCGAGTTCCAGCGTCCGTCCATCCGTTCCCGGCACAGTCGAGATAACGAGATCGCCGGAGATAAGGTTGTCGAGCACCGATCCGGTAAGAATGCCATCGAGGAAGATTTTATCGCCCTGGGTTTCGAAATCCATGATGACGTCCCGGCCGCCTGAAGGAATTTCAGACAGGCTGGAAAACTGGAAGACATCGTCGCCTTCGTTACCGTATAGCTTGTCCGATCCTGCGCCGCCGATCAGGATATCATTGCCCGATCCGCCGAACAGAACGTCATCATCCTCACCGCCATTGAGGATGTCATTGCCGCCTTCACCAAACAGCGAATCGTTTCCGGCACCGCCCAGCAGCACATCGTCGTCTGATTCATTCGGGTCGAAGGCGCGCTCGAACAGCTCGATTACGACGTCATTGAAGTCCTTGTCGTCGACAATGAACGGCACGTCATCGTCAAAACCGATGCGCAGACCGGCATTGGCGTCATTGAAACCAACGAAGGCCGCATCCTTGCCGCCTGCATTCATGGTCGGATTGGTCGTGTGATATAGCGACCCGGAAAGCGCTGTGTCACCGGTATCGGTTGTGAAGAACAACCTGGTCGAGGTGCTGGCAGTCGTCGCCGGATCGCCGCTGATATCGCGGATTTCAAACTGTCCTGCATCCGTGTCGAAGCCGTTGACACCGCCGGCAAAGATAAACAGGCCCAGCGTCTCACCACCCGAAATATCGATATCGATGACATCGCCCGGCTGGTCGGTCGAGCCGCCATTCGCCTGAAACAGGAAGGTGACGTCAGAAATTTCGCCGGTTGCGCCGATTTTGTAATAGCCGATGGAGTTTGTGTTGGCTGTACCGACTGAAACCAGACGCGCCGTTACCGTCGCATCGCTGTCGAAGGTGTAATTCGCATCGTCCGCAGAAACGCCGGTGGCTGTGTTGAAGGGCTGGAATTCGGAAAAGACCGGCATATCGTTGGTGACTTCCCAGTCATGGGCGCCGGCCAGATGCTCGCCGCCATTACCGAAAATCGTGTCGTTGCCGACACCACCGTCAAGTGTGTCGCCGCCGGAACCGCCGAAAAACGTGTCGTCGCCGACTTCGCCGAGAATATTGTCGTTGCCGTTGCTGCCGCCGAGTGTGTCATTACCCTCGCCGCCATTGATATTCAGATCGACACCGACGGTCTGCTGATCGGAAACAAAAACCACGTCATCGCCGTCACCGGTATTGATGGTGACGCTGTTCGCGTCGGTTTCTGTCAGGTCGCCGATTTCCACACTGTCGTTGCCCGAGCCGGTATTGACCTCGATCTGCTCGACATCGTCGATTTCCAGATCAAGCCCACCGCCTTCCACAGTAACGGTTTTATCGATGGTCTTGCCGATCTGGACCGGACCGGATGGCGTATCCGACACCGGCGTCGTCACCGTGAACGAGTCATCCGTGCCATCGGTGCCTGAAACGAACTCGGTGCCGCCCTGCTGTGCGGCTGAGGCCTTCGCAGCGGCAAGGGCCGGGGTAAGCGGTTGGTTCGAATCACCGGTGCCTTGCGAGGCCTGAGCTTTGAAATCCGAGACACTGCCGGCCGTCAGGCCGATACCCGACTGGCCACCAAGCCCGATGCCGGCACTGCCGGCACCTGCCAGATTATTAAAGAACGCAGACGGCGAACTGACATCGCCAGGCGCCTGGAAGCTGTCCAGTGTCGGCGCGTCGCCAAAATCGATTTCAGGTGCATCGGAAAGAACGACGTTAGAGCCGCTCGCGGTTTCAATTTCCGACAATTCCTCGGCAATGGCTTCCATTTCTTCATCGCTCGGAAACGCCTCATAGCGCATTTCCTGCGGCGCCAGCATCGTATATTCTTCTTCGATGAACTGCTCAATATCGACGGACATTTCGTGGTTCGCCGCACTAGCGACATCTTGCGACTCGTCTGCAGCAGTCTCTTCCGACGGGTTGTCACCGGAAAAGCCTTCAAGGAATTCCACCAGAAACTGAATGATGCCGGGCAGCCGTTCATTCATCTGCTCGATTGTCTTGGCGTTGCCGTCATCAGACGGCGCTGCAGCGACCTGCGTCAGCGGCGTTGCCGTTCCGTCAGTTCTGACAATTTCGTCCGTCATCTTCGTATCCATTCACCGACATCGAAGCCGGCCAAAAAATTTGCAGTCACATCACTGTCAGCCACACTGCCAGAAGCGACGGCATCACACTGTGCGATTCATCACATTTTATCTATTTTTTATGTAATTACACGGGAATTGTAGGTCAAAGCCGTCAACGGTCGTTCTCAATGTCAACCAAGCGTCAACAAACTCAATGGTTTATAGTGCTTGAGACACAACAGGCAGTGACTGGTTGATACGGTTCACATTCGCAACCGGATCGCGATTCCGAACCGGTCCATCAGGGTTCGATGGACGTCAGTTCCAGAATGCCCATCGCCGCCAGCAAGCCGAGCGACGCAGTCTTGACGTTCAGGCGCGCCGATATGGCATCGCTTTGCGCGTTGATCAGTGCGGTTTCCCCCGCCAGTACGTCGATCAATGATCGTCGCCCGGCGCTTCGTTCCTTGCGGGCAAGTTCCAGAAACTGTTCGGCAAGATCAGCCTGACGATCCAGAAGGTCCGCGCTGCGCTTCACCGTCTGAAGCTGGACCCAGGAATCCTTGACTTCACGATCGACGATATCGACCGCATCGGCATAGGCGTGCTGGGTTGCCCGATAATCAGCATTCGCCGCATTGATGGTGTTTCGGAGCGTCAGGCCGAAATCAATATCGTAGGTCATCTGAAGGCGAACGACGCTTTCACCCCGAAAGCCCTGAATGCCTTCAACATCCTTTGACCAGGTCTGCTCGCCGACAAGATCCAGATTGGGCCGCGTCGCTTCCGCCTCCGCCCCGAAGGCGGCCTGCTTGCTGACCGCTTCCTCGAACCGGGCAACAATGAGGCGGGAACTCTCATCGCGCGAAATTGCAATCGCCTCTTCGATGGTCAATGGCAGTATATCGGGCGATATTGTGACCTTGTCACCGTCGGGCTTTTCCGTCGGCAGATAACCGAAAACCGCAACGAAACGGTTTTCAGCCAGTTCATAGTCGCCCTTTGCGGAAACCAGCCGGGCTTCCGCCCCGACAAGCTGGGTTTCGGCCTGCAGAACGTCGGTCGAAAAACCGCCACCGCGTTCAAACCTGGCGTTTTCCATGTCTGTCTGGTTCTGTATGTTTTCAACCGACTGTTCGGCAAATTCGACAACCGCTGACGCGCGGGCAATTTCGAGATACGCTGCAAGGGCTTCCAGAAGCACCTGTTCTTCAACCTGATGCAGGATGGCGCGCGCCTGTTCCTTGCGAAGCTTTGCGGTATCGATCGTCGCATCGGACGCGCCGAAGTCGTACAGCCTCTGGGTCAGAGTTAGGTTCAGTTCTCGACCCGTCAGGAAAGTGTCATTGGAATTAGGATTCCGCCGGTCTTCCTTTCCGATGAAGGTTGTCGCCGCCAGATTCGGGTAAAGGACGCTGTACGATTCATCGACACGCTCGCCCGCAGCGGCAAGCTGTTCGCGCGCCTTTGCGATACGGTCATGGTTTTGCAGCAAGGCTCCAAGCTCGACGAAAAGGTCTTCCGCCATGCATGGGGTCGCCAGCAAAATCAGCGCCGTACCGAGGCTTGCTATGCGCGATTGAAATAAAAACCGCATCGAATCCATTCTCTGGAACTATTGATTCGCCAAAGTATCAATAGAATTGTTTACAAATAAAACGTAGATACAGCAAGAATTCATAAGCAATGACCATAGAGGTGCGGTCACATCTGCTGTCTGTTGCCGCGCCCTATCTTGCAGTCCGCTTCGTCGGCAAACACTCTATCTGAAGATCACTCTTTTTGTCGCGACCTCAAATTCCATCCTTTAAACGGCGCCCCCGCCAACCGGATAACGCACGCATACGGGACCATGCGGTCGCGGGTCAACAGAAATGTCCAATGATGCAAGGGTTCGGGGCCGAAAAAACTGCCAGAAATTGAGTCCTAGCGGCCGCCCGTGACATCCAGCGGGAAGCCAGTAATGAAACTTGCCTTGTCGCAACAAAGCCAGACCACGGCTTCGGCGATTTCCTCGGGCTGGCCCATCCGCCCCAGCGGATAGTTGTCTTTTGCAAATTCCCGTGTCGCGGCAAGCGCGTCGGGCGGAAACATGTCGGTTTCCGTTGCGCCGGGCCGGACGACAGCCGTTCTGATACCTTCCGGCCCCAGTTCACGTGCCGATGTCAGCGTGTAGATATCAAGTGCAGCTTTGGTTCCGGCATAGACATGCTGGCCGCCGCCAGCCCCGCCGGTTCTCGAAGACCCTGACCCGACATGGATGACAACGCCCCCCTTTCCGCCGGTGGATTTCGCCATCCGTTTCACCGCTTCCCTTGTGCACAGGATCGGCCCCTTCACGTTGATAGCAAAAGCCCGGTCGATTGAATCCGCCTCGACATCCATGACCGTGCAGACATGGTCGACCCCGGCATTGTTCACCAGAGCGTTCAAAGCGCCGAATTCGCGATCCACTGTTTCAAACAGGCGCACCACATCGGCCTCGCTGGAAACATCGGCCTGCACCGCCAGACCTCGGCGGCCTTGCGCCTCGATGTCTTTTACCACCTGATCAGCCTGCGCCGCTTCCTTGCGGTACGAAAGAACGACATCATAGCCGTCGCGCGCCGCCAACCGCGCAATCGCCGCCCCGATGCCCCGGCTACCGCCGGTTACCACCAATACCTTAGCCATTTCCGCCCCGCATCTGTTTGTTCTACCGGATTGTCACATCCATCGTCAGGCGAGTCTCGAAGCGATAGCAAGCGGCACTCCTGATAAAAATCGACCACCCGGCCCGGCATGACCGGTTGCGACAACCAGTTTGATCAACCCGGATATCGAAGAGTATGGTCAAGCCTCTAAACGGCACAAACGGGAATCCGACACACCATGAGCACACCCTTTCGCATCGGCCTCAGCGGCGACTTCGACACCGAAAACGGCAACAATCAGCTCTCCTTTCTCGATCTAGGCGGTCTAGATAAACCCGGCGTCGAACTGGTCCAGTTGCCACAAGCGATGACAGTCTCCAGAAAGGACCTGAGCGGTCTGGATGCTTTCTTGACGTATTTCTGTTCGGTTGAAGACGCCGCACTGGAAGGCAATGACCGCCTGCTTGTCGTCTCGAAGATGGCTGCCGGTTACGACAACATGGCCGTGCCGAAAATGACCGAAATGGGTATTGGCTATACCAACACCCGCGAGTCCTTTTGCGATGCCGTCGCGACCGCCGCCCTGACCCTGTTGCTGAGTGTCGAAACACGACTGCCGGAACGCGGCCGGCTGATGCGTGAAAGCGAGGACGGCTGGTGGAAAGGTCACCAGCTTTTCCACAAGGGATTGCCCGGCAAGAAACTGGGGCTGATCGGTCCGGGTTTCATCGGCCGGTCCTTCCTGCGCCTCATCGAACCGTTCGGCATGGAAACCATCGTTACCGGCGGCACCGTCCGGCCCGAACTGGCCGATGAATTCGGCTTCACCTATGTCGATGTGGATAAACTGTTCCGGGAGGCCGATGTGGTTGTCATCGCCTGTCCGCTGAACGAAGCGACAATAGGCCTCGCATCGCGCGAACGGCTTTTCGCGATGAAACCCGGCTCGATCATCGTCAATGTGGGTCGTGGCCCGATCATTGACGAGGACGCTTTGATCGACGCCCTTCAAGCCGGCCATCTGGGCGGCGCCGGGCTGGACGTGACAAAGGATGAACCCACCCGGATCGACAACCCGCTCCTGCACATGGACAATGTCGTGGTAAGCCCGCACGGGTTGGCCAATGACCAGCACGGGCATCGAAAATCGCTACAGCAATCGATTGACGCCTTGCTGGCCGTCAAGGCCGGCAAACCGCCGTCTAACCTCGTGAACCCGGAAATTGTCGAGATGCCGCGCTGGCAAAACCATCTGAAAGAAATCGGAAAAGCATGACGGGCAGACTGCCCGTCACATATGCCATTCCCGAGGCACGAACGCCCGGTTTTCAGCCGATACGCGGGCGCGCACATCGGTCGAGGTAACGGCCACCTCCTGCAATCGCCGAACCGCCAGTCCTGCCGCCGTTCGCTGCCAGTACCAGCGGCGGAAGGCAAGCGGCGCATCCGGCGCCGTCGCAAGAACGCATTCCGCATAAACGTCGATGATTTCCTGGCAGCCGAATTTCAGCGCAAGGCCCGGCCTTTTGGCGATCCTGGTTTCCTTTTCCTCGCCACGGAGAAACACCGCAATCAGGTCCGCAACCGAGTTCAGATCAAGCTGGCTCAGCCCGAGGAATGTCCATCCCTTTTCTCGAACAGCGGGTAAATGCCGTTCCGCCATCAGCGCGACCTCGGTTTTCAGCGCGGCTATGACTGTTTCAATATCGGCATTTTCATCTGGCGGTGCAGGCAGATCGAAGGGCGGTTTCCATCCATCCGGCGACGGCATGTCAGGCGCATCCCGGTCATATTCTTTCAGGACCCGACCGGTCGGTTCATCCAGAAGGTCGAGCGCTGCATCAAGCACCCGGCGTTGAAACGCCGGCTGGTTCGGTGCGCCGAACGGCCTGCCGTACCAGAACGGCACCCACAGCGCGCGGGGTGATGGCTGCGCAACCGCATGCTTGTAGACCAGCGCGATATTGACGGTCGTCAGCCCTTCCCGCTCCAGATAATGTGCCAGCCCGCCCACGGCGCGCGTGCATCCCGGTCAGACAGGGCAGAGAAGAACCGTGTTTACGCCGTCTTCCTTCATCAACCCCGCGACTTCTTTCGCGTAGGGTTCGTATTTCGCGACCTCATAGGTACCGCCGTTAAAGGCGTAGTGGGTGGATGCGACCGAAGCGATGCGACCATCGGCGCAGGCCTCGTTCAGGCGGTCGATGGGATAGGCGATGTTGATATCCTGATACATCCCCGTCCGGTCCCAGTTGACCGAATTATGGCTGCACAGAAAATTGCGCTGGCTTGATGGAAACGACCGCCAGTGAAACGCGCCGTAGCCGAACGGCCGGTCGTCGGGTGTATGGATCGCCGCTGTTGAAACGATGGCGACCCGTCGGTCTTCGGTGTCAGGCGCCGGTGTCCAGGGTTCATCCTCAAATGTCTCGAACGCGTATTGCGTCAGAAACGAATTCCTCGACGCCTCGCTCAGATCGCTTTCCTTGACCATCCAGACCTCGCTTGTGACGGGGATTATACGCGTCGTCGCACAGCATCCGCACCGAACGTCGCGGAATAGATATTTTCACGGTTAAATTTTCAATACAACCACCCGATAGTGCAGTATCAATAAAGGTTGGCAGGCAGCATTTCGGGTTTTGACACACCGGACCGGCAGGTGGACGCTGCACTGCCTTTAAAAGCCATATAACGCGTCAGGCTTCAGACCTGTGCAATCGAGGGTAATCTGCATGTTTCTCAGCGTGTTCGATATTTTCAAGATCGGCGTTGGCCCGTCGTCATCCCATACGATGGGGCCGATGACCGCAGCGGTGCAGTTTGTGCGGAACCTGAAAGACGGGCGGTTCGGGTCGTTCGATCCCGGCTCGGTCGCCAAATTGCAGGCTTCACTACATGGTTCGCTTGCCTTTACCGGAAAGGGCCATGCGACCGACCGCGCGGTCGTTCTTGGTTTCGCAGGCTTTGAGCCGCACACGCTTGACCCGGACAAGGCGGAAGCGCTTGAAGCAGAAATCCGCACGAACAAGATCCTGACACCGCCGGGCATGCAGCCGGTATCCTTCGACCCCGATATCGATCTGATGTTCGACTATGGTCCGTCCTTACCGTTGCACGCCAACGGGCTGAAAATCTTTGCTCTCGACAAGAACGGCGAGGAACTGGCGACCGAGACCTACTATTCAATCGGCGGTGGCTTCATCAAGACAGAAGCGGAAATGGAAGCCTCCACTTCCGGCTCGCCTGCTGATCTGGGAGATGAAAAGGAAGCCATGGGCTACCCCTTTCCATTTGGTACAGCGAAGGAAATGCTGGCCATGGGCATGTCATCCGGTCTTTCCATTGCGGAAATGAAACGCCGCAATGAACTGGCCAATCTGGACGAGGACTCTTTTCGCTCGCGCCTGAACGGAATCTGGCAGGCGATGGATTCCTGCATTGAACGCGGGCTGAAAATTGACGGCATTCTGCCAGGCGGGCTCAAGGTGAAACGCCGGGCCAAGGGCATCCGGGAAAAACTGATTACACGCAACACAACCCAGCCGCACGAAGCGAACGACTGGCTGTCGGTATACGCCATGGCGGTAAACGAGGAAAACGCCGCCGGGGGGCGTGTCGTCACCTCACCGACAAACGGCGCGGCAGGCGTAGTGCCGGCAGTCATCCGGTATTACCGCGATCACTGCAACGGCGTCACGGAAACCGGCATCGAGGACTTTCTTCTGACCGCATCCGCCATCGGCGGCCTGATCAAGCACAATGCTTCCATTTCAGGCGCTGAACTGGGATGTCAGGCGGAAATCGGCAGCGCCAGCGCCATGGCTGCTGCCGGCCTGTGTGCTGCCATGGGCGGCACCAATGAACAGATCGAAAACGCGGCTGAAATCGCGCTCGAACATCACCTGGGTTCAACCTGCGATCCGGTCGGCGGTCTGGTTCAGGTTCCCTGTATCGAACGCAACGGATTCGGTGCGATCAAGGCGGTTTCTGCGGCCTCTCTCGCCCTGCACGGCGATGGCAGCCATTTCATGCCGCTCGACAACTGTGTCGAAACGATGCGACAGACCGGGCTGGACATGGCCAACAAGTACAAGGAAACGTCTCTCGGCGGTCTCGCGGTGAACCTGCCGAACTGCTGATGCGACAAAAGTGCATGTATCTTGCCGCAATCCCGCCCGCCTGATAGGCACATGACCTGCATCAAAACCGGATCGGGAGAGACCCATGGACTTCACAAAATTCTATATCGATGGCGAGTGGGTCGATCCGGTAACGCCGAAACCCCTTGACGTTATCAATCCTGCGACCGAGGAACCCTGCGCCACGATTTCCGATGCGTCCGTTCAGGATGCAGAAAAGGCGATCATGGCGGCCCGCAAAGCCTTTCCCGCGTTCAGCCGCACCACGAAAGCCGAGCGTCTCGATCTGCTAAGAAATCTGCTGGCTGCCTTCGAGGCCCGGTCGGAAGATATCGCCCAGGCGATTTCACAGGAAATGGGCTCGCCCATTTCATTTGCCAGAACCGTCCAGACCAAGGTCGTCGGTGCGGGCCGGATTGAGGAAACCATCGCCGCGCTCGAGGAATTCGAGGAAGAAACCACGTCACGTACCGGCGCAACAAAAATCGTCCGCCAGCCGATTGGCGTCTGCGCCATGATCACGCCTTGGAATTACCCGATCAACCAGATCGCCCAGAAGGCCTTCCCCGCGCTGGCGGTCGGCTGCACAATGGTCGTCAAACCGAGCGTGCTAGCGCCACTCGATGCCGTCATCCTTGCCGAATGCATTCACGAAGCGGGCTATCCGCCGGGTGTTTTCAACCTGATTCAGGGTGAAGGTGCAGAAGTCGGCCAATACATGGCCAGCCACAAGGAAGTCGATTTCGTGTCGCTGACCGGGTCGGTCAGAGCCGGCAGCGCTGTTGCGAAAGCGGCTGCGGATTCCGTCAAGCGGGTTACGCTGGAACTGGGCGGAAAATCGCCGAATGTGATCTTCGCTGATGCCGATCTGGCGAAGGCTGCGAAATGGGGCGTCTCGCGCGTCATGGCCAACAGCGGCCAGACCTGCACCGCACCGACGCGGATGCTTGTCGAGAAGTCCGTCTACGATCAGGTGGTCGACCTGGCGGCGAAGGCCGGCGAAGCGACAGAAGTCGGCGACCCGTCGGTCGAAGGCAATCATATCGGCCCGGTCGTCAGCAA
>CAYGSU010000063.1:0-24439 GCA_964352715.1 uncultured Flavobacteriaceae bacterium | reverse complement strand
CTATTCCAGCTCCACCTGCCGCGATAGGCGAGGACGGAACGTCGCCTGATGATACAGGGTCTGGGCTTCCGGCATGCCGATGAAGATCGGTTCGAAATCGTAGAAGACCTCGGCAACGATGACGGACAATTCGTTGTCCACCATTTCCGGTTCCTGGATATCGGCCAGCCCGCCTTCCAGACCGATCCGGCTGGCGCTCGTGGCCGTGCCGCCGGAGCGTTGCCAGCCGACCCGCACTTCACCGTTCTGTTGGCCTACCACGGACGAGACGATGACCCGTCCACTGTCGAGCACCGCATAGGGGCGTGACACTTCATCCGCCGCTGCGAACAGGTTGTTGAGATCGTTCTGGTCCATCGTCTTGGTTCGCGCCGCAAGATCCGCCGCCGTCATCGCCGTGCGCTGAACCTTCTGGTTGATCAGCACGAACCGCGCCGTATCGAAAGCGCTGATCAGGAAGATCACGAGGATGGGTGCTGCCATACCAACCTCGATCAGCACCCCGCCACGCCGCTCGGACGAAAACCGCCTCAGAAACTTCAGAAACCTGTGCATTGCCTGTTTCCTTCCGCCTATCCGTCGTAGGGTTCGTTGCGCACGGCAATCGACGCCCCGAGGTCGATGCTCGTGCCGAACACGTTCGACAACAGGCCAAGCATCAGCGGCCATTCATAAGACACGCGATACACCACCACATCGCCCGGCCCGCCGGCCCCGGCCAGCCCCATATCAGGGTCCCACTGGCCATTGCCGTTGATATCGTTGAAGGTTTCGCCCTGATCGAAAATTCCGTTTGCGGGGGAATCGTCAGTAAACGGCTCAGGCAGGCCGATATCCTCGAAGCTTGGATAGACCAGGGTCTGGATGTTTGAATTGTCGACTTCGATCATGCCCAGCGTATCATGCTGAATCTGCTGAATTATCGCCGTTTCCCGTGACACACCGCCATCGACTTCCAGACCGGTAATGCCGAATCGCGAGGCGTTCCGCACCGCCCCTTCGACAAGTGCGGACGAAAAACTCATCATTGCGATTTCCATGATTCCGACCATCAGCGTTATCATGAATGGCGCAGTAAGGGCGAATTCCAGCGCGGCGGCGCCGCGACTGTCCTTGCCAAGCCGCGAGAACCGAGCAATCGTCTGAAATGCAATGTATTTTTTTACACAAAGCACGGTTTTGTCGATTAGGTTACAGCCCATGAAACACGCTCCGATATATCCGGCCGATGTCCGACGCACTGCGCTTCGCGCCTTGGCCCTCTCGCTTGGACTGGCGGTGGCCGGTTGCGCCGCCCAGAGTGAACAGGCCCGGCTTGCCCAGGGACCAAACACCTCGACGGTCGCGGCCTTGATCGAAGCCGGTGACTTGAACCTTTCCCAGGGCGATTATTCGGGTGCTGTTACCCTTTACCGCAGCGCTCACAACGCCGCCCCGCAGGAACCCACGCCGCTGGTCAAGCTGGGATACGCACTGGCCGAGGGCGGATCGCCCGAAGAAGCCACGCGTGCTTTCCGCGCGGCACTGACCCTTGACCCGCAGAACGCCGATGCAAGACGCGGCATGGCGAATGCCCTGGTATCGATTGACGAGCCGGCCCTGGCCCTGCCGCATTACGAACAGGCCAAGATTCTGACGCCGGACGATTACCGGATCTATCTCGGCATGGGCGTGGCGCAGGACCTGCTGGGCAATCATGACGCCGCCAAGGCGATCTACCGCGAAGGCCTGACGGCGTCGCCCGGCAATCTCGATCTGCAGCACAATCTCGGTCTGTCGCTGGTCCTGGCCGGCGAAATGGACGAGGGGCTGGAACTTCTGAGAACCATCGCCAACCAGAAGGGCACCCCGGCGCAATACCGCCAGACCCTGGCGCTCGGCTATGCGCTGGCCGGTCTGGAAGATGAAGCCCGCGCGGTCGCATCGCTCGATCTCGGACCCGGCGCGGTCGACCGCAACATGGCGTTCTATCGCACGCTGCGGGCGCTGGAAGATCCGGCGCAGCGGTTGCGGTCGATCCAGGCCTTCTATTCCAGTCACGCAACCGGCGCCTGATCCGTTTCGAGTCGTTCCCTTCAGGCTGACCCGCATCTCCCGTCTCCTACAAATTGCTCAGCGCATCGACGGTGCGCAGGATGGCGGGGCCGATCAGCACGATGAACAGGGCCGGCATGATGAACAGCACCATCGGCACGGTCAGAGTGGCGGGCAGACGCGCCGCCTTTTCTTCCGCCTTCATCAAACGTTCGTCGCGCAATTCGGCGGCCAGCACCCGCAGGCTCTGGGCCAGCGGCGTACCGTATTTCTCGGTCTGGGCCAGTGTGCCGACCAGCGCGGAGACTGATTTCAGCCCGGTGCGCATTTCAAGATTCTGCAGCGCCTCGCGCCGCTCGCTGAGAAAGCCGAGTTCGATCGAGGTCAGTTCCAGTTCGTCCGCCAGTTCGGGATTCGCCATGCGGATTTCGTTGGCCACCCGGATCAAAGCGGAATCAAGATTGAGGCCCGCTTCGGCGCAGATCACCAGCAGGTCCAGCGCATCGGGCAGGCCGCGTGTCAGCGCGTGCTTGCGCTTGTCCGCCTTGTTCTTGGTCACGATGTCCGGCAGGTACAGGCCAAGCACGATAACACCGGCGCTGATGCCGGCCTTCGCGAAATCGGGCATCGGATAAAGGCTCGTGCCGAACAGCAGAATCAGGGCGATGCCGCCCAGCGTCAGTGGCAGGCACAGTTTGATGAACAGGAAAATCGTCACTGCATCCTTCGACCGGATGCCGGCCCGCAACAGCTTGCGCTGTGCTTCCGCCGCGTGGTCACTGCTGAGAAGCTTGAACCTGCCGACAACATGATTGGCGACACCGACATAGGACCCGGAAAGACCGCGCCGTTTCGGTTTCTTGGTCTCGGCCAGAAGATCAGTACGGCGCTGTCTTAGCGCCTTGATACGGCGGCCGTCGGGGCGACGCTCGACCAGCGGCACGGTGACCGCGAGGATACCGAGGAAGGTACCGGACGCCGCCAGAAACAGGAATATATCCTGAAGAGTGACACCATAGGGCAGGTAATCAAGCGGGCTCATATGTCGAACCTGACCATTTTCATCATCACGCCAATGCCGACCGCCATGCTGAACAACGACAGACCGACCAGAAAATGCCCGCGCGGGTCGATAAACAGCTCCATGACATACCCCTCGTTGACCAGCAGCAGGATCAGGAACATCGCAAAGGGAAGCGACCCGAGAATCATGGCGCTGGCGCGGGCCTCCGACGATACGGCCCTGATCTTCAGCTTCATCTGCCGGCGCTTGCGCAGAATTTCCGACAGGTTGGACAGGGTTTCGGCCAGGTTGCCGCCGGTCTCGCGCTGCACGGACAGGGTGATGGACAGGAATTTCAGTTCCGGCGTATCCATCTCTTCCGCCGCATGCGCGAAAGCGTCTTCCATCTGTTCGCCGACACGAACCCTGTCAGCCACCAGGGCGAAGATTCCGCGCACCGGTTCGCCCACCTCCCGCGCGACAGCGCGCACGGTTTCGGAAACCGGCAGCCCGGCGCGGATGCCACGTACCATGACATCGATGCCTTCCGCTAGCTGGCCTGTGAAAAGATTACGGCGACGCCGGATCAAGTGGGACACGATGAGATGGGGTATCATCAGACCCGACGCCGCCGCACCAAAGGCGGATGTTACCGGGGGCAGACCGGTAAACCGCCAGAGGACGAAGAACGATAGAATGGCAACAACAATGCTGGCCGCGGCATAGTTGCCGAGGGCGATCTTGCGGCCGGTCTGCTTCAACCGGGCACGCAACATCTCCGGCTTCGGCATCAACCGGCCAAGTGTCTGGTCAAGGCTGGACTTCGGGTCGCTGCGCCGAAGCTGAACGGCAGCTTCTGTCTTCTGCTGCGACCCTGCACGGCGGTCAACCGCGCGGGCAAGACGATCGCGCCTTTTTCGACTTTCCCGAATATTTGTAGAGGCAAGACCCAATACAACCGCCATCACGGCGGCAGCGACAAGCAAGGCAATCAGGATGCCAAGCGCTTCCACTGTAAGCGACCCTATCCAGGCGCCGACTTCATCCAGAATATCGAGCAGGACAGTCATGCGATTGCCTCCAGCAGCGGCTTTTCCAGATTGAAGTACGATGCTTTTTCCGCGAAGTGCGGGCGGACACCCGCCGGCTCGAACGTGCCGAGCAGCTTGCCGTTCTGGTCTTCACCCTCGTACTTGTATCGGAACAGCTCCTGGGTGGTGATCACCTCGCCTTCCATGCCGACGACTTCGGCGATGCTGGTCACCCGGCGCATTCCGTCGCGCATCCGGCTGATCTGCACAATGATGTCGATGGCGGAGGCGATCTGGGTCCGCAGGGCTTTCGCCGGCAGGTTCGATGCCGTCATGCTGACCATGTTTTCAAGACGGGTCAGCGCCTCGCGCGGGTTGTTGGCGTGAACCGTACACATCGAGCCTTCATGCCCGGTGTTCATCGCCTGCAACATATCGAGCGCTTCCGCGCTTCGCACCTCACCCAGGATGATCCGGTCGGGCCGCATCCGCAGCGAATTCTTGACGAGATCACGCATGGTGACTTCACCACGCCCTTCCAGGTTGGGCGGGCGGGTTTCGAGGCGTACCACATGCGGCTGCTGCAGTTGAAGCTCGGCGGCGTCTTCGATGGTGACGATCCGCTCACCTGTATCGATCAGGCGGCTCAAGGCATTAAGCAGTGTTGTCTTGCCTGAACCGGTACCGCCGGAAATGAGAATGTTCAGACGGCTGCGGGATGCTATCTTCAGCACTGTTTCCATGTTTTTGGAAATGTTCTGCTGACGGGTCATCACTTCAAGCGTGATTTTCTTTTCGGAAAACTTGCGGATCGATATTGACGGCCCGTCCAGCGCCAGCGGTGGAATGATGATGTTGACCCGGCTGCCATCGGCAAGACGCGCATCGCACATCGGCGAGCTTTCATCGACCCGCCTGCCGATCCGGCTGACAATGCGGGTGCAGATCGACAGCAGATGCGCATTGTCGCGAAAGTGGATATCGGCCTGTTCCAGCTTGCCACCGCGTTCGACATAGGTCTGGTGCGGCCCGTTGACCAGAATGTCGGTAACGCGGTCGTCTTCCAGCAGCGATTCCAGCGGCCCCAGGCCCAGCATGTCATTGACCAGGATGGTCACGAGGTCCCGCTGTTCCATGCTGTTCAACTGGATCTGCCGGTCGCGCAGAATGTCGCCGACCAGCTCGGATATCTGACGGGCAAGTTCGGAACGCGGCATTTTGGCAGCAGCAGCAACGTCGATCTGGTCGGTCAGAACCGGGCGTACCTTGTCAACCGCCGCTTCCACGCTGGTCCGGCTGGTTGTGCCGGTGCGACTGAACGGCTGATCAGACATGTCACCGAGCAGAGAATCGATTGTCGCCTCGGAATCGATGGCTTCTTCGCTCGCCGGTTGTCGGCCAGCGGCCTCCGACGTACCGGGCGCATCCCGCCTGACAAGCTTCTTCGACAGTTCGCGTTTCTCGGATGGTGCCCCTGTCGCCTGCGACCCCGCCGTTTCCGTTCTAACCCAGTCGTTCAACAGGCCGGTCACGAGATCACGCTCCTGCAGCAGGGTCAGTTTCAACCCCTGCCGGTCGCTGGCCCGGATGACAGCTTCGCGAATACGCCGGCTGAGATCGGCCCGGTCTGCGGTTTCCGGCGACAGGCCCTGTAAAGCTTCGGCGACATCAGGCGCAAGCTTGCCTTTCATGCGTTCGATCGCCGCCGTCGGGTCACCGCCGGACGACGACCCTCTGCCGAGTGCCGCGATGGAATCTACCAGCGCCAAAACCGCCGCCTTTCCTTCGCTTCTTCAGCACCGGCGAAATCACGCGCGATAATGCTGCACGCCTTGGTATAGGCATGGCGCGTCCCGGCGAAATCGGGCGGGGCCTTTCCCTGGCTGGCCGCTGCCGCCACCATTTTCGGATCGTAGGGCAACCAGAACGTGACATCACGGCCAATACCCTGCTGGAATTCCTTCTTTGTGATATGGGCGATCTTGTCCGGTGCTTCGATCGCCGCAATCTGCACGGTCGACAGACCCAGCCGATCGGCGAGGTAGGATTGCAGCCGTACCGTATCGCGCAATCCCGCAACCGTGAGGTTCGATACGAGCGTTATCGTATGCGCCTCCTCAAGCATCGACCGGTGCGCACCAACCGCCACACGCGGCAGATCGACCACCAGCACATCCACTGTCGGTTTGATCGCCTCGACCAGCGTTTCAATCGCGTCATCGGCAATGCGGATGGAACTTTCCAGCGCATCTTCACTGCCCAGCACGAACAGCCGGTCGGTTGCGTTGATCATCGAACTGCCGACGAACAGGGAATCGATGCGTTCCGGGTGTTCCAGCGCATCGCGCAGCCCCGGCCCCGGCAGCAGGTCCAGCGACAGGGCGCAACTTCCAAAGCGAAGATCCAGATCCAGCAGTGCAGTCGGCGTGTTCCAGGCTTCAGCCGACAGCCAGGCCGTCGATACAGCCATTGTTGTCGTGCCGACGCCGCCGCGCGTGCCGATCATCAGGTTCAGGCGGCAGGTTTCAGGATCGGCCTGCTGATCCGGTCTTGTAACGACCCGGCCGATCAGCTCCATCAGCATCGTATCGGTCAAGGGTGGCACGAGATAATCGACCGCCCCGGCTTCGACCACCTGATGATAGTAATGCACGTCATTAACCGTGCCGATAACCGCAACCGGCTGATCGGTCGCGGAAATGTATTCCGCGACGATCGCCGAGGGATTCGGCTCGTCACCGAGATCGATCACGAACAGATCGGCCTTTTCACTGGCGAGCGCAATCGGGTCAGTTCCCGTCGGCAGAATTTCAGCCGAGCCAATACCATCGCCATCCAGCAGCCGTGACAGTGCGTCCGCCAGATCGGCATTGTCGGAAACCGCAATCAGACGGGCATGTCTGACATCGCGCAGCGCATTTGCCTGTCCGGATGCTGACAAGGGGGGCAAGGCGTTCACTCCGTCGTCCCCGTTACTTCGGTCTGCGGTGCGATGATCAGCGGCCCGGCATTCATTTCGGCAAGGCCGCGTACGCCGATTGTCGAGCTTTCCGGTCCCGGCGGCGTACCGCCCTGCAGATCGCGTGGATCGGCGACCATCAGACCGAGGCTCGCTTCGGTCGAACAACCGAGATCAAGCCCGCCGGAGTTGCTTGTGTCGTGGCCGGAAGGTGCAGACCAGTCGCCACAGGGCGGCGGCGTGGCCACTGCCCGTTCAACAACAAGGGAAAGGTCGCCTGTTCCGGTCGGCAAGGTGACTATTTCCACACTTCGGTAATAGGTCCGCAACCCATCTGCCAGGCTGCGCCTGCCATCCGGCGAGCCGCCGCGGATCATGACGATATCGCCGTATCCGACATGCAGACTGACCAGAAACGCCGCCGCCTCGCGATAGCCGGAAGCGGTCGGCAAGCCGGTGCCTGCCTCCGTCTCCACCGCGCTTTGGAACCGTGCCAGGTCAACCCTCGTCTGCTGGCTGTTCTCCAGCCGACCTTCCGACTGGGCGGTGCAAGCTGCTGTAAGACTTGCCGCGCCCAGAATGAATGCTTTTAGCCAGATGCTGGTCTTATGCATTTCGCTTGTCCTTTCCTAGCGCAGAATGAAGCCGGCTTTGCCAACCTGGCCTGCCGCGCCATCGCGGCTGACAAAATTGGTGCGCTTCGACGCTGCGCCGGCATTGTATTTCGCGCCATTGAACACGCGGTCCTGATCGGTCGGCGGCTCGAAGCCATCGGTCGGGGCGGCGATGCGGGTTGAAACCGGGCGCACCAGATAAGGTGTCACGATCACAATCAGCTCGCTTTTCTCGCTCTGGAAATCGCTTGACCGGAACAGCGTGCCGATGATCGGCAGATCGCCAAGCCCGGGGAACTGATTGACCGTCTGTGTGGTGGTGTTCTGCAACAGGCCGGCAATGGCGAAACTTTGACCGCTGCCGAGATTGACTGTCGTTTCAGCTTCACGCGTGGTCAGCGAGGGAATGATGAAACCGTTGAACGACACCGACCCGGTCGTCGAAAGCTGGCTGACTTCAGAGACGATCTTCAGATGAATTCGACCATCATCGAGAACCACCGGCTTGAAGCTGAGCGCCACACCGAATTTCTTGAACAGGATGGTAATGGTGCCGTTGTCGCTCGGAACGGGGATAGGGAACTCGCCACCCGCAAGAAAATGCGCGGTTTCACCTGTCATCGCCGTCAGGTTCGGTTCAGCCAGCACGGTAGCGAGACCCTGATCGTCCAGGGCATCAATCAGCGCATTGATGGCTGTGCGCCCGGAATTCGACGTGAACGCGCCGGACAGTTGCTGGGTGCCGGATGTGATGCCGTCCACGAAGGAATTGGTGGCCGCGCCCAGGGTAACATTACCGATGATCTGGGAAATGCTGAGGTCGAATCCAAGTTGCTTGGAAACATCCCGGCTGACTTCGGCAATCCGAACCCGAAGATTGACCTGTTGCGGGCTGTCGATCCGGATCCGGTTGATAACCCGGCCGCCTTCGCCAAGCAGTTGCGCGGCGAGCCCAGTGATATCCGACGCTTCCTCCGCGCTGGTGGCTAGGCCGGTCAGCACAATGGAGCCGTTCAGCGACATGATATCGACGCTCGACCGGGGACGGACCTTTTGTATCAGCTCCTGTAGCCGCGTCAGATTGTGCCCGACCACGACCCGATGATTCAGCACCACATTATCCGAGGCATCGACCGCATAGACGGTCGTCTCGCCGGCAAGCCTGCCATATATATAGAGCAGTTGCGGCGATTTGAGCTGGACATCCGCAATGTCCGGATTGGCGACGAAGACAGCATTTGCCGCTTTCGGCAGGCGGATCATCGTACCGGCATGCATTTCCAGATCGATTGGCGCGAGGCTGGGTGCGGAAACCGACACAGCCGGCGACGATACGGTCCGTACGACTGCCGGCGTTATCGCAACGGGCTTGGTCGGCGCCTTCGGCAGCAACTGTACCTTCGGCAGAACTTCCACCGGCGGCACGGCTGCAACGACCGGATCTTCCGAGCCATCGCCGCCAACCGGCAAAGGGGCCTGCCCGGCATCAAGCTCTGTTTCAAGTTCGGATTCAAGCATCACCGACGGTGTGATATTGGCTGCGGCCTGAACCGGTTTGGCCGGCAGGAACGGCACCGCCATATCGATCGTCACATCGGTATCGGAAACTTTTGAAAGATCGACATCCTCAATGAGGTTTTTGGGATTCCTGGTCGGTGGCTCCGCTTTGGCGGGCGTCAGCCAGAGAACCGCCGGCAGCAGCGCCGTCAACAGAAGCAGGCACAGTTTGAAGCCGCTTCCGGGTTGGATCGGGTTCATTGGTACGCCCCCCTGAAGCTGAGCGTTTGCGCCTCGCCCCGGCGAACAACCTGAACCGTAGTAACCGGGCCACCCTTGCTGCGACCGCCACCGGACAGAAGACTGCTTGCCTGGCTGTCCCAGGTATAGGTCTGTTGAGTCGGATCGATGATCGGCTCCCCTTCGGTGGTTTCCACCGGCAAGCTGCGAAGGGTCAGCGACAGGATGCCCATTTCCATGGCGACGGCGATTTTCTCCGCCTGTTTGGGCAGGACTTCCAATGTCGCGGTCTTGGCGATAACCGGTTTGCCGTCATCGTTCGAGACACTCTGGTCGACCGCAAGAATTCGGATATCGCGCAGGATGGTTTCCGAAGCTCGCCGAACGTTGTTGCCACCCTTGATCGTATGGGTCAGCAGCAGGTCGACGGAATCGCCCGGAAACACGAAGCCGGAAATGCCGGTTGTCGCGTTGATCGGCACTGACACAGCGCGCGAACCCGGCGTCAGGACGGCCGCGAGGAACCCGCGTTCGCCCGGCCGGATGATCTGGCCACTGGTGATCGGTTCACCGGCGGTAAGGGAATTTCGCATCACCGCACCGAGAAGATCTTCGATCTGGTCTGTTTCCGGATCCTCCAGCTTCACCACATAGGTATCGGCGACGCCGTCTTCCGGCCATTCGGCCCAACGGAACATGTCCGGCTTCAGGAAGGCACCGACGACAATCGGCTTGCGTGCGACAAGCACCTGAGCCGTTTCCGTTTTTTCGGGGGTCAGCGAGTTCAGTTTTTCATTGAACGCCGCCTGTTGCGCCGCCATCCAGTCGCGGGCCAGGGTGGCCGCGCCCAGACCGGCAGCGCCGGCGACGATAATCAGAGCGATGAGACGAAAACGCATGGTTCGATCTCCTTCAGGCCGTGGTCAGGCGGGTAGATAGAAGAACCGCCGCCACAGCTATGGCGATGCCATAGGGAATGTGTTTCGGCGGCGTCAGCGCCACCGGCAGCCCGGCTCGGACTGCAACGAAACGAAGCGGGCGACTGGACAGCCAGAACAGGCTGAGCACACCGCCGGCGATTGCCGTGTGAAGGATCACCGGAACAAGCCCGGCCGGCCCGGCCCACAAGGCAACGGCGGAGAGCAGCTTGACGTCACCGCCACCGACCCAACCCCGGCTCCAGCCCAGCATACCGACGACAAGAACGCCGATGCCTGTTACGCCGGCATAGGCCATTGCTTCCAGACCCAGCCCGGCAGCAATCGCATAGACCGGCCATACGGCGGCGATGGCAATCGATATCGAATTCGGAATGGTAAAACTGCGAAGGTCCCACACAGCGGCAATACATACCGCGAACGCAAAAGCCAGTACGCATATCTGCGCTAATATTTCAGGCATATCGTGTGCTAGCGAAATCATTGGAATAATCCCCATCAATCCAAGTTTCGGGCAAAAATTTTTTGTTGAGCACTTCTCCTTGAAGACTGGCGCTGGCCGGGTCGCAGGTGACGGCGATTACCGCCAACCCGCTCTTCCTCTTAGCTACCCGGCCAGGCTCAGTTTTCCTGCTCCCGATGTCAGATCAGGTGCTGCCACCCGATGTGTCTCCGCCACCAGAGGTGCCGTCGGTGACCGCACTGTTGAGCGTTTCGGATACGCTGGTGAAAATCGCTTCCAGCGATGTACCCATCGCCTGCAGGGCCAGAATGGCAGCAACGGAAACAAGCGCCGCGATGAGCCCGTATTCGATAGCGGTTGCGCCGCTGTCGTCTTTCATGAACGTCTTGATTTTCGAAGTAAGCATAATGACCTCCAGTAAGTGACCGTAAACTCTCGAGACACCCTCTCGGCAATCTCTGACCCGAACATCATTTTATTTCTCAAATTTGGGCAATAACTATCGAATCGGATTAATTCGACAATTCCGGTTAATTTTAATTTCTTGGAATTGAGATAAAACGCATCTCAACATGTAGTGCGGTCAGTGGCACGAGAGCCGCTATATAGCAGATAACGCCCTGCATTTTATTGAAAATTCGGGGCAAATTATTGAAACAAGTTTGCGCAAATACACAGCGATAAGTCGGGTGCATCCATCGCATTACGCTTATTGTACGATACCGAAACCAATCTTTACCAAGTTTGGCAAAAGAAATGCACCAGCGATACGCACAGATGATTTCGTTTCTGACCCGCGCAATCCGAGGATTTGCGAAGGACTCCCGCGCCAGCATGGCGACAATGGTCGCGATTGGCGCCGTGCCGCTGGTCGGATTCAGCGGCCTGGCCGTGGATTCGACGCGCGGCTACATGCTGCGCAGTCAATTGGTCTATGCGCTTGACGCTGCAGGCCTGGCAGGAGGGAAAGAGCTTTTCAGCGACAAGCTGAATGTCACCATCGACCGGTTCTTTGCAGCGAACTTTCCGTCCGACTTTATGGACGCAACCATTACCGGCCCTGTTTTCACGGTCAATGATTCATCGGAGACGCTAACCGTCACTGCCTCGGCCACCATACCAACCACATTCATGCGGGTTCTCGGCATCGATGATCTGACGGTATCCGCCACGACGGTCGTGCAACGGTCGATCCGGGGCATGGAACTGGCGCTGGTGATGGATAACACGGGATCTATGCGGTCAGGCAACAAGATGACGACCATGAAAGCGTCGGCGATGGAACTGGTCAGTATCCTGTACGGCGATCAACAGGAAATCGACGATTTTTTCGTTTCGCTCGTTCCCTATACGGTTACCGTGAATATAGGCGCAGGCCGGACGAACTGGCTCGACGGCAGTTACGATCCGACAGCGTATGATGATGTCGGCACCGAATGGCGAGGTTGCGTCGAAGCACGCGCCGCGCCGCTCGATCAGGATGACACCCCGCCTTCCGGCGGTTTCTGGAGCGCTTTCTTCTATCCGACCGACACGGACAATATTTACCCGGCGGTTGATGAAGCCAACAATTCACAGAATGACGGTACCGGCCCCAATCTGGGCTGCGGCCCGGCGATTACGCCACTCACCGCTTCAAGAAGCGTCATTGAAGCCGGCATTCAGGAAATGGAACCGTGGCATCGCGGCGGTACGATGGGCAATCTGGGGCTGGCCTGGGGCTGGCGCGTTCTGTCTCCGCAGTGGCGCGGGTTGTGGGGCGGCGACACGCCCGCCACCATGCCGCTGGATTACGACGAACCCCTGATGGACAAGGTCGTCGTGATGCTGACCGACGGTAACAACCAATGGTACGACCACCCGCCGGCCGGCCCTGACGGATCGGATTACGGTGCCTATGGGCGCATCGGCTGGGGAATCCTCGGCACAACCAGCACCGGCCCCGCGCTGAATGAGGTAAATGATCGAATGGCGGCAACCTGCGAATTGATGAAGGATGAAGGCATCAAGATTTTTACGATCACGTTTCAGGTTAGCAGCAGTTCCACCCGCGCCTTATATCAAAACTGTGCAACATCGCCGGATTTCTATTTCAACAGCCCGACAAACGAGGATCTGACCCAGACATTCCGGACTATCGGTACCGAGTTGTCGAATTTGAGGATCGCGCAGTAAGCCGAGGTTCGGCGGCCGTTACCGTCCGCCGGCAACCCGCAGAACAGCGCCTGCCATATAAGATGCGTCATCCGACAACAGAAACAGGATCGGCCGCACAACCTCTTCAAGTTCCGCCGGCCGCTGGATCGGAATGGTCGGGGTCAGTCGTTTGACCCGATCCCGCACTCCGGTTGTCTCATGGATTTCGGTATCGACCAGCCCCAGCGACACCGTGTTGACGCGAATGCCATCGGTAATGACTTCCTTCGAGATTCCGAAGGTGAAGCTGTCGACCGCCCCCTTACTGGCCGCGTACCAGGTGAATTCGCCAGGACTGCCGAGCGTGGCTGCACCGGAGGAAATGTTGACGATCGCCCCGCCTTTGCCGCCCCGGCTTACCGCCATATGACGAACCACCGCCTTGGTGCACAAAATAAGCCCGACCACGTTGAGATTGATCGTATCAATGATCGTCCGGTCGTCAGCCTCCATCAGGGCTGAAGCCCGGCCGGTCATGCCCGCGTTGTTCACCAGCGCATCCAGCCGACCGAAACGCCCGACCACGGCATCAACCATCGGTGCGATAGCCGACGGGTTAGCCAGATCCGCCGCGAAGGTATCGGCCTCAGCACCGGCGCCCCGACAGGCCTCCGCCGTTTGTTCGGCCGCCGCCGCGCTGCGGGAATAGTTGATCGCGATGTCATAGCCGGCTGCCGCCGCATGGGTAGCGACGGCTGCGCCAATGCCTCTGCCGCCGCCGGTTACCAGCAGAACCTTGCGCGCGGCGCCGGTCATGAAACGGTCATCAGACGCGCCTTACGCTGCCCGCGCAAGACAGGTGCGCAGGGTATCGACGATCTGGTCGATATGGCTTTTCTCGACGATAAGAGGCGGCGACAGGGCGATGATGTCGCCCGTCGTCCGGATCATCAGCCCTTCCTCGAAACAGTCGAGCATCACATTGTAGGCCCGCCTGGACGGCTCGCCCGGGATCGATTCAATTTCAATCGCTCCCATCAGGCCGAGATTGCGGCAATCGATAACCCGGTTTGCATCGGACAACGAATGGATCGCTTCTTCCCAGTATGGCGCAAGGTCGGAGGCACGCTCGAACAGGCCTTCTTCCTTGTAGACATCCAGCGTCGCCAGGCCGGCAGCGGCGGCGACGGGGTGGCCGGAATAGGTATAGCCATGGAAAAACTCGATCGCGTAATCCGGGCCATGCATGAAGGCGTCGTAGATTTCCTTGGTGCACAGAACGGCCCCCATCGGGATAACACCGCTGGTCAGGCCCTTCGCCGTCGCAATGATATCCGGGACAACATCGAAGTAGTCAGCCGCGAACGGTGTGCCAAGGCGACCGTACGCCGTGATGACTTCATCAAAAATCAGCAGAATGCCGTGCTTTTTCGTGATCTCCCGCAGCCGCTTCAGGTAGCCGACCGGCGGGATCAGCACACCCGTCGACCCGGCTACCGGTTCGACGATCACGGCGGCGATGTTGGAGGCGTCATGCAGGGTCACCAGTTTTTCAAGTTCGTCCGCCAGATGAGCGCCCCATTCCGGCTGACCCTTGCTGAACTGCTGATGTTCCGGCGCATGAGTCGTCGGCATGTGATCGACACCCGTCAGCAGCGATCCGAAGAACATGCGGTTCTTGACGATGCCGCCAACCGATATACCGCCGAAACCGGTGCCGTGATAGCCACGCTCCCGCCCGATCAGCCGGGTTCTTGTGCCTTCGCCCTTTACCCGATGATAGGCCAGCGCGATTTTCAGCGCCGTATCCACGGATTCAGAGCCGGAATTGGTAAAAAACACATGATCCAGTGGCGACGGCGCCAGCGCCGCGACACGAGAGGCGAGTTCGAAGGCTTTCGGATGGCCCCACTGGAAAGTCGGCGCGAAATCAAGCTCGGCCACCTGCTTCTGAACGGCCTCGACAATTTTCGGCCGTGCGTGACCGGCATTACAACACCAAAGCCCTGCCGTACCGTCCAGCACCTTCTTGCCGGTTGTTGTCGTGAAGTGCATGTCCTGCGCGCTTTGAAACAGGCGTGGATTCGCCTTGAAATCCCGGTTTGCCGTAAACGGCATCCAGAAAGCTTCAAGATTGTTCGGCGTCACATCTGTAACGGCCATCTGGCCCGTGGCGGCGATCATGTCGGTATGCTCCTATTGGCTTGAGATTGTGGAGTGCATATCACAGGATATTGGGTGCCGAAACCGCAGAAAGTCTTCCAGGTCATGAGCAGAAGTCATGCAGCCGCCACCGACCCCGTACTCCACCGGATGGATTGGACCCGCACCGATATTGAAGACAAGGGCCTTCCGAGGTTTAACTCGGAAGACATCACGCAAATTCGGGCGGAACTTCGCGACGGCGCAGGGTTTGTTCTGGTTGACGGATGCGGTGGCGATGCCGCCGGCGGGATAGACGCAATCGGCTCTGCTTTCTATCAGTTTGGCGCGGCACTGGGCCATCTGCTGCAACAGAACCTGAAACAGGAAACGCTGGTTGAAATCGCCGATTTTTCGGATGAGGACGCCTTCGATGACAGGGGGTATCGTTCGCCGGGCGAATTGACCCCGCATACCGATCCACCACCGATGCTTGCCCTGCATTGCGTCACGCCGGCCCGCACCGGAGGTTGCAACTTTTTGGTCAGCGCGGAATCCATCCGAAATCGCTTTCGCTCGGAGTGCCCCGACCTGCTGACGGTGCTGGAAAAGGGCTTCATGTATTTTCTGCCGAACGAAGCCGAACAGGGCGCCGGTATTTTTCGGGGGCCGATTCCGGCCCTCATCGACGGGCCGGGCGGATTGAGCTGCGTTTACTATCGCCCCTTTATCGAGCGGGCCGCTGAACGCTCGGGTACGCCGCTTTCGGCACTGGAAACCGAAGCACTGAACCGGTTCGACAGATACGCCACCGACCCCGACCTGCAAATCAGCCTTACCCTGCAGCCCGGCGAAACGCTGGTCCTGAACAATTTTCGTGTTCTGCACGCCCGGAATGCGTATGAAGACTGGCCTGAAAAGTCGAAACGCCGGCGCTTGCTGCGTCTATGGCTGAATGCAGACTGGATGCCGGCGCCACCCGCGAGCCATGCCATGCGAAGCGACCCGATGGCGGCGAAAAGAAGCTAACCTAAGCAGCCCAGTCGCGCATCCAGTCGGCAAAGTCGGCAGCCGGCATCGGTCGGCCGAAGAAAAATCCCTGGACGAGATCGCAGCCGGCAAGGCGCATCAGATCGAGTTGCGCCTGGGTTTCAACACCTTCCGCCACAGTCGTCAGTTTCATGGAATCCGCCAGGCCGACGATGGCGTTGACGATGGCTTCACTGTCCGAATCCTCCTCGACATCCTGCACAAAGGTCTTGTCGATCTTGAGCTTCTGGATCGGGAACCGCTTCAGGTAGCTCAGGGAAGAATAGCCGGTGCCAAAATCGTCGATCGCCAGCCGGATGCCGATCTCGTCGAGCTGATTCATGGTGCTGATCGACGAGTCGAGATCGGCCATCACAACGCTTTCCGTGATCTCGAATTCAAGCCGGTCAGGCGCGACCTGTGTTTCGCGCAGGATCGACTGCACCGTGTCGACAAGATCCTTCTGGCGGAACTGCAAGGTGGAAATGTTCACGGCAATGCGAACCATCGTCAGTCCCGACCGGTCGAATGCCGCGATATGCCGACAAGCGGCCCTGATAACCCATTCACCCAACGGAATGATCAGCCCGCCCTGTTCGGCGATTGGCACGAATTCGACCGGGGAAACAAAGCCGCGCTTGGGACAGCGCCAGCGCAACAGGACTTCGGCGCCCACAACAGTATGGTCAGCAAGGTGAACTTGTGGCTGGAAGTACAGTTCGAACTCATCCTTCTCCAGCGCGATCCGCATGTCTTCCAGCATTTCCTTGCGGGCAACAAGGTCGGTGTTCATTTCCTCGACATAGAACCGGTAGGTGTTCCGGCCTTCGGCCTTGGCCTGATACATCGCCATATCGGCGTTACCGATCATGGCTTCGACATCGTTTCCATCGTCGGGGAAAATGGTGATGCCAATGCTGGTGCCAACCTGCACCGTATTGCCCTCGATCTGGCACGGCGCTTCAATGCGGTCGATAATCCGCTCGGCGATGATGATCGCATCCTCCGCCCGGCGAATCTGCGGCAGGATCAGGGCGAATTCATCACCGCCCAGCCGGGCGACCGTATCTGTTTCGCGCTCCTGTGCGATAAGACGGCTGGCGACTTCCTTCAGCAGTTCATCACCGACGCCATGACCAAGGCTGTCATTGATGACCTTGAAATTATCCAGGTCCAGCAGCATCAGGGCGACCTTGCTGTTGGTGCGTCTGCTGAGAGCCAGCGCCTGGCGCAGCCGGTCACGAAACAGGGTACGGTTTGGCAGAAGCGTCAGGGAATCATGATGTGCCAGGAACCGAATCTGTTCTTCCGTTTCGCGCCGTTGTGACAAATCCCGGAAGAACGCGGTGACGAACACGCCTTCAGACGTTTTCCAGGAAGACAGCGACATTTCGACATCGACCGATTCTCCGGTCTTGTTCTTGGCTGTGATATCCTTGGGTTTGAATTCCAGCGTCTTGCTTCCCAGCCCGCGGTTGCGACTGACGAACTCGGCCAGAGCCTGGGCCCCCTGCAGGTCGAGCAGGTCGCCTATCGGGTTGCCGATCATCTCTTCGGCGTCGTAGCCGAAAATTATCCTCGCGGCCGGGTTCCAGGTAACGATCAGACCGTCGCCATCGGCGGAAATAATGGCGTCGGGCGCAGAATTCGCCAGGGCCCTGAACCGTTCCTCCGACATCTCGCGCTGCTTTTCCGCAAATTCGCGTTCTTCTGCCTCTCGCTGAATCTCCTCCCGCATATCCAATAATGATCGGGTTCGTTTGTTGAACCGATAGGCCAGTTCGCCGAGTTCGGATCTATCGCTTTCATCCAGCAGGGCCGCATCGCCCAGTTCATGTTCGGGGACAGCATTCAGCTGCTGCGCCATCTTACGGATCGGCACCGCCACATAGCGCTCGACGACGATGTAGCCGCCCACGATGGCAAGAAGCAGAATGATGATGAAGTACCGGATGACTTCGCCAGCAACTTTTTCCGCATTTTCCGCCGGCAAGCGAAGCGGCGTGACGATAAGTATTTTCCAATACGTGCTTGGCATCAGCATGACCGACGCTAGGGCCGGCTCGCCCAACAGAAATTCGGAAGGCAGTTCCAGCGTCTGCTTCATTGCCGCTCGGCCTTGCCGGTTGTTGAACTGGTCAATCAGCATCGCGGCCAGAAACGCGACATTGTCCTTAGGAACATCCTGCAACCCGTCAGCCAATGTGGCTGACAACGATTGAAACCGTTCGATATCGGCGCTTTTGGCCAGCTCGACAATATCGCGATCCATCTGGCGCATAGCCTCGGCAATCGGTTTATAGTCGGAATGGACCGTCGCCAACTCGTCTATCGAAAGACTGCGGGCCAGGGACTGGCCACTTCCATCAACGTAACGTTCGATCGATAGGGACGGGTCGGGGAAGGAGATAATCTTGTTGTCGCGATCCAGAATAACGGCGTAGCCGCCCAACGGCTCTGCCTGTTCTTCAAGGAACCGGCGCAGACCTTCCATCCGGATTTCTACCGTGGCGATACCCTGGAATGCATTGTTCCATTGCATCGGCACCGAGCACGTCGCCATCGGCGCAAGCGAATACGCATCAACATAGGACGCTGACCAGAAACACCTGCCGTCCGCTTTGTGGCTTGCTGGGAAATACCACATCTGGTCGTGATATCCCGGAATCGATGTATTATAGGTATCGATGAACCGCAAATCGCCCGACTCCTCACGCACCCAGAAAAACGCCGAGCGTTCCTCTACTGGATCGAACGCATAGGGTTCAGGCCAGATTCCACCGCCGGCAATCGGGCTTTCTTTGTCGGTTGGCGTGAGAATATTGGAGATGACGGATTTCAGAAGGGCGTCATCGGTCGGCATTGCTTCCGTTGCCCGCGCAATCGCTTCGGCCCGGGACTCCGCAAACGAGACTTCGGCTTCCAGAGCGTAGATAAGCGACTCGCCGCGTTCGAATACATCTTCAATATTGTGGACCAGCATAATTCGCTGCGCGACGAACTGAATGAGAACGCTGTTTGCGATGACCACAGCCAAAGCGGCGCAACCGAGACCGACCACCAAACGAAACTGAATGGTGTTACGCCACCTGATTGGTGCGCGTGAGGTTACCCCCGATGACGACTGATCATCGTCTTTGTCCAAGGCCGTTCCCCTAACGGCACATCTCCGTACCGGCCACCGATGTCTACTTTGATCCCGAAGAGTGCGAATTATGTAATGATTCTAAATAGATTCGCGAAAAACCGGCAAGTAGTGACCGGTAACGTTGTTGGTATCGATCCGCCACGGGACCATGCACGCACATCAAACCGGCGCCTGCAGAACAAAAACCTGCAAAATTTGATTGTAAATGTCGCAGTCAAGACTGTCATCAGACCGCATTTTACGGTTCTACTGCGCACTTAAAGGCGGTGTCTGGTAGAAGGTTGCGTCGGCTTTCCTGTCGGGGACATCAGAACAACAAGCAATGCGTCTGCTTTTATGGGGTGAGAAATGGATATTCATGAGTATCAGGCAAAAGAACTGCTGGCTGGATTTGGCGTTCCCATTCCCAAGGGCGGTCTTGCCTATAGTCCGGAACAGGCCAGTTACCGGTCCGTTGAAATTGGGGGTGACGCCTGGCTCGTGAAATCCCAGGTGCATACCGGCGGACGCGGCAAAGCCGGCGGCATCAAGTTCTGCAATACAGGGCACGAGGTCTTCGATGCTGCGAGTGAATTGCTCGGCAAGCGTCTGGTAACCACCCAGACCGGACCATCCGGCAAGGGTGTTTACCGGCTTTATGTCGAAGCGGCATCGAATATCGACAAGGAATTCTATCTCGGCTTCGTTCTGGACCGGAAACAGGAGCGCATTGTTGTTGTGGCATCAGCTGCAGGCGGTATGGAAATCGAGGAGATTTCGGCGGAACAGCCGGATACGCTGATCAAGGAATCGGTTGAACCCGCCGTCGGCATGCGGCCGTTTCAGGCCCGCGAAATCGCCTTCCGTCTTGGGCTGGACGGCAAACAGGTCCAGCAGGCCGTGAATGTCATTCTGGGATGTTACCGCGCCTTTTCCGAACTGGATGCGACCATGGTGGAAATCAATCCGCTGGCGCTGACGAAGGAAGGGCAGATTCTGGCGCTGGACGCCAAAATGTCGTTCGACGAGAACGCGTTGTTCCGGCGGCCCCACATTTCCGAGTTCCGTGACAAGTCGCAGGAAGACCCGCGTGAATCCCACGCAGCCGATCGCGGGCTTTCCTATGTCGGACTCGAGGGCAATATCGGATGCATCATCAACGGCGCCGGCCTGGCGATGGCCACGATGGACATGATCAAGCTGGCTGGCGGCGAACCGGCGAATTTTCTGGATATCGGCGGCGGCGCAACGCCTGAACGCGTGATGAAAGCCTTCAATCTTGTCCTGATGGATGAAGGGGTCCAGACGATTCTCGTCAACATCTTTGCTGGCATCAACCGTTGCGACTGGGTGGCCGAGGGGATCGTGCAGGCTGTCGCCAAGATCGATCTGAAGATACCGCTCGTCGTCCGGCTCGCCGGCACCAATGTCGAGGAAGGAAAACGTATCATCGCAGAAAGCGGTCTGGACGTCATTACCGCCGATACCCTGGCGGAAGCTGCTGAAAAAGCGGTCGCCGCCTGGCGCGCGCATACAGCATCCTGATCCTGCAGCCATCGAATTCGGAGACAGAAAATGACCGTTCTTCTGGACAAAAACACGAAAGTCATTGTGCAGGGTTTTACCGGCAATATCGGCACCTTTCACACGAAGGAAATGATCGAATACGGCACCAATGTCGTTGGCGGGGTAACCCCGGGCCGTGGTGGCAGCGAACACCTTGGCCGGCCGGTATTCAATACCGTCAAGCAGGCCGTTGACGCCACCGGCGGCACGGCTTCCATTTGTTTCGTTCCGCCCCCCTTCGCGGCCGATGCCGTAATGGAAGCCGCTGATGCAGGAATCGAAACCTGCGTCTGTGTAACAGATGGTATTCCGGCACAGGACATGATGATGGTGAAGCGGTATCTGCGCCGATACCGCCGGGATGAAAAGATGCGCATGATCGGCCCCAACTGTGCCGGCATGATCAGCCCCGGACAGGCGATGATGGGTCTGATGCCCAGCCACATATATATGCCGGGCCGGGTCGGCATCGTCGGCCGGTCGGGTACGTTGGGCTACGAAGCCGCATCGCAGATGAAGGATCTGGGCATTGGCGTATCGACCAGCGTCGGCATCGGCGGCGACCCGATCAACGGATCATCGTTCAAGGATATTCTCGAACTTTTCGAGGCCGATGACGAAACCGATGCCATCATGATGATCGGCGAAATCGGCGGGCCGCAAGAAGCGGAAGCGGCCGAATTTTTCCGCGACAACATGAAAAAGCCTGTGATCGCCTATGTCGCGGGTCTGTCCGCTCCGAAAGGCCGCAAGATGGGCCATGCCGGCGCGATTATTTCCGCCTTCGGGGAAAGCGCCAGCGAAAAGGTGGAGATCCTGAAGGAAGCCGGGATCGAGGTTGCGCCCAATCCGTCGGAAATGGGCAATACCGTTGCCCGGGTGCTGAAAGAAAAGGGCCTGATCGCGGCCTGACGCCAGATCCGCTGTACCCCGGCCGCAAGGCCGGGGGCTGCGAAAATCAGACCTTCACACCAAGCACGCCCAGACAATCGCCAATCGTGACCCGGCCCGGAAAATGCCGGCCGATCAGGATGCCGTCGCGCTTCGCCCGGTAATCGGTCGGAGGGGTTCCGGTTCGCTCGATCCGGTGGATGCGGGCAACTATGTCCCCGGCGCCCACTTCCTGACCCAGCGATACGCAGGGTTCGACCAGACCGTCCTCGTCGCTGGCCACAAAGCAATCGCCATCGGGCATGTCGAGCCAGGTTGTCTCGGACGGTGTCGGACTGCCTTCGATAATACCGGCATGTTGCAGAATGTTGCGAATGCCGTTCTTGGCAACAGCCACTGTTTCCGGCGTCGATGACCCGCCACCGCCAAGTTCGGTGGTCACGAATGTCTTGCCGAGGGTTTCCACCGACGTGTCGAGCATGCCAACCGCATCAAGCTCGAGCATCGCGATGGAGAACGGTGCGCCGAAGGCCGTAACGGCATCGCGGCACCGGCCTTCGTGTTCCTTGTCGGGCAGAATGTGGTGCGCCGCGAATGGCGTCATTTCCAGCGTTCGTCCCCCGGAATGAATATCGGCGACAAGGTCGGCAACCGGCAACAGGTGACGGGAAACATAGTCGGCGATCTTTTGCGTGATCGTACCGTCCGGCCGGCCCGGAAAGCTGCGGTTCATGTTGCCGCTGTCGATCGGGCTGGTGCGCCGCCCTGCCCTGAAGGCGGGATAGTTAAGCGCCGGCAGGATGATGATCCGGCCGGTCACTGTCGCCGGATCGAGGCTCGCCGCCAGATTGTACAGCGCAATAGGCCCTTCGTATTCATCGCCATGATTGCCGCCCGTCAGCAGGGCTGTCGGCCCGTCGCCGTTGCGGATGACGCAGATCGGCATACGGATCGATCCCCAGGCGGATTCATCATGGCTGTAGGGAATTGACAGATAGCCATGCTGAACGCCATCACGATCATAGTCGACATGCGCTGAAATGGGGCTCGGTCGCAGAATCGGTTCATTCATCGAATACAACCTCGATAAAGGGTTTGCTACTTGGCCAGCAGTTTGCGCGGATAGTCGCAGAACGGTTCGCACCCTGTTTCTGTGACCAGGAACGGCTCGGTGATTTCCAGCCCCCAATCTTCGAACCACAAGGCCGGCATCAGATGGAACGTCATGCCCGGCTTCAGGATGCTCTTGTCGCCGCGACGGAAGCTCATCGTGCGTTCGCCCCAATCCGGAGGATAGGACAGACCGATGGCGTAACCGCACCGGCTTTCCTTTTCGAGCCCGTATTTCGCGATTGTCGTCCGCCAGGCTTCTTCCACCATTTCACAGGTGTTGCCCGGTTTCGCGGCTGCCAGTGCAGCCTCCGTGCCTTCGATAATGGCCGCTTCCGCCTTGCGCATGGTATCGGGCGGATCGCCCAGAAAAATCGTGCGCGACATCGGACAATGATACCGACGATACACGCCGGCGATTTCAAAGAACGTCGCCTCGCCGGCCCGCATCGGTTTGTCATCCCATGTCAGGTGCGGTGCGGACGCATCTGGCCCGGTCGGCAGCATCGGCACGATGGCGGGATAATCGCCGCCGGCTTCCGCCGTGCCTCGGATGCCCGCATCGTAAATTTCAGCCACCAGATCGCACTTCCTCATCCCCGGCTCGATCTTTTCGTAGATCCGGTTGTGCATCTTTTCGACGATCCGGGCGGCGTTCCGCATATAGGCGATTTCGGTGTCTGACTTCACGGCGCGCTGCCAGTTCACCAGCGCCGTCGCATCGACAAATCGGGCGTTCGGCAGATGAGCGGTCAGTGATTCCATGCATTTTGCGGAGAAATAATAATTATCCTTCTCGACACCGATGGAAAGGTTGCCCCACCCCTTCTCGATGATGATTTCCGAAAGCCGGTCCATCGGATGCCGTTCGGTCGACTGCACGTAGATATCCGGGTAACCGATAATGTTGTCGTCATCCATGAATACCGTGCGCTTCGCCCCGAAGCCGTCCATGAAACGGCCATACCAGATCGGGTCGCCGTCTCCGGGCACCAGAACACACTGATGCACATAGAACGACCAGCCGTCATAGCCGGTCAGCCACGCCATATTCGACGGATCGGTGACGATCATCAGATCGACACCGGCCGCGCCCATCGCAGACCGGGTTTTCGCAATGCGCTGCTGAAACTCTGCCTTCGAGAAGGACGGTTCTGCATTCGCCATGACTGTGTTTTCCTTTCCCCAAAAGTATCTCAACATCCAATCAGAAGCGTGATCGTGTTGAAACCCCGACGACCGAGTTTTGATGTTAAAATGACGGGCCGAGGCGATCGGATCATTCACCTGCCGGACAGAAACGCAACCAACCGGAATCACTGCATCTGCTCAGGCACAGGACTCACTTTAACGTCTCTTTTCTGGATAAAAACGTCAAAATACCACAATAGCGTCATAATCCTTGGCTATATGTCGGGAATCTAAATGTTTGCCGAATCAACATTCGCCACTATTATCGTCTTCCGAAATGGGGGACACCATAAAAACTTGGAGGCTATTTCTATGCAGGTAGACGTAAAGCAACTTTCAAAACATCTTACACAGGGTAAAATCACCCGCCGCACATTCATGGAAGGCGCTGTCGCCGCCGGCCTGACCGTTAGCGCCGCCACGGCGATGATGGGCAAGGCGATTGCGGCCACGCCAAAACGGGGCGGC
>CAYGSU010000062.1:0-24452 GCA_964352715.1 uncultured Flavobacteriaceae bacterium | reverse complement strand
ATCGACGGGTTCGAAACCATGTGTTCCGGCAAATCCGGCAAGATCGTGCTGGACTGGACGTAGGGGGAGCCTGATCTGATTGATTTTTCGCCGTTCCATATATACATAGAGTATATACATTGGTGAAGAGGGGTTTCGGGACGATGGCAAAGACAACTCTGTTCAAAAACAACCGGACGCAGGCGGTGCGCATTCCCGCCGGCCTGGCCTTTCCGCCTGATGTAAATTCGGTCGAGATCGTTGCCGAAGGAAAGGCGCGGCTGATTACGCCGAGCGACGCTGTTTGGGATGCGTTTTTCGACGGTCCCCGGGTCTCGCCGGATTTCATGGAAACCCGCGATCAGCCTGCCGATCAGGAACGCGCCGGTTTCTGATGCTCGAACATCTGCTCGATACCGATATCTGCATTTATGCGATCAGGGACCGAGCGGAAAACCTGCGTCAAAAATTCAATGAGAAGGCGGAGGGCCTGTGCATTTCCGCCGTCACCCTGTCGGAACTGTATTACGGTGTTTTCAAATCCGCGCGGCCCGATGAAAACCGCAAGGTTGTGAACAGTTTCGCTGCCCGTTTGCCGGTTCTGCCGTTCGACGACGCAATTGCCCATCATGCCGGCGATATTCGCGCCGATCTGGCGAAACGCGGCATGCCGATCGGCCCCTATGATGTGATGATTGCCGCGACGGCGCGCAGCCAGGGACTTGTTCTCGTATCCAACAATGAACGCGAGTTTTCCCGCGTCAGCGGATTGCGGCTGGAAAACTGGGTGTAAACAGCCACCAATAAACTTCGGAGGATTCTAAACGATGACCGCATATCTTATTGCAACCGTTCGTGTTGACGATCCGGAAACCTACAGGAAGTACACGGCGCAGACGCCGGCGCTGGTTGCGAAATACGGCGGCAAATTCATCGTGCGCGGCGGCGAGGTCGAGGCGCTGGAAGGCCCGGCCTTCGACAGGCGCATCGTGGTGCTGGAATTTCCGTCGCGCGACGTCATCAGAACCTTCTACAATTCACCTGAATACCAGGAAGTGGCAAAAATCCGCCACAGCGCCGCCGACAGCAGTTTTCTGGTCGTCGACGGCGTGCCGGACGGCGTCGCAGCGCCGGACGCGCAGGTCACGAAGTCGGGCTAGCTGGTTGTCTGACCGTTTGGATCAGGCCGGCACATCATCCGGGAAATATTCCAGCACACACAGAAGCGGGTTGGGGGCGGCCTGGCCGAGGCCGCAGATGGAGGCATCCATCATCGCCTTCGCCAGTTCTTCCAGCAGCGGCCTGTCCCACGTCTTCTGCGCCATCAGCTTGACGGCCTTTTCGGTGCCGACCCGGCACGGCGTGCACTGGCCGCAGCTTTCGTCTTCAAAAAACCGCATGATGTTCAGCGCCGCGTCGATCACGCTGTCCTTGTCCGACAGCACCATCACGGCGGCCGAGCCGATAAAGGCGTGGTTCGCGTCTTTCTGGATGGTGTCGAAATCCATCGGAATGTCGCCCATGCTGGCGGGCAGGATGCCGCCCGACGCGCCGCCCGGCAGATACGCCTTGAAGGCGTGGCCGTCGAGCATGCCGCCGCAATATTCGTCGATCAGCTCGCGGATCGTGATGCCCGCCGGGGCGAGTTTCACGCCCGGGTCTTTCACCCGGCCTGAAACCGAGAACGAGCGCAACCCTGTGCGGCCGTTGCGGCCATGGCCCTTGAACCAGTCCGCGCCCTTTTCGATGATTTCGCGAACCCAGAACACGGTTTCCACATTGTTGACCAAAGTCGGTTTGCCGAAAATGCCGACCTGCGCCACATAGGGCGGGCGGTGGCGGGGCAGGCCGCGCTTGCCTTCGATGCTTTCGATCATCGCGGATTCCTCGCCGCAGATATACGCGCCGGCGCCGCGCCGCAGGATCAGCTTCGTATGATCGGCGAGGCCTTCCCTGGTTACCCGGTCCATTTCCTTTTGCAGAATATGCAGCACATCCGGGTATTCGTCGCGCATGTAGACGTAGACGGCTTCCGCCTCCACCGCCCATGCGCCGATCAGCGCGCCTTCGATGAAGCGGTGCGGGTCGCGGGTCAGATAGTGATGGTCCTTGATCGTGCCGGGTTCGCCTTCGTCGCCGTTGATGGTCATCAGGCGCGGGCCGGGCGTGCCACGGACAATCTTCCATTTCTTGCCGGTCGGGAACCCCGCGCCGCCAAGGCCGCGCAGGCCGGACGCCTCAATCGTGTCGGCCATCTCCTCGAAGGTCCGCTTGCCGGACAGGCAGTCTTTTAAAAGGGCGTAACCGCCGCCTGCGACATAATCCTCGAAACCCAGGTAATCGGGAATTTCGGCATGGGTGTGGCCGGTCGATACCGCTTCGGCGATGCTGTCCACCGTGGCGTTGGTGGCGTGATAGTGGCCGACTTCGGCGACCGGGGCGACATGGCAGCGGCCCATGCAGGGCGCGCGGATGACGCGGACATTCTTGCCGACGGCGTCGGGCAGGTCTTTCAGCAGCGCTTGCGCGCCGGCCAGTTCGCAGGACAGGGAATCGCAGACCCGGATGGTCAGCGGCGGCGGAGCCGCATCGCCTTCCAGCACGAGATCGAAATGCGCGTAGAACGAGGCGACTTCGTAAACTTCCGCCATCGCGATCCGCATTTCAATCGCAAGGGCGTTCATATGGTCAGCGGAAAGGTGGCCGTACTCGTCCTGAATCAGATGCAGGTGTTCGATCAGCAGGTCGCGGTCGCGCGGCCTGTCGCCCAGCAACGCCTTGACCTCTTCGACGGCTTTCGGGTCCATTTGCCGCCCCTTCGAGAACGGCACCGTCTTGCGCCGCCCGAATCCGGGATTGCGGAATTTCTTCACCTGCCCATCGTCTTCAGCCATCGGACTCTCAATCACTTTGTCTCATTTGCGCCGCATCCTGACCGTCTTACAGCTTCGGCACTGTACGGTCCGCGTCATTCACTGATCCGGTTACGACCGGGCAATGCCATTCGCGAGCGGCGGCGTCAATCGCCGGACGGATCGATAATCTGCAGGGAAACGACCGAGGCATCGACCACCACCTTGCCGCAATTCTCGAAATTCACTGTTACCTTGGTGCCGATTGCAGACTGAACCTGCCCGTCGCCCCAGTCAGGCGCGGCGGCGTTTCTGACATAGATGCCCGGAGCAAGGCCATGCAGGGACGGATTGGTCAAAATCGGGCCTCCTTTTTGCATTACCAGCGTATCCCATTGGCCGGTGCAAGAAAATCGCCGTTAAATGCGATCCGGAAAGGATATGTTAACGCCTTCGCGCGCATACTGGATTTGACGGTGGGAAAAACCTCGGGAGTATGCTTGATGGAACTACCTAGTAATCCTCCGGGAACACCGATGCCCAAAGTGACTGAATTTGCTGAACTTCTGGCGTCGCGCCTTGTTCACGAGCTGGTTGGCCCGGTTGGCGGATTTTCCAACGGCATCGAGATGCTCGGCGAATCCGGTGGCGCAGACCCTGAAACACTGGCGCTGCTGTCCGACAGTTCCAGCCGGGCGGCCCGGAAACTGCAATTCTATCGCCTTGCCTACGGCCATGCCGGCCGAACGCCGATCGGCCTCGATATGCTGAAGGCCACCGTTGACGGCTATCTTGAAAAATCGCCTGTTTCAAGCCTCTGGTCGGTTGATGGCAGCGAAGCGGTTTTGCAGAAACAGGGGGCCGGAAAGTGCCTGCTGCTGGCCGTGGAAATCGCGGCGGCGTCGCTATTGCGGGGCGGAAGACTGTCGATCACCGCCGGCCCGTCGGAAATTTCCGTATCCGCACGCGGCGCACAGGCAAAGCTTCGCGACGAAATCGCCGAGCAGATCGCAGCCGGCGCACAGGATGACGATGATGTATCGGCAAACAAGGTGCACGCCGCCTATCTGCGGTTTCTGGTGGCGGAATCAGGCGGCCGGATCACCGTTGAAACGGCGCAGGACTCAGTAATTATCAGGGTCGTTCTGCCCGGTGAATGACGTCTGTTATGCTGGCCTTTTCCTGCCTCTTTCCCGTAAGCTTTGCCTGTTGTTGTAAACGGCAAGCGACCGACGGGCTTCTGCATGGACGATCTTCTCGACGAATTTCTGACCGAAACATCCGAAAGGATGGCGCGGCTCGATAGCGATCTGGCGGCGCTTGAGCGCGATCCCGGCGATTCTGATCTGCTGGATGAGATTCACGCGCTGCTTCGGATGATCGGCGGCACAAGCAGTTTTCTGAACCTGCCTGACCTGGAATCGCTCGCCCGGGCTGCCGACGCTGTGGTCGATGGCTTGCGCACCGGCGACATTGCCATGACCGGCGACGTGCACGGGCTGATTCAGACCGCGTTTGACCGTATCGGGGATAGCCTCGCACATCTGCGCGAAACGGGCGAAGAACCCGGCCGCAACAAAGATAGAGACCGGCTGGTGGAAGGGCTGGCAAGCCTCGCCGAAACCGGCCGTGTCAGCCCCGGCGTGCAGACCGGTGCGCCGCCGTCGACAAAGGCGGCACCGCCGCCTGAACCGACGCCGAAACAAACGCCGGAGCAGGCGCAAACCGACCCCGCTGGCGATCCTGACACGGTGCGGGTGAAGCGGAAAGTGCTTGAAAACCTTATGCGGATGGTTTCCGAACTGGGCGCAACCCGTAACCAGTTGATGGATATTCTGCGTCATCGGGAAGACGGGGCGATGCAGGCATCCCTGCGGCGGCTGTCGGAGGTCACGACCGGTCTGCGTCAGGGGGTGCTTCAGGCGCAGTCGAAACCGCTTGCCGTCGCGCTTGTTGTGCAATGCCGGGGCCAGCGTTTCGCCATTCCCCAGACCGGAATTGCCGAGATCGTGTCGGTTGGCGAGGCTTCCGATAATACGGTTGAACATCTGCGGACGGCGGCCGTGCTGCGGCGGGGCGACCGGATTCTGCCCCTGATCAATCTTGCCTCGTTGTTCGGCCTGGATGCAGAAAAAGAAGACGATACAACCGGGGCTTCAGACGACTTTGTTGTCGTCCTGAAACAGGGCGATGCCCGATACGGGCTTGTTGTCGATGCAGTGCTGAATACCGAAACCATCCTCGTTCAACCCGTGGCCTCGGTAATCCGCAGTATTCCCTATTATGCCGGCAGCGCGGTTCTGGACGATGGCTCGGTCGTGATGGTGCTGCAGCCGGGCGCTTTCGCGCCGCTTGCCCTGTCCTCGCGAAACGATCCGCCGGCAATCGGTAACCATCCCGAAGCCTACCTGCTGTTTCGGGTCGGTGGAGACAGGCCGATGGCCGCACCGCTGACACAGATTGTTCGCCTTGAAGAAGTCGATTTCGACGATGTGGAAATAGACGATACCGGCGTCACGGTTCCCTATGGCGGCCAGTCGTTGTCACTGGTGACGATCGGCAAAGATATCGACCTGCCGCAAAGCGGAAGAAAGCCGGTTCTTGTTATCGGCACGCCGGATCGGCCGGTCGGGCTGGTGGTCGATGAGGTGTTCGATATCGTTGATACACGGGTCGCCCTTCAGCCGTTTACCGCTGGACCGGGCTTGCTGGGAAGCGCGGTTCTGTCCGACAAGCTGACTGAAATCATCGACGCTGCGTACTATTGCGCCGGAAAGAAACAGCAGGGTAAGCCACTGGCGCCTGTCCGCGAGGCGGCTCTGCCGGTTCAGGCAGATGCAAAACAGGTGCTGCTGGTCGACAACAGCGCCTATATCCGCAACCTGTTGTCACCGTTGCTGTTGGCGTCGGGCTATGCGGTGCTGACCGCAGCAACCGGTGAGCAGGCGCTTGAGCTTTGCGAAAGCCGGCCGGATATAGCGGCCATTCTATGCGATACGGACCTGCCGGACATGAGCGGCTTCGCGTTTGTGGAAACATTGCGCAGCGACGAAAGATGGTCCGATCTGCCGGTTGTCGCCGTCTCGTCGCGTGCTGCGCCGGATGCGATGCAGCGCGGTCATCGCGCCGGTTTCACAGACTATGTTGAAAAGTACAACCGGGATGGCCTGCTTCAGGCTCTGGCGGAGCACCTATGACCGGGGTGGGAAGCGTCAGGATTTGCGCTTTCTCATCTACTTTCGTTTAAGGTAACGTAAGGTATTGTTTGAACCACGCGATACACGATGGACGCATCCGGGGAACAGACCTGTACTGGCGCGCCCTTATCCGGACGGAGCATTGGCATGAAAACCTGTCTGATTGTCGATGATTCCCGGGTCATCCGGATGGTCGCCCGGAAAATTCTCGAAGAACTCGGATTTTCGGTGAGTGAGGCGGAAGACGGCGCGCAGGCTTTGGACATGTGCAAGCGCGCAATTCCCGATGGCGTGCTGGTTGACTGGCAAATGCCGGTCATGGACGGGATCGAATTTCTGACAGAATTGCGGCGTTTGCCGGGCGGGCGCGATACCGCTGTCATCCTCTGTACCACCGAAAACACGGTTGAGCATATCAAACAGGCAATCGCCGCCGGGGCGGACGAATACATCATGAAGCCGTTCGACAGTGACATCATCCACAGCAAGTTCTCGATGGTCGGGCTGATCTGATGGTTGCTGCCGCCACAAGCATGGCGCCGGCTGACCGGTCTTGCCGCCGGGAGGCTGTAGGATGAGATCTGAAGATTTCGAACTGCTGTCAGGGCTGCTGAGGCAGCGTTCCGGCCTCGTGCTTTCCAAGGACAAGGCCTATCTGCTTGAAACCCGGCTCACGCCGATTGCCCGCAAGCACGGCTTCGCCGGGCTGGATGATCTTTTGGGCGAAGTCCGCAACAGAGCATCCGAGGAACTGCTCGAACAGATTACCGAAGCGATGACAACGAACGAGACGATGTTCTTTCGCGACCGTCGTCCGTTCGAGCAATTCAGCAAGGTGGTATTGCCGGGGCTGATGGAGGCGCGGTCGACATCGGGCAGAATCCGGATCTGGAGCGCGGCGTGTTCCAGCGGTCAGGAACCGTATTCACTGTGCCTGACAATCCGGGGGGCGGGTGAAGCGATAGCAGGCTGGACCGTCGACATTACAGGAACCGACATTTCATCCGAAATGCTGAGCAAGGCACGCGCCGGTCTGTATACGCAATTCGAAGTTCAGCGCGGCCTGCCGATCAGAACGCTGATCCGGTACTTCCAGCAGATCGACGAAAAGTGGCAGCTTGATCCGGCAATCCGATCAATGGTCACCTTCACCCAGCACAATCTTCTGGAATCGGCAGAGCCGCTTGGCCGGTTTGATGTCGTATTCTGCCGCAACGTGCTGATCTATTTCGATCAGGAAACAAAGGCCCGGGTATTGAACGGAATCGCCGATCAACTGGCCGACGACGGCATCCTGTTTCTGGGCGGGGTTGAAACCGTGCTCGGCGTCACTGACCGCTTTGCGCCGGTGCCGGGACAGCGGGGCATGTATCAGCTTGCCGGTCGGACACCAGCGCTCGCCCGCGTCTGATTGCCGTCACGCGCGTTTCAGCTTTTTCTGGTTTTCCAGGTTTTCCGGCTTCTCGTTCAGGTCGCGCAGAACATAGCCGCGTCCCCAGACCGTTTCGATGAAATTGATGCCGGATGAGGCCTTCGACAGCTTCTTGCGCAGCTTGCATACGAAGACATCGACAATCTTGGCTTCCGGCTCGTCCATACCGCCATACAGGTGGTTGAGGAACATTTCCTTGGTCAGGGTTGCCCCCTTGCGCAGGGCGAGCAGTTCAAGAATGCCGTATTCCTTGCCGGTCAGCGGTACGGCCTCGCCGCCGACCTCGGCGGTTTTTTGGTCGAGGTGAATGACCAGAGGGCCGCAGGTGATTTCCGATGTCGAATGTCCGTGCGACCGCCGCACGATGGCCTGAACCCGGGCCAGCAGTTCGCGCTGGTCGAACGGTTTTGTCAGATAGTCGTCGGCGCCGGTATCCAGGCCTTTCAGCTTGTTGTCCAGATCCGACAGGCCGGACAGGATCAGCACCGGCGTTTCCAGCCGGGCGTTGCGGATTTGGCGCAGCACATCGTAGCCGGTCATGTCCGGCAGCATGATGTCCAGAATGATCAGGTCATATTCGTAGATCTTGGCGATCTCAAGCCCGTCGCCGCCAAGGTCTACGGCATCGACCACGTAGCCTTCATTCTTCAAAGACAGTTCGACGCTTTTGGACGTCGAAGGATCGTCTTCCACGAGAAGAATTCGCATTTTACCTGGCCCCAAACAAAGGTTTTCCGTACCCATCACTTGCTGGAAAACCTGAACAACTTAACGATTGCCGCTGCCCCACGGCAAATATCCGGTTACAAGGTAACAGAAGATGGTGCAAATTGATAATATTGGCTTTTAACGCGGTTTATTGTCGCTTTTTGGCGGTATTACTCGCACCCTGACGCGAGTCGCGATAGGTATTCTTGCAGTTTCAGTAAGTGACAGGAAACACGATGGGGTTGTCGAACGCTCTTGAAGGCCTGAATGCGGACCTCAACCGGATGCCGGCGACCAGAATTGTCGGCCGTGTTGCGGCCATTCAGGGCATGCTGGTGGAAATCGGCGGGGTTTCCAGCCATCTGTCGATCGGCGACCGCTGCAATCTGGTGGCGCGCGGTAACAAACGGGTGCGCTGCGAAGTCGTCGGGTTTCGCGACGGCCTGGCGCTGGCGATGCCCTATGGACAGCTTATCGGCGTCGGGCAGGGATGCGATGCCGAACTGATGGATTCAGAACCCGTGGTCCGGCCGCATGACGGATGGCTGGGCCGGGTGATCAACGCATTTGGTGAACCGCTCGACAATGGCGTGCCACTGCCAAGGGGGGAAAGGCCCTATCCGGTGCGCAACCAGCCACCGCCGGCCCATGCGCGCAACCGCCTGGGTGGCAAGATCGATCTCGGTGTCCGCTGCCTGAATACCTTCACCACCTGCTGCCGTGGTCAGCGGATGGGTATCTTCGCAGGGTCCGGCGTCGGCAAGTCGATTTTGATGTCGATGATGGCGCGGTTCTCCAGCGCCGAGGTGATCGTGATCGGTCTGGTTGGCGAACGCGGGCGCGAGGTGCAGGAATTCATCCAGGACGAGCTAGGGCCGGAAGGGCTTGAGCGCAGCGTTGTGGTTGTCGCGACGTCCGACGAGTCGGCGCTGATGCGGCGAGAGGCGGCGTATTTGACGATGGCGGTCGCCGAATACTTTCGTGATCAGGGCAAGGATGTGCTGTGTCTGATGGACAGCGTGACACGGTTCGCAATGGCGCAACGGGAAATCGGCCTCAGCGCCGGTGAGCCGCCGGCCAGCAAAGGCTACACACCAACAGTTTTTGCCGAATTGCCGCGCCTGCTTGAACGCGCTGGTCCTGGTACTGACAAGGGCAGCATCACAGGTCTGTTCACCGTGCTGGTTGAAGGCGACGACCACAATGAACCGATTGCCGATGCGGTGCGCGGCATTCTGGACGGCCATATCGTGCTCGACCGCACCATTGCCCATCGCAATCGGTATCCGGCAGTGAATATCCTGCGCTCGGTGTCACGCTCGATGCCGGCCTGCAATAACGATGATCAGAACAATCTGGTCAATCAGGCGCGCCAGCTATTGTCTGCTTACGACGACATGGCCGAACTCATCCGCCTTGGCGCTTATCGCAAGGGGTCGGACCCGGTGGTCGATCAGGCCATCCATTATTACCCGCAACTGGATGAATTCATTGGCCAGGGCAAGAATGAGCAGGCCGATCTTGAAGCCGGCTACGAGCGGCTCGCGGAAATTCTTGAGATGGATTATGGCGAGGCAGACGAAGAGTCACCGACGCCGGAACCGAATACCGGATTGTAGGCGATGAAAACGCTTCAGACACTGGTGCGTCTGGCCAAGTTCAATGTCGATGACAAGCGCCGGGTGCTGGCGGAAGTCATGGCGCAGGTCGACGCGGTACAAAACCGCATCAATGCGCTTGAAGCCAGTGTGGAACACGAGCGCAAGGTTGCGTCGGAATCGCCGGATCTCGGCCCGGTCTTCGGCCAGTTTGCCGCCAAGGCACGGGACGAGCGGACGGGCATGGAAAAGCAGCTCAAGGCATTGCAACCCTATGTCGACCAGGCGCGCGAACAGCTTGCCGAAGCGTTTGAAGAACAGAAAAAATACGAGATCACAAAGGAGCGGCGGGACGAAACCGAACGGCTCGACCTGGATAAAAAGGACCAGGCCGCGCTCGACGAGGTCGGCCTGCAGGCCCATCGCCAGAAGTAATCAGCAGACAGAAAAGCGCGACGCCGCTTTGGGGGAAGCGGCGTCGCTGTGTACCGGTCACGCCATCGGGGCAGGGCGTTTTTGGTACAGGCGATGGCGGTGGGGGCGCCATCGTCGGGTCCGGCTGGGAGGCTGAAGGAGTAAGCCGGAAAAGGGGCAGTCTTCTTTCGGCAACCGGCGTTTCGGCACCGTCAGATCACGAAATATTCAATAAATCGGCAGGCAGGCAACGTCCGCTTTCTGCGGCGCCACATCCGTGCCCGCGATAAGGGTAAGGCGGGACGGACGGCTTCGCTTCTGCGAATACATCCGCTCGTCCGCCCGCCGTACGATATCCTGCGGACTGTCGGTCTGGTCATAATGGGCAATGCCCACGCTGGCCCTTACCTGAATGCCGTAGCCATTCCAGGGCACCGAAAGGTTGTTCAGCATGGTTTCGATCTGGGTGGCTTTCTGCTGCCCCAGAAGTTCGTCCACGCCGGACAGGATAATCGAGAATTCATCACCGCCGATCCGCGCCACATCATCGATGTCGCGGGTATTGACCCGCAACAGGGTGGCGACGGAGGCGAGGACAAGATCGCCGGCCTGATGGCCGAACGTGTCGTTGATCTGCTTGAACCCGTCGAGGTCGATCAGCATGACCAGACCGGTTTCATCAAACCGCCGGGCCCGGCCGATAGCGCGGTCGATGGCGTGGTCGAAACCACGGCGATTCAGCAGCCTTGTTACCTCGTCGGTTATCGACAGCCGTTTCAGTTTCGCGATTTCAGTTTCTCGTCTGTCCAGTTCACGGCGGGCATTGACGGCCAGCGCCATCGCCTTCTTCAAAAGGTTTCGATAGGAATTTGAAGGCCTTGCAACCGTTTCTTCCGGCGATGCCTTGCCGATTGCTTCGATCAGTTCGTTAGCGATCGTCGCCAGTTGATCGGAAAGGCGCGGTCGCTTGAAAGGTCCGTGTTGCCGTTCTGGCCGGGTACTCGAATGCGATACATCAGACATTGTTTTTCTCCCGTCTCTCATATCACGGCCTCTCCAAGCCGTGTCTCGACAGGAATGTCGCAACGCCCGTGCCAATCTTCTGTTAACCATATAGGCGTCTGTTCCGGTTTCCTGAATCGGGCCGAGGGTTAACCATGGCGTGAAATGGCACAGGCAGACTTTGCCGATTAAAGGGCGGAAAGTGGGAATCGGATTCCGGGTCAGAACCCCTGGAACAGAAAGTCCAGCGCGCCGGTGATGTCGGCGAATCTGTTTTCGATGTTGCAAACAGGCTTGTTCAAACAGGATGTTGGAATCGTCGCAATCAGTTGTGTCGCTAGAACACAGGAATGTCGATCGATCTCAAAATTTGGACTTAATGCTCCTGCCTCTTTATGCGCAATTTCAGCCGGCAGGAGAGGAATGACTACCCGTGTATTAAGATGATCCAGCAAATCGGTTTGAATATTGAGCAAATATCCGTCGCCGAAAGGATTGCTGTAAACATCATACTGCGCCATCAGAATTGTCGAAATTGTGCTAACGGTATTCCGTTTTTCTCAACCCATTCATTCATGCTTTGGATTGCTTCGGCATTCTCTTCCTTCCAGCGACGGCCTTTTTCAGCGGATACCGCCTTGCGGAGTCCGTCTTCAGCAACGCTGGAAATAGATATGCCCAGGCTTTTCGCCTCATCCAGAAGATCTGCGTCAATCGACAGGTTCGCGGCGCGTTTGCGCGGTTTTGTGCGGGTATGGTTCATAAGATATGAGCATAAACCATGCGCATGAAAATGTATATCATTATGCGCGTAATCGTCAGAACGTCTCCACCCACGGGCGCAGTTCGATTTCCCACGCCCAGGCGCTGCGGTGCTGCCGGTGGAACTGCAGGTAGGTTTCGGCAATCGATTCCGGGCTCAGGCGGTTGTCGTTGTCGCCGCTTTCGCCGGGCGGGGCGATGCTGCCGTCGATCACGAAATGGCCGATATGAACATTCTGCGGGTGCAGTTCCCGCGCCATGCTCTGGGCGAGGCCGCGCAGGCCGAACTTGCCCATCGCGAACGGGGCGGATTTCGGATAGCCCTTCACCCCGGCGGACGCGCCGGTCAGCAGGATCGACCCGCTGCCGCGTTTCAACATCCGCTCGGCTGCCTGCTGGGCGACCAGAAAGCCGCCATAGCAGGTGACCAGCAGCGCCTGGCGAACCTCTTCCGGGTCGAGGTCGACCAGCGGTCCGCGGCTGCGTTTCGACGGGTTGAAGACAACGATGTCGGGCGCGCCGATATCGGCATCGACCGCGGCGAACAGCGCGGCCACATCGTCTGCCTCGGCGACGTCGCAACGATACGCCTTGCCGCCAATCTCGTCAGCCAGGGACTGGATGTTGTCGACCCGGCGGGCGGCGACGGCAACGTCCATGCCTTCCTTGTGAAACAGCCGGGCGAGGCAGGCGCTCAACCCGCTGCCTGCCCCGACGATCAGCGCCTTTTCCGCCATGCCCGTGTCTCCCTTACCCTTACAGTTTCACTTGCGTCGGCATTTCCTTGCCGGCGAAGAAGGCATCCAGATTGTCAACGCACAGGAAGCCCATTGCGTTTCGGGTTTCCACGGTCGCCGAGCCGATATGCGGCAGGATGAACGCGTTCGGCAGATCGAAATAGCCGGGATTGATTTTCGGTTCGCCTTCAAACACATCCAGTCCGGCGCCGGCCAGCCGGCCGGATTTCAGCGCGGCGATCAGCGCCTCGTCGTCGATCACCGGGCCGCGCGCGGTGTTAATGATCACCGCGTTCTGCGGCATCGTATTGATGCGCTTTTCGTTCAGGAAATGGTGGGTTTCCGGCGTCAGCGGGCAATGCAATGTCAGGAAATCGCAATGCGGCAGCATGTCCTCGACATTTGCGTAGAACGTGGCGTCACCAACCAGATCCTTCGGCAACTCGACCATGTCATGATACAGGATATCCATGTTGAAGCCGCGGGCGCGTTGCGCGACGGCACGGCCGATGCGACCCATGCCGTAGATGCCGAGGCGCTTGCCGGTAACCTGCACGCCCAGCAGTTCGGTCGGCGTCCAGCGCTTCCAGCGGCGTTCCCGCAGCAGGCATTCCGATGCGTAGGAAAGCCGGGCCGCACCCAGCATGCACAGCATGGCGATGTCTGCGGTGGCATCGGTCAGCACGTCGGGCGTGTTGGAAACCACGAGGCCTTTCGCTGTCGCCGCCTTTACGTCGACATGGTCGAAACCGACGGAGAAGGTTGCGATCATCTTCACGCTGTCCGGCAGCCGGCTGATGACATCGGCGTCGATCTTGTCGGTCGGGCTGACCATGATGGCGTCGCAGCCTTCAGCGCGGCTGACGATATCATCAGCGCTCAGAACAACATCTTCCTTGTTCCAGACCACGTCATAGCTCTGCTCCATGCGTGCTTCCACATCGTCGGGAAACTTTCTCGCCAGCATCAGTTTCGGTTTTGTCGCCATCGTCTTCTCCCCAGTTTCTGCGCCGGCATTCGCGGCGGTTTGTGTGTTTCGTTAAAGACCACGGCCTTTCATAACCGCCTTGTCTCCCAGTTTCGCGCGGACCGTGTCGATTGCCCGTTCGACACTTGCCCGTTTGGCCGCATCCGGATCGGCCAGATCCGGCCGGTCCGCATCGTCCGGATCGACAAGGTCGGCCCCGCCGATTCCAAGCAATCTGAACTTTCGACCGTCTGTTTCCTTTTCCAGAACCGTCACGCCGGTCCGGTACAGCGTTTCCGCCAGTTGTGTCGGACTTGCCAGCGTTCGGTTTCGGGAAAGCGTTTTGAAGTCTTTTGTCTTTAATTTCAAGACCACGGTGCGTGCGGCGTAATTCTGCGCCTTCAGACGGCGCGCGACTGTTTCACAGAGCGGCCAAAGTTTTTTCATTAGCGCCGCCTTGTCGGAAATATCGGTATCAAACGTGGTTTCCGACGAAATGCTCTTGGTGGCGTCGACAGGGTCGACCCGCCTCACATCCAGGCCGCGCGAGAAATTGTAAAGGCGCTGCCCCATCGCGCCGTATTTCGCGACCAGCCGGTCGTGGTCCTCGTTTCTGATCTGTCCGATGGTTTCGATGCCGTCCTGCAGCAGCTTTTTGCGCAACGCCTTGCCGACACCCCAGATCATGCCGACGGGTTTGTCGGCCAGAAAATCCATCGCTTCCGCCTGACCGATGGCGGCCAGTCCGCGCGGCTTGTCGAGATCGCTGGCGATTTTCGCCAGAAACTTGTTGAAGCTGAGACCGATGGAGGCCGTGACCCCGATTTCTGACTCGATGCGACGCACCAGCCGGGCCAGTGTCGTCGCCGGGCTGCTTCCGTGCAGCCGTTCGGTGCCGGTCATATCCAGAAACGCCTCGTCAATCGACAGCGGTTCTACCGCCGGGGTGACATCCAGCATCATCGCTTTGATTTCCCGGCCGACGTCGCTGTATTTTTTCATGTTCGGGCGGATCACCACTGCATCCGGGCAGGCCTGCAACGCCTTGAACATCGGCATCGCTGAACGGACGCCGTACAGGCGCGATACATAGCAGGCGGCGGAAACGACGCCGCGCCGGCCGCCGCCAACGATCACCGGGCGGTCGCGCAGTGACGGATTATCGCGCTTTTCAACCGAGGCATAGAAGGCATCGCAGTCGATATGCGCAATCGACAGCGTGTGCAGCTCCGGATGCACCTTCACGCGTGTCGACCCGCAGGACGGGCAGGCTGCCGGGCCCGGGGCTATATCGGTTCTCGCAAACAGGCAATCCCGGCACAGAAACTGACCTGAAGTGTGCTTCATCCTAATGCTGCCGCGCCCAGCCAGGCTGCGCCCCTGACGCCGCTCGAATCACCGTATTTCGGCGGTACGATCCGGGTTCTGACACTGTCGGAAAACACATAACCGGGCAGCAGGGCGGTGACATTGGGGTACAGACGTTCGACATTCGACAACCCGCCGCCCAGCACGATGACGTCCGGATCGACGATATTGATGACGTGGGCAAGGCCGCGCGCCAGCCGGTCTTCGTAGTGTCGCATCTGAATTTCGCAATCGGGATCTCCATCAGCGGCGCGGCGGGCGATTTCCGATGCATCGAGCCGCTCGCCGGTCACGGATTCCAGATGTTTCGACAGACCCGGGCCGGACAGAAACGTTTCGATACAGCCGGGTTTTCCGCAGTAACACAGGTTTCCGGGTCTTTCAGCATCATTGGGCCAGGGCAGGGGGTTGTGGCCCCATTCGCCGGCGATGGCATTCGGACCTTCGATAACCTTTCCGTTGATCACAAGGCCGCCACCGACCCCGGTACCGAGAATCACCCCGAAAACGATGTCTGCGCCTGCCGCCGCGCCATCGGTCGCCTCGGATAAGGCGAAACAATTGGCGTCGTTTGTGATGGCGACCGGGCGGTCCAACACTGTTTCCAGATCCGATTTGAAGGGTTTGCCGATCAGCCAGGTCGAATTTGCATTTTTAACCAGCCCTGTTTCACGTGAAAATGCGCCGGGCATACCGGCGCCGACGCTGCATGCGGTTTGCGCCGTTGATTCCATTTCTTTTATAAGCGACTGAATTACCTTGATAGTTCCTGCGTAATCGCCTTTTTTAGCGGGCTGTCTTTGCCGCGCAGCTTCGCTGCCATCGGCTGTCAGCAGAATGGCTTCGATTTTTGTTCCACCAATATCCAGACCAATTTGCATCCGCTAACACTTTAATAACGTTTAACAGGGTATAGTATGGGGCTGTCCGGGCTTTATTTGCCAGTACTTACAGGGCACAATCAGCCCGGATCGCGGCGTATGGTTCAATTAACCCATGGGATGTGAATGAATGACGCACAAAGTAATGATCGTTGAAGACAATGAGTTGAACATGAAATTGTTTCACGATCTGCTGGAGTCCCGAGGGTACGACATCATCGAGACCCGCGACGGTATGGAAGCCCTGAAAATGGCCCGGTCGGAACGCCCGGACCTGATTCTGATGGATATCCAGTTGCCGGAGGTCTCGGGCCTTGAGGTCACCAAATGGATCAAGGAAGACGACGATCTGAAACAGATACCGATTATCGCCGTAACAGCGTTTGCCATGAAGGGCGATGAAGAGAAAATACGCGAAGGTGGTTGCGAGGCCTATATAGCAAAGCCTATATCCGTCAGCAGTTTTCTTGCGACGGTCGAAAAATTTCTTAATTGATGCAGTTCCTACCCTGCAGCATTTTCGCCACGATACGATAGCGGCAGATTTGGGCCTTTCATGACAGCGCGTATTCTGGTTGTCGACGATCTCTTTCCGAATGTGAAGCTTCTGGAAGCCAAACTTCAGAGCGAGTATTTCGACGTCGTTACCGCAATGGATGGCCCGTCGGCCCTTGAAGCAATTCAGGAGCATTCGCCGGATCTGGTGTTGCTGGATGTCATGATGCCCGGCATGGACGGGTTCGAGGTCTGCGAGGCCATCAAGGCCGATCCGGAAACCACCCATATACCTGTCGTCATGGTAACGGCCCTGTCGGACCCGGCAGACAGGGTGCGTGGTCTTGAATCCGGCGCTGACGATTTCCTGACCAAACCGCTGAACGATACGGCGCTGTTCGCCCGTGTCCGTTCTCTGGTCCGCCTGAAGATTCTGACCGACGAGTGGCGGCTGCGTGAACAGACATCTGACCGGTTCGGCGTGCTGGAAAAAGGTAACGTTCTTACCGAGGCCGATACAAGCGGCGCCCATGTGCTGCTGGTTGAGGACAACGAGAACGATCTGAAACGGGTGCGCGAAGCGCTGGAAACGGAATCGGCAAAAATCAATCACGCCGGCTCCATCGACGCCGCGCGCCATGTCCTTGCCGATGACACGACCTTCGATCTGGTGGTGGTCAATCTGGACCTGCAGGACGATGACCCGCTGCGCTTCGTCAGCCAGTTGCGGGCGAACGAAACGACCCGCTATACGCCGATCCTCATGCTTGCCGAGGATCATGACGTCAATCGGGTGGCGAAAGGGTTGGATCTGGGCGTCAACGACTACCTCTTGAAGCCGATCGACCGGAACGAATTTCTCGCGCGTGCGCGCACCCAGATCAAACGCCAGCGCTATCAGGAAAGGCTGCGCGAGAACTACGAACGCAGCCTGGTGCTGGCGCTGACCGATCCGCTGACAGGCGCTTACAACCGGCGTTATCTGACCGCGCATCTGGACAGCATGATCCAGCGCCATGCCCGCAACAACAAGCCGCTGGCGCTGATGGTTTTCGACATCGACTTCTTCAAGAAGGTCAATGATACGTTCGGTCACGGGGCTGGTGACGAGGTGCTGGTCGAACTCGCGATGCGGGTCAATCTGAATGTCCGCGCGGTCGATCTGGTCGCCCGGATCGGCGGCGAGGAATTCGTCACCGTGATGCCGGATACCGAAATGGACATCGCGAAGATCGTTTGCGAACGGATCAGAAAGACGGTTGCCGATACGCCGTTCGAAATGTCGTCGGTGAAAACCAGCCAGACGGTTACCATTTCCATCGGCGTTGCGCCGGCCGAAGAAGGCGATAATGGCGACAGTCTCATTCGCCGCGCCGATGAAGCGCTGTATGCTGCCAAAGGCGCCGGTCGCAACCGGGTGGTCGTCGCCGCCAATGGCGAGCTGAGCGTGATAGAGCCGGGCAGCGCACCAGAGATGGGACGTCAGATCGGTCACTGACCGGGGTTCCGACGTCTCGGTCCGTTTTATGGCTTTTCGTATTCGATGAGTTGTCCGTGACCCTGGAAAGAGGGCAGTGCGGCGCTGACGAACAGGCTGGCGACATCGCCCGGCTGCGACAGCGATGCAGGGTCTTCGCCGGGATAGGCCATGGCGCGAAGATTGGTTGCAACCGGACCGGGATCGACAAGGTTCACCCTCAGCGAGGTTTTCTGCACTTCCTTCGAATAGGTATGGACCATGGTTTCCAGGGCGGATTTGGAAGCCCCGTAGGCAGACCAGAACGCCTTCTTTTCACGTGCAATGCTGCAGGTGGTGAAAATCGCCCGTCCGGCATCGCTGTTTCGCAACACCGCATCGCAGCTTCTGATCAGCCGCTGGTTGACGAGAACATTGACCGCAAAGATTTTTTCCCAATCCTTCGGATTGGCATGCGCCATTGGCGTCAGCGGGCTTAACTGGGCGGCGTTGGCTACCAGGATATCGAGCCGTTCGAACCGCTGGTAGATCGAGCCGACCACCGCATCAATCTGGTCCATGTTCGCCAGATCGAACGGCACAAGCGTCACCATGCCACCGTCCCGCGTGATCTCGTCGTCCAGTTCTTCAAGGCCACCCTTGGTCCGGGCGATGGCGATTACATGCGCGCCGGCGGCGGCAAGCGCCCGCGCTGCCGCATAGCCAATGCCGCGGCTTGCGCCGGTTACCAGTGCGACGCGGTCTTTCAGGGGGGCTTGATCGGTCAACTGGCGTCTTTCAGAAGGGAAAGCTGGCGGGCAACCGGCGGGCTTTCCCGGTCGGCGATACGGATCGGGTATTCGCCGGAAAAGCAGGCGTCGCAATAATACGGGTTTTCTTCATCCCGGCCCTCGAAGCCCATCGCCCGGTACAGGCCATCCATCGATATGAAGACCAGGCTGTCGCAGCCGATGTGCCGGCGCATTTCTTCAAGCGAATACTTTGCCGCCATCAGCTGGTCGCGTTCCGGGGTATCGACGCCATAGAAACAGGAATGCGTGGTCGGCGGGCTGGTGATGCGCAAGTGAACTTCCGTCGCGCCGGCGCTGCGCACCATTTCCACGATCTTTTTCGATGTCGTGCCGCGAACGATGGAATCGTCAACCAGAATGACACGCTTGCCTTCCAGGGCTGCTCGATTGGCGTTGTGTTTCAGTTTTACGCCCAGATGGCGGATTTCATCGCTGGGTTCGATGAAGGTGCGGCCCATATAGTGGCTGCGGACAATACCGACTTCGAAATTGATGCCGGATTCAGCGGCATATCCGACTGCGCTTGGCACACCGGAATCCGGTACCGGTACAACGACATCCGCTTCAAGCGGCGCTTCGCGGGCCAGTTCCGCGCCGATGCGGCGGCGCGCTTCATAGACCGATCGTCCTTCGAGAATGCTGTCGGGACGCGAGAAGTAGATATATTCGAACACGCAGAAACGGGACTTCTGCTTGGGGAAAGGGAAGTGCGATTGCAGGCCGCTTTCGTCGATCACGATTACTTCGCCCGGTTCGACATCGCGAACCTTGTCCGCCCCGATAATATCCAGCGCCACGGTTTCCGACGCGAAAATATAGGCATCGCCGAGGCGGCCCAGCACCAGCGGCCGCACGCCTTTCGGGTCGCGTACGCCGATCAGCTTCTTGCGGGTCAGGCAGACCAGCGAATAGGCGCCTTCGATCCGGCCCAGAGTCGCTACAAGCCGGTTGACGACAGAACCCCTGTTGTTCGCCATCAGATGCACGATCACTTCGGTATCCGTGGTGGACTGGAAGATCGCGCCGTTGCGTACCAGCTCGTTGCGCAGGATAACGGCGTTCGTCAGGTTCCCGTTATGGGCGATGGCCAGACCGCCGAACTCGAAATCGGCGAATAACGGCTGCACATTGCGTTTAACGGTGTCGCCGGTCGTTGAGTAGCGATTATGGCCGATGGCCGAGTTTCCGGTCAGCTGCGCCATTACATTCGGATCGCCGAAAACTTCACCGACATGGCCGTGATCGCGATGGGCATGAAACTGGTCGTTCGTGTCGTCGTAGGTAACGAGGCCTGTGCCTTCCTGTCCGCGATGCTGCATGGCGTGCAGGCACAGCGCGCCGTGTTTTGCGGCGTCCGATGATCCATAAATCCCGAAAACGGCGCATTCCTCGCGAAAATGGTCGTCGTCTTCAGACTGGAATGGGTTGGTCGTCAGCATCACGCGTTACCTTTCCCGTCGGTTGCCCGACAGCACCTACTGGGTTTCCTTGATCAACTCGTCCAACTGCTGTCGTTCCTGACTGTCGTAGCCTGATTCCGCGCCGTCATCGCCTTCCGGGGCAGGCTTGGTCAGTTTTTCATAGGTCTCCTGCACTTCACGCGCCTTGTCTGCGGTGGTCTTCGCATCATCTACCCGCGTGCCCAGGTTTTCACGCAGGGTTTCCGGCAGCGCATTCAAAAGCGCAATCGAAACGAACTTTACCGCCGGAAGCGATCGTGCCTCGGCAACCGGTTCGGGCAATTCGTTGTCCATCAGTTTGGCCATACCAAGATAGACGATGCAGATGATCAACGCGCCCCGGGCGAGGCCGAAGGCAAAGCCGAGCGACTTGTCGATAGCGCCCGCGCCGATTTCCTCAAGCCCGCCCGCTATAATACTGGTTACGATGTTGAGTACGATCAAGCTCAGGATGAAAATCGCGACACCGGCGCCGATGGTCGCCAGGTTTTCGTCGGGCACGACTTTCATCACGAACGGTACGGCATACTTGTAGCCGTAGGCGGCGGCAAAAATCGCGCCGACCCAGCCGAAGATCGATTTCAACTCGCGGACAAAGCCGCGCAGATAGGCCAACAGGCCGGAAATCAGCAGAATACCGATCACCGAAAGGTCGACTATACCGATGGGAAGATTCTCCATCAGACCTCTTTCATGCTTCAGGCCCTTGTGATAGCGGGCCAGTATACGATCCGACAAGGCTCTGCAACCCGGAAAGGTCGGAAAACTCGGTCACGGACAGGCCCGAAAACACCCCCGGCTTCGTACCGCGCCGCTTCGGAATCAACGCCCGGGTGAACCCGAGCTTGGCTGCTTCCTTTAAGCGTGCTTCGGTCTGGCTGACGGCGCGAACCTCGCCGCTCAGGCCGACTTCGCCGAAGACGATGGTTTCCGCCGGTACCGGCTCACCCGACAGCGAGGATACCAGCGCGGCCGCCACGGCCAGGTCGGCGGCGGGTTCGGTAATCCGCAAACCGCCGGCCACGTTCAGATAGACGTCGTTGCCGCCGATCCGGTATCCGGCGCGGCTTTCCAGCACTGCCAGCAGCATCGACAGCCGGTTCGTGTCCCAACCGACAACTGCGCGGCGCGGCGTGCCCAAAGCAGATGGTGCGACCAGCGCCTGGATTTCAACCAGCATCGGTCTTGTGCCTTCGATGCCGGCGAACACGGCAGCGCCGGCGACACCGTCCTGCCGGTCGGCCAGAAACAGGGCGGACGGGTTCGGCACCTCCTGCAGGCCGCGATCGGTCATGTCGAAAACACCGATTTCATCGGTTGCGCCGAAGCGGTTCTTGACCCCGCGCAGGATACGGAAGGGGTGACCGCGTTCGCCTTCGAAATACAGCACTGAATCAACCATGTGCTCCAGCACGCGCGGGCCGGCAATTGCCCCGTCTTTCGTGACATGGCCGACAAGCAGCAGGGCGATGCCGCAGCGTTTCGCCAGCCGGATAAGCTCCTGCGCCGAGGCGCGCACCTGGCCCACGGTGCCGGGCGCGCTGTCCAGCAGGTCGAGATACATGGTCTGGATACTGTCGATAACGATGACCTGCGGGGCGTCCTTGCCTTCCATGACCGCGCAGATATCGCGGACATCGGTGGCGGCGGCAAGCTGCACGGCAGCGTCGCTGCAGCCCAGTCGTTCTGCCCGCATGCGCACCTGGTCAATGGCTTCCTCGCCGGATATGTAGGCGCATCGCAATGTTTTAGACAGCGCTGCCGTGATCTGCAGAAGCAGGGTCGATTTGCCGATGCCGGGGTCGCCGCCAATCAGCGTCGCCGAGCCTTCGACCAGCCCACCGCCGACCACCCGGTCGAATTCGGCATTGCCGGACACCAGCCGCTTGCTGCGCACCCGCTGGCCCGACAGCGGGACGAAATTGACGCGGTCCGCCTTGCCACCCCGGTTCGACGCCTTGCCGGCCTTGCCGCCGATCGGAGGTGCTGCGGAGGAGACTTCTTCGGTGATGGAATTCCATTCGCCGCAGGAATCGCAATGTCCGGCCCAGCGCGAAAACACCGCGCCACAGCTTTGACAGACAAAGGTCGATTTTGCTCGGGCCAAGGCCACCACACAGAATACGGGGTTAAGGTTTCAGCAGTTCCATTTTGATCGGTCCGCTTGCCGACCCGTGAATGAACTGGTCGACATAGTCATTGCCGGAATTGTCGATATTGGCGGTATCGCCCTGCCAGATATTCTGGCCCTTGTACAACATCGCGATCTGGTTCGATATCCGTCGGGCGCTGGCCATGTCATGGGTGATCGACAGCGCCGTCGCACCGACATCGCGGACGCATTTTACGATCAGATCGTCGATAACATGCCCCATGATCGGGTCCAGACCGGTTGTCGGTTCGTCGAAGAAAATGATGTCCGGGTCGCCGGCGATTGCGCGGGCCAGACCGACGCGCTTGCGCATGCCGCCGGAAAGCTCAGCCGGGCTAAGCAACGCGACATCCTCGCCCAGGCCAACCTGTGCCAGCTTCTCTATGGCGATATCACGGGCCTTTTTACGGGCCATTTTCTTGCCCTGGATCAGGCCGAAGGCGACATTTTCCCAAACCGGCAGGCTGTCGAACAGGGCGGCGTTCTGAAACAGCATGCCGATCCGGCTGTTGACCTCTTCGCGGTCGCTGGTCGATAGCGAGCGGACATCGACGCCGTCGATCTCGATCGTGCCTTCATCCGGCGTGACCAGACCCAGCACGCATTTCAACGAAACCGACTTGCCGGACCCGGAGCCGCCGATAATAACCACCGATTCCCGCGGCATCACGGTCAGGTCGAAGCCGTCCAGAACCACTTTGGGCCCGAATTGCTTCTTTACCCCGCGCATACGGATTTTCGGTGTGTCGCTCATTGCGCAAAAAACATTTCGGTAAGGATGTAGTTCGAAATCAGGATCAGGATAGACGCACTGACCACGGCGTTTGTGGTCGCCGCGCCGACGCCCTGTGCGCCGCCCCGGCTTGAATAGCCGTGATAGCAGCCCATCAGGGAAACCAGAAAACCGAACATCGCCGCCTTGACCAGCCCGGACACCACGTCCATCGGTTCCAGGAAGGTCCATGTGTTCTGCAGATAGGCGGAGGCATTGAAGCCCAGCTTGTAGACCGAAACGACATAGCCGCCGAACACACCGATCACGTCGCCGATCAGAACCAGCAGCGGCAGCATGGTAACGCCGGCGATCAGGCGCGGCGCAACAAGGTATTTGTAGGGATTGGTCGACAGGGTTTCCAGCGCGTCGATCTGTTCGGTCACCCGCATCGTGCCCAGTTCAGCCGCCATCGACGCGCCGATCCGTCCGGCGATCATCAGCCCGGCCAGAACCGGGCCGAGTTCCCGCGTGATCGACAGCACGACAACGCTGGGGATTGCCCCTTCGGCGGAAAACCGGGCGAACCCGGTATAGCTCTGCAGCGCCAGCACCATGCCGGCGAACAACGTGGTCAGGCCGACGACCGGCAGAGAATAGTAGCCGATATCGATCATCTGCCGGCCAATCAGCCGGAAGTAGAAGGGCGGGCGCACACAATGCGAAACGCTGGTTGCGGCAAAAACCGTTATTCTGCCGGTTGCGGCCAGAAATCCGATGAAAGCTTTGCCGATGGCGCGTAAAGGGTTCATTCGGCCGGGCCGCCAATATACCGGCGCAGGTAGCGCTGGCCGAGCGAGGTAAGGACTTCGTATCCGATGGTGCCGGCATCGTCTGCCAGTTCATCGATTGTGTAATCCGGGCCAATCAGCACCAGGGTGTCTCCTACCGACGCCCTCGGCGCCTCTGTAACATCGAACGTCAGAAGATCCATCGAAACACGACCGACAAGAGGCACCCGTTTTCCGTCGATACTGGCGGAAGAAGATCCACTCAGCGACCGCAGGTAACCGTCTGCGTATCCGACACCTATCGTTGCTATCCGCCCCGGTCCTTCGACTGTATGAGCCGCACCATATCCAACGGTCTGAGGAGCGTCAACGTGCCGAATTTGCAGGATTTTTGCCTCAAGCCGGATCACGTGTTCCATCGGATTCGGCCCGTCTGCATTCGGCCGTCCACCATACAGCGCAACGCCGGGGCGGATCATGTCGAAGTGGAAGTCCGGCCCCAGAAAAATACCGCTGGAATTGGCCAGCACGGCTTTCTCGTGCGGGATTCGTTTTGCGGCGTCGCTGAAGACAGCCAGTTGTTCCCGGTTCAGCGGGTGCGACGGTGTGTCGGCGCAGGCAAGATGGCTCATCAGGTAGCGGCAGGGAAACCGCATCCGGCCCGGATCCTCCGCCAG
>CAYGSU010000061.1:0-24763 GCA_964352715.1 uncultured Flavobacteriaceae bacterium | reverse complement strand
CTGACCCCGCCGGTCTGGAAAACCCTGCATATGGGCGTCTATTTCGCCTATGGGCTGGTCATTCTGCATGTCACTTTCGGCCTGTTGCAGGCAGAAGCGCATCCGTTCTACGCCATCATGACGGGTGGATCGTTCTTCCTTGTCGTGGCTCTGCATCTCGCGGCCGGAATGAAGGAGGTCGCAGCGGATGCGGATGAAGCATCGGCGGGCCCGCAGCAACCGGACTGGCTGACCGTCGGGCCGGTATCCGCCATAGCGATGAACCGGGCGAAAATCGTCGTGCTGCCGGGTGGCGAACGGGTCGCCGTGTTTCGCTATGAGAACAAACTGTCGGCTATTTCCAATGTGTGCGCGCATCAGAACGGTCCGTTGGGTGAGGGACGGGTGATCGACGGTTGCATCACCTGTCCTTGGCACGGGTTCCAGTACCGGCCGGAGGATGGCTGTTCGCCGCCGCCATTCACCGAAAAGGTGCCGACTTACCGGCTGGCGCTGGACGGCGACACCATCCTGCTCGACCCCGCAGCGCTGCCGCCAGGCACGCCGGTTGATCCTGTCGTTCTGCCGGAGGGAACGTCATGAGCAGTAAGCCGACGGACAGCAAATCGGCGTTTTTCGTCGGCTATCTGAAAATGCCGAAACCGCTGGGCCTGTTCTACTGGACGGTGATTCCGGTTGTCGTCGGCTGTTTGCTTGGCGCTGGGTTCGGTTTCGCGGTGGCGCAAAAAGATCCGGGGCAGGGTGGCTTCATGCCGCCGGCCCTGACCCTGACCGGCTATTTCGACCTTGAACCCTATCCGGTATTGCGCACCCTGCCGACAGAAGAGTTTCCTGAAAGCCGCACGGTGGTGCTTACCGGTGCCGGCAAGTTCGGCATTCTCGAACAGGTGCAGCAGCATCAGGGCCAGCTTGTCGATGTGCGCGGCGTGTTCCTTGCGCGGGACGGCTACGAAATCTTTCAGGTCGGCGGTCGTGGCGTGATGCCGACAGAAGGTCCGGTGACGCCGGAAATGCAGGCCTTCACCGCGCCGGCGGCCGAACCGCTCGGTCGCTACACGCTGAAAGGCGAAATCGTCGACAGCAAATGCTATCTGGGGGCGATGCGGCCGGGGCAGGGCAAGACCCATATGGTCTGCGCCAATGTCTGCATCATGGGCGGCGTGCCGCCGATGTTCGTGATCTATGGCGAGGACGGCATAAAGGACATGCTGCTGCTGGCGGATGAACACGGCGCTTCGCTCGCCGGGCAGTTTACCGACTATACCTCGTTGTTCGTCTCCATCGAAGGCGATGTCGAGCGACGCGGCGACCTGAAAGTGTTCCGGATCGACCCGGAAAGTATCGATATTCTCTAAGGGATACGGGAACGGATACCGACAATGCTGGTGCGTAAAACCCTGGGCCTGCTGTTCGCCGCCGTCATCGCGGCGGGCGCGGTGTATCTGTATTTTGATTTCAATACCCAGGTTTTCATGTTGCGCGGTACGGTGATCGACGATCTGGTCGGCATCGGCTATCTGCGCGACCTGCACTATGTGCTCTGGGCCGTAATCGTCTTTGCTGTTCTGTGGGCGGCTGAAAAGTTGTGGGACAAGGCCGCCGGCCGTCTGTGGCCGGAACAGGATCACTGATCCGTCCAGGGCGATACGCGGTTGGCGGGCGCGGCAAATGCCGTTAAAGTCCGCTTCTTGTCAGGTTTCACCCAGTTTCAGGGATAAAAGCGATGGAAGTTCGGATTTTCAAACCGGCGAAGACGGCGATGCAATCGGGCCGGGCCAAGACCAAGGAATGGGTCATGGAATTCGAGGCGTCTGACCGGCAGGATGCGGATTCGCTGATCGGCTGGGTCGGGTCGTCGGACACCCGCCGTCAGGTAACCCTGCATTTCCACACCGAACAGGAAGCCATCGCCTACGCTCAGAAGCACGGCTATGTCTATACGGTGCAGCAGGAAAAGACCCGCCGCATCAAACCGAAGGCCTATGCCGACAATTTCGCCAACGACCGGGTTGAACCCTGGACCCATTGAGCGCGGACGGCGCTGGATGAGCGTGTCCGACATTCTGGACCGGGCGCGCACGGGCGATGTTCTGACCGCCTACCTGCTGGCGCGGGACGCCCAACAAGAAGACCCTTCTGATCCGAACGCCCTTCTGATGCGGGCCGTTTATGCGTCCGCCTGCGGATTGCGGGAAGACTGCATCGCGGTGATCGATGCCGTGCCCGATATCCTGTCCCATCCGATGGCGCGGATGTGGGGCATCAATGCGCTGGTGCTGAATGTCGATATCGGCCGGCTTAAGCGGCACGGCTTGATCAATCTGCCGGAAGACCCGGCGTCGCTGATGGCGCTTGAACCCGAAATGGTGCTGCAGATCGCCTTCGGGCTGCATCTGATGATCGCCGATCCGGCTGCCGATGTGGATGCGCTGCGCTGCATCGCCCGATCACTATTGCGCTACGCGGTTGGAAAGAATGCCGCCCATCTGGCGATTCTGGCCGGACAAGCCGCGATAAAGCTCAACGGGCCTGACGCTCTGGCCGACTGGTGCCGGTCAACCGCTGCGGACCAGACGACTGACCCGTTGCTGGATATGCTGCTGCCGGAATGCTACCGCACGGAGCCGTCCCGATATGAAAGACAGATGCGGGCGCTGGCCAGCCGATCTTTGGAAGCCGTGTTTCCGGTTTTCGGCGCGGTGCCGCGCATCGCCCACCGGCAGCCGATGCCTTTAGCCGATCTGCCGCCGTCCGGCGGGCAGACGCCGGTGATCGACGGTGATGCGTTGGCGGCATCGCTCCGGCAGGTCCGGAAGATCATCGAAGGGTGGCTGGCGCAGCAGGGTGAATGGCAGGACTGGATCAACGCTGTTGCGGGTGATGAAGCCGAGCCTCTGCTGGTGGCATCAACGGGTCGGGTCGGTACGATGGCGACTGCGTCTGCGCTGCGGCTGTCGCCTTCGTTGCAGCCGTTTCACTATCTCAATAACCAGCCGAATATTCTGGAGCAGAACCGGCTTCTGTACATGCTGATCGACGGGGTTCTGCCGAAACAGACGTTGATCGCCTTGCTGGAAGACTGGTTGCGCAGCCGGCGGGCGGAAATTGACGCGGCGCGCTTTGCCGGCCGGCGGGCGGTGCTGGTCAATCATCTGGATACGGTCTTTGCACCGCTGCTGCTCGCCTGTTTCCCGCAGGCGCGGGTGATCTACGCCGAACGCAATATGCGCAAGACCTTCCTGTCGCTCGGCTACAAGAACCAGTTCGGCTACACGCAGCTTCGGCATCTGCGTTATGCCCTGGATGAAAACGGGTCCGGTTTTGCCGGCATCCGCGATTCCGCGCTTGGACATGACGAGGAAGTTGTCTGGTACATGGCGATAACGCGCGCACTGGTGGGGGCGTTGCGGGATGTCTGGGGCGAGGCGGCTGTGAGACCTCTTGATATGGACGGGGTTTTTGCCGGAAAAGAGAATGCAATTACGGCGTTCTGCGAATGTTTTACGCTAGAGAAAGATCTTGCCGGTTCGGTGAGATCGATCTTTGCCGGCAAGATCAACGAGAAGGCCTTTTTTGCGCTGGCGCCGAATATCGAGGAAAAGGTTAGGGCCGGGCTGTTCGAAGCGACCTGGGCCAGGGTCTGTAATCTGCCGGCACCGTGACCGGCGGCGGAGCCGAAACCTATTCGTCGATCTTTACGTATCGCTGCGCCAGGGCGTGCCTCAAGGCGTTGAAGGCAGCCAGGGATTCTTCGTAGGCCAGCCGTTCCTCCCGAAGCCGGTCGAAAAGTTTGGCGCGTTCTTCCGGCTGACCGGCGATCTTTTCAGGATGGGCAAGCTTCTTGACCGTCAAAAGATAGCGTGCCCGGACGGCGGCGACGAAATGGATCGACGCTTCAATTTCCTTTCGTGATATTGTTCCGAGGGCTGTTCGGATCGCATGCTTGTTCGCATCGGCCACAACCTGTTCCAGTTCGACTGCGAGCTGGGCGTCCACCACGTCCTTGAACTTTTCCATTCGTCCGACCTCGTTGTTGATTCGGCGCATAGTATACTGCCGGTTCGCACCGCCGCCTATAGCCCTGTTCACAGGCACCTGTGGACAGAGGTACTGGACCGGAGTGGAAGGATCGGGTAAATCCCTCACGCGCGGTCACCTGATCGCGGCTGCGGCCCCATAGCTCAACCGGATAGAGCACCTGCCTTCTAAGCAGGATGTTGCAGGTTCGAGTCCTGCTGGGGTCGCCAATTTCGCTCTTCGCAGGGCAGGATTCTGCTATCGGGATGATCCTGGTAACTTTTCAGCGATGCAACCTGTCCGACCGCGAAACATGATATGGTTTTCACCGCAAGTGATTTTGCACAGGTACGACTGTTCGAGCAAAAATCAATGACACTTTGGGATACTGTTCAGGGGTTTGAATATCATTATTTCGATCCGTTTGAAGATGGGCCGGAACTCAAGCCATTTGAAAAACTCATCTCTGTCTGGCGCGCAAAATGCCAGGGAAAGAAGGTCCCGGCCTGGTCCGATTTCGATTTCACCGATTTTGTCGGATGGCATAGTAGAATCGCCATCTATGATGTTTCGCATGACCCGTTTGATTACTCGATCAGGCTGTCAGGTGAGGAGTTCAATCAGACTACCGGTCGGAACATGAAGAACATGACCAGGGCAAAATTGTTGGAAATTACCGTTGAGGACGAGATATCTGACAAACTGTATGAAAAAGCGGCAACGGAACTGCTCTTCGCCTATACGAAGGGAACAAACATTGTCGACCGCCAGCACCTTCAGGTCGAATATCTGCAATTGCCGTTATCCGACAACGGGATTCATGCCACCCATTCGATCGAGGCGATCAATATACTGGATGTTCCCGCCAGCTAGCGGCTGCGATACTGCGGCGTTCTCGGGTCGATCCAGTCCTTCGCCTGTATCGAGTATGCGCGTCGCGCTGGAAGCCGTGGAACACCTGATAAATGCCTGATGCCGACTTGCAAGGTTTATTCAGCAAACCGCATGGCCAATGTCAGACTGAAACGCTCAGTGAGACATGAATATTGGCGCTTTCGACCTTTGTAACATTCCAAGCGCATGACTGCCGTAGCGTTCCATAGTCAAAAACTTGCTATATGAAGACCCCATCACGAAGACACCTGCGCCGACCTTTTTGCCTTCATCCAGTATAGTCTGCGTCCGGTCAAGGGCCGCGGGCAGGGCGGCTGTCGTTACAGTGAATCCGTGGTCGGCAGCATACTCGCCCGCATTTTCAAGCAATTCCGAGGATGTTTCGCCGGATTTCGGGTCGCCGACTGTTACGATATGCAGGTCGATATCGGGCCACGGGCGCAACATGATGAACTGTTTCATCGCTTTTGCACTATCCAGCGATCCGGATAGCGCAATCAGGGCTTTCGATGGGTGAATGTAAGCCTCGTCCGGTACGGCTATCAATGGCCGCAATCCCATGGCGATTAAATGAAGAACCGCTTTTACGTCTTCAAGATCATCTTCGCCTGGATTCCAGATACGCGTCGGCACCAGACCGATATCGTGGAAACGCCAGGCATCGACCAGCGAGGTATCGGGCTTTCCCTCCCGGGATAGATCCAGATAGGGAACGCCAGCCGCTTCGGACCGGGCGCGCAATACGTCCGCCTGGACGGCTGCTTCGTTACGGGCATTCTTCAATCTGGTTTCCATCAATCGAAGATGATAGCTGAACATGCCGGCCGGAGAGGGACCGACTCGCGTGACACGATCCGGGTCTACAACGGATATCCCCGAGATACGCCCGCCATGCCGCTTTGCGATATCGATGGCCATGTCGGCTTCCGCCGCGCCGGCAGGGGAATGCGAGATCGAGACGAGAATGTGCCGTAACATCTTGGATCCTTCCGAATTTGGTTTACTACATGTTCAGCGTGGCATGTATGATCACGTCCGATATCGACCACGCCCAACGTGCAGCAGAGCACTAAAACAAAGTTGGTCGCTACAGTGCGCAGTTTCAACTGGCGGGTCGCTGTTTGCGTTCGATTTCGGCCTGCGTGTCGCGTCCGGCCAAACGATTTTCCCGTCACGATCCTGAATCATACAGGTGGCGGTATCATAGGTCAGGATTGCTGGTGCTGTGTCGTCGGAAACTAGGAAAACAACTCGCTGCCGGCCAGACCATCGACCATGAACTGCACCGCCAGCGCTGACAGGATGACCCCGAATATACGGCTGATAACATGCACGCCGGTGCGCCCCAGCAACCGCTGCAATTGCGACGTCAGAAGCATCGATATCAGCGCCATCGCCATCACCGTCAGCAGGGCGCCGACAACGATAAACGACTGCAGGGTATCGCCGGATACATCGGCCATCAGCAGCACCACCGCGCCCATCGCGCCGGGGCCTGCCAGCAGCGGCGTTGCCAGGGGGAATACGGAAATATCTGCCTTTTCTATGGCTTCCTCGTTCTCGTCGGGCGTGGTCGAGACCGCGCCGGATGACCGGGCGAACACCATGTCGATGGAAATCAGCAAAAGCAGAATGCCGCCGGCGATGCGCAGGGCCGGCAGGGTAATGCCGAACAGGTTAAGAATCATATCGCCGGATACGGCGAAAGCCAGCAGGATTGCGGTGGCGATGACCGTCCCCTTCACAGCCGCCGCCGTTCGTGCCCGTGGCGTCAGGTCGCCGGTCAGCGACGCGAAGACGATGGGCACGTTGAACGGGCCGATGGTCGCGAAAAAAGTGGCGAAAGCAACGAAGGCGGTTTCATACACGGTGGTTCACCCCTTTCCGGTAGTAAACCTTGTCTAGCGCCGCTGGCTGGTGACCTCGGGGATCAGGCCGCGCGGCGAGAAGCGTAGCACGATCAGCAGTACAAGACCCATGGTGATCGGGCGCATGTAGGCCGCGCCGTTCATCAGATGCACCTTCAGCGGGTCCTCGGCAGCAAGCCAGAAGGTCAGGGCGTCGATCAGCCATGCACCCACCGGTTCTGCCTCGACCCAGGCAAACCAGACGATGAACCCGCCCAGCACCGCGCCGAAGTTGTTGCCCGAACCGCCGACAATCACCATCACCCAGATCAGGAAGGTGAAACGCAAAGGCTGGTAAGAGGTTGGTGTGAACTGGCCATCCAGCGTCGTCAGCATCGCGCCTGCAATGCCGATGACGGCCGAACCCAGAATGAAGACTTCCAGATGACGGCCCTTGACGTCCTTGCCCATTGCATTGGCGGCCGTTTCATTGTCGCGGATTGCCCGCATCATCCGGCCCCAGGGCGAATGCAGGGCGCGTTCGGCCAGAAACAGCACTACCAGAAGCACGACCAGGAACAGGCCCGTGTAACACAGTTTCACGTAGATCGATGAGAGTTCGATCACCGGCACGTCAAAGCGGGCGGCGAGATCAAGGAACCACGGCGCTTCCTGCAGTTCAATTTCGTAAGGTGTCGGGCGCGGCAGGCCGTTGACGTTTTTCACGCCCCGGGTCAGCCAGTCCTCGTTGCGCAGGATGGCGATGATGATTTCCGAGATGCCGAGGGTCGCAATCGCCAGATAGTCCGACCGAAGGCCCAACGATACCTTGCCGACGACCCAGGCCGCACCGGCGGCGAACAGACCGCCGACCGGCCAGGCCAGCAGGATCGGCAGCCCCAGCCCGCCGAGAAACCCGGTCCTTGCCGCTTCAATCTGTTCAATGGCGTCAACCGCCGGCAGGAAAAACGCACGGGCGACGAAGTAACCGACGATCACGATCACCGCGACCGCTGCGCCGGCGACCGGTGGAGCATGCTTCAATTGCCGCCATGCGCCGATACTGGCGACGATCGTGACGACAACCACCAGCGCGGTCACCAGAATGCCGGTTCCGCCGGCTTCCCAGGTCTCATGCACGGGATCGACCGAAATCACGATGGCTGCCAGACCGCCCAGGGCAGCGAACCCCATCACTCCGGCATTGAACAAGCCGGCATACCCCCATTGCATGTTCACGCCCATCGACATGATCGCGGAAATGATGCACAGGTTGAAAATCGCCAGCGCCAGTGACCAGCTTTGAAACACGCCAACGCCGCACAGCAACACCGCCATGCCGATATACAGATAGATGATGCGCTGCCGGTCAGTCATAGCGATTTACCCCGGAAGATGCCTGTCGGCCTGACAATCAGCACGACGACAAGCAGCATGAACGATACCGCGAACTTGTAGTCGGTCGCCAGCAACTGGGCGAGGCCGTCGGGCGCCCAGCTTTCCGGCACCAGATAGCCGAGAAACTTCTTGTAGGCATAGGTTATCGTGACTTCGGAAAAGGCGATGATGAAGCCGCCCGCAATCGCGCCGACCGGGTTGCCGATGCCGCCGACAATCGCCGAGGCGAAAATCGGCAGCAGCAGCTGCAGATATGTAAACGGCTTGTAGGTTTTATCCAGCCCGAAGAGCGTGCCGGCGATTGCCGCCAGCGCGCCGGCCAGAATCCAGGCGATAATGACGACGCGGTCAGGATTGATCCCGGACAGCAGGGCGAGATCCTCGTTATCGGAATAGGCACGCATGGATTTGCCCGACCTTGTTCGGTTCAGGAACCAGAACAGCGCTGCAACACAGATCACCGCAGCGGCGACGGAAACGACCTGGCTGGATTTGATCGCAAGTCCCTCTTCCAGACCGGTGGAGGTTTTGAACTGGCGCGCATTGATCACGAACCGCGCGCCGTCAGCGAGTGTCCGGTCATCCGGCCCGATCACGAAACGGATCAGTCCGTTCAGGCAGAACATCACGCCGGTCGAGGCGATCAGCAGAACCACGGGCTGGGACTTCTTGCGCCGGTAGTGCCGGTAGACTGACCGGTCGATCAGCAGCACAAGCGCGATGGTCATCAAAATGGCCGGCGGCAGAGCAAGCAGGGCAGTCGGTAACGGTGCGATGCCGATATCCATCGACTGGAACCACCACGTCACCAGCAGAGCGAACATCGTGCCCGCAGACATCAGCTCGCCGTGCGAAAAATTCGAGAACCGCAGGATGCTGTAGATCAGCGTCACGCCGAGCGCCCCGAGAGCAAGCTGGCTGCCATAAGCCATGCCGGGCACGATGACGAAATTCGCGAACAGGATAATGGCGTTCAGTAAATCTTCCATCGCGTTTCCCCTAGCCCCCCAGAAAGGACTGACGGACTTCCGGGTCAGCCAGCAGGGCCTCGCCGGTATCCGTGAACCGGTTGCTGCCCTGCACCAGAACATAGCCTTTGTCGGCGATGTTGAGCGCCTGTTTCGCGTTCTGTTCGACCATCAGCACGGCGATACCGCTGCGGGCGACTTCAATGATGCGGTCAAACAGCTCGTCCATCACAATGGGCGAGACGCCGGCGGTCGGCTCGTCAAGCATCAGGATCTTCGGCCTGGTCATCAGCGCGCGGCCGACAGCGACCTGCTGGCGCTGACCGCCGGAAAGTTCACCGGCCGGCTGCCGCCGTTTTTCCTTTAGTATGGGAAAGAGGTCGTAAACCTGCGCCATGGTGCCGGAAAAATTGTCGTTGCGAATGAACGCGCCCATTTCCAGGTTTTCTTCCACGCTCATCGACGTGAACACGTTGCGGGTTTGCGGCACGAACGCCATGCCTTCCTTCACCCGGTCCTGCGGGGTCAGACTGGTGATGTCCTTGCCGTCGATTGTCACGCTGCCCTTGCGCAGCGTCAGCATACCGAAAACGGCTTTCATCGCTGTGGATTTTCCCGCGCCATTGGGGCCGACGATGACCGCGATTTCACCGGTTTCGACGCCGATCGTGCAGTCATGCAGTACATCGGCCGCGCCATAACCGCCGGTCATGTTCTTGCCCAGAAGCGCGCTCATTCCGCCGGCTCCGTCTTCTGCTTGTTCTTCAGACCGGTACCGAGATACGCCTCGATTACCTGTTCGTTGGCCATCACTTCCTCGGCCGACCCCTGAACCAGCACTTTGCCCTCGGCCATGACGATCACCGGGTGGCAGAGCTTTTTGATCAGATCCATATCGTGTTCGATAACGCAGAATGTGTAGCCGCGTTCTTTCTGCAAACGCAGGATTGAATCGGAAATGGTTCCAAGCAGGGTGCGGTTAACCCCGGCGCCGACTTCATCGAGAAACACGATCTTGGCGTCGACCATCATCGTGCGGCCGAGTTCCAGCAGCTTTTTCTGTCCGCCGGAAAGGTTACCGGCAAGCTCGTCTGCGACATGGGTGATTTCAAGGAAGCTCATTACTTCGTCTGCCTTGTCACGCAGCATCTTTTCTTCCGCGCGCACCTTGCCGGGCCGGATCCACGCATCGATCAGGTTTTCACCTGACTGGCGCGGCGGCACCAGCATCAGGTTTTCGCGAACGGTCAGTGAGGAGAATTCATGCGCGATCTGAAAAGTCCGCAACAGACCCCGGGCAAAAAGCTGGTGTGGCTTCAAACCGGTAATGTTCTCGCCGTCCAGGTAGACATGGCCGGCGGTGGGGCGATAGTTGCCGGCGATCACGTTGAACAGGGTGGTCTTGCCGGCGCCGTTCGGCCCGATCAACCCGGTGATCGACCCTTCCTCAATTGAAAAGGAAGCGCCGTCGACGGCGCGGATACCGCCGAAGTGAAGATGAATGTCGTCAATGACGATCATGGCTGCGGCTCAAACGAAAAAGCCCGGGCGGTCATGGGACGCCCGGGCATTTCGCTACGGAGAGGATTAGCGATAACCGACGACCGAAATCTTGCCGTCGATAAACTCGACCTCACGGTAGTTGCCGGCGCTTTCGCCCGGACCGATCAGTTCAACTGCCGAAGCACCGACATAATCGATATCGCCACCGCCGGCGAGGATATCGAGCGCCTTGCCAAGTTCACCGGGATAGATTTTTTCGCCCGGGGCATTCGCGACTTCAAGAACCTTGTCCTTCAGGGCGCTGCTGTCGGAAGAGCCGGCCGCCTGCATGGCGAGCATGATCAGCGCTGCGGCATCGTAGGATTCCGCTGCGAACGCTTCGGCCTTGTAGCCTTCTGCGTCGATCATCTTGCTGAACGTCGCCGCACCGGGGCTGTCCGTGCCGGGGTTTGCGCCGTAGGAACCGTTCAGGCCGCTGCCGATGGCTTCTGCGATGGAATCACCGACCATGCCGTCCGGCAGGTAGAAGATATCGAATGCGCCGGTGTCGAGCGCAGCCTGGATGATGCCCTTGCCGCCCTGATCGAGGTATCCGGCTACAACCAGAACTTCACCGCCGGCTGCTGCCAGCGCGCCGACTTCAGCGGTGTAGTCGCCCTTGCCGTCTTCATGCGGGGCGTTGATTGTCACCGAACCGCCAGCCTTCTTGAAATTGGTTTCGATGGAATCCGCAAGGCCCTTGCCGTAGTCGTTGTTGGTGTAGGTGATGGCAATGGTCGAGACGCCTTTTCCCATCAGGATGTCGGAAACGATTTCGCCCTGGCGTGCATCCGACGGAGCGGTGCGGAAGAACAGGCCGTTGTCTTCGACCGTCGACAGCGCCGGTGAGGTCGCAGACGGCGAGATCATGACGATACCATTCGGAACGGCGACGTTCTGCAGGGCCGCCGTGGTAACGCCGGAACAGTCACCGCCGACAATAGCCTTCACACCGTCGGAGGTGATCAGCCGTTCAGCCGCTGCCGTTGCAGCCGCGGCATCAATACAGGTCGTATCGCCGCGAACCGACGTGACAGTCGATCCGCCCAGCAGCTTGCCGCTTTCGTTAACTTCCTTGATCGCCAGTTCGGCGCTGGGGCCCATATTGGCGACGATCGATTCAATCGGCCCGGTAAAGCCGAGGAAGACGCCGATCTTGATATCTTCCGCCTGTGCAACGCCGGTCGTCAGCGCAACTGCTGATACGGCTGCCATCAATAGTTTTTTCATTGGATAGCTCCCTGCTAGTCATGAACACGCGCCCCTTGATCGAGACCCGTTCTTTTTTCCCGGTCCATTTATAACCCGGTTTTTCGGCACAGTTCCAATTGAAAAATAAGGGAAACCGGGTCAGGTCGTCTGCTTTTTGCAAAATATATACGGAAATTGATTTCTGACGGGCGGTGCGAAGCCGCGCTGTGAATACAGTTGGGGGTCAAGTTTCGTGGCTGGTGATTTTTTCTAGCACCTTGGCCCAGGTCGGGCCGGGCGGTCGGTAGATAACACCCATGCCGTCCTGATCGATGCGAACGATCCGCCCTTCGACCGGAATGACCTTTTCTTCCGGCGGGTTTCCGATCAGAAAATCGAACTCCAGCCCCTGGCCCTGAACAAACCAGTCCGGCGCCTGGGATATATAAGCGCCTGTAAGGGAAATATCGAAGACTTCGTAAATCTCGCCATTGATCTGGGCGTGAATGATATAGCTTCGATAGCGCGGTCGTTTCCGACCGGAACTGGGCCGATCATTCTTGCTGCCGTCTTGCATGCATGTTCTCGGTTCTGAGTCTGGAGTGGCAGAAAAGCCGCTTTTCAGCTCAGCATCAATAAGCGTCTTTCAGTTTTTTCTTAAAATACGAAAAATTGCAACAGGATGCATATCCTGCCGTATTAAGAGCGGCATGCCGAACCTGAACCCATACCTGGCGCAAGGCAGGTGTGGGTTATTTCCGGATGCGCCCAAACGCGCTCCTATTTTTCTGACCATACCGGGTTAGGCAATCGTTTGAACAGCCGGCTCAGACCCAGGGCATAAGCCTTCCTGATCGACAGGAAATATGGGTCGTCATTGGCGATGCGCCGGTGATCGTGAGCGGACAGACTGCCGGTCTTGTAGCGCAGAAGATGGATTGGCGGTGCGACCGAAAGATTGCTTCGGATCGTGGCGTCCATCGACAGGATCGCGCATTTGCAGGCGGAATCGAGATCCACATCCTGGTTGATGATGCGGTCAAGGATAGGTTTGCCGTATTTCGTTTCACCGATCTGCAGAAACGGCGTGTCCCGCGTGGCCTCGATAAAATTGCCGGCTGAATAAATGTGGAACAGACGGTGCGGCCGGCCCTTGATCTGCCCGGCCACGATGAAGCTGCCGTCGGGGCTGCCGAACGGTTCCACGTATTTGGCTTCACGGTCGATTTCGGCACGCAAGGTGTCGCCAACGATCCGCGCAACATCGAACATTGTGCCGACGCTGGAGATATCGTTCGGCTCGCCGGTTCCCAGCGCCTGTTCGAGCAGGGTGGAGACGCTTTGCGTCGTCGCGAGGTTGCCGGCGGACATCAGGCAGATCAGTCGGTCATCCATGCCGTCGAAGATGTTGAGCTTGCTGACCAGGGCAATCTGGTCGACACCAGCGTTGGTGCGGCTGTCGGCCGCCAGTACCAGTCCGTCCTTCAGAAGAATTCCCAGACAATATGTCATGGCTGTATGTTTCCATTTCCCGGTGAATAGGCCTTGTCGGCGCCTAATTGCGAGTGGACAATAAGCCATAACCGACACGCCGTATAGTGTCTGTACATTGCCGGAAAGGGCGGTCGAATGACCTCGCAAAATGACCTGGAAAGCTGATCTGAAAGCGGTTGCCGACGACATGGCGCCGCATCGTGGCGCGGGCAGGGTGGCGGACTATATACCGGCCCTGGCGCGGGTCGATCCAAAGAAGTTCGGCATTGCCGGAATCGATTCCTACGGCGAAACCGCCGGTGAAGGAAACTGGGACGAACCGTTCTCGATTCAGAGCGTGTCGAAGGTGTTCGGTCTGACGTTAGCCTTGCTGGCGCATGGTGACGATCTATGGAAGCGGGTCTGGCGCGAACCGTCGGGCACGTCGTTCAATTCCATCGTTCAGCTTGAAACCAACAAGGGCATTCCGCGTAATCCGTTCGTCAATGCCGGCGCGCTGGTGGTGACCGATGTGCTGGTATCGAAATACGGGCGTGACGGGGCAATTGCCGAAATTCTGGCCTTCGTGCGCGCCCTTGCCGACGACCCGTCGATAGAAATGGACAAGGAAGTCGCGCAGTCCGAGGCGGAAACCGGCCACCGCAATGCCGGCCTGGCCTATGTCATGAAGGGCTTCGGCAATATTCTGAACCCGGTCGAAGATGTGCTGCATGTATATTTTCATCAATGCGCCCTGGCGTTGACCTGTGCCGATCTGGCGCGCGCCGGGCTGTTTCTGGCTTGCAGCGGTACGGACGCGGTGAGCGGAAAGCGGATTGTGCCGACCCTGATGGCACGTCGGATCAACGCGCTGATGCTGACCTGCGGTCACTATGACGCGGCGGGCGATTTCGCCTTCAAGGTCGGCCTGCCGGGCAAGAGCGGTGTCGGCGGCGGCATTCTGGCTGTCGTTCCTGACAAGCTGTCGCTGGGCGTCTGGGCGCCTGGGTTGAATGAATTCGGCAATTCCGAAGTCGGCAGTCTGGCGCTTGAATCCTTCGTCCGTCGGGCAGGCGTTGCGATTTTCTGAAGAATCCCGCACCACAGCCCTCTCGATCAACCTAGTTGCCAGCAGAAAGTCACCCAGCATGAGATACTCCGAAATTGTCGATCGCATCGGCGGTAAAGGCCGCGACGCCTGGAACATCCATTTCGAGGCGACACAGGCCGCTGCCCGGGGCGAAGACATTATTATGCTGTCGATCGGTGAAGCGGAATTTCCGACCCCGCCGGAAATCGGTTCGGCGGCCATCAAGGCGATCAAAGACGGCGACCATCATTATTCCGCGATGCGGGGCAGGGAACCTCTGCGCAAGGCAATTGCCGCCTATCAGGGCGCGCTGATGGGCGCGACACTGGACCCGATGAATATCATCGTCCTGGCCGGCGCACAGAACGGACTGATTTCGGCCTCCTTGCTGATTGGCGGACCGGGAACCGAGATCATTGCGCCGACGCCGACCTATGTAACCTACGAAGCCGCCATCGCGGCTTCCGGGTCGCGGATGGTCGCGGTGCCTCAGAAACCGGAAAACGGCTTTCGCATTGATGCCGCCAGTCTGGCGGCGGCGGTGACGGAAAAATCCCGCGCGATCATGATCGCGAACCCCAACAACCCGACAGGCGTTGGCTGCACAGCAGAAGAACTGGCGGCGATTGCCGAGGTGGCCAAGGCGCATGACCTGTGGGTCATCATGGACGAGGTCTACGCCGCGCTGACATTCGATGCCCCGCATTGCTGCATGGCATCGGTTCCGGGCATGGCCGAGCGCACCATCACCATCGGCAGTCTGTCGAAGTCGCACGCCATGACCGGCTGGCGGCTCGGCTGGATGACCGGCCCGCGCGAGTTGATCGACCATGCCGAAAACCTGGCCCTGTGCATGCTCTACGGCGTGCCGGGTTTCTCACAGGAAGCAGCGACGGTCGCGGTGCGTGACGGTGCGGCCATTGTCGAGCATCATCGGGAGCTGTTCCGTCGGCGTCGCGACCTGGTGTATGAGGCGCTGCGTGGTGTAAACGGCATTTCGATCAACAAGCCGGATGCGGGCATGTTCGTGATGGCGGACGTCCGCGCGACCGGGCTTACCAGCGACGAGTTCAGTTGGGGCCTTTTCCGGGCGGAAGGCGTTTCCGTTCTGGATGGATCAGCCTTTGGTGAAAGCGCGGACGGCCATATTCGTATCGCTTTCACGGTCGGCGAAGAGGCTTTATCGGAAGCCTGCCGGCGGATCGCCCGTTATGTCGGAACACTGACCGGGTAATTGCCGGCCTGTCAGATAAAGGTCCGTGCGTGGTTATCCCATTGCGCGGAGGCCGGCGCGCGCAGGTCGTGCCGACGGATCGTGCCGTCCGGTCTGATCTGCACAGTCAGGAAATCGCCCTGTCCCGATGTCAGCATAAAGGTGTCGTCGGCAATCGCCGCCGCACCGCAGACATCCGTCAACGTGATTGAATCGATCAGTTCCGGTTCGTTTCCCAGCGCAATGAAATGCGCGACGCTGCCGCGCGGACTGGTAACAACGGCATAGTCACCGGACGGGGTTGCCATGACACTGCCGCAGTAATGATTGAGTAAGCGTGTATCGGCTTCGTCCATAGGAACAAAAGCCAGCGCGTTGCCCGGCCGCCAAATGGCGATCAGCGAAGGATTGTCGCTTTCCGGCCCCTGATACTGGCCGCCGACGACAACCAGATTGTCTTTCGGGGCAGCGATATGACGCAGGCTCACCTTGTGCAGCGCTGCCGGTGGCTCGACCTGATCCAGCAAACGGCCGCTGGCGCTGTCGACGATGGACAGGTTAGGCCGCATCGTCGGGATATTCAGCTTGGTGCGGCCGGTATCGGGATGGGTCAGGATGCCGCCATTGGCGACAACCAGTGATGCGCCGTCCTGTCGGGGCAGGATATCGTGCGGGCCGATGCCGTGACTGTCGAATTCACCGATCCGCTGTCCCGTGGCGGTATCCCAGATACCGAGAACGCCACGGCCGGCCTCGTAGTCGTTTTCTGTCGTGATCAGCGTGGATTCGTCGATAAATACGCCGTGACCGCAGAAATGCCGTCCGGGCGGGCTGGTGAGCCAGCGGTCCGGCATTTCGCCCGACGTGCCGGCCAACAGCGTGAAACGACCGGGTCGCCGGGCCGGGAAGGCGACCAGCCTGCCCGAGGGTGAAAACGCCGGGCTGTGGCCACGGTCCGGCAAAACGACGCTTCTGAAACCGTTACCGAGCTTTCCGAAGAAAGCGTAATCCCTACCATCCGGCTCCCGACCGCACAGGGCGACACGCGCGTCTGCGGATTGGGCGGCATGAACGGCGAGCGGCAGGCCGGCACAAGCGAAACCTGCCGAGGCAGCGATTAACAGGCTGCGGCGATTAATCTCCATCGAGTGCATTAAACCCCATTGAAAGTCCGAGTGCATTGACAAGCGGGCCGTCGACTTCGGCACGCACGGCGGCGAGCTGTCCGGCGATCAGGCCCAGTTTGGAATAGGTGCTATCATCCAACAGCAGATCGGCGACCGGCTCTTTAAGCGATTGCGCCCATTTCAGCGACTGCGACAGACCGAAGTCGATCACCGCGTGTTCTTCTTCACCGCCCCGTTCGATCAGGCTGTCATCGAACCCGATGGCATGGGTGCCGCCGCCTTCGTAGTATCGCTGGATGGTTTCAATATTGATCATGATGTTTCTCATTGAGCGTGCAGACCGCCAGGATTCCGCCAGCCGGGGCTTGGTTTCGTCCTTCGACTTTCCCATTACCGGTTGCAGTTTCACATCGACCAGCAACTGCAGTCCGGTAGTCAGCGCACCATGAAGCTTTTTCAATGCTTCCTGCTGGTTGCGGAATTCAGGGTTGTCCGGGCCGCTGTTGAGCATGTTTGCGCGGTAATCGTTGCGCCATTCCGAAGCAATCGCGCCGGCGATATTTGCCAGGTTGATCGCGATCGACCGGGCGAGGGTGCAGGCCTCAATCGTTAACGCTTTGTCGTCTTCCGTCTCGAACAGCAGGCGTTCCAGTGCCGGAAACCCCTGAACCGCGACACTGGCGTCGGCAATACCGTCAACGCTCCGCGTGGCGGGGTCAGCGTCGCTCAGCAGGGCAGCCAGATGGCGCGACGTGATGTTGCGCTTGTCTGGCCAGAACTGGATCCGGTACGAGCGGTCTTCCTCCATTACCGGTCCGAACCGGATATGGCTGACCCGTTGCCAAGCATCCATGCCGGTATCGAAGGCGGCGCGCAGCGGGGTGGGGTCGCCGCAGCTATTGCCGTCGAAAGCCTGCTGCATTGTCGCGGTTGCCGATGCAAATGTCTCATATTCAGGAATGATGGCGTTGTCGATCAGCGATTCGATCAGGGCTGAATGATCCATTTCCGGTTTCGCTGCGCTTGCGGGAAGCGAGACCGACATCAGACCAATAGAGAGAACAAAGGCTAGAAAACGCATCATAGCGACTCCACAAATTTCAGCAGGGCGTTCCTGTCGTCTATCGGTAATTTGGCGACAGTATCCCGCGCCGCCTGCGCTTCACCGCCATGCCACAGGATGGCTTCGAGAACCGAGCGGGCGCGGCCGTCATGCAGATAACGGGTATGGCCGTTAACGGTTCCGGTCAGGCCAATTCCCCACAATGGTGCGGTTCGCCATTCCTTGCCGCCAGCCTGCGCTTCCGGCCGGTTGTCGGCAAGACCATCGCCCATATCATGCAGCAACAGGTCGGTATAGGGCCAGATCGTCTGATGCGCCAGCCAGGGCATATCTTCTGAATCGCCGGTCGTAAAACGAGGGCTATGGCAGGCGGCGCAACCGATATCGCCGAAAACCTTCTTGCCGCGCAGTACGGTTTCGTCGTCGGCGTTGCGTCGGGCCGGTACCGCCAGATTGCGGGAATAGAAAACAACAAGATCGCTTATTGTTGTATGTGCCTCCAGGTTTTCGTATTTCACTGATGCGCCGGACGGCGCGTCGAGGCAGGCCTGCTGCTTCGTCGTGCATTCACCGGAAGCGGCAGGAAACAGCCAGGTCGAAATGCCGATGTCCCCGCTGAACGCGCTCAGGCTCTGCTGCTCTATCGACGGGCTGCCGGCTTTCCAGCCGAACCGGCCGAGGCGCGTTTCACCCGCAATGCCGTCCCACACCCGATTGGCCTTGCCGGATATCCCGTCACCGTTTTCGTCCTGCGGATCGGCGAGGGCCAGAATATCCGTCTCGGGCACCAATTCGAGCAGGCCGAGGCCAATCATCTGCGGCGCAATCCGGGGCGACAGCATGGTTTCCGGATGCAGTGGCCCGTATTGCAGATCGACAACGGAATAGCGCGGCCGAAGCATCGATACGGTTTCGCCGCCGGATAGAGCCACCTCGAACGTCTCGTATTCAATATGCATGTGGCCTTCCGCCGGAACGCCTTGAATGGAAAAATCCTGCAGCTGCGCGCCATAAGTCGGCTCGCCGATCACGTTGCGTGTTTTCAGTAACTCGCGGTCGGTATCGTTCTGCGGCGGTATTGACAGCCTCAGGAACATCGAAACCGCATTGTCGTCGGGATAGCTGGCTGCCGGCGGATGGCCTCTGCCATCCTTGATATGGCAACGCTGGCAGGATTTTGCGTTGTAGACCGGGCCCAACCCGTCCGCCGCCTGTGTAGAAGAGGGGGCGGAAACCCAGATGCGTTTGAAGAACCCGTTTCCGATCTTGAAATCCAGTTCCTTTTCAAACGGCATGTTGGCACTGGCATGGGAATAGGCGTTGATATCGAATGCCTTGCGGCTGGTGGCCGCGCCACCCGGCAAGGTTTCGTCCGGGTCGAATCCGGCAAGGCGGCCCGTTGCGGCGGCATTCGGCGCGTAGGCAATGCCAATAGCCAGTATTGTCAGAACAAACGCGGCGAGGAACAGGATAAGAATGGCTAGGCGTGGCGGGCAGGCCATGGCTACGTTTTCTCGGATCGGATATCAAAATCGTGTGGGCTGATGTTCACCAAAGCAAATGACCCGGCACAGCGGTTGACCACCGCTGTACCGGGCCATCGCCGAACTGCCCCGTTTACTGAATAACGCTGGCCGGGTCGTCAAGGCTGTCCGATCCTTCGATCCCGACGTCCTGAAGATCAAGCGTTGCAACAGCCCGTTCGATCGCCTTGGTCTGGACGAGCAGGGCGTTTACCGCTGCATCGACCTTCGCATTGCCGTCTTCGTTACCGGCGGCAAGCAGGGAATCGTAGGGACGGCCGCTGAGCGATTCATCGACCAGAACCTGCATCCGCGCCAGTGTCGAACCGATGGCTGCCGAAAGGGCATTCCGCTCATCTTCCGGCAGGAGGCCGGCAAGGCTCGGGCCGCTCACGGTTGTTCCGTCGACCCGCTTGTAGACACCGTGAAACACGTTGTGGATGCCAAGAACATCATAATAGTGCGAATAGTGGGTGTTGTCGGAAAAGCAGTCATGCTCTTCTTCCGGGTCGTGCAGGATAAGGCCAAGTTTCATCCGCTCGCCGGCCAGTTCGCCGTAACTCAAACTGCCCATGCCGGTCACAATTGCTTTCAGACCTGCTTCAGGCGAACCGTCTGTCAGGGTGTTGTACGCCGCGCCACCTTCAGCCCATTGTTCCGTCATCCAGGTCAGATCACTGACCAGCAGGTCGGTTGCTGCCTTCAGGTACTGTCCCCGACGGTCGCAATTGCCGTGGGTGCAGTTGGCCGTGTCGAAGTCAGTCGCGGGACGGTCGCCGGCGCCGGGGTCGGTGCCGTTCAGATCCTGGCCCCAGAGCAGAAATTCAATCGCGTGATAGCCCGTCGCAACATTGGATTCGACGCCATCAACTTCATGCAACTCGTTTTCAAGCAGGTTGGCATCAATAACCGAGGCATCAATGGTTTTGCCGCTGAGGTTGATCGACGAATTGGCGATGACGTTTGCGGTATAAAACCCGTTCGCATCCGAACTGTCGCCATAGCTGTCTGTCGCGACGTAGTCGATCAGGCCTTCGTCCAGCGGCCAGGCGTTAACCTTGCCTTCCCATTCATCGACAATCGCATTGCCGAACCGGAAAGCTTCCGTCTGCTGGTAGGGCGCACGGGCAGCACGCCAGGCCTGCCGGGCCGCTGCCAGTGTTTCCGCCGACGGATTGGCCAGCAAATCGTCAACCGCCGTTTGCAGAACCCGCGCTGTCGCGAGGCTGTCTGCATAGGTGGCATGAGCGATTTTGGTATAGGTAACGACGACGTCTTCCGGCGAGTCGGCGTTGCCGCTTCCGCTTCCAACGGCAAGGGCGATGGCTGCAATGCCTAGTACTCGGTTCAGTTTCATGAAATTCCCCTTCAAGGTGCCTTATTGCTAATCGGCGGCAAAGGTACTGAGCCCGAACTGCAGTTGTCAATGATAATCACTCGCATTCGCATAAACTTTTCGCGGACATGCATGTACAGCCCGAAATGCAGGCTGAAAAAATGACTTGTTCTCGATGTCTAGCTGGCGTCGTCGGCGCCAAGACCTTCCAGGTCATGCTTTCTGATGAAAGCCTTTACAACCGGGGCGATGGCATTGCGCCACTTGCTTCCGTTGAAAATGCCGTAATGGCCGACATTTTTCTGCAAGTGATACTTCTTCATCGACTTCGGCAGACCGGTCGTGATGTCCAGCGCGGCCTTGGTCTGGCCAACGCCTGAAATATCGTCCAGTTCACCCTCAACGCACAGGATGGCGGTGCGGTCGATCTTTTCCGGCAGCACCGGATGCCAGCGCGCGGTCATTTCGCCTTTCGGCAGGGAATGATTGTGAAAAACGGTTTCCAGGGTCTGAAGGTAATATTCCGCCGGCAGGTCCATGACACTGCGGTATTCCTCGTAGAAGGCCAGCTTCTGTTCCGCCGCATCGTCGTCGCCTGTGACCAGATGGTCGAACAGGGCGTTGTAGGATTCCATGTGCTTGTCGAAATTCATCGCGATGAAATTCGTAAGCTGGATGAAGCCGGGATAAACCTTGCGGCCGGCACCGGGATAGGGCGGGGGAACTTCGACGATCACGTTTCGTTCAAACCATTCGATCGGGTGTTCCTCGGCCAGCTTGTTGACGGCGGTGGGCGATTTGCGGGTATCGACCGGACCGCCCATCAGCGTCAGCGTCGCCGGCACGCAGGTATCGTTCCAGCCGGACATGATGGCGGTGGCCGCCAGTGCCGGAACGGACGGCTGGCAGACTGCGATCACATGGGTGTTCGGGCCAAGGATGTGAAGAAAATCAATCACATAATCGATATAGTCGTTGAGGTTGAAGCGGTCTTCCCCAATCGGCACCATGCGGGCGTCTTCCCAGTCGGTGATGTAGACGTCATGGTCCGGCAGCAGCGTCTCGACCGTGCCGCGCAGCAGCGTGGCATAGTGGCCGGACAAGGGCGCGATCATCAGGACCTTCGGGTCGTTGCGGTTGGTCTTGCGCTTGAAGTGCAGCAGGCTGCACCAGGTGCGTTTCATAACGGTTTCGTAAGTCACGCCAACCTTGCGGCCGTTGATGACGGTTTCATCCAGGCCCCAGTCCGGCTTGCCGTAGCGGCGTGTCAGATGTTCCAGCATGTCGCCGGCGGAAGACAGCGTGCGGCCCAGATGGGTGTAGGTCAGCGGGTTGAACGGGTTGTTGAATATCAGCCGCGCACCCTGCGCCCAGGCGCGGGCGGGGGCCATCATCAGCCGTTGCATTTCATGGACCTGATAGAGCATCTTTCGGCCTCCAGTGCCGTATGTTGCGCTGCACAATATGGCCCTGAGCAACCGTGAAGGCAACGCTTTCAATCGTTAATGTTTCGTGCAGGCAGAACGCCGGTCGGTCTCAGCCCGATTCAGGCGGGGTCAGGCCATAGGACGTGTCGAAACCCCGATAGGAATAGACCGGCATCTTGGCGTCGATGCCCTTGACCTCATATTCGCCGCGATAGGTCGACGGCGCCCCTGTCAGGGTCTGAAATTCCTTTGAAATCAATAACGGTACGCCAACCTGCTTCGTCAGGGATTCAAGTCTTGCCGTACGGTTCACGGCAGACCCCATGACGGTGAAATCCAGCCGATCGGGTGCGCCGACATTGCCGTATACAACATGGCCGACATGCAACCCGACACCAAAATGAATTTCCGGTTTACCGGCCCGCCTGCGCATATTGTTCAGCACCGCCAGAGAATTGAAGGCATCCATCGCGGCGTCCAGCGCGGCCTTGCAGGCCGACCGCCGTTTGGATTCGTTCTCAGCCGGGAAGACGATCAGCATGGCGTCGCCGATGAACCGCAATACCTCGCCGCCATAGGTCGTGACAGCCTGATAGACATGTTCGAAATAAGTATTGAGAATATCGATCAGCTCTTCCGGCGGCAGATGTTCGGTCATGTGTGTGAAGTTCCGCAGGTCGCTGAACCACAAAGCCGCATCAATCACTTCACCGTCACCACGCTGAATTGAGCCGTTCATTACCCGCTGGCCGGTACGCGGTCCGAGATAGGTGTTGAGAAGGTTCACCGCGACGCTGTTCAGAACGATCACTTCAAGCACCGGTGTAAGAAATTTGGCCAGTGCCTCGAATTTGACGATATCGGACTCGGAAAATCCGTCCTTGCAGTCCGTCGCCAGCATCAACGAACCGCCGCGCGATTTCGCAAAGCTGAAGTACTGACCGAAGTAGTCCGTGCCGCCCGCGTTTCTGACGTCATGCAGGACCTGATGGTCCTTCTCCGTCAGACTGTCCAGCCGCCAACGGATTGGGACTTTTTGCTCATAGACCTGTTCGACCGGGCTGCCGACATAGCTGTCCTGGGTCCAGATGCCATGATCGGCCTGTCGCCGGACGACGGCTTTCTGACCGCGTGTCCAAACCGCACCTTCCACGGCGATCCTGGGATGCAGCGTGCGATAACCGATCATCATGCGCCAGACCGGCGCGCCGACCTCATTCAGTTTCTTGGCGAGCGCTTCTATCAGAAACGGTACTGTGGGCGCGAACCTGCCATCGGTTTGCAGCCATTCAATTACCTGAGCAACCGGCCAGCCATCAGTGTCACCGACCAGCTTCTTTGCACAGACAACGGCGTTTTCAGGGCCGCCGTCGACCGGCTGAAGCAGCCGTTCCTCAAGGTCTGTGTCTTTCATGATGTCCATATCCTGCGCCATGCCGGGGCTGCGCCAGCCCGGTAATTATATGGCTTCGCCGAGGTGACTTACAAGCGGAGCAGGGGTCAGCTTGCGGCACGCAGCCGGTCGAACCCGGCGGAAAGATCGGCGATCAGATCGTCCGGGTCTTCAAGACCGACATGAATGCGCATGGCCTGGCCGTTCGCAGGCCGGGTCAGGATATCGCGCCTTTTGTGCGGCGCCGTGGGAATCAGCAGGCTTTCAAAGCCGCCCCAGGAATATCCCAGACCGAAATGCTCCATGCTGTTTACCATGGCGGCCAGGGCGTCGCGGTCGGGGCAGTCCATCACGAAACCGAACAGGCCGGACGCACCGGTGAAATCGCGCCGCCAGATCTCATGGCCGGGAAAGGACGGCAGCGCCGGGTGCATGACAGATTTAACGGCGGGGTGTTTCGTCAGATATTCCGCTATTTTCAGGCCGTTTTCGTAGTGCCGGTCCATTCTGACCGCCAGCGTGCGTGCGCCTCGGGTCGCCAGATAGATATCGTCAGGCCCGGCCGGGTTGCCGAGATAGTCGAACATGCTGCGCACCTGTTCTGCGGTCTTATCGTTGCAGGAAATCGTACCGAGCATGATGTCTGAATGGCCGCCGAGATACTTGGTCGCTGCCTGGACGGATACATCGACGCCCATGGTCAACGGCTTCAGGAAATAACCGGCGCTCCAGGTATTGTCGATCGCGGTAAGAATGTTGTGCCTGCGGGCGATTTCGACGACCGCCAGCAAGTCGGTCAGTTCAAAAGTCTGTGAACCCGGAGATTCCAGCCAAAGCAACGTTGTCGCCGGCGTAATGGCTTTTTCCAGCCCGGTCAGATCCTGTGGATCGAAGTAGCCTGTCGTCATGCCGAAGCGGGGCAGAACCTTGTCCAGCACATTGCGCACCGGGTAATAGGCATTGTCTGTCGCCAGCACATGGTCACCCGCTTTGCAAAGGGACAGCATGGCCGTGCTGATCGCGCCAAGGCCGGAACCGCAGACAATTGTATCTGTTGCCTGTTCAAGGCCATTCACAATGTCTTCGAAGGCGAAGGTTGTCGGTGTGCCGGTGCGACCGTAGGTGACGCGGCGGTTGCGCTGTTCGAAATCGTCCAGGTCTGGCGACAGGATGGTCGACGCATGATAGACGGGCACGTTGACCGCCCCATGATGGGTGAAGGGGTCGCGCCCGCTTTGAACCAGTCTGGTTTCGTCTTTCA
>CAYGSU010000060.1:0-25881 GCA_964352715.1 uncultured Flavobacteriaceae bacterium | reverse complement strand
TGCTAGTCGGCACATATTCAAAGGAACTCATGGAGCCGATGGCTCAGACCCTGTTAACCCTGGGCGCGGAGTCGGCCTGGGTCGTACATGGCGCGGACGGGTTGGACGAGCTGTCGACCACCGGTCCGAACATGGTCGCGCGGACCGCTAACGGTAAAATAGAAACGACCACCGTTTCCGCTTCCGATGCCGGCCTGCCTGAAGCGAGCCTCGGCGATCTTCTCGGCGGAACGGCGGAACAGAACGCGGCGGCGATCCGCAAGGTTCTGTCGGGTGAAGCGGGCCCGTATCGCGATATCGTCCTGTTCAATGCCGCAGCGGCCCTGATTGTCGCCGGCAAGGCCGGCACTCTGAAAGAAGGTGTGAAGCTGGCAAAAGCTTCAATTGACGACGGCAAGGCGCAGAGCGCTCTGGATAAAATGATCTCGATCTGTGTGCCGCCAAAGGAGGCATCCGCATGAGCGATGTGCTGAAGAAGATCTGCGATGACAAGCGCGATCATGTTGCCGCGCTTAAAAAGGCGATGCCGCTTGAAAGGATGAAAGATCGGGCGGCCGGTGGGCCCTCGCCGCGTGGTTTTATCAACGCGCTGAAGAAAAAGCATGCAGCCGGCGATTTAGCCCTGATCGCAGAGATCAAGAAGGCGTCGCCCTCAAAAGGGTTGATACGCGCCGATTTCGCCCCTTCCGCCCTCGCCCGCGCCTACCAGTCCGGCGGCGCGGCCTGCCTTTCAGTGCTGACTGACGAGCCCTATTTTCAGGGCAAGAACGATTATCTGACGGCAGCGCGCATGGCGGTCGGCCTGCCGGTGCTGCGGAAGGATTTCATGCTCGACCCGTATCAGGTGTATGAAGCGCGCGCTATCGGTGCAGACTGCATTCTGCTGATCATGGCGGCGCTGGAAGACGATGTTGCCGCCGAACTGGAAGACGTCGCCGTCGAACTCGGGCTGGATGTGCTGGTTGAAGTTCATGACGCGGCGGAACTGGAACGCGCGCTGAAGCTGAAAAGCTCGTTGATCGGCATCAACAACCGGAACCTGAAAACGCTGGAGATCGATCTCGCAACCACGGAAGAGCTGATCGGCGCGCTCGGTAACGACCGCATTCCGGTCAGCGAAAGCGGCCTGTACAAGCATGAAGATCTGCAGCGCATGTCCACAGCTGGCGCACAGACGTTTCTGGTCGGTGAAAGCCTGATGCGGCAACAGGACGTGACGGCGGCGACAATCGCCCTTCTGCATGGCGCCGGCGACCAACGGCAGGCCGGGTAACGCGATGACAGCCGATACTACAGGAGCCGGATTCACGCATTTCGACGCTGATGGTAACGCCGTCATGGTCGATGTATCCGACAAGGATGTCACCGAACGCATCGCGACGGCCGGCGGCCGGGTGCGCATGCTGCCGGAAACTCTTGCCGCCATTCGCGATGGTCGGGTCAAAAAGGGTGATGTGCTGGCCGTCGCGCAACTGGCCGGTATCATGGCGGCGAAACGGACGCCGGATCTCATTCCGCTGTGCCATCCGCTCGCGCTGACGTCGGTGAAAGTGTTTCTCGAACTGAACAAAGCCGAAAACAGTGTCGAGATAACAGCCACCTGCAAGCTGAAAGGCCGCACCGGGGTGGAAATGGAAGCATTAACAGCGGTTTCTGCTGCGGCGCTGACCGTCTATGACATGTGCAAGGCGGTTGATCGTGGCATGCGGATCGAAGATGTCAGGCTGCTCGAGAAGGCCGGCGGCAAATCCGGCCATTATGTCGATCCCGAGCGGGCGAAGCCGACATCATGATTTCCGTCGAAGAGGCCCGCGAGCGCATTCTCGCCGCCCTTTCCGTCCTGCCGGGCGAGCAGGTTGGCCTGCTGGATGCCTTCGGGCGCGTACTGGCCGAGGATGTTGTCGCGCGTCGCTCGCAGCCGCCGCAGCCGGTCTCCGCCATGGATGGATACGCGGTTCGCGCCGAAGACGTGGCGACAGTACCCGCCAGTCTAAGGGTCATCGGCGAAGCGCCGGCCGGACAGGCTCATACAGGGTCGGTTGCCAAAGGCGAAGCCGTTCGCATCTTTACCGGCGGCCCGGTGCCCGATGGTGCGGACACAATCGTCATTCAGGAAGATACAGAACGCGACGGCGATACGGTTGTCGTTCGAGAATCATCGCCCGCCGGAAAATTCATCCGGGCAAAGGGGCTGGACTTTGCCGATGGCGAGGCCTTGCTGTCAGCCGGTACTGTCGTTACCGCGCGCAATGTCGGTCTTGCCGCCGCGATGAACCGGCCCTGGCTGATGGTGCGACGGCGGCCCCGCGTCGCCATTCTTGCAACCGGCGATGAGATTGTGATGCCGGGCGACCCGGCCGGGCCGTACCAGATTGTCAGTTCAAACGCGCTCGCGCTGGCAGCTTCGGTCAGAACCTTCGGCGGTGAGCCTGTGCTGCTGGGAATTGCGGCCGACCGGCTGGACGCACTGCAGGAAGCCATCGCTGCGGCGAAAGGCTCCGATCTTCTGGTCACGACCGGCGGCGCATCGGTCGGCGATCATGATCTGGTACAGGAAGCGCTGGGCACAGGCGGTCTGGCGCTCGATTTCTGGCGCATCGCCATGCGCCCCGGCAAACCGCTGATGTTCGGCGACATGGCGGGAACGCCGGTACTCGGCCTGCCGGGCAACCCGGTTTCAACGCTCGTTTGCGCCCTGGTCTTCCTGAAACCTGCGATGGAAAGGCTGCTGGGTCTGCCGCAGGAAGAGACACCGTTGTTGCAGGCTGCCCTTACCGAAAACCTGCCGGAGAACGACCAGCGCCAGGATTATCTTCGCGCCACACTCGACGGTATACCGGGATCCTGCCGCATCACGCCGTTTGAAAAGCAGGATTCGTCAATGTTGAGTCGGCTCGCGAAAGCGGATGCGCTGATTGTCAGAAAACCGTTCGCAGCGGCACTGAAAGCCGGAGAACCGGTCGATTACCTGCCGCTGCCATTCGGCCTCTGGCGGCTCTGAGTTTTCCACAAGTTCTGAAATTCGGCGATTTTGTACCAACTTCGTTGACACAAGAATAGAACACAAGTAGAACGATTGCCGTAGGTTGTTGTTTTGTTCGCCATATTTGTGGAAAACCCGTTTTACACAGTAACGGCACCAAAACAATTCAAGCGATGAGTTTGGGACGATTCTTGTGGCCCGATAAGGCCGAACGAAAGGTTGAGCGCCGTGTTAACCCGAAAACAATACGATCTTCTGTTGTTCCTGCACGCAAAACTTCAGGAAACCGGTATTTCCCCGTCTTTCGAAGAAATGAAAGCTGCGCTTAACCTGAAATCGAAATCGGGCATTCACCGGCTGATCACGGGGCTGGAAGAACGCGGATTTATCCGCCGCCTGCCGCATCGGGCGCGCGCACTTGAAGTGGTCAAGCTGCCGGAAAATTCCAGCATGGAAGATCTGCCGAAGCGTAACCGCCGGGTTGAATCGATCCAGTCCCAGGAAATCGGCACACGCGGCGCGGTGATGCGCGGTGCAGGTGAATCCGTTCCCCTGCCCCTGTATGGCCGGATTGCCGCCGGCACGCCGATCGAAGCCCTGCGCGACCATTCCACACAGGTCGATGTGCCGATGAATATGCTCGGCCGGGGTGATCACTATGCGCTGGAAGTCGATGGCGATTCCATGCTCGAAGCCGGTATTTTCGATGGCGATACCGTCGTTATAGAACGCTGCGAAACCGCGCGCGACGGAGACATCGTGGTGGCCATGGTCGACGGATCGGAAGTCACGCTTAAAAAATTCCGCCGCCGGGGTCACAAGATCGCGCTCGAACCGGCAAATCGCGATTACCAGACCCGTATCTACGATGCTTCGCAGATCAATGTTCAGGGCCGGCTTGTCGGTCTGATGCGTCAATACTGACTTGTTAACGCTGGTCCGAGACAGGGCGAAGCCACAAGCGGTCGTCGCCCTGTTCGGCTGTTTCAACCCTGACACCGTCTTCAGTGAGAAAAAGCGCATGTGCACCCTCGCGGTGTAGCGAGAAGAAATCGATCACTCGTGCCGGTTCGGCGCATCGTGGACGATAGACCGGTATCGGCGACACGATTAGCCTCGCCAGCCGGCAATCGTCGATCAGGGCACGCGGGTCCTTCACCAGCGCGACTGTGATACCAGCCCGATCAAGAACGCAACCGAACCGGTCGCATCTGAAATCTTGCGGATCGGCCAGATCCCGAAAATCCACAGTCGATGCGAAACCATAGGCGGTCACCCACTGGTCTGCCGTAAAACTTTCCCTGCGAACCGTAGTCAGCGCCAGAACGGTGCCACCGGCACCGGTCGCAACCCCCATCAGCGCTCCATCACCTGAAACAAGAACGTCAGGACGCGGTGCGGTCAGACCGATGGCAATGCCGGCCGCAGCGGCAACCCAGCCCAGATGTCGCCAGCGGGCCCGCCACAGGCACAACCACAGCCCCCCGGCGACGATGGCCAGCAACCCTGTCTGCGGCAGCATCGGTTGGCGCAGCATCGCCCCCTGAAGAGAACCAACGGAGGTTGCGATCTCGAGGATGGCATGCAGGCCGGCAATCGCAGGCCACAGGACAATGTTTTCCAGCCCGAACGGCATCGCCAGCAGGCCAAGTAACGCAAAGGGCATGACGACGAAGGCCATGATCGGAATTGCCGCCAGATTGGCGATGGCGCCGTAACCGCCAACCTGTCCGAAATGATGCCACGCGAAGGGAGCGGTCGCTGCTCCGGCAATGACGGTGGTTGCGAGAATACCTGCGAAGTACATCAAGCCTAGCTTCAGCCTGCCGGCTCTTTCCCGCCCTTCGCGCCAGCGCGTGGCGCTGGCTTCGTAGAAAGCAACAAGCGCGATAACGGCAGCGAAGGACATCTGGAAACTGGGCCCGAGCATGCTTTCCGGCTGCACGAGCAGAACCACCGCTGCGGCCCAGGCGACCAGCCGCATCGATATCGCCGACCGGTCCGCCAGAACCGCGATCAGAACCAGACCAGTCATGATGAACGCCCGAACGGTCGGTATCGGCGCGCCGGCCAGCACAACATAAAGCAGACAGGTGACGAGTGCGAAGCTGGCGGCAATCTTCTTTACCGACAGGTCCAGTGCCGCCGGTTCGATCCCGGCCAGCACGAAACGCAGCCCGAAGAACACCGTGCCGGCCAGCAACCCCAGATGCAGGCCTGAAATTGCCAGCAGATGCGCCAGACCCGAGGCGCGCATCGCTTCCAGCGTTTGCTCGTTCAGGCCGCTTCTGTCGCCGACAATCACGGCAGCGGCGATAGCGCCGGCCTGGTCCGGATAGGCCTGCCTGATGCGCATCGATACCGTATCGCGGAGGCGGTTTAGACCAGCGCGCCATCCGGCGGCTTCGGCCTGCCTTATTGTCTCGACCGGCCCGACGGCATAGCCGCTGCCGCCCAGTTGCTGAAACCACGACCAGCGCCGGAAATCGAACCCACCCGGCACGGATGGTGGGCCGGGGCCGCGTATCACCGCCCGCACCGAAACGAGGTCGCCGATCCCGGCCTCGGTCGACCTGCCCGCCGATACTCGCAGACGAACAGGCAACGCCGCCGCCGGTGACGGATCGAGCGCGGTAACGCCAATCGTAAGCCGTGTTCGGCCCGGTCGTCTCTCGATCCGCTCGACATGCCCCGTTACAGTCATGAAGCGATCGGCGGAGACCAGCAGGGTCGTCCCTTCCGTTCGGGCTTGCAGGCCGGCTGCCGTGAAGCCCAGCGCAATCAGCAGCCCCATCAACACCAACGGAAACGTTTTTGACAGAGTTGGTCTTCTGATCAGTGCCGGCACAAGCGCAAGTGCGGTAAAGACCGCCAGCGCCATCGGTCCGGCCCAGGGCGCAGGCTCGGTTGCAGCAGCGAAATACAGGCCGATACCGCTGCCCAGCGCAACCGGCGCCCACAGAACCCAGCGGCCGGGTTCCTCGCCCGCCAGGATCAACCCCAGCCGTCGCACCGGCTTTTCGTTTGTCGTGTGTTGCTCCGCGTTCATGCAGCCGATGATGGCAAGAGCGGTGTTCAAACGAAAGAACCGTTTGCCGCGCTACGGGCTTGGGTGAACTGGCGCTGCATGGTACACCGCGCGCCTGATCATCATTATCGAAGAGCATCGTCCATGACCGTTGTTACCCGCTTTGCCCCCTCGCCTACAGGCTTCCTGCATATCGGTGGCGCTCGCACCGCGTTGTTCAATTGGTTATTGGCAAAGCACCACGGCGGCACTTACAGGCTTCGCATCGAGGATACAGACAAGGCGCGCTCTACGACGGAAGCAATCGATGCGATTATCGACGGGTTGGACTGGCTGGGCCTGGAACCCGATGGCGAGATCGTATTTCAGTCGCAAAACGCCGAAAGGCATGCGGCCGTCGCCAAGGATCTCCTCGACCAGGGCAAGGCATACCGCTGCTACTGTTCGCCCGAGGAATTGCAGGAAATGCGGGATACGGCAAAGGCTGACGGGCGCCCGATGCGTTATGATGGCCGGTGGCGCGACCGCGATCCGTCCGAAGCGCCTGCCGGGATCGACCCGGTGGTGCGGATAAAGATGCCGCAGACCGGTGAAACCGTGATTGACGATCTGGTGCAGGGGCCGGTGACGATCAAGAACGAACAGCTCGATGACTTTATCCTGCTGCGGTCTGACGGCTCGCCGACCTATATGCATTCGGTCGTGGTCGACGATCACGACATGGGCATCACGCATGTAGTGCGCGGTGATGATCATCTGACGAATGCCTTCCGCCAGTATCATGTGTTCAGGGCGTGCGGCTGGGACGTGCCGACCTTCGCGCATATTCCGCTAATTCACGGGGCTGACGGGGCTAAGCTATCGAAGCGTCACGGCGCTTTGAGTGTGCATACGTATCGTGACGAGCTGGGCTATCTGCCGGAAGCCTTGTGCAACTACCTGTTGCGGCTTGGCTGGGCGCATGGCGACGAGGAGATCATCGACCGGGACAAGGCAATCGAATGGTTCGATCTCGGTGCGGTCGGGAAGTCGCCGGCGCGGTTCGATTTCGCCAAGCTGGACAATCTCAACGGCCATTACATCCGCGGTGCTGACGACAAGCGGCTAGCGGGCCTTGTTTGCAGTCGGCTTGATCTGACGCCGGACAGCGATGCTGCGCGCCGCATTCTCGAAGGCATGCCCGGCTTGAAAGAGCGGGCGAAGACGATTTTGGAACTGACTGAAAACGCACGGTTTTATGTCGAAAGACCTGTTTATCCGCTGGTTATCCCGAAAGCCGCCAAATTGCTTAACGAGGAAGGCCAGTCCCGGCTGGAAGCCGTTCGCAACCATCTTGCGAATGCACAGAACTGGGAAGCCGAAGCACTTGAGAACGATCTCAGAACTCTTTCGGAATCTCTCGATGTAGGGCTCGGAAAACTTGCACAGCCCTTGCGCGCGGCGCTCAGCGGATCCAATGCCTCGCCCAGCCTGTTTGAGGTCATGGTTGTCTTCGGCAAGGAAGAAACACTGGCCCGGATCGACACGGCACTGGCCGCAGGCCCTTCCGAGAGCTGGGCGTGAACTTTTTGATTTTAAACAATTAATTACGGTCTCAGCGGCATTTTATTGCGTTAAATCGGGGGGCGTCGTATAACGGCGCTCACAAATATTGCGCCGCAGAACAATCGGTTGGAAACAGCGGCTCTCAGGCCAACGCGCGACAACAAGATCGTGAATGGCGGATCAACAGCCAACTTTGAAGGGGGCATTCATGACACACGACGACGGAGCGCATGAAACAGGCCATATGGTCCTGACGGATCCGGAAACCGGAAACAGTTACAACTTGCCGGTCATCGCGGGAACAGTCGGCCCTAAGGTAATCGATATTCGCAAACTGTATGCAGAATCGGGTTGCTTTACATTCGACCCCGGTTTCACGTCCACGGCCTCTTGCGAGTCCGATATCACGTTTATCGACGGCGACAAGGGCATTCTGCTGCATCGCGGGTATTCGATCGAGGATCTCGCCGAAAACTGTAATTTCCTGGAAGTCTGTTACCTGCTGATGCACGGCGAATTGCCAACACCGGATGAATACCGGCAGTATGATCGCACGATCACCTACCATTCGATGGTTCACGAACAGCTTCTGAACTTCTATCGCGGCTTCCGTCGCGATGCGCATCCGATGGCCGTCATGGTCGGTGTGGTCGGCGCCCTTTCCGCATTCTATCACGACAGCACGGATATCAATGATCCGGAACAGCGGATGATCGCATCGCACCGGCTTGTTGCGAAGATGCCTACAATCGCCGCGATGGCCTACAAGTATTCTGTCGGGCAGCCCTTCATCTATCCGCGCAACGATATGGGCTATGCCGAAAACTTCATGCACATGACCTTCGCGGTGCCCGCTGAGGAATATCATGTCAGCCCGGCCGTCGCCCGCGCGATGGAACGGATTTTCATCCTGCATGCCGACCACGAACAGAACGCATCGACCTCGACCGTTCGGGTTGCCGGCTCATCCGGTGCGAACCCGTTCGCCTGCATCTCGGCCGGTATCTCCTGCCTGTGGGGCCCGGCGCATGGCGGCGCGAACGAAGCCGTGCTGTCGATGCTGGAGCAGATCGGCCACAAGGACAACATTCCGGAATATCTCGCCAAGGCGAAAGACAAGAACGATCCGTTCCGTCTGATGGGTTTCGGTCACCGGGTTTACAAGAACATGGACCCTCGTGCCGGCGTTCTGAAAAAGTCCTGCGACGAAGTACTCGACGAACTTGGTGTCAGCGATCCGCTGCTTGAACTCGCGCGTGAGCTTGAGCGGATTGCGCTGGAAGACGATTACTTCCGCGAACGCAAGCTGTTTCCGAATGTCGATTTCTATTCCGGCATCATCCTGAAAGCGATCGGCTTCCCGACCAGCATGTTCACGGTTCTGTTCTCGCTGGCCCGCACCGTTGGCTGGGTTGCGCAGTGGAATGAAATGATCAGCGATCCGAAACAGAAAATCGGTCGCCCCCGCCAGCTTTATACCGGTTACGACCAGCGGCCTTTCGTGCCGTTCGACAAGCGGTAGACGCTTTCTGACGTCCTTTTCGGCCCCGTCTTTTGGCGGGGCCGTTTTCTTGCAGGATACTTTGACCGCCGCACAACTATCTGACAGGCTTCCGACATGACAAAGACATCTAATCCGCAACCCGTTGACGCGTTCTCTATCCCCCGCTTTGCCGGGCCTGCGACGTTCATGCGGCTGCCCCTGCTGACCGACCCCACCGAGGTTGATATCGCGCTGATCGGCGTGCCCTGGGATGGCGGCACGACCAACCGCGCCGGTGCGCGGCATGGACCACGCGAAATCCGCAACCAGTCGAGCCTGATCCGCAAGGTTCACCATGTCAGCCGCATCGCGCCATACGATCTGTGTCGCGTTGCGGATCTCGGCGATGTCAGCGTCAATCCGATTGATCTGATGGATTCTCTGGAACGGATCGAAAAGTCTTTCCAGCGGGTTCATGAGGCCGGAGCCGTTCCGCTTTCCGCCGGCGGCGATCATCTGTGTACATTGCCGATCTTCCGGGCGATTGCCAAAGACCGGCCCGTGGGCATGGTTCATTTCGATGCCCATTCCGACACCAATGACCGCTATTTCGGCAACAACAAATACACCCATGGAACACCATTCCGGCGCGCCATTGAGGAAGGACTGCTCGATCCGAAACGGACGGTGCAGATCGGCATACGCGGGTCAATCTACAGCGACGCCGATATGGCCTATGCAGAGGAAACAGGGATCCGGGTGATCTATATCGAGGAATTCGACCGGATGGGTGTCGATGCGGTCATCGCTGAATCCCGCCGTGTAGTCGGCGACGGGCCGACCTATATTTCCTTCGATATCGACGGGCTCGACCCGGTTTATGCACCGGGAACCGGCACCCCGGAAATTGGCGGATTCACGACCCTTGAGGCACAGCGCATGGTGCGTGGCCTGCAGGGGCTGCATCTGGTCGGCGGCGATGTCGTTGAAGTCGCCCCGCCATTCGATGTCGGTGGCCTGACGGCCTTGACGGGCGCAACGATGATGTTCGAAATTCTCTGTGTTCTGGCGGATTCCATCGCAAATCGGAGATAGACGCAGGTGGCGGCAGCGACTCAATCAGCGGAAAGACGTGCACCGCCGCCGGTTTCGCGGCAGGAAATGCGGGACTTTTCAAGACGTACCAACAGCCAGGCCCTGTATCGGCTAGGATTGCTGGTCGCCGTTATCGCCATGACCGGCTGTGCGATCACTCTGGCTTCGGATACATATCTGCTTTTGCCCGCGATGTTCCTGCATGGTGTGGTTCTGGCGCATCTTTTTTCGCTGCAGCATGAATGCGAACACCACACGGCCTTCCGGTCGCGCTGGATTTGCGGCGTGCTGTCCTGGGTTTGCGGTTTTCTCATCTTGGTTGCGCCGCGATACTTCCATCACGAACACAACGCCCATCATCGCTACACCAATCTTCCCGGCCAGGATCCCGAGCTGATCGAGGTGCCAAAATCATTTGGCGCCTATGTGCTCTACATTTCATCCATCGGGTACTGGTATGGACTGGCGGTCTCTCTGGTGCGTAACGCTTTCGGCCGGTTCAGCGAAACCGAGCTGTCTTTCATTCCCGAACACGAAAGACGGCTGGTTTCCCTCGAAGCTGTGATTTTTCTCGCAGGCTACGCAGCCGTTGCCTCCGTATCGGTCGCGACCGGGTCTGGCGTAGCGCTATGGTATTGGGTTGTTCCGCTTCTTTTGGGGCAACCGGTAATGCGGGCGATCCGCATGACCGAACATGTCGGGCGGCCCCAGATAAAGGACCGCGGCAAGAACACGCGTTCAACTCTGGTTTCTGCGCCGTTGCGGTTTCTGTGCTGGAACATGAACTATCACGCCGAACATCATTTTGCCCCGGCGGTCCCATTCCATGCCCTACCGGCCCTTCACAAGAGAATGCAGGGCAGCCTGTTTGTGGAAAAGGGCGGCTATATCGGCGCACACCGCGATATTGTCAGGATGGTTGCCGCGCGGTCTGCCGGATAAGGCCCAGAATCGTTTTTGCCGCGCACGTGCTGGGCATTTCATCCGCCGGACGCAGTGCCGTTAGGGTTTCGGCGGCAAGCGCCAGTTGCTCCCTACCCGCGCCCGACAGCAGGTCTTCAAGGTCATGAGCAAGGATCTCCGGACGGCACTGCGATTGCAGACGTTCCGGTATGATCGGTTCCTCGCCATTCCTCACCCGCAGGATGTTCACAATGCTGGCATGGTCGATTTTCACGAGCCGTCGAACGATCCAGTGGCTGATCGGGTTAAAACGATAGGCGATCACCGTCGGCACCCGCGCGAGCGCCAGTTCGAGGGAAACCGTGCCGGACACGGCAATCGCTGCATTACTGGCAGCCATCGCATCGTATTTCTCGACAAGACCGGTCGTCGCGACAAAGGGTACGCCCCAGGACCGGGCCCGGCTTTCAACCAGATCGCGCAGATGCGGCAGGGTCGGCAGCACAATTGTCAGATCCGCATGTTTTTCCCGCAGCTTCTGAATGGCCTCGCCGAACACATCGAGGTGCCATTTGGCCTCGCCTGTCCGGCTACCCGCCAGAACCGCCACCAGCGGCGCATCAGCACCGATGGCGTGCCGGGACCGGAAGGCCGGTCCGTCGCCCCTGTCCGCTCCGCTTTCCAGCACGGAATGCCCGACAAAGGTACAGGGCAGGCCGACAGCCTCAAAGTAGGGCGGTTCAAAGGGCAGCAAAGCCAGCAGGTGGTTGAACGCCGCCTTGAACTTGTACACCCGCTTTGGCCGCCACGCCCAGACAGTTGGTGCAACATAGTGGATTCGCGGGATATCCCTGTCCTTTATCCGTTTCACGAATCCGCGCGCAAAGCCTGGTGAATCGATGGTGACGACGGCATCGGGGGCTTTCAAGGCGACATCATCAGCGGCATTCTGCATCCGGCCAAGGATTCGGCGCAGATGCGGCAGCACCTCGACAATGCCCATGACGGAAAGTTCCTGCATTGGAAACAGCGAGGTCAGGCCTTCCGCCTCCATTTCCGGTCCGCCGATGCCCGCCACCCGGACCGTGTCGCCTGTCTCGGTTCGCAGCGACCGGATGAGCCTGGCGCCTAGCGCATCGCCGGACGCCTCACCCGCCACCAGATAGATCAACGGGCCGTCAATCACTGCCTGACGCCTTCGCCGGAAATATCCATGGCTATTACGAACAGACCCAACCGGTCGGCGGCTTCTGAAACGGCGTCCCGGTTGATGACGATGGTTCGCTGCGCCTCGATTGCGATGCCGCGCAGGCCTGCCGCAGCCGCGTTTTCGACGGTCTCAACACCGATGGTCGGCAGATCAGCCCGTTCTTCCTGACCGGTCTTGGCGATCTTGACCAGCACACCGCCGTCTCCGTCCCGGCGGAGGCTTCCGCACCGTCTCAGCAGAGCGTCGGTGCCTTCTATTGCCTCGACGCCAAGGACCAGCCCCTGCTGCACCACAACGGCCTGTCCGACATCAACCGGTCCAAGCGCCTTGAGGATTTCAACCCCGCGTTCAATATCGGCGACTGCCTGCTCGTCCGGCTGGTGCGCGCCGATGCAGCCTGCATCGACTCCTTGTTCTCCCATCACATCGGATACGGAAACAACCCGAAACCCGAACCGGGTTTCGATATGGCCGATTACGGCTTTCAGTAAGGCATCGTCCCCGAAGGCCGATTTTCCGACCGAGGCGAAAAACTTGAGGGCTTCGGCATCCGGCCGCATCTGCGTCACCGACGGTCTGGCCACCTTGCCGGCCAGCACGAGATCGGTCACCGATGCCTTTTTGAACGCCGAAGCGATTTTACCGACCGCACCGAGCCGGATGACAATGCCGGGATGGTCATCAAGCAGGGCGGCATCGCCCTGACCATCCAGGATGACGAGAAAATACGGCCGGCCGGCTTGTTGGCAGGCGGCGCAGAGTTCGCGCGGCAGGTCACCGCCGCCGGCAATAATGCCGAGCGGTGTCGGGTTAGTCTGCATGCCCCACTTGCGGCTGGGTAATGCCACGGGAGGATTGTTCAACCATGAAGTTGACGATATCCATGACCGCAGTGTTATCGCCAAACAGCTTTTTCACGTCCTGCACCCGTTCGCCCATCGTGCCTTCGTCGGCGAACAGCATGCGGTAAGCACGGCGCAGGTTGTGAATATCCTCTTTCGAGAAGCCACGGCGTTTCAGCCCGACAATATTCAGGCCCGACAGCCGCGCCCGTTCGCCCATGACCGAACCAAACGGAATGACATCATTTTCAACACCTGTCATGCCGCCGACCATGGCATGCGCCCCGATACGGACGAACTGATGAATAGCGGACAGGCCGCCGATAATCGCAAAATCGCTGACCACGACATGACCGGCCAGCGTTGCGTTGTTGGCCATGATGACATGATTGCCGACGATGCAGTCATGGGCGACATGCGCACCGATCATGAAAAGGCCGTCATTGCCCACAGAAGTCAACGAGCCGCCGCCTTCGGTACCCGGGTTCATGGTGACGTATTCGCGAATTCTGTTACGGGCGCCGATTTCAAGCCGGGTCTCTTCGCCGGCATATTTAAGGTCCTGCGGGTTTCCGCCGATTGAGGCGAAGGGATAGATTTCGGTTCCCTCGCCGATCGTGGTGTGGCCATCGATCACAACATGGCTGTGTACACGCACGTTATCGCCCAGCGAAACGTTCGGCCCGATGATACAATAAGGCCCGATTTCGACGCCGGCGCCGTATGACGCTTTTTCGTCGACGATGGCCGTCGGATGGATGTTCGACATTCAGTCGTCCTTGATCATCGCCGAAAACGTCGCCGACGCCACGACGGTGCCATCGACCTTGGCTTCGCCAAGAAACTTCCAGACCGGGCCGCGATTCTGCTTTTTGCTGACATGAATGTACAACCGGTCGCCCGGCTCTACGGGACGACGGAACTTGGCGTCTTCGATGGTCATGAAATACACCAGCTTGCCTTCGCTTTCCGGACCGAGCGAGGTAACCACCAGAGTCGCCGCCGTTTGCGCCATGCTCTCGATGATCAGAACGCCGGGCATGATAGGGCGTTGCGGGAAATGGCCCTGAAAATGCGGCTCTGTAGCAGTGACGTTCTTGATCCCGACAGCGCTTTCAAACGGTACGATATCCACGACTCGGTCAATCATCAGCAACGGAAACCGATGCGGAATCTTCTGCATGATATCGTTGACATCGAGGTCAGCGATTTTTGGTGTGCTTTCGTTCATTCCCCTACTTGCCCCGCTTTTTGGCAATATTTTCCAGATAGCCCTGCTTCCGCAGCCATTCGCGATGTGGGCCCGCCGGTATTCCCGCCACCGTTTCCCCAGGCGCCACATTCTTGACCACACCGGACATCCCTGCAATCCGGGCACCCGATCCGATCTCAAGATGACCGATGATCCCCACCTTGGCCGCACAAATGACAAAATCGCCAAGCGTCGTGCTGCCGGCGATCCCCGTCTGCGCTGCAATAATGCAATGCCGTCCGATAACAACGTTGTGCCCGATTTGAACCAGATTATCAATCTTGGTGCCGTCGCCGATACTGGTATCCGGGCTCATACCACGATCGATCGTGGTATTGGCCCCGATTTCGACATTATCGCCGATCAACACCCGCCCGATCTGGGGCAATTCGACATGGCCCCTGGCATCCATGGCGACGCCAAATCCCCTCGTGCCGATCCGTACACCGGGGTGAAACCGGCAGTTCTCTCCGACAAGGCAATATTCGAGACTGGCCGAGGCCCCGACACGCGTTCCATCTCCGATACAGACGCCGGGGCCGATATAGACATTCGCATCAAGCTGGACGGCTTCGCCGATCTCGGCGTGATCATCGATGACGACGCCTGCCGCGAGCCTTGCCGTGGCAGCCACCTTGGCCGTGTCCGACACGACAGCCGAGGGATGACGTGCCGCTGTGACGGCAATATCCGGATAGTAGCTTCGGGTGATGAGCGCGAACGACCGGTAGGGATTGCTGCTGAACAACAGGTTCATTCCGGCCGGTGCGCGTTCGGTATCCTTCTGGCTGATCACGCAGGCGGCGGCCTTACTGGCTTCAAAGGCTGCGATATACTTGCGGTTTTCAAGAAAACTGATGTCGGTCGCGCCAGCCTTATCGAGTGCAGCAGTATCGGCGATTCTGATTTCAGGGTCAGCCGTCGGGGCCAGCTCGGCCTCTCCGATTTTCGCCAGCTCACCCAGTGTGAAAGGACCGGAACGGCTGAAAAAACGGGAATCGGCCATTGCTGGCGCTCCCCTGCTACTGGGTGTCCAAGGAAACGGATTGGATTTTGCTGTTCAGGCGCTCCAACGCTTCTTGGCTTATAATGAGGCGGTTGTCGGCATAGGCGACAGTCTGATCCTGACGCGACATGTTGAGGATAAGATTAATACCCTTTTCCGTCGCGATTTCATTGACGACCACAACAAGGGCGTCCCTGATCTGCCGGCGGGCAGAGGCGTAGAGTTTATCAAGCGTTTTCTTGACGTCGATCGCCTGCTGGCGAAGCTGCGCCACCTTCTTGCGCAATTCGTCTTCGCGCGCCTTGAGAACTTCCGGATCCAGCAAGGACTGCTGGGCCTGCAGCTCCTGGCCTTCTTCCTGCAACGCCTTTTCTCTTGCCGCCAATTGTTCCTGATAGGCAGCGCGGCGCGATTCGACCTGTTCGCGCAGACTGTCCCAGGCAATCGACTGCCGCTCGACTCCGTTGATATCGATCACGGCGATGACGGGTTTGAAGACGTCCTGCGCCATACCGATCGACATCGGAATCGCAAAAAACAAAAACAAAGCCGCAACTAGTTTGGATTTCATGGTGCTCAACACTACAGGAAAGAGAGTTCGTTAGAAACGGGTGCCGAAATTCAGGCGGAAAAACTCTTTCTCATCAAAATCCTCAGCCAGGATAGCCTGGGAGAGATCGACGCGAACAGGCCCGAAGGGTGAATTCCAGGCCAGACCAACGCCAACCGAGGCGCGAATGGAACCCGTATCCGCAATTTCAGGACCGGAATCATCGGTTTCGGAAAGATACCCGACATCGGAGAAGGCCGCACCCTTGACGCCGAACTCTTCGGGTAGGCCGATCGGGAACAGAACTTCGAATGTCGCATTCGCCCGCTGCTGACCGCCAAGAGCGTCATCTGTCGTAGTATCGCGTGGGCCGGCCCCGCCATCGTCAAAGCCGCGCAGATTATCTCCACCCAGGAAAAATCTGTCGGTAACCCTGATATCATCGCCGATGCCGACGATGTGCGAAAGCTCACCACTCAGCGAGGCGACAACGTTGTCCGCGAGGCTCTGGTAATAGATCGCACCGAGTTCAGACCGCAGGAAGGAAACAGTGCCGCCAAGGCCGGCGACGTCGTTACCGAAGCGGATCATATAGCCGTCGGTCGGGTCTATGCTGCTGTTGCGCTGGTCGTAGACCAGATCATGCCCGACGAGACTGATATATTCGGTCCCCTTCTGCTGGCGGATGAACCGGGATGCCGTGTTGTCGACGCGCCGCAGATCTTCGACCGAGAAAGTATAACGCACGGTCTGGCGCAGATCTTCCGTGATACCGTAGCCGATACGCACGCCGGCGCCGGTTTTGGTAAGATCAAACGAACTTGCATCCTGCCTGTCGGTTTCCGTCCGGAACAGGTCGACACCACCAGACATTTCCTTATCCAGGAAATACGGCTCGGTGAAACTCAGATTGTAGCGCGCGTCTTGCTGCGACACAGCGGCGGAAACCACGAGATTCTGTCCACGGCCGAGCAGATTTCGCTCGCGCACGGAGATTTCCGCCAGCGCACCGACAGAACTCGAGAAGCCTGCACCGATACTGAACTCACCTGTGGACTGTTCCTCGACATCGACTTCGACGACCGTTTTATCACGCGCCGATCCCGGAACATTGTTAACTTCGACTGTTTCAAAGAATCCGAGGCCGCGCAGCCTGTCGCGTGACCGGCGCAATTTCGAACTGTTGAACGCATCGCCTTCCACAAGCTGGAATTCCCGGCGGATAACCTTGTCGAGAGTTCTGACATTGCCCCGGATATCGATCCGCTCGACATATACTTTCGGGCCTTCACCGATTTCGAAGGTGATATTGATGATCCGCTGTTCCGCATCCCGATCGACAATCGGGCGCACCTGCGCAAACGCGTAGCCGCGGTCACCGACGGCATCTGTCAGGGTGAGAACCGCATTTTCAACAGCATCGGCGTCGTAGTAATCGCCGGTTTCGAGTTCGATCAGCTCCTTCAGCGGTTCGGCTTCAACTTCGGGAATTCTGGAGATAACGTCAAATGTGCCGAAACTGTACCGTTCTCCTTCATCCAGAGTGAAGGTGATGAAGAAGGCCTCACGGTCTTCGGTCAGTTCCGCAACGGCTGATTCCACACGGAAGTCGGCAAAACCGTTCGCCAGATAGAACCGGCGCAGAAGTTCCCGGTCGAAGGTCAGCCGGTCAGGATCATACGTATCGTTCGATGTCAGGAAATTGTACCACCGGGTCTGCTTGGTCTGAATTTCACCAATCAGCGCACTGTCAGAGAAGTATCTGTTGCCGATAAAGCTGATTTTCTCGACACCGGTCGGCGGGCCTTCCTCGATCTCGAACGCAAGATCGACCCGGTTCTGTTCAAGCTGAATAACCTTGGGTTCGACCTTTGCGGCGAAGCGTCCGCTGCGGCGGTAGATTTCGACAATCCGCTTCACGTCGTTCTGAACTCGGGTCCGGGTGTAAACGACCCGGGGGCGCAACTGGACTTCGGATTCGAGAATCTCATCCGAAATCCGCTTGTTCCCCTCGAAGGCGATGCGGTTGATAATCGGGTTTTCGACGACGCGAACGATAAGCCGGTCGCCCTGGCGCTGCAGGGTCACATCGGCGAACAGGCCGGTCGCGAACAACGCCTTCAACGCCCGGTTCACTGTCTGGCTGTCGAACGGGTCGCCTTCTTTCAGCGTGATGTAGGAAAGAACCGTATCGGGCGCGATGCGCTGCGCGCCTTCGACGACGATCTCGTCGATGACCGGGCCCGTAACATCGCTTGTCGTCGGTTGCTGTTCGTCCTGCTCAATCGCTGTACCGCCATTGGCCGGCGCAGGCGCGATGATATCGGGAACTTCGGTTTGCGCCCAGGCAATCGGAGTCGCGGAAAAAGCCAGCACTGCAACAGCGGCGCCGGCAAAGGTCCGAAACATGGGCGCTGAGGCGCGCGACATACAGGTTCTGTTCCCTATCGATTCGATCAAAATGCAAGCAAAATGATCGGTAACTTTAATCACAATACTTCAGCAACACTTCATCTATACTAGGACCAACCAAGATTAACGAAGTCGTTAACGGTTACGAATACCATGAGACACAAGATTAAGGCCAGCCCGATTCGCAAACTAAATTCTTGAATTCGCTCACTCACCGGTTTTCCCCGCATCGCCTCGACTGCGTAAAACAATAGATGCCCGCCGTCCAGCATCGGTATGGGAAAAAGATTGATGAGACCGAGATTTATCGACAGCAGAACCATCAGGCCGACAAGGGCGAGACTGCCGGACTGGGCGGCATCGTTGGACAATTCCGCGATTCTGACCGGCCCCCCAAGCTCGTCCGTGCCGCGATCACCGGAAATGATTTCACCGACTGCCGAAAGGGTCATGACAGTCATGTTCCAGGTATCGGCGACGCCCTGAGCGACTGAATCGACCGGCCCCAGCGGCCGGTATTCCGGTGGCAGCGGCCGGACACCCAAAAGAAATCTTTGTTCGACAGTTCCGTCTGCTGCTTCGAATTCGCTCATACGGGGGGTAACGGTGACCCGCGATTCGATGCCATCGCGGACATAGACAATCGGCATCGGGTCGCCCGAATTGGCAAGCACGGCCTGACGCAAGTCTTCAAACGTCCTGACGGTTGCGCCGCCAGCCACGACGATTGTATCGCCAGCCTGCAGGCCGGCATCTTCCGCCGCTGATTGTTCAACGACACTGCCGAGCGTGCTCGACGGCGGCGTATCAAGATCAGGCTTGCCGATGACGGCGTAAACGAAGGCCAGAACGACGATCGCAAACAGAAAGTTCGCAGCCGGACCGGCGGCAACAACGGCAGACCGTTGCGCCAGGGTCTTGTGGGAAAACGAGACTTTCTTCTCGTTCGGCGTCATCGGACGTTTCTGGCTGCCATCGGCATTCATGACCGAATGTTCGCCGAACATCTTCACATAGCCACCCAGCGGAAGAATGCCGACTTTCCAGCGGGTGCCGGATTTGTCTGTCCAGCCGACGATTTCCTTGTAGAAACCGATGGAAAAGGTTTCGACCCGCACACCACACCATTTTGCGACCAGATAATGTCCCATTTCGTGAACAAAGATCAGGATCGACAAAACAATAATGAAATTCAGGTATCCGAAATCGGCCAGCAGACTATCAAACATCGTATCCTCTTTGGGACGACTGTCCCGTTACCAGCGTCATGTCCAATGCGATTCTTTCCGGATTACCCGGCGGTGCGCCGATTTATCAGGTCAGTGGTACTGCGCCGGGCAGCAAAATCAATCTCTATCGCATCGTCAATCGATGTAATTTCCCGATGATCCTGACTATCCAGTGCCATCGCAACAACGTCGACAATATCGAGAAAGCCCAGTTTTCCATCCAGAAACGCCGCCACGGCGATCTCGTTCGCGGCATTGAAGACAGGTGGGGCCGACCCCCCTGTTTTCAAGGCGGATCGGGCCAGAGGAAGCGACGGAAACCGTTTTGTGTCAGGCTCTTCAAACGTGAGGGAGCCGATTGCCGTCAGATCGAGTTTCGGTGCATTGACGGCCATGCGGGTCGGCCAGGCCAGGGCATTGGCGATCGGTGTCCGCATGTCGGGCGTACCCAACTGCGCCAGCACCGAGCCGTCACAATATTCGACCATCGAATGAACAATGCTTTGTGGGTGCACCAGAACATCGATCTTTTCAGACGGCTGATCGAACAGAAACGATGCTTCGATGATTTCCAGCCCCTTGTTCATCATGGTTGCCGAATCGACGGAGATCTTGGCGCCCATATCCCAGTTCGGATGCGCAACGGCTTCCGCCGGCGTCGCGTTTTTCATCCGTTCGTGGCTTGCCGTTCTGAACGGTCCGCCCGACGCCGTCAGAATCAGCCGTTCGATGGTCTCCGGCCGCTCGGTGTCCAGCACCTGAAAGATCGCATTGTGCTCCGAATCCACCGGTAACAACGTGGCGCCCGCCGCTTTCACTTCGTCGATCGCGAGAGAGCCGGCACAGACCAGGGTTTCCTTGTTGGCGAGCCCGATCGTCGCTCCCTGCCGAATTGCGGCAAGCGTCGGCGCAAGGCCGGCTGTTCCGACGATCGCCGACATCACCCAGTCGGCGGGTTCAGACGCGGCGGCAACAAGGGCCGCCTGCCCCGCCGCTGCCTCGATGGAGGTTCCGGCAAGGGCTGCCTGCAGCTCACCAAGGCACTCTTCACGCGCGACAACAGCGATCCGCGCATTGACCCGGATGGCAGCGGCGGCAAGCGCCTTTGCATTCCGGTTAGCCGTCAACGCCACGACCTCGAACATTCCCTGTTCGGCGGCTTCGATCAGCCTGAGCGTGTTTTCGCCGACCGATCCGGTCGCGCCCAGTATGGTGATCCGTCTTGCTACGCCGTGCATTGCATTCCGTCCCTATCGCCGGGTTCAAGCCGACGTCATTATGCCATATCCGGCAAGCATTATCGCCAGTACCGGCGTCGCCGCCAGAAACCCGTCGAGCCGGTCAAGCATTCCGCCATGGCCGGGAATGATCGAGCCTGAATCCTTAACATCCGCCCGCCGTTTCAACCAGGATTCCAGAAAATCGCCGGCCTGAGACGCAACGGACATCACCGCCGCACCGATCACAATGGCGCCGGTCATGCCACTTGCAGCACCGTCGAGCAGGCTTTGCGGCGCACCGTGATACAGGGAAATGAAAGCGTATGTCGCCAGCGATGCCGCAGACAGGCCCCCCAAAGCGCCTGACCATGTCTTGTTGGGGCTGATCGACGGCGCCAGTTTCGGCCCCCCGATCAAGCGCCCGGTAATGAAGGCGAACACATCCGTCGCGATGACAATGACCAGCAACAGGGTGAACAGGCCGAACCCGTCGACCTGCGCCCGAATCCAGATGGCGCACAGACCGGCCAGACCGACATAGGCTATACCCGCCCCGGCCAGCCGTTTCTGACCCGCGTTGTCCAACGCAGCAACGACAAGGCCGGCTGCGATCGCACATGCGATCAATGCCGCCAGGGCATACGGCACGTTGAAGGTCGCGGCGAAAAAGAGCACCGGGCCGCAGCACAATCCGACCATCAGGGTACGGACCGACTTGCGGTCAATACTGCTGAGCCCCGCCCATTCCCAGGCCATGCACGCACAGAAAAACACCAGCATCAGGTCGAAAACCATGCCGCCCGTGTAATCCGCGAAAGCTACGACCGGTATGATGATGACCGACGAGACAATCCGCAGAAACAGTTCGCGTTTGAAATCAGGCTTTGCTTGCACTTGCGCCATATCGACGATCACGCCGTTTGAATTCCGAAAGTGCGTTCTGGAAATCGTCCTTACAGAAATCAGGCCACTTCTTGTCGATAAAGAAGAACTCCGTATAAGCCATTTGCCACAAAAGGAAATTGCTGATGCGTGATTCGCCACTGGTGCGGATCAGAAGATCCGGATCGGGAACACCGGCAGTATCGAGATGAGCGGCAAAAACATCCTCGTCAACCGCATCCGGGTTGATCAGACCCAGGGCCGCCGATTTCGCGATACGTCTCGCGGCATCGGCAATTTCATGACGGCCGCCATAGCTGAGCGCCAGGATCAGCGACATGGAATGGTTTTCCGCTGTCCAGCCTTCTGAATCCTCGATCAGGGAAACGACATCCGGCGGCAGTTTTTCCCGATCGCCGATAACCCGCAGCTGAACGCCGTTGGAATGCAGCTCGGCAATCTCGGACTTCAGATACCGGCGCAGCAGCCCCATCAGTTCGGTGACTTCATCTTCAGGCCGCCGCCAGTTCTCGGAGGAAAAGCCGAACAGGGTCAGATAGCGGACCCCGGCTTCCCGCGCAGCGGTTACCGTTTCGCGCACCGCGCGAACGCCCCGCCGGTGCCCCTCTATTCTGGGCAAGCCTCGTTCCTTTGCCCAACGTCCATTGCCATCCATGATGATGGCGACATGAGATGGTGTTTCTGCGGGGGGCTGGGTCATCGACTGTCCAGGGATTTCGAGCCAAACGATAGAATAGCCTGTCGGCTAGACGTGCATGATTTCCGCTTCCTTGTCGGCGAGCGAGGCATCCACCAGTTCGATATGCTCGTCGGTAAGCTTCTGGATCTGATCGTGCAGCCGGCGCGATTCATCCTCGCTGAGATCACCGTCTTTCTCGCTTTTCTTGACTGATTCCATCCCGTCCCGGCGGACATTACGGATCGCAATACGCGCCGATTCGGCGTACTTCCCGGCAACCTTTGTGAGGTCGCGGCGTCTTTCCTCGTTCAGTTCCGGAATCGGAATACGCAACACGTTGCCTTCGGTCAGCGGGTTCAGGCCAAGGTCAGATTCCCGAATCGCTTTCTCCACTGCCTTGACGACGGCGTTGTCCCACACGTTGACGCTGATCATGCGCGGTTCCGGCACGCTGACGCTGGCAACCTGGGTCAGGGGCATTTCGCCGCCATAGGCGTTCACGATGATCGTATCCAGCAGCGACGGGCTTGCCCGCCCGGTCCGCAGACCGCCGAATTCGCGCGACAGCGCCTCGATCGCCCCGTCCATGCGTCGTTTCAGGTCTTTGATTTCTGAGCCTGACATTGTCGATTTGCCTCCTGCGCCACCGCCGATGGCGTCCGTGTAACTCGGTGATTCCGCTAGTCCGTGACTATCGTATAGCGACCCTCGCCGTGCAACACCTTGGCGAGCATGCCGGGCTCGTAGATTGAAAAAACAAGAATGGGAATATTGTTTTCACGGCTTAGCGTTATCGCCGATGCGTCCATGACCTTCAGATCGCGCGACAGCACGTCCATATAGGTCAGTTTCTCGTATCGCTTGGCATCGGGATTCTTGACCGGGTCGGAATCGTAGACACCGTCGACCTTGGTGGCCTTCAGCATCGCATCGCATTCCATTTCCGAGGCGCGCAGGGCGGCGGCCGTGTCGGTCGTGAAGAACGGGTTGCCCGACCCGGCGGCGAAAATCACCACCCGCCCCTTTTCCATGTGCCGAACCGCGCGGCGACGGATATAAGGCTCGCAGACCGTCTGCATCGGGATGGCCGACTGGACCCGCGTATTAAGCCCCATTTCTTCCAGTGCCGACTGCATGGCGAGCGCGTTCATCACTGTCGCCAGCATGCCCATATAGTCAGCCGTGGTGCGTTCCATGCCGGTTGCCGCTGCCTGAACGCCGCGGAAGATGTTGCCGCCACCGATAACAAGGCAGATCTGGGTACCGAGCTTGACCGCCTGGGCTATTTCGGCGGCGATGCGAGAGATGGTTTTCGGTTCGAGACCGTATTCCTGGTCGCCCATCAGGGCTTCGCCGGACAGTTTCAGAAGAACGCGATTATACCGCAAAGGTGAAGAAGGGGATTGTCCGGTGTCTCCTGTTTCACCCATGCCTCGTTTCCTTCCAGAACCTGTTGCGTCAGATAGTAAAACGCCGCCCCGTTTATATCGGAGCGGCGCTTGATTGTCAGCCTTTGACGGCTTCGGCGACTTCTGCAGCGAAGTCGCTTTCTTCTTTCTCGATCCCCTCGCCCAACGTATAGCGGACGAAGTCCTTGATTGCGACCGGCGCGCCGACATCAGCGGCAGCGTTGGCGACCACTTTGGAAATCTTGGTTTCGTTGTCGATGACGAAAACCTGTTCCAGAAGAACGACTTCCTCGTAATACTTCCGCAACCGGCCCTGCACCATCTTGTCGATGATTTCCTCCGGCTTGCCGGAAGCGCGCGCCTGTTCGGCCAGCACGTCGCGTTCGCGGTTCAGGGCATCCTGATCGACGCTTTCAACGGTCAGGAATTCCGGGCGGGCGGCGGCGATATGCATGGCGATCTGCTTGCCGAGCGCCTGCAGTTTATCCGCATCGCCGGTCGATTCCAGAGCGACCAGCACGCCGATCTTGCCGAGGCCCGGCGCCAGCGCCGAGTGTACATAGCTGGCAACGATGCCGTTATCGACCGACAGGCGGGCAGCCCGGCGGAAGGTCATGTTCTCGCCGATCGTTGCGACGTTATGGGTCAACTGTTCCTCGACCGTGCGGCCGGTGCCGGGGTAATCGGCGGCCAGGATAGCGGCCGTTTCATCACCGCCCTTGCTGACGATATCGGCAACTGCGGAAACGAAGCCCTGGAAGGTTTCGTTACGCGCCACAAAGTCGGTCTCGGCGTTGATTTCGACAATAGCGCCGGTCGCGCCATCAGACGAAACGCCAACAAGGCCATCCGCCGCAACGCGGCTGGATTTCTTCTGCGCGGCGGCGAGACCCTTGGTCCGCAGCCAGTCGATCGCAGCTTCCATGTCGCCGTCGGTTTCCGCCAATGCCTTTTTACAATCCATCATGCCCGCGCCAGATTTCTCGCGCAGCTCTTTAACCAGTGCAGCTGTAATTGCAGCCATGTTTCTATCCCCTCAATGAACGGTTCGCGTTCAATTAAGTGTGTGATCCAATCGGTATGAAAACCGGAACGGACGCCTGTACCCGGTACATTGTCCGCTCCGGCATGAAATCAACCCGCTGTCGCGGCCTTGTCGGTCGCTTCCTCGGCAGCCGGTTCGGCAGCGGCTTCAGGAGCAGCTTCCGCAGGGGCTTCTTCAACGAGCGCTTCCGGTTCCGGCAGAACTTCCGGGGCCGGCTCAGCCACCGCACCCAGATCCTGACCGCTGCCGGACATCGAAGCCTGCAGGCCATCGAGAATGGAACTTGTCACCAGATTGCAGTACAGGTTGATCGCGCGCATCGCATCGTCGTTGCCCGGAATCGGGAAGGTCACGCCATCCGGATCGGAGTTGGAATCGACAACCGCCACAACCGGAATGCCGAGATTGTTGGCTTCCTCGATGGCGATCTGTTCCTTGTTGGTGTCCAGCACGAACATGATGTCCGGCAGGTTACCCATTTCGCGGATGCCGCCGAGCGCGATTTCCAGCTTGTCGCGTTCGCGCTGAATGCCCAGCAGTTCCTTCTTGGTCAGGCCAACGCCGCCTTCTTCGAGGCGCTTGTCCAGCTCTTTCAGGCGCTTGATCGAACCGGAAATGGTTTTCCAGTTGGTCAGCATGCCGCCGAGCCAGCGGTGATTGACGAAGTACTGACCGCTTTTCAGCGCGTTTTCCTTGACGATCGACTGCGCCTGGCGCTTCGTGCCGACAAACAGGATACGACCGCCGGATGCCGCGACATCGCGGATTGCCGACAGGGCCTGATGCAGCATCGGTACCGTCTGCTGCAGGTCGATGATGTGAATGCCGTTGCGGTCGCCGAAGATGAAGGGTTTCATCTTGGGGTTCCAGCGACGGGTGGTGTGGCCGAAGTGAACGCCGGCTTCAAGCAGCTGACGCATGGTAAATGTAGGGATTGCCATCTTTATGGCTCCTTCCTTTTCCGGTTAATCCGCCACGGGGGTGGCCTTTTTACAGGCACCGGATGGAGCGAACGGAACACCCGCCGCGCCGACCCCGTGTGAGAGGTGAGCGCGATATACGCCCGGAAACCGGAAGGTGCAAGGGG
>CAYGSU010000059.1:0-26449 GCA_964352715.1 uncultured Flavobacteriaceae bacterium | reverse complement strand
GCCGGCGCGGCAACGCGATCTGGATGAACGGCATCGACAGCGAATTCCTGACGCCGGGGCAGGTCAAGGAAATGGTGCCACTGATCAACATGAATTGCCGTTACCCTGTTATGGGCGGCCTGCTGCAGCGGCGCGGCGGCACGGCGCGGCATGATGCCGTGGCCTGGGGCTATGCCCGCAAGGCCGATGAAATGGGCGTCGATATCATCCAGAACTGCGAAGTGACCGGCTTCAAGATCGAGAACGGCGCGGTCAAGGGCGTCGAAACCAGTCGTGGTTTCATCGGTGCGAAGAAAGTCGGCGTCGTGACGGCCGGCCATTCGACCGTGATGGCAGACATGGCCGGTTTCCGGATGCCGCTGGAAAGCCTGCCGCTGCAGGCAATGGTGTCTGAGCCGATCAAGCCGTGCATCGATACCGTCATCATGTCGAACGCGGTGCATGTCTATGTCAGCCAGTCCGACAAGGGTGAACTGGTTGTCGGCGCCGGCACGGATGCTTTCATTTCCTACGCCCAGCGCGGCGGTTTCGACATGATGGAACATATCATGGGGCCGCTGGTGGAACTGTTCCCGTTCGTTTCACGGTTGCGCATGCTGCGGCAGTGGGGCGGTATCGTCGATGTCACTGTCGACCGATCGCCGATCCTGACGAAAACACCGGTCGAAAACATGTTCTTCAACTGCGGCTGGGGGACCGGCGGGTTCAAGTGCACTCCTGGTTCAGGCAATGTTTTCGCCCATTCCATCGCAAACGGAGAAATGCATCCGATCGCGGCCCCGTTCGGCCTCGAGCGGTTCCATACCGGCGCCCTGATTGATGAGGCGGCTGCCGCCGCCGTCGCGCATTGAGAGAAAAACCATGTTGCAGATAAAATGTCCCTGGTGCGGCGATCGCGAGGCGGTGGAATTTCACTGTCACGGCGAAGCGCACATTGTTCGCCCGGAAAACAACGCGTCGATGTCGGATCAGGAATGGGGCGACTATGTCTTCTTCCGCAAGAATCCGAAAGGCGTTCACTACGAACGCTGGTCGCACGACGCCGGCTGTCGGCGCTGGTTCAATGCGGTGCGCAACACCGTAACGGACCAGTTTCTGGCGTATTACAAGCCGGGCGAGCCGGTGCCCGATGTTTCGGATGCGCTCACCTCTCCGGGTCCGAAGGGGGGCAAATAGATGGCACAGTCGAACCGGCTGTCTGAAGGCGGCCTGATTGATCGATCCAAACCGATCACCTTCACCTACGACGGCAAGCGCTATCAGGGATACCAGGGCGACACGCTGGCTTCCGCGCTTCTGGCCAATGACGTGCGGCTGGTTGGCCGAAGCTTCAAGTATCACCGTCCGCGCGGGGTCATCGGCTCCGGCGCGGAAGAACCCAATGCGCTGGTTCAGCTTGGCACCGGCAACCGGACCGAACCGAACACACGGGCGACGCAGATCGAACTGTTCGACGGGCTGACCGGCGCAAGCCAGAATTGCTGGCCGTCGGTCGGCTTCGATGTCGGCGCCATCAACAGCGTCATGGCGAAGTATTTCCCGGCCGGGTTCTACTACAAGACCTTCATGTGGCCGCCCTCGCTCTGGATGACCTACGAAAAGGTCATCCGCAACGCAGCCGGTCTCGGCAAGGCGCCGACGGAAGCGGACCCGGACACCTACACCCAGATGCACGCGCACTGCGATATTCTTGTGGTCGGCGGCGGGCCTGCCGGCATTGCAGCGGCTGAAACAGCCGCAGCATCGGGTGCGCGGGTCATGCTGTGCGACGAACAGCCCTCGTTCGGTGGCGCGTTGCTGGGCGATGACCAGCAGATTGACGGCCGGTCGGGCAAGCAATGGGCGGATGAAAAAATCGCGACGCTTGCCGGAAAGGACAATGTAACGGTTCTGCCGCGCACCACGGTCGTCGGTTACTACGACCACAATTTTCTGACTGCCGTTGAACGGGTCACCGATCATCTCGGCCCGCAGGACGATACCTCGGTGCCGCGTCAGCGGTTCTGGAAAATCCGCGCAAAGCAGGTTGTGCTGGCGCAAGGCGCGATCGAACGGCCGCTGGTATTCGCCGATAACGACCGGCCGGGTGTCATGCTGGCCAATGCGGTTCGCACCTATATCAACCGGTACGGCGTTCTGCCGGGCCGTGAGCTTGTTGTCTTCACCAACAACGATTCCGCCTACCGCACGGCAATCGATGCGGCAGCGGCTGGTGCGAAAGTCGATCTTGTCGATGTGCGCCGCGACCCGAAAGGCGAGGTTGTTGAAACGGCGCGCAAGGCCGGTGTTTCGATTCATGCCGGGTCGGCGGTGGTCGGCATAAGGGGCGCAAAGCGGATCCATGGCGTCGAAATCGCTGCGCTGTCGGAAGACGGCGGTTCACTTTCAGGCGATCCCTATGTCATGTCGGCCTCGACGGTCGCAATGTCCGGTGGCTGGACGCCAACCGTTCACCTGTTCAGCCAGTCGCGCGGCAAGCTGAGTTACCGCGACGATATTGCCAGCTTCGTGCCGGCGACGACGATCCAGCAGACCCATACCGCCGGGTCGACCAACGGCACGTTCGATCTTCCGGGTTGCCTGAAGGAAGGCCACGAAGCAGGCGCTGCTGCGGCAAAGGCCGCCGGTTTCACCGCGCCGGAAGCTGCTGCTGTAAGCGTCAAGGCGCATCCGGCGGAAGAACCTTTGCGGCCGATCTGGACGGTGCCGACAGTGCATCCGCTGGGGCAGGGCAAGCGCAAGCACTTCCTTGACTTCCAGAACGATGTGACCGCCGCCGACGTTCATCTGGCGGCGCGCGAAGGCTATGTGTCGGTGGAGCATCTGAAGCGCTATACGACGACCGGCATGGCAACCGACCAGGGCAAGACGTCGAACATGAACGCGCTTGCGATCATGTCGGAGATCCGTGGCGCGGAAATTCCCGAAGTCGGCACCACGACCTTCCGTCCGCCCTATACGCCGTTCACCTTCGGGGCGGCGGCTGGCCAGAACACGCACGATCTGTTCGACCCGCAACGTGGCACTGCCATGCATGAATGGCATGTTGCGAACGGGGCAGTGTTCGAGGATGTCGGCGACTGGAAGCGGCCGTGGTATTTCCCGAAAGCGGGTGAGGATATTGATGCCGCTGTCCGGCGTGAATGCAAGCAGGCTCGCAAAACGGTCGGCATCATGGACGCATCAACCCTCGGCAAGATCGATATACAGGGCAAGGATGCGGTTCGCCTGCTTAACATGCTCTATACCAATGCCTGGGACAAACTCGGCATCGGCCGTTGCCGATACGGCGTCATGTGCAACGAACATGGCATGGTTTTCGACGATGGCGTGACCACACGGCTGGGTGAGAACCATTTCCATATGACCACGACGACCGGCGGCGCCGCGCGGGTACTGAACTGGATCGAGGAATGGCTGCAGACCGAATGGCCGGACTGGGACGTCTATGCGACGTCGGTGACCGAGCAATGGGCGGTTTCGACCATTACCGGTCCGAACGCCCGCGATGTGCTGGCCAAGCTGGCGCCGGCGCTTGATCTGGACCCTGAAAAATTCCCGTTCATGTCGATGAAGGAAGCGTCGGTCGCCGGCATTCCGGCGCGGATTTTCCGGATCAGTTTCACCGGCGATCTTGCCTACGAAATCAACGTTCCGGCCCGCTACGGTCTGACCGTCTGGAAGGCTCTGATGGATGCCGGTGAGGAATTCGATATTTGTCCGTACGGCACGGAATCCATGCATGTGCTGCGGGCGGAAAAGGGTTTCATCATCGTCGGTCAGGATTCCGACGGTACGGTAACGCCGATGGATCTCGGGATGGACTGGATCGTATCGAAGAAGAAGGAAGACTTCCTCGGCAAGCGATCGCACAGCCGGTCGGATACAAGCCGGCCCGCGCGCAAGCAACTGGTTGGTCTTTTGACGGATGATCCGAATTTCGTACTGCCGGAAGGCGCGCATCTGGTGCGTGAGGCCAAGGCCAAACCGCCGATGGAAACCATCGGTCACGTTACGTCGAGCTATTTCAGCCCGAATGTCGGCCGGTCAATCGCACTGGCGCTGGTGAAGGACGGTCAAAACCTGACGGGCCGGAAGTTCCCGGTTGTCCTGATGTCCGGCCGGGTCGAACAGGTCACCATCACCGGTACGGTGTTCTATGACGAAGAAGGGGTGCGGGCGCGTGGTTGATACAGTGGAAAATGGCTCTGCCCGTCAGCGGTCGCCGCTCAGCGGTCGGTCGGGGTGGCTTGGAACGAAAACGGCGATCACCGAACGTGCCTTTCTGGGCAAACTGACCGTGCGCGGCCTGATCGAAGACCCTGCCTTTGCCGGCGCCATTGAAACCGTCGTCGGTGGCAAGTTGCCGACCGTCGCCAATACCTCGACCTTTGCCGGAACCTCGATCCTGACCTGGGTCGGGCCGGATGAATGGCTGATCTTTACGGCAGACGGCGCGGAACAGAAAATGCTGGTGGCGCTGCGACAGGCGCTGGCCGGCAAGCATGCCGCAGTGGTCGACGTCAGCGATTATTACACAGTCATCCGGGTTACCGGCGAACGGGCGCGAGATGTGCTGGCGAAAGGGTGTCCGCTGGATCTGCATCCTTCGGTGTTTAAAACCGGAAACTGCGCCGGCTCGCTCTACAACAAGGCGACGATCCGGCTTTTGCAGATGGATGATGCTCCGACCTACGACATCATGGTAAGGTGGAGCTTCGCCGATTACCTGTGGAAGCATCTGGTCAAGGCGGCGGATGAATGGGCTTGAGCAGGGCCCGCAGCAACAGGACACAGATTATGAAAACCGACTTCCACGCACGCCGCCGCTTTCTGGTTATCGGCGGCGCGGCAATCTGCGCGCCGACAGCGGCAAAGGCGCAATCGCTGCTTGATCAGGCGAAAAGCCTTTTGAACAGTGCGACCGGCGGGTCCGGCGCGGGTGGATTAAGCGAGTCTGAAATCGTCGCAGCTCTGAAGGACGCCCTGCGCATCGGATCAGATGCGGTGACCTCGACGCTGGGGGCGACAGGCGGTTATCTCGACGATCCCGCAGTTCATATTCCGCTGCCGGAAAACCTGCAGAAAGTGCAGGACGTGCTGCAGCCGCTGGGTTTCGGCGGTCTTGGTGAAGATGTCGAAACACGTATGAACAGGGCGGCCGAAGCAGCGATGCCGCAGGCCAGGACCATCCTGACCGACGCCGTCAGCGCAATGACGCTGGATGATGCACGCGGCATCCTCAACGGGCCTGACGATGCCGCTACGCAATATCTCGAGAAAACCTCAGGCTCTTCAATTGAAGCGGCATTGCGGCCGATCATCGACGAAACCCTGCAGGAGGTCGGCGCCATCCAGGCACTGGATTCGATGATGGGTCAGTACGATTCAATTCCGTTCATGCCCGATGTAAAGGCCAACCTGACTGACCATGCTTCGGCAGCGGCGCTGGATGGTCTGTTCACCTATCTTGCCGTGCAGGAAGCGGATATCCGCAAGGATCCGGCCCGCTGGACTACCGATGTCTTGAAGAAAGTGTTCGGGTCGTGACAGGATTGCCGGTGACGGCATAGGGGCGGGATAAGACATGGCGGAATTGATAGATCAGTTGGGCGGGCCCAAGCGGCTGCGCCTGACCATCGAAAACTTTTACGACAAGGTTCTCTCCGACCCGATGCTGGCGCCTCTGTTCGAAGGGTCCGACATGACGCATATCCGCGGCCAGCAGCGCATGTTCTTCGCCATGGTGCTGGGCGGCGGTGAAACCTATTCAGGGCGTGATCTCAGCAAGGTGCATGCGACTCTCATCGAGGACGGGATCGGCGACCCGCACTTCACCCGGATGAAATCTCTGTTCCGGCAGACCATGGTTGAAATGAATGTCGATGCGGATACGGTCGACCGCATCACGGATATCTTCGAATCTCATCGAAACGCCGTTCTGGGCCGGTAGGCATCCCCATCGGTTATTTCACGATAATGGACGCATCGTAGCAGGATTCAAGCACAGATGCCTTGTCCGCCAGGCCTTTCAGTGAAAACGCATACAGGTGGTCTTCCTCTTTCTTGTCCTGGATTCTGATCAGCGCGTTTTTACCGGTCAGAAAATCGTGTACGACCGTTGCGTAGATTCGCCTATCCCATTGCGTGTATTCAGGATTTACCTCGTTGCTGCCGTACTTGAACGAGGGCGGCTGGTCGCCGAAGCGGCTTTTGTATTCGATAGGGAAACGGACAAAAAAGTAACCTGTCCTGCCGCTGCCGCGCACCAGAAACCAGTGGCGCTGTTCATCCCTGTCGTCGATCTTGTAGAAAACCTTGAACGGGTCGGTCGTTCTGCCGATCACATGTCCGTGGGTGATCATGATCTGCGGTCGCGACTTGTCGCTATCGCAAAGAAAGTACAGGTAGGCCTGTTCGTCTTCGGACGCGAGGCGAAGACCCTTGATGGCGCTGCCGTCTTCCTTGTCGGACCCTTCGATTACCTTCACATCGCCGCCGGCCGCGTGGAGCGGGCCGCTGATTGCGATTCCCAAACCAAGACCGGCGAGCAGGACCAAAAGTTTCATGCGATAATTCTAGTGAACAAAATAAGGCATTAACAAGGCTGCTGCAGGCTGGCATTGACCCTGCCGCTCACTTCGCTATGGTCGCCGTCGGATTTTTATCGAGACAGAATATCATCGACAGGAAGGAACGTTTATGCGCCGATCCCTTTTTAGACTAGCCGCGCCGATTGGTCTGGCTTTTGGCCTGCAACTGTCTTCCGGTGCCGCTCAGGCGCTGGACCCGGAAAACACGATCTATCTCGATCTTGAATACGGGCGTGTGGTGATTGAATTGCGGCCGGACCTGGCGCCGAATCACGTCGAACGCATCAAGATGCTGACCCGGCAGGGTTTTTATGACGGTGTTGTATTCCACCGCGTGATTCCGGGTTTCATGGCGCAGACCGGCGACCCCACGGGCACCGGGCGCGGCAGTTCCAAGGAGCCGGATCTGGAAGCGGAATTCAGCCTTGAAAATCACGTGCGCGGCACGGTTTCGATGGCCCGGTCGCAGGACCCGGACAGCGCGAACAGCCAGTTCTTCATCGTTTTCGAGCCGTCCGAATGGCTGGACGGCCAGTACACGATATGGGGTCAGGTTGTTGACGGCATGGAACATGTTGACCAGATCAAGAAGGGTGCCGGTCAGTCGGGCATGGTCGACAATCCCGACAACATCGTGAAAATGCAGGTCGCTGCCGACGCTGAATAGGCGTCGCACAGGAAGACTGGCCAAAACCGGACTTTTTTGGTATAAAACCCCATAGCGTGGGAGAAGCCCGCGCGCGCCGGAACGCGCGTTGCGTTCCTTGGGGCAGAGGTCTGACAGACCCGGGAAACGACAGAAGGTCGAACCTATGGCAGATATTGCATCAGCCGCATTGTCAAATGCACTCGGCTCGAAACAGCAGCTTTCAATACAGGCGCTGAAAAAGACGCTTGAATCGGAGCGAGCGATCATTCCGTTGATTCAGCAGGCCGCTCAATCGGGCGAACAGGCACTTCGTTCGTCCGGCAGGGGCAGCACCGTAAACCTGCTGGTCTAGGCATCCGGCGCGTCGGCAGCAGGCCGACACCCGGCATAAACGCAGCCTGCGCGGTGCACGCCGCGTCGGGCGCGTATGTTTTGTTCCGGTTGCCGCCGGCCATACGCTTTTCACCGGCGGTGAATCAGGCCATTAAACGGGTTGGAAAATTCCCCACCGAAAGCCGGCAGGTCTTTGGATGTCAGACGCAGTCCCTGTACCCGTTCCGCCGGCGCGCCGTTCCGTCAAAACCTGGATAATGACCGGGCTGAAGGTTGCTGTTTCGGTTGGGCTGATCGGGTTCATTCTGTCGAATCTGGATGTTGAAGCAGCGCTACTGAAACTGACCGAAGTATCGCCGGTGGCGCTGGTTGTGGCGTGTCTGCTGATTTTCTGCCAGCTTGTCGCCATCAGCTTCCGCTGGACGGTCATGATCCGCATGTTCGGGTTGTTGCTACCGGGTCGCACGGCTTTGCGGTTGAACATGGAAGGCCTGTTTTTCAACATGGGTCTTCCGTCGGTCGTCGGCGGCGACGCGATCAGGATCTACCGGGTGCGGCGCTACGGGCTTAAAACGGCGCAATCGGCAGCCAGCGTCCTTCTTGACCGCGGCTATGGCATGGTCGGCCTCCTGTTGCTGGCGCTGATCGGCCTGCCTGTTTCATTCGGCTATATCGCCGATCCTGCAGCAAGGCTGGGACTGGTGGTGCTTGTTTTCGGCGGACTGGCGGGTTTCGTGATTTTTCTGCTGCTCGATCTGTTGCCGACAGCGTGGCGCAAATGGCGCGTCATCGCCGGTATCGCCGGTCTTTCGGGCGCGGCAAGGCGGGTGTTGAAGCGCCCGAAGCTTGCCTTCCGGGTACTGCCGTTGTCGCTTCTCGGCCAGTCGTTGATGGTTGGGGCTGTATATGTGATTGCGGTTGGATTGGATGTTTCAATCACGTATATCGATTGCCTGGCCATTGTGCCGGTCGTTTTCCTGATATCCATCGCGCCGATCACCATCGGGGGATGGGGCTTGCGGGAACAGGCGATGGTTACCGGGTTTTCGTTCCTGGGTGTTCCGGGCGCCGAGGCTTTCGCCACATCCTTGTTGTTCGGCCTCTGCATGATGGTTATCAGTCTGCCCGGCGGCGTTTTGTGGCTGATGGCCTCCCGGAACAATGCCGCAGCGGCGACGGAAAAAACCACGTAAGGAAATGATGCGGTGAAAACGCAGTCTCAAAAAGCGATGACATTAACAGCCCGTAAAAAGGCCATTCGCGACTATGGCGACGATATTGCCGCCCTGCGCGATGAATGGATCGACCGGAACGAGGCGTTTCATGCCGAAGACATGAAGTATCTGCGGTTTCTGATCCCGGAAGGGTCGCGCGTTCTCGATCTCGGCTGCGGCACCGGCCGTGTGCTGGCCGAACTTGAGCCGTCGCACGGGGTCGGTATCGATCTCAGCGAGGAAATGATCGCCATCGCCAGCACAAAACATCCGCATCTGACCTTCCATGTCGGTGACGCCGAAAAACCGGGGTCGCCGCGTAAATACGGCGGGCCGTTCGATTTCATCCTGTTGCATGATACGATCGGTTTCTTCGACGATTGCGAAAGTGCGTTGAAGGAACTGCATCCGTTCTGTGACGCCAACACCAGAATTGTCATTTGCTATTATTCACATCTGTGGGAACCGCTGCTGTCGATAGCCGAAACGATTGGCCGGAAGATGCCGCAGCCACAGGTCAACTATCTCGGCCACCGGGATATCGAGAACCTGTTGAGCCTTGCGGATTTCGAGCCGATCCGGACTGAATGGCGTCAGCTCGTGCCGTTGCGACTGTTCGGTTTGGGCACCCTGATCAACCGGTTCCTGGCGCCGTTGCCCATCATCCGGCGGCTGTGCGTTCGCCAGTTCGTTGTCGCGCGTTCGGAGAAGAAGGCGGTTCGACGCGATCTTTCGGCTACGGTGCTGGTGCCCTGTCGGAACGAAAAGGGAAACATCGAAAGCGCTGTTACCCGGCTGCCGCGCTTTGCCAAGGACATCGAAATCGTCTTTGTCGAAGGTAATTCCTCTGACGGAACGTATGAGGAATGCGTACGCGTACAAAAGGCCTACAAGCGCGACTGGGATATCAAGGTGTTCAAGCAGACCGGGCGCGGCAAGGGCGATGCTGTACGCAAGGGGTTCGCCGAGGCGCGTGGCGATGTGCTGATGATCCTGGATGCGGATCTGACCATGCCGCCGGAAGACCTGCCGAAGTTCTATGACGCCATCGCCAACGGCAAGGGCGAATTCGTGAACGGTACCCGGCTGGTTTATCCGATGGAAAGCGGCGCGATGCGGTTCCTCAACTACTGGGCCAACCGCACCTTCGCACTGATCTTCAGCTATCTGCTGAACCAGCGGTTTACCGATACGCTGTGTGGCACGAAGGTACTGACCAAGACGGATTATGAAAAACTGATCGCGAACCGGCAGTATTTCGGTGAATTCGACCCGTTCGGTGATTTCGATCTGATATTTGGCGCGGCGAAGCAGAATCTGAAAATTGTCGAGATTCCGATCCGCTATGCCGACCGCACCTATGGCGAACCGCAGATTTCCCGTTTCCGGGATGGCGTGTTGCTGTTGCGCATGGTTGCCTTTGCCTGGCGCAAGCTGAAGGCGTTCTAGGGAATGGCGACGGACGCAGACCCGCGTCTGGAGCAGCACCGGCAGCTCTGGCAGCGCAAAAGCGGGCTGCGGGCGGTCTATGGGGATTATCACAGACGGTTGGTGGATGCCGTCGGTATTGACGGCAAGGTGCTGGAAATCGGCAGTGGCTCCGGCCATTTGCGCGATGTCGCACCCGGCATCGATTCGACAACCATCGACATTCTGCCGGCGCCCTGGGTCGATGTGCAGGCGGATGCCCACAGTCTACCCTTCGCCGATCAGAGCTTTGACGGCATTGTGATGCTGGACGTTCTGCACCATCTGGAACGGCCGGCTGAATTCTTTGCTGAGGCGTTGCGAGTCCTGAAACCCGGTGGGCGGGTCGCGATGATGGAGCCGGGGATGAGTACACTGGCGCGCCAGTTTTACACCCATTTGCACGAAGAACCGGTCGACATGACGGCCGATCCGCTGACCATGGAAGCTGCCGACCCGCAGCGTGACCCGTTCGACAGCAACCAGGCCATTCCGTCGCTGCTGTTCAAGAACCCGGCAATCCGCAAACGTTTTGAAACCCGGTTTCCGCAGTTTTCCATCGTCGAGAACCGATGGCTGAGCCTGTTCGCCTATCCGATGTCGGGCGGATTCAAGAACTGGAGCCTGGTCAATGGTGCGCTGGCACGAGGGCTGATCAGGCTGGAAGACTGCCTGTTGCCGGTTCTGGGCCCGGTAATGGGTTTCCGTCTTTTCACGGTGCTGGAAAAGTCTTCATAGAATCAGTGCGGCTGGATATGGTGCTGGAAAGGCCTATCTGTCCTACTGTACCGAAAGAAAAAGGGAGCGTCATGGTTGCCCGTCCGTCTCTGACAGGTCAGCTAAGAAACCGGATCGACCGCGCCGCCTATGGCGCGTCGCAACTGGCGCGCACCGCGTTTTTCACAGGGCATTACCTGCTTGCTGCCCGGTTGTCACCGCCACTCGATGCGCCGCCGCCTGAAAACCGGCTGCCGGGTTGGTCTGAGATTACCGCTGATCTGCAGGCTCTCTACAAGCGGGACTGGGCAAATATCGAAGCCGGTCTGTATCGTCCGCCACCCGACATGCTGCCGCGTCCGGGCCAGGTGCTGAAGCAGTCGCTGAAGTTTCTGAACGATCTGCCGGCCGTGCACGGTCGGCGACGGCGCGGCGTCAACAGCGAGGTCTTCACCGACGAAACCAGAAAGGACTATCCGCGCTATTACCTGCAGAATTTCCATTATCAGACGGATGGCTGGCTGAGCGACGAGTCCGCTTCAATGTATGATTTTCAGGTTGAAACGCTGTTTACCGGCGGGGCCGATGCGATGCGCCGGCAGGCGCTGCCCACGATCGGCGAAATTGCCCGCGCGCACGATGACAAAGCTGTCACGTTGCTGGATGTCGGTTGCGGCACAGGCCGATTTCTGGCCGATGTGTATCGCAATTTTCCATCAATTGTCCCGATCGGCCTGGACTTAAGTCGTGCCTATCTTGAAAAGGCCGATCATGCTCTGCGGCGGGCGGCGGACCGGCAATTCATCGAGGCAAATGCCGAATCCATTCCGCTGCCGGATGCATCGGTCGATGTCGTCACAACGGTCTATCTTTTCCATGAACTGCCCCGAAAGGTGCGCCGGTCAATCGCTGCGGAAATGGCGCGGGTACTGAAACCCGGCGGAACGCTGGTTTTCGTCGATTCCATTCAGCGCGGCGATCATCCGGCCTATGATGATCTGCTGGATCGTTTTCCGTTCGGGTTTCACGAGCCCTATTTTCTGGACTATGTCCGCGATGATCTCGAAGCGGTATTCGACGATGCCGGGCTTGATTGCTGGTCTGTTGACCGTGCTTTTTTCAGCCGCGTCATGGTGTTTCGCAAGACAGGTTGAGGTTGCCGTTTTCTATTCGGTCCAGAAATCCTTCTCGAAGAACACCAGCAGCGACAGGATTTCGAGCCGTCCCGCCAGCATCGCAAAGATCAGCGTCCATTTTGCCTGATCGGGAAGTGTTTGAAAATTGCCGGACGGACCGATGATATCGCCCAGGCCGGGGCCGACATTCGTGATTGCGGTAACGCTGGCGGAATAGGCCGTGACGATATCCAGACCCATCATCGACAGGATCAGGGTAAATATCCCGATCGTCGCAATGAATACGGCCAGAAACGCCAGCACGCCGAGCGGAACATCGTTTTCCAGCTTGCGTCCGTTGTATCTGAGGACGATCACGCGATGGGGCATGTACAGCTTTTTTACATGGGCGCGAACGTAAAGCCAGAGAACCTGGAAGCGGTATATCTTGATCGATCCTGCCGTGGACCCTGAACAGCCGCCGATGAACATCAGAAACAGGAAAACCCCGACCGCGCCGTGACCCCAGGCTGTATAGTCGTCTGATGCGAAGCCGGTCGTGGAAACCACCGAAGTTATGTTGAAGGCCGTCAGTGTCAACGCATCGAAGAATCCGATTTCCTGCCGGTTCATCAGCCAGATCGCCATCAGGATGCTGCTGACGGCGAGAAAGGCTAGGAACCCCCTGACCTGGTGATCGCTGATCAATGCGTGTCTGTCACCCTGCACAGACTTGACGTAGAGGATAAATGGAACAGCGCCGCTGATCATGAACAGGGTGCCTGCCCATTGCAGGCCCGGATCTTCGAAAAAGCCGAAAGATGCATCGTGGGTCGAATAGCCGCCGGTGGAAACAGTGCACATGGCGTGATTGACTGAATCGAATACGCTCATTCCCAGAAAGTAATATGAAAAGCCGCACAACAGGGTCAGCGCACAGTACACGCCAAACAGCATCGACAGAGTCTTCAGCGTTACCCCCGATTTTTCATCCTTTGTGCCGGAGCTTTCGATTTTGAAGAACTGCATGCCCCCGACCCGAAGGAACGGCAGAATGAGAACCGCGATAGCGATGATGCCGATGCCGCCGATCCATTGCAGAATCGACCGCCACAGCAGCAGTCCCGGGGCCAGTGTATCCAGGCCGGTGAGGACAGTCGAACCGGTCGTGGTGATGCCGGACATGGTTTCGAAAATGGAATCCGTAACGCTGATTCCCAGGCCCAAAAAGGGCATGGACCCGAACGCCGTTACAACGATCCAGCCGAAAACAATCAGCAGGAACGCCTGTCGAATTTCGAACCTGACCGGCCTGGACGCCTTTGTAGCCAGGACAATGAAACCGCCGATGAACAACGCCAGCGCCGCAGTCCGCGCGAAACTTTTCCAGTCCTCGTTCTGGTAGGCGAGATCCACCATGGCCGGAATGATCAGCATCAGGCCGATCATGCCGGTGACCCAGCCAAGCACATGGACAACGCCACGCAGATTGATCATTCGTCCCTACGCCTTTCCCCGGCGCACTGAAACCGCGATCAGGCCTGGCACCTTTCGATGACCTTGCGAAGAAAGCTTTCGCAAGCCTGCACCTGATCTTTTTCCACATACTCATTCGGCTGATGAGCCTGTTCGATGGACCCGGGGCCGCAGATAACGCTCGCCATACCGGCGTTCTGGAACTGACCGGCTTCGGTGCCGTAGGAAACCACGTGCACGCCGTTATCGCCCGTGATCTGGCGAACGAACTGCTCGGCTTCGGATTCCGTATCCTTCTTGAGGCCGGGCACGGAATGGGCCTCGCTTATTTCAATCCCGGTACCGGCATCGACGGCCTGCATTTCCGGCAGGATCTCCGCTTCGTACCAGGCGACGAACTCATCCTGGATGTCTTTCGGAAATTCGTCGGGCAGGTGGCGGATGTCGACATGGAAATCGAACCGGCGGGAAACGATGTTGGCCGCCGTGCCGCCCGCCGCCGTGCCGACATGGATTGTTGAATAGGGCGGGTCGAACGGGCAGTCGGGGTCGGCCGCCGCCGCCCGCGCCTTCGCCATTTCATCAAGTTTCGCAATCAGCCGTGCACCGGTCATCACCGCGCTGACACCGCGATGCGGCAGGCTGGAATGAACTTCCTTGCCGGTAACGGTGATATCGAAATCCCACATGCCTTTATGCGCCGATACGACCTTCATGCTGGTCGGCTCACCGACAATAACGACAGAGGGGCGCGGCAGGTTCTTTGTGATTTCGGGAATCATCCGGGCTGCGCCGTAGCAGCCAATTTCCTCGTCATATGAAAAAGCGAAATGGATCGGCCGTCGCAGCGGCTTTGCAAGCATTTCCGGCAACAGCGCCATTGCAGTGGCCGGAAAGGCCTTCATGTCGCAGGTGCCGCGTCCATAGTATCGACCATCCTTCTCCACCAGGGTGAAGGGGTCTGTATCCCACGGCTGGCCTTCAACCGGCACCACGTCCGTATGGCCGCTGAGGGCGATGCCGCCGGATTCGGCGGGGCCGATCGTGGCCCAAAGATTCGCCTTCGTGCCGTCCTCGTTCGGGAGAATCGTCGCTTCTACGCCGTGATCGGCCAGATAGGACCTCACATACTCGATAAGCTGCATGTTGGATTTCGAGGAAACCGTATCGAACCCGACCAGCTTGGCCAGCATTTCAACAGCACTTACGGGATGGGGCACGGTGACGTTCCTTTATCGAAACAGACTAGTTGCGCCAGAAGCGGCGGGAAAACAGCACCAGAATTGTGAAGATTTCAAGCCGGCCGAGCAACATGCCCGTCGCCAGCAGCCATTTCGCCGGATCTGGCAGGGTCGAAAAATTGCCGGCTGGTCCGATGATGGCCCCAAGGCCGGGACCGACATTGGAAATCGCGGTGGCGGCGCCGCTGATTGCAGTCAGAAAATCAAGCCCGAGGAACCCCAGCGCCATTGCCAGCAGAACGAAGATCGAGGCAAACAGAAAGAAGAAGCTCATGACTGATTCTTCGACCGTGTCCGGAATCGGTTTGCCGTTGTAGTAGGCAATGAACACGCCATGCGGCACCAGCAGATGACGGATCTGCACCTGCGCTGTCGCGAACAGCACCTGTAGCCGGAAAATCTTGATCCCGCAGGTTGTCGATCCGGCGCAGCCGCCGATAAACATCAGTGCGAAGAACATCGGCATGGCGAATGACCCCCACAGGCCGAAATCGTCTGTCGCATAGCCGGTGCCGGTCATGATCGATGTCACGTTGAAACTGCCATAGCGAAGCGCGGGGATCAGCGCCCAGTCCTTGGTAAATATCAGGTAGCAGACCATCAGTGCGATGGCCGAAAGAATGATGCCGAAGAACCAGCGAACCTGACTGTCGCGCCAGAACGCCATCGGCCGGCCGCGGATCGCCTGCAGATACAGCAGGAACGGCAACGAGCCGAGAATCATGAAAACGGTCGCTACAACGTCCATGCCCGCACTGTTGAAATAGCCCATTGAGGCATCACGGGTGGAATAGCCGCCGGTTGCGACGGTCGTCATTGCATGGTTGATGGCATCGAAGCCGTTCATGCCGTTGGCCCAGTACAGGCCGGTGCAGGCGAGTGTCAACGCAAGATAGATTGCCGAAATCCAGGCGCCGATCTGCGCTGCGCGCGGCAGGGCCTTTTCGATGCCTTCCGCGAATTCCATCCGGAAAAGCTGCATCCCGCCGATCTGCAACATCGGCAAAATGGATACGGCCATCACGACGATACCGACGCCGCCCAGCCATTGCAGCAGCGACCGCCACAGCAGAATACCCGGTGGAGCGAAATCCAGTCCTGTGATGACGGTCGATCCGGTGGTCGTCAGGCCGGACATCGATTCGAAGAACGCATCGGTGTAGCTGAGGTCGAGGTTTGAAAACGCGAACGGAACGGCAGCGAAAGCCGGCAGAACGATCCAGGAAAGGCTGGTCAGCAGAAACGCCTGCCGCAGGTTCAGCTGGCTGGATTTGGAGCGGCAGGTGAGGATCAGCGTGACACCGGTGAACAGGGTGATGGATGCCGATGCGGCGAACACTTCCCAGTCGCTGTTGCCGACGGCCAGATCGACCGCGACCGGCAAAATTTTCGCCACGGCAAGGGTGGTCAGCAGAATGCCGAGAACAAAGAAGATGGTTCGGTAATGGGTCATTGCCGGGTCATCAGGTGCGGCAAGCTGTCAGGCTTTGCCGACCCGGTTCAATGCAAATTGACCGGTTGGTGAGGACTGTCCAATGAAAAGGCCGGAATCTGGACGTCAAAATGAGCCCCGTTTTCCCCTTCCATTTCATAGGTTCCAACCATGATGCCTGACGGCGTCGGCAGCGGGGTGCCGCTTGTATATTCGAAATGCTCGCCGGGATTAAGCACAGGCTGTTCGCCGACTACGCCGGGACCCTTAACTTCCTGTCTGCGGCCCAGCGCATCGGTAATCTGCCAGTGCCGGTTCAGTAGTTGAACCGTTGCCCCTCCCTTGTTTTCGATCCGTACCTGGTAGGCCCACACGAAATGGCCGTCGCTTGGCGACGATTGATCCTCCAGGTAAAACGGTTGAACCGTCACCCTGATATCATTGGTTTCCGCCTCGTAGAGACCGCCTGAATCCTTGGCCATCGACCTTTTCCTGTTATCCGCCAGTCGGCGTTTGTTTGTGCCCGTATGATAGAAGCCCTTACCTTGCTGTCCAGACTATAAAACAGGTTCGGCGTTTTTACCCTATGGTTAGAACCGGACCACCGGCCGCTTTGGCATCTTCCTGATCGTGGCTGACAAGCAGGGTCGGAATGCCGGCCCGGCGGGCGTGGTCAAAAACAAAGTGCCGGAAACGGTCGCGCAGTTCCATGTCCAACTTTGAAAACGGTTCATCCAGCAGCAGTGCGCGCGGCTGCGCGAGCAGGGTTCGCATGACGGCGATACGGGCCCGCTGGCCGCCCGACAATGTGCCGGGGTCCCGGTTTCCGAATCCTTCCAGATCAGCGTCGGCAAGGGCGTGCTTCAGCCGTGCAATGCGGTCCGTCCGGGAAAGCGATTTAGGTAGCCCGAAGGCGAGGTTTTCCGCAACACTGAGATGGGGAAACAACAGGTCGTCCTGAAACAGAATGCCGATCCCGCGCTTTTCGGGTGGCAGGGCGGTGACATCCTCGTCATCAAGAATAACTGTGCCTTCGGTATCGAAGGACCTGTCGAGGGTACCGCAGATGAAGCCGAGCAGCGTCGATTTTCCACACCCGCTGGGCCCCATCAGCGTTGTGATGTCGCCGGCGGATACATCGACGGAAATCGGCGCGAAGATGCGTTTGCCGGCGATGGATGCCGATACGTTCGAAAGCCTGAGTTTCGATTTTTCAGGCATATCAGGAAGCCACCTTCATCAGCCGTCTGTTTCTGAACAGCCAGGACGGTACTGCCGAGGCCAGCAGAAAGGCAACGAACGGCAGCATCGTCTGTAACACGACCAGAACCCCGATCACCCGGCGATCACCGCCGCCGGAAAGGGTAACAGCCTCGGTAGTCAGGGTTGGCATGCGCCCACCGCCGGCAAACACGGTCGGCAGATACTGGCTGACGCTGACCGCGAAACCGACAGCGGCCGCGGTCAGGATGGGTCGCAGCAGAAGCGGCAGCTTTATTCGCCAGAAAACTGACGGTGCGGATGCGCCCAGACACAGGGCGGTGCGCGCGTAGCGATTATCCAGCGCCCTGTAGGTGTCACCCAAAGACAGGAAAACATACGGCAGAACGAACAGAAGGTGGCTCCAGATCAGCGCCAGCCATGACCCTTCTATCCCGACGAACGTGATCAGCACCTGAAGTCCGAAAAGAAAGGCAATCTGCGGCACGATCAGCGGAATATACAGAAGCCACAGGCCCCGCGCGGACAAGCGCCGGCCGTTCCGCTGTTCGTTTTCCAGGCAGCCGACGACCAGACAGACAGCGATGGCGACCGATGCAACGCCGATGGTCAGGGTTACAAACAACGGGTCTTCGATGGTGCGCGTATTTTCAGTCCAGTTCGTAATCGTCCAGTCCGAGGGCAACGCGTCCGGAAACCGCCAGCGCCGGGTAATGGACCACAGCGCCATCGATATCAATCCCGCAGCACCAAGGCCGAAGAGAATGATAATGGCGGTAAGCGAAGTGGGTTTCAGGCCTGCCCCGCCAGTATGACGATTTCCGCCCGAGACCCAGCCCCGCGCCAGCCCGGATACAGCTTTTTCGCCGATCCGCCAGACAAACAGCGCTGTGATAACGATTGCCAATTGCAGGATTGATCCGGCCGCCGCCACAAACTGATAGGCGAGGTCGGGGTCGTTGAACCAGCGCAGCACAAGCAACGCCAGGGTCGGGCTGGTGGCCGGGGTCAGAATAGCCGCCATGTCGACGACGGACAGCGAATAGGCCAGCACCGCATAGACCGGCAATCTGACCAGCGAATAGACCTGCGGGAATACCGTTTTCAGCCACGCGGTCGCGGGCGCGTACCCCATGCTGCGCGCCACCGCCAGCGTCTGCCGTTCGTTGATCTGCGACAGCGCCGCCAGCAGCATCAGGAACAAAAAAGGGGTCTCCTTGATGACAAGGGCGATGACAAGTGTCAGGCCGTAAGGGTCAGGTGAAAGGGATAGGTCAGGCGGCCGCTCGAACCCGGTCGCCCAGGGCGAGGCGAGCCGCAGCATCCAGCCACTGGGTGCAAGAAAGAAGGCGAGCCCGATGGCGATCGCCGCATGCGGCACCGACAGAAGCGGCGACAGCAGCCGACGGACAATGCCGAACGCCCGTGTGCCGTGGCAGGCAGCGGTGAACAGGATAACGAGAAACAGTGACAGCGCGGTCGCCGCAAAACCGGTGAAGATCGTCAACGCAACCGACCCGCCGACGCCAGGGTAGGCCAGCAGCATCGCCCAGCCGCTTAAGGAAAAAGCGTCACCGCCGACGGCCGGAAGATAGCCGAAAGCAGGTAGGGCCGTTCCGGCGATTCCGGCAGTGACCGGCGCCAGAAACAGCAGCAGCGTAAACGCCGGTATCCAGGCTATCAGACCTTGGCGTCCGGCGGTCACGGCATCGGTATCCTATTGTCCGGAACAGGTTCGGCGGCCGGTGTCAGCTACCATACCGGCGCAGCCATGCTTCCTCGATCCGTGTCATCCAGCTTGGATGCGGTTCCGGCAGGGTGACGCCTAGATCTTCCGGTCCCAGCGTCGCTTCATGGGTCGGCACGGCATCGAACAGGGCGCGGTCCGCCGGGCTCAGCCGGTCAAGCGACAGGACGGTGGGTTCACCCCAGACAGCCGGCGACAGCTTGTGTGCCTGCGCTTCGGGTGACAGCAGGAAATTTGCGACCACCATCGCGCCTTCCTTGGCCGATGCATTGAAGGGAATGGCGACGAAATGAACATTGCCGATGGTGCCACCGTCGAGCACATAGCTCCGGGCGGTTTCCGGAAGCCTGCCTTCAGTGATGGCGGTAGAGGCCTCGCCAACGACGAAGGAAAAGGCGAGGTCGATTTCACCGTCATCCAGCAGTTGCACCAGGGCGGTTCCGGTTTTCGGATAGTCGGTTCCGTTGCGCCACAAAACCGGCGTGATCTCATCAAGATAGTGCCAGATCGGAGCGGTTACGGCGTCGAAATTGTCGTCGGCCGGCCGCAGCAGAACCGACGGATCTGCAACCTTGCTGTACAAAACCTGTTTCAGAAATGTGGTGCCGGTAAAATCGGGCGGAGCGGGGTAGGTGATGCGGCCCGGATTTTCCTTCGCATGGGCCAGAATGGCGTCAATGGATTTCGGAGGTTCCGGCAAGGTGGCCATATCGTGGATGAAAACCAGCTTGGCCTGACCCCAGGGTGATTCCAGCCCGTCAGTCGGGACCGTGAAATCAAGCACCGTGGCCGGAAGGGCTTCGGTATCGACCAGTTGGAAATTCGGCAGCTTGTCGGTAACCGGTCCGTATAGAAGGGCATTGTCCTTCATCGCCTTGAAGTTCTCACCGTTTATCCAGATCAGGTCGACAGACCCGTCGGTAATCCGGCCTGCGGTTCGTTCGGCCAGAACCTTGCGGACGGCTTCCGCCGTGTCTGACAGCTTCACATGCTGAACCGATACGCCATATTCTGCGGAAACGCGCTCCGCGACCCAGGCGATATAGTCGTTGTAGACATCGCCGCCGCCCCACGCGTTCCAGTAAACGGTCTGGCCTTTTGCGGCATCCAGAATGTCCTGCCATTCAGCCGTGTCGGCGCGCAGTGGCCCAGCCGCCATCAGGCTGGCCAACAACAGGCCCGTTGCGAAAATTCGCGCCAGGATTTGCAGGGGAAACCGCATCGGATACTGTCCTTTCTTGCCTTGCTCGGTACGTGACAATTTAACCCTTTGCCCGGTTCACGCCATAGGCTGGCCATCGTTAATTGAACACTTGTGATGAATTTTGGTTGATAATTTTGCGAATTTGGAAAAGATGGCGGTTCTGATCAACCAGCGAGTACTGTACGCGATGTTATCCGGACTGCGACGACGACCCATCTGCCGAACGACGCTGTTGCGTCGCTTTCGGTGTGTCGGACTTGCGCCGATTTCCGGATATCGCCCGCTTTCCAGCCAGGAATAGCCACGCGCAACCGGATCGGCGAACGGGAATCGTCTAGTATCCAAGGAATGCGCAGTATGTCTTTTGAAATCAGTCTTGAAACGTCTTCAGACGGCGATGCCGTCGAGGATCTGGTGTCTTCGGCTTTTGGACCGGGCCGGGAAAAACGGACAGTCTATCAGTTTCGTGATGGGGTGGACCGGTTGCATTCGCTGTGTCTTGCGGCGCGCGGCAAAGACGGCGATTTGCTGGGGTCTCTCAGGTTCTGGCCGGTACTGCTGCCGGATGGCGAGATTGAAGCCCTGTTCGGTCCGCTTGCGGTCAATCCGAATCTCAGAGGCCTGGGAATCGGCAAATCCCTGACTGTTCGGGGTATTGCAGAAGCCCGCACCGCCGGGTTCGGCGCGGTGCTGATTATCGGCGATCCGGCCTACTACAATCCCTTTGGATTCTCCGAGGACGCGGTTCGCGGACTGACCCTGCCGGGGCCGACCGCGCCGCTGACCTTCATGGGAATGAACCTGAAGCTTGACCGGTTGAAGGCGCTGCAAGGGCCGGTCTTGCCCGCCAAGGCAACCGTTTCGCCACGCAAGAGCCTCTCTGCCTAGCATTTTGCCTGCAACCCCGAGCGGTGGTATGCAGGCGGCTCACGATCTATGGGGGAGAGAATGTCGGATCAACAAGGCGAATCGGTCGCAGTCAGTCAACCTGTTGCCGGGGTCGGACAGGGTGAACGGGTCTATTTTAATGGAGCCGTGTGGCCGGTCTGCAAGATGGTGTTCAAGTTTACCCTGTTGACGATCGTCACGCTCGGCATCTACAGGTTCTGGGCGAAAACCAAATTGCGGCGGTATTTCTGGAGCCAGACGGAATTCGATAGTGACCGGTTCGAATATCTTGGAACCCCGAAAGAACTGTTTATCGGTTTTCTGATTGTTCTGGCGATCCTGTCGCCGGTCTATTTCGCCGCCGAATTCATCGGCACGCTTGTCGCATCGAACGGGCTGGTTCCCTCGATTATCTATCAGGTCTGTTATCTGCTGACCTTTCTGGTGCTGATCCAGGTCGCGATCTACCGCATGTCGCGGTACCGGCTGACCCGAAGCTCCTGGCGCGGGGTGCGCTTCGGCCTCGACGGCAACACCTGGCACTTCTGCTTCATGGCGCTTGTTGCCCTGGTGGTGACCATCGGCAGTATCGGCATCGCCTATCCGTGGATGCGCAACTGGCTGATCCGCTACCGGGTTGAGAACATGCGGTTCGGCGACACCTTTTTCCGTTATTCCGGCCAGCCGTCGATGCTGATGAAGCGATGGTGGATCGGCCTTGGTGTCTGCATCGCGCCTTTTATCGTCGCGACGATTGTCAGTGGCATTCCGGATATGGCTGAAATTGAAAGTTTCACGAACCAGATGAACGCGGAAGGGAAGGTCTCCTACGACGAAACTCCGACTTCAATAAAAACGTTTTTCATCGCCTATTTCGTTTCATTTCTGACCGCGATGGTCATGTATATCTGGTATCGGGTGGGTGAATTCCGTCTTGTTGTCTCGCATATCTCGCTCGGCGAGGCGACAATGGATTCGTCGCTGTCGACTGGGCGGGTGTTCGGTCTCGTCGGTCTGATGGTCGGCCTGTTTATTCTTCTGTTTGCTTGTATTGTCGGCGCCTTCGTATTCCTTCAGGTAGCCGGAATGCCATCGTCTGGAGGAATTGTTGCTTCCATCTTCGTCTTTGTTGCGTTTTTCATTGGCTTTTCCGTCATCCCGACCGGCATCTACGGCACGCTGATGGCGCGCGCCGTGTTGACAAGCATGCGCGTCTATCACAAGCAGTCGCTGACAGACATCGCACAGGGTGAACAGTCTGAATTGAAATACGGCGAAGGATTGGCGGATGCCTTTGATGTCGGCGCCTTCTAGAGGGTGCAGCGGTCGCTACTATGACGGATTCACGGCAAAAATTCGCCCGGTTACGATTGAAAAATCAGGAAGCAACATCGCCCTGAAGGATTCAGATGGGCATATCGTCAAGCATTGGCGGTGCGACGATATCCGAATATTAGAAACCCTGCCGGGGCAGGGGTATCGCCTGGGCCTGGACAGTGGCGAATTGCAGCGCCTTGTTGTCGAACACCCGGATGCGGTGGCCTTCATCGAGGCCACCTGTGACAATCTCAGAAAAGGCGCTGGCTTCACCTGGCGGGCGGCGAAACCGTATGTGATCTGGGGCGGTGGGGCGTTGGCGTCGGTTCTGGTGCTGTTCCTGGTGATCGTTCCGGCGATTGCCCCGAAACTCGCGACCATGCTGCCGGAATCCTTCACCCAGCGGCTGGGCGGGCAGGCGGAATCCTATCTGATAGAGGTGCTGGCGAAATTCGGCGGCCGAGATGCTTCGGAAATGGTCTGTACCGGCGCGGCCGGCAATGCGGCGCTGGCATCCGTGGCCAACCGTCTGGCACAATCCGCCGGTACCGATGTGGCGCTCAAGGTAGTCCGCGTTGACCAACCCAATGCCCTGGCGTTGCCGGGCGGGCGCATTCTGGTTTTTTCCGGCCTGATCGATTTTTCCGAAAACCCGAACGAACTGGCGGGGGTGCTGGCGCATGAAATCGGCCATGTGAAGGAAAAGCACAGCATGCAGCGGGTTGTCGAATCCTCGGTAACCGGCGCCCTGATCGGGCTGATGTTCGGTGATGCGGTGGGGGCCACGGCCTTCGCCATTGTCGGCGACGCCATGCTGAACGGCGCCTATTCGCGCGACAAGGAACGGCAGGCGGATGAAGATGCCGTGCGATTGATGCAGGAAAACGGCTGGACCGCCAGACCGCTGGGAAACCTGTTCGGCCGCATGGTCGATAAATACGGCGACCAGGACGGCGTGTTCGCTCTTGTCGCCAGCCACCCGGCGACTGTTGAGCGCATCGAGACCTTCAACGCCATGGCCGGCGACGGCGGCGCGGCCTGGACGCCGGAAGACTGGCAAGCGATCAAAGCTGTTTGCGGTGACGGATAAGGACGGATAAGGGTCGACATATCGTGATTTCAACTTGGTCGTGACGTCGCACGGCGCGAGTATGGTTTATAGATGGCTTGTTTGTAACTGGCGGAACTTCGCTGCCATTCTGGGTTAGCTGCATGACATCGATACCATTGCCATGGGTGATCACGATTTTCGCCGTCGCTCTATTGATGGCGATCATCAGTCTATCGAGACTGCCGAATGGAAGCCGTGTTTTCTTTTGTGTGGCTCTGGCGACGCTAGCGACCGTTTCGGCGTTGGTCGGGCTTCGTCTGGAATACGGATATGCCTCTCTGATTGCCATCCAACCGCATCTCGCCGTGCTGATACCGCCCGGTTTCTGGCTTGGCTATCGTTCCATGATGATGCCAGGCGGCTGGCCGGGCAGGAAAGAGGTTATCGGCAACAGCATTATCGTCGCGGTGGCGCAGATCGTGATTATCTCGCCGGTTCACTGGTCTGCGGATGCAGGTGTGGTGGTGATCACCGGGTACTACCTGCTTCGCATCGTGTCGCTGTTCCGGAGCAATCCCGATGCGTATGTGACACTGCCCCCGAATGGTCTTCGTTTTCTGTTCGTCAGCCTGGTGGCATGCACCGCCTTTCTGACGATTTCACTTGTCACGGATATCGCTATCCTGCTGGCCACTGTCTTTGCTTCGGATTTTTTGATCCTGCGTCTGCTGAACGGTGCAACAGGTCTGATGGTCGTCGTTGTCCTGATTGCCATATTGATCGCTATCCCACTCTTTCTGCGTCGAATGTCGGACATTGCCGAAAGAACGGCGCCCCGAACGAGCCCTGACGAAAATGACAGTCAGGTGTTTTCGCAAGTCGATTCATTGATGGCTGAAGGCGAGCTCTTCCGGGATCAGAACCTGACTCTGGCACGGCTTGCCCGCCGATCGGGGTTTCCGGCAAGGGCGGTCTCTGCTGCAATAAACCGATGCACAGGCAATAATTTTTCCCGGTATGTGAATGAATTCCGCATACGATACAGCGTGTGTCAGTTGGCGAACAGCGATCTCCCTGTTACCGAGATCATGCTGGATGCCGGATTTGTCAGCAAATCGACCTTCAACACCGAGTTTCGGCGGATCACCGGAAAAACCCCGTCTGAATACAGAAACGACAAGTCGAAGACGTGACAGGCCGGAACCAACGTTCCAAATCATGATGCCGAACGTTCGGAATCGTGAATCCGGGCGCAATTCATCACCCGATATCCTTTCCTGGACGTCGCCAGCCATTCGCGGCGGCACAGCTTCGTAGTCACGAAAGGAAATGAAATGATCAAAACAAAAACAACACGGATTCGGCGTCAGGCTGCTTTTGCTCTTGGTGTCGCCGCTCTCGGCTTTTCACTGTTGCAAAATGCGCTTGGCGCAGAAACCGGTCATGGTGTTCCAGCCCAGATGCATGAGGCAATCGTGACCATACCGCAACCGCGTGAAGCAACCCTGTTGCGACTGCGCGGGATCGAAGGCGATGGAACAGCGACTATCCGAATGAACGATCAGTGTTATGAAATGCCGGTACGACTTGTCGCCGGCGACTTTGAAGGCGAAAGCTTTCGAATGGAGGGCATCGGGCCGATCCGTCTCCGGTTACAACAACCGGAAACAGTTGCCTGGTTATTCGGCGGGAAGGATCTCGTTAGTGAAGACTTCAATGTATCCGATGACCCGACAGCCATATCAGCCGATATTGTTGTTCTGTCCGGATTGCCCGTCGGTACAGGATTTATCCTGAATCCCGGCGCAAATTTCCTTGCTGACATTTTCGGCGTCCGACCGGATATGGTCAGGTGTCCATAGGACGTTCATGTCAGTAGATAGGAAGAACGGAAATTGGTCGAAGCTGTTTGCGGTGGCGGATAAGGTTCGCTATATCCTGATTTCAGCAAGGCCGTAACGCGACCCGGTGCGGGTGTAGTTCAATGGTAGAACGGCAGCTTCCCAAGCTGCATACGGGAGTTCGATTCTCCTCACCCGCTCCAGCATGCCATCAGTCGCGACGTCGAAAAAAATCAAAAAAATTCCTGAATACTCTTGAAACCCCCGAAAAATGCCCTTATCTCCGCGCTTGGAGACAATAAGCACTCTCCGCAGGAGAGTGCTAACAATGATCTCCTTGGGGATTAAACGGCTTCGTGACGGCAGACCATTCGGTAACGCGCGCGGGGCTGACAGGGCAACAACTTGGGTTTTAACGGAGATAAATCAATGAAATTCCGTCCTTTGCACGACCGTGTACTGGTTCGTCGTCTCGACGCTGAAGAAAAAACAGCCGGTGGCATCATCCTGCCGGACACCGCGCAGGAAAAGCCGATGCAGGGTGAAGTCATCGCCGTCGGTTCCGGCAGCCGGAACGACCAGGGCCATGTAACGCCGCTGGACGTCAAAGCCGGTGACACGGTTCTGTTCGGCAAATGGTCCGGCACGGAAATCAAGCTCGACGGTCAGGACCTCTTGATCATGAAAGAGTCCGACATCATGGGCATTCTGGAAGCCAAAGCAGCTAAGAAAAAGGCAGCCTGATCGGGCCGCCTTTTTACGTTTCGTAACAAACCAAAAAAGTGAGGGAAAAGAGATATGGCCGCTAAAGACGTCAAATTCTCATCAGACGCCCGGGCGAAAATGCTCAAGGGTGTCGACATTCTGGCAGACGCCGTGAAAGTCACGCTTGGCCCGAAAGGCCGTAACGTTGTTCTCGACAAGTCCTTCGGCGCACCGCGCA
>CAYGSU010000058.1:9802-26629 GCA_964352715.1 uncultured Flavobacteriaceae bacterium | reverse complement strand
TCGATCGCGGAAGACAAGGCTGCTCTCGGAACGGCTCGTGCGGCATTGCAGGTCGCCGAGTCTACAATTCGCGAGGCACGGTTCGATCTGGTTGAAAAGGCGCGGCAGGAACTTGCCGGTGTGGATGCCGAGTATGACGGGCTGTCGACCAGACTTTCCAAATATCGCGACAGTCTGGCGCGCACGACGCTGCGTGCACCGGTCGACGGGGTGGTGAAGGAACTGATGGTCAGCTCCATCGGCGAGGTGGTGAAACCCGGCGATACCATTGTCGCACTGGTGCCGGGTGATGACCGGCTGATTGTCGAGGCCCAGTTGCCGCCGCAGGAAATCGGTTATGTAAAGGTTGGTCAACGCGCGCTCATCAAGCTGAATTCCGCCGATCTCACCCGGTTCGGCAATATCAACGGAACAGTTGCACAAGTCAGCCCCGACCGGCTGACCCTGCCTGACGGTACCCCGTATTTCAGGGTGCGCATCGATGCCGACCGCAGCTATTTCCAGCACAACGAAACGCGGTTTGATCTGTATCCCGGCACCCAGGTAATCGCGAGTATCCAGACCGGCAAGCGGACAATTCTCGACTATCTTGTATCACCGCTGTTGGGCGGGGTGGGCGACGCCTTCCGCGAACGCTAGATTTGCCCGATGCGCGCCAGCAGTGCGGCGGCGGTTCCGGCATTGGAAGGCTCTTGCGACCCGGCAGCCTCTGCAAGCGGCGTCAGCGCATCAAATCCGTTAATCGCCATATTGTACTGAAACCGCAGGATCATGTGGAACAGCGGCCCCTTGTGCACCACCCGCATGGCGAAAAGGTCTTCCCAGGTCAGCAGCAAGCCATCGCCTTGTTTAAGGGCCAGACGTCGGGCGGGCTGGTCACTTGCCGAGACCTGGATATCACCGCCTGTGAAACCATCCGGGCTGGACAGGCGGACATGCAGCAACGCATCACAACGCATGCCGGTTTGCCGAACCGGGTCGATGGCATGCAGCGCCGGCACCGGTGCGCTGCCAAGCGACATGCCGTCGAGAAACCGGATGAAGTCAGGCCCCGACACCGCCGTCAGTCGATCCGGCTGGATCAGCCGACGATGCCTTTGCACGCCGTCTTCAACCGTCGTCTTGATAAGTGCTGCGGCTTCGCGCCCCAACGATTCGCCGGGCAGGGGTATCGGCTGCGGCTGAAACGGCGTCACGGCGGATTTATAGGCGCCGCCCCGGACAGCGGTTTCCAAAGATGCAGCCTGCACTTCAGAGAGGAAATTTTCTAAAAATATCATTCACAAGCCACTGATAAAATTGAACTATGGTTGGGTAGTCCAGTTTTTCCAAAACAGTCTGAAATGCTGCAAAGCGAGAGTCAAAACACTGAATGCTGCGACAGGGTTATTTATATATTTGTTCCTTTGTCTTTAGAAACTAGAATAAACACTGAGTTATTACACAAGAATTACTTGGGGCGGGCGGTTTCGATTTGCGGTCGGGGTTGGAATTCGTAAGTGACGTCGTGCGTCAAATACGCTAGACCAATGCGGGGCGTCGGTCATACCGGACGGGGATCGTCTGATGGGTTTGGGATGACATATAAGTATCTGATTGTTACTGCTGCATTGTTTTTGTCCGGGCTTTTTGTATCTGCGGCGAATGCGCAGGAAATGCGCGGGCGGCTGGAGGAACTGCTGACGTCCGACAGTCTGATCGAGGCTGCGCGGCGTGACCAGCAGGGCGCGACGGAGCGCCAGCGGGTTACTGAAGGCAATTACTGGCCAACCCTGAATATCAACACGTCCGTAGGTCGCGAAGATCAGGAAAACGTCAACGCCGACGATACGCTGCTGACAGCCCGTCAGCTTACCCTGACCGTCACCCAGAACCTGTGGGATTTTGGTGCGACTGACGCCGGCATCGAGCGGTCGAAGATTGAACAGCGGGAATTCACCCTGCGCGAGGAAGTCGCGCGGCAGGATCTGCTTTTGCAGGCGCTGGTCGCGCATCTGAACGTTCTCCAGACCCGCGAAGTTGTGGCCTTCGCCATCAAGTCCGAAGACCGGCTTTCCGAACAGGCGGGGGTTGAGAAGGACCGGATCGACGCCGGCAGCGGCGCGGAAACCGACCTGTTGCAGGTTCGCTCGCGGTTGGCCGGTGCGAAAATTCGCCGCGTTGGGGCACAGCGCGAAGCCGCCATCGCTCAGAACTTCTATAACCGGGTCTACGGTTACACGCCGGATGTTGTATATTTGCGGGAAATACCGGAACTGCCGGCAAACGCCATTCCGGCCTCGGTTGATGAGGCTGTAGAACTGGCGCTTGGCCGCAACATGCTGATGCGCGTTGCCCGGTTGCGGACTGACCAGCTTTTGCAAACGGCCAAACAGACGGAAGCGGAGAGCTACTATCCGAATATCGATCTGATCGGCGAGATCAAATACAAGAAGGATGTCGACGGCACAGTCGGGTTCGAGCGTGATGCCGTTGGCAAGGTCGAACTGTCTTTTCCCTTTAATCTGGGCCTGACCGCGATCAACACGGTCAAGGCGGCGGATCTGGCGCATGAAGCCGGCATATACCGGCTGAGCGATCTGCAGGCCCAGATTGAACAGCAGGTGCGGGATGCCTGGGAAAACTACCAGACGGCGGTCCAGTCGTTGACGCTGGCAAAGGAACAGGTCGATCTGACGGCTGACTTCCTCAATCTGGCGAAGGAAGAACGGAAGATCGGCAAACGGTCGCTGATCGACGTTATCACCGGTGAAACGCTCTATCTTGATGCGCAGGCCGATGCCGTTGCCACGGAACGCACGGTTGAAATAGCCGGATTTTCTCTTCTGGCGCTGATCTCGCATCTGTCGATTGATACCGTGAAGATCGTTCCGTACACCTCGGCCGCCGGTGGCTGACGAAGACCGGCCGTGCGTCTGTTCTCAAGTGGGATTTCGTACCGGATCCCTTCTCGAAAGCGTTAAAGCACTTGTGACCGATTAAGAGGTAACCCGATTGAGTGGTATGAGGAGTGTCGGTAACATTCTGAAAAGAAAGAATAAACTTCTCCGATCTTTACGATAGACCGGGAAAGAGAGCAAAAATCTCCTGCTCTCGGGCATTCAGCCTGTTGACATCTGAAACTGTTGTGATTACCTAATCACCAGCGCCGAGTTAAGCCAAATTGCGGGCGCTTTAAAAATGCAGCTAAAGCGGGGACCTTGTCCGGCGCGAAGCTGTGACAGGGTTTTTTTATGGCCTGGTCCACCCGAACGGACCCGCGGGATTTGATAGGGCAGCTTGCATCCGCGTTAACACTGCTAAAGCGCCACGGGGGAAACCTCCGTGGGCCCAGGTATTGGCTCTAGGAGTGTGTGATTTGTCCCGGGACTATTTCCCTATTTTTATCGATACATCGATTGGCGAGGCGCTGGTTGTCGGCGGTGGCGAAGACGCCCTGCGCAAGGTGCGGTTGCTGCTCAAAGCGAAGGCGGCGATCCATGTCGTTGCACCGCAGGCATCACCTGATATCGAGGCACTGGCTGACGCTGGCAGCATTGGCCGGTCGGCGCGGGCTGTGACGGTGGAAGATATCCGAACCGCCTCTTTCGTTATCTCGGCAACGGGTCTTGATGCCGTAGACCGGTTCGTCTCGGAAACCGCAAAAGCGGCAGGCGTGAAAGTGAATGTGGTCGACCGGCAGGACCTGTCGACCTTCATCGTACCATCCATCGTCGACCGGTCTCCGGTCATCATCGGAATTTCCAGCGCCGGTACAGCCCCGGTTCTGGCCCGGCGTATCCGCGAAACGCTTGAAGCCACCCTGCCGCCCGGCCTTGGCCGTGTCGCCGATTTTGCGCACGGGCTGCGAGACAGGGTGAAGGCGACCCTGACCGACGCGGCTGACCGTCGTGCTTTCTGGGAGCGGTTCTTCGGCGGATCAGCGTCCGAAGCGGTTCTGTCCGGCGATACGAAGGCAGCAGGCAAGGAAGCCGAAGACCTAATCGGCTCGATAGGCAATCAATCCGAAAAGCGTGGACGGGTAACAATCGTCGGCGCGGGCCCCGGCGCAGCGGACCTCTTGACCCTGAGGGCGCTGCGGGCGCTGCAGCAGGCGGACGTTATCGTGCATGATGCGCTGATCGGCCCCGATGTGCTGGACCTCGCCCGGCGCGACGCCGTTCGGCTTTATGTCGGCAAGCAGAAGGGGCGGCACAGCCACAGCCAGGACCGTATCAACGGCATTCTGATAGAAGAAGCCCGCAAGGGGTCGGCTGTCGTTCGGCTGAAAGGCGGTGATCCGTTCATCTTCGGGCGTGGCGGCGAAGAAGTCGAAGCCCTTACGGCGGCCGGTATTCCGGTCGACGTGATTCCCGGTATTACCGCCGCAACCGGCGTTGCCGCAGCTTTGAAGCTGCCGCTGACCCATCGTGATTGCGCATCGGTATTGAGTTTCGTTACCGGCCATCCCAAGGCGGGCGATGACGAGCCGGACTATGCCTCGCTGGCTGACCCGGACCAGACCGCCGTGATCTATATGGGCAAATCGAAAGCCGCCGATGTGTCGGCCCGGTTGATCGATCTTGGCCGGTCTCCATCTACTCCGGTCGCCATTGTTGAAAACGCAACCCTGCCGAACCAGCGCGTTCTGTCGGCGACATTGTCGACGCTGCCGTTCCTCAGCGATGTCAGGTCGGTTACCGGCGCGGCGCTGATCGTGATTGGCGAGGCTGTCGCCCATGCCGATCTGTCGGGTGCGGAAGACATCGTTGCGGCTCTGAACGCAGAAGGCGGCTTCACCAACCGCCGCCGGTCAGCCTAGAGAAGGAGCAAAGAACATGGCTGCAAAACAGAACGATCCCGAAATCGTTTCCGGCAATCGCCTGACCGATGGCGCTGTCGTCTATCTGTCGACGGATGGCGGCTGGGTCGAACGGATCGAGGAGGCGGCTGTCGCCGCAAGCGAAGACGAGCGCGCAGCACTGGAAGACGCAGCGAATGCCGGCATCGCCTCGCAGCAGGTAACAGGCTGGGAATTCGCGGAAATCAGCGAAGAGGGCGGTATCCGCAAGGCGATCAAGAACATCCAGCATATCCGCTCGCTGGGGCCGACGGTACGGCGCGACCTAGGCAAACAGGCAGAGCTTTACCGGTAATCAGAAGCGAAAGACGAGAATACAGACATGTACCGTTACGATGAATTCGACCATGACTTTGTCCGCCAGCGTGTCGCGCAGTTTCGCGACCAGATTTCCCGTCGCCTTGCCGGCGACCTGACGGAGGACGAATTCAAGCCGCTGCGGCTGCAGAACGGCCTGTACCTGCAATTGCATGCCTACATGCTGCGGGTGGCGGTGCCCTACGGCACATTGTCCAGCAGGCAATTGCGCTGTCTTGCTCATATTGCGCGAAAATACGACAAGGGTTACGGCCATTTCACGACACGCCAGAACATTCAGTACAACTGGCCGAAGCTGACCGAAGTCGGCGATATTCTGGAAGACCTGGCCGAGGTCGAAATGCACGCGATCCAGACCAGCGGCAATTGCATCCGCAACGTCACGGCGGATCATTTCGCCGGCGCGGCGGAAGATGAAATCGAAGACCCGCGGATTTATTCCGAAATCATCCGGCAATGGTCGTCGCTGCACCCCGAATTTCTGTTCCTGCCGCGCAAGTTCAAGATTGCGGTAACCGGCTGCGAACACGACCGCGCGGCGATTCAGATGCACGATATCGGGCTGACGCTGGTGAGTAACGAAGCGGGTGAGACAGGCTTTGCCGTCTATGTCGGCGGCGGCCTGGGCCGCACGCCGATGATTGCCAAGAAAATCAGAAGCTTCCTGCCGAAGGTTCACTTGTTGAGTTATCTAGAAGCGGTATTGCGGGTCTACAACCAGCTCGGCCGGCGCGACAACAAGTACAAGGCGCGGATCAAGATCCTGGTGCACGAAACCGGCGTCGAAGACCTGACCCGCATGGTCGAGGAAGAATGGTCGGCCATCAAGGATGGCGCACTTGATCTGCCGCAGGACGAAATCGACCGGATCACCGCCTATTTCCGGCCGCCAGAATACGCCGATCTGCCGGCGACATCGGGCAAGCTTGATCTGCACAAGCTGGAAAACCCGGCTTTCGCCGACTGGGTGTCGCGCAGCGTGCATCCGCACAAACAGCCGGGATACGGCATCGTCACGATTTCGCTGAAAGCTATCGGCGAAGCGCCGGGCGATGCGACCGATGCCCAGATGGAAGCCGTCGCCGACCTTGCAGAAGAATACAGTTTTGACGAATTGCGGGTGACCCACGAACAGAACCTGGTGCTGCCGCATGTTCGGCTGGATGATCTCTATACGGTCTGGGAAGCGCTGAAAGCAGCCGAACTGGCAACCGCCAATGCCGGCCTGATCGGCGATATCATTGCCTGCCCGGGGCTGGATTACTGCGCTTTGGCGAATGCGCGGTCCATCCCGGTCGCCCAGAAAATCAGTGCGCGATTCGCCGATCTGGCCCGGCAGAAGGATGTCGGCAACCTGAAGCTGAAAATTTCCGGCTGCATCAATGCCTGCGGCCATCACCATGTCGGCCATATCGGCATTCTGGGCGTCGATCGCAAAAACGAGGAATTCTACCAGATCACGCTCGGCGGATCGGCGGACGAAAATGCGTCTATCGGCAAGATCATCGGTCAGGGTTTTTCCGCCGAGCGGATTACCGATGCGGTGGAGACCGTCGTCGATACCTATATCGATTTACGCACGGACCCGGCGGAATCGTTTCTCGAAACCTACCGGCGGGTTGGTGCGGACCCGTTCAAGGAGCGTCTCTATGGCAACGCCTGAGAACAAGGCCGCCCGGCTTAGTGAAGACCTTGCCGGTGCCGATGCGACAATGGTGCTGAATCGTGCGCTGGTAGACCGGGTCGCCGGGCGAACCGCCGTCGTGACCAGCTTCGGTGCGGAAGCAGCGCCGTTGCTGCATCTCGTTTCTCAGGTGAAACCGGATGCGCCGGTATTGTTCGTCGACACCGGCAAGCATTTCGGTGAAACCAAACGCTACGGTCGCGACCTTGCGGCGCGCTTCGGGCTGACCGATTTGCGATTCCTGACGCCGGATGCCAATGCGGTCGCGGCGACAGACCCGAACGGCGTGCTGTTTTCAACCCAGCCTGACCTGTGCTGCGCAACGCGGAAAATAACGCCGCTTCAGGTAGCCCTTCAGCAGTTCGATGCCTGGATCACTGGCCGCAAGCGTTATCAGGCAGCGACCCGCGCTGACCTGACGGTCGTCGATGCCGATGCCAACCACATCAAGTTCAACCCGATCATCGATTGGTCCCGTGAGGATGTTCAGGCGTATTTCGAAGCGCATGATCTGCCCCGGCACCCGCTGGAAGCTGACGGGTTTCTGTCAATCGGCTGCATGACCTGCACGGACCGTGTTCGCCCGGGCGAAGACCCGAGGGCAGGCCGCTGGCGCGGGGCGGCCAAGATCGAATGCGGAATTCACCAAATCGAGGATGTTCAACCCAAAAGGCAAGGAGGGACCCATGCCGCTATTTGATGGAAACGGAAACGAGGTACGGGATGACTGGACCATTCTGGCAGACGATGCGGCGATCCCGGCATTGCGCCCGGTTATCGTGACGCTGGCACGCTGGCGGAACGAGAAGGAGGCGCTGGTTGCGCGCGAAGGCGGCATTGGCGTCGTCCTGACATCGGATCAACTGGCAGGCGAGATCGCCGATGATCTTCAGCATCTTGACCTCGTTCAGGTGACGTTCCCGAACTTCGGCGACGGACGGGCCTATTCGACAGCACGGCTGCTGCGCGAGCGGTTCGGCTTCACGGGCGAAATCCGCGCCGGCGGCGATGTGTTGCTCGACCAGCTTCAGGCAATGCTGCGGGTCGGCATCGACCGGTTCGTCATCAGCAACGAACCGACCATCCGCTGGACCCGCAAGGGACACCGCCCGACGGTTGACCTGTTCTACCAGCCGGCAGTGGACACGGCCCCAACGATCAGGACGCTGCGGCAGAAATCATACCAGGAACCGGCGCGACTGGCGTCGTAAGCGGATAAAGCAGATAAGGGCAGAACGGTCATGACAGCGGCCAAAAACAAAACGATCGATTTCGCAACCATCGCCGCCGAACGCACGAGCCTGGATAAAATGGCGGAAGCGGCCTGGCACCCGGATACGGCCGCGGTTCACGGCGGCATCAACCGCAGCGGGTTCGAGGAAACGGCCGAAGCGCTGTATCTGACATCCGGCTATGTCTATGCGCGAGCGGAAGATGCCGAGGCGGCGTTCAAGGGCGAGACCGACCGCTACATTTACAGCCGGTACGGCAATCCGACGGTCGATATGTTCCAGCAACGGCTGGCGCAGATTGAAGGCGCGGAACAGTGTTTCGCAACCGCCAGCGGCATGTCCGCTGTCTTCACGGCCCTGATTTCCCTCCTCAGGGCCGGTGACAGGCTGGTTGCGAGCCGGGCGCTTTTCGGTTCCTGCTTCTTTGTCTGCAATGACATCCTGCCGCGCTATGGCATCGAGACGGAATTCGTGGACGGTGCGGATCTGGAGCAGTGGAAAGCGGCGTTGTCGAAGCCGACCGCGGCGGTTTTCCTTGAGACGCCGACAAATCCGACGCTTGAAATTGTTGATCTGAAAGCGGTTTGCGATCTGGCCCATGCGGCCGGCGCGCAGGTGGTGATCGACAACGTGTTCGCGACACCGATGTTGCAGAGACCAATAGACTACGGCGCTGATGTGATCGTCTATTCGGCAACAAAGCATATTGACGGGCAGGGGCGTTGCCTGGGTGGTGCGATCCTCGGCACCCGCGACTACTGCACCGAAAAGCTTATGCCGTTCATTCGGCATACTGGCCCCAGCCTCAGCCCGTTCAATGCGTGGGTGCTGCTTAAAGGGCTGGAAACCCTGTCGCTTCGGGTCGAACGGCAAAGCCGGGTGGCGCTCGATATTGCGCACTGGCTGGAAGCCGATGACCGGGTTTCGCAGGTCTTGTATCCGCATCTGGAAAGCCATCCGCAATTCGATCTGGCATCCCGGCAGATGAGCCAGGGTGGCACGGTGGTGACCTTCCGGATCACGGACGAACGTGCAAAATCCTTTGCCGTGATGAACCGGCTGAAGCTGATCAGAATTTCCAACAATCTCGGCGATTCAAAAAGCCTGATCACGCATCCGTCGTCGACCACCCATTACCGGCTGACCGAGGCAGAACGCGCCCATGTCGGCATCACCGAAGGGATGATCCGGCTGTCGGTCGGTCTGGAACACAGCGGCGATCTGATTGCCGATCTCGATCAGGCGCTGGGGGTGCTGTCATGACCGAAGCGCTCGAGATTGTCGGTATCGATGCGCAGGAATCCCATCGCCTCGTCGAAGTCGGCGATGCAGTGCTGATCGATGTGCGCGAGGAAAACGAATGGCAGGCCGAACGCATACCGGGGGCAAGACTGCATCCGCTATCCCGGTTCGATGAAAACCCGCCAATCGGCAATTCCGAAAAAATAGGCATCTTTCATTGTCGCAGCGGCAGGCGAACCGCCGAACAGTTCGGTCGGTTCGTCAAGACGAATTTCAGAAAGGTTGTTCACATGGAAGGCGGTATTCTTGACTGGAAGGCCAAAGGTTATCCGACGGCGACAAACGAGCCGGATAGCAGCGCCAGCAGCGGAGGGAGCGGTGGCGGTGGATATGGCGCAGCCACCAAGCGTTACCGCTTGCTGACGGGTCCGGACGACCGCAGCTTCTGCGAACGGGTCACGAATGCGCTGAACGAAGGCTGGCAACTCTACGGGTCCCCGTCGGCGACATTCGATGGCAAACGCGTTGTTTGCGCCCAGGCGGTGATCCGCGAGGAATCGCCGTCAACCGGCCTGCATTTCGCACATTTTTAGAACAATGGTTCAGCATCTGCATCATCCTGCTTGGCAGGACCGGCTTGGCACGGTAAACCGCTCGCGTTCCGATACGGGGCATCGATGCGGAGGTGTGCCGGAGTGGTTGAACGGACTGGTCTTGAAAACCAGCAGGCGGGAAACCGTCTCGTGGGTTCAAATCCCACCGCCTCCGCCAATTTGATCCATCACAATAGCTGGCCATTGCCTGCCTGAACCGTTGATCCGGGTCAGGCAGTCGAGTAGACATCTGCACTGTAGGAACGAGGACGAAGGATATGGAAGGGTTGACTGACATCAAAGCCGTAGAAAAACCGGTATCGCCGAATGCGCCGACGGAGCAGGAAGTCACCTATGTGAAGCACTGGACCGACCGGTTGTTTTCGTTCCGCATCACCCGGCCGGCCAGCTTCCGCTTTCGCAGCGGCGAATTCATCATGGTTGGTCTTCGTCAGGAAAACGGCAAACCGTTGTTGCGCGCCTATTCGATCACAAGCTCGATCTGGGACGAGGAACTGGAATTCTATTCCATCAAGGTACAGGACGGCCCGCTGACATCGCGTCTGCAACACATTCAGCCGGGTGATACGGTTATTCTCGGCAAGAAGCCTACCGGTACGCTGGTGCTGGACGCATTGTTGCCGGCGAAGCGGTTGTACATGTTCTCCACCGGTACCGGCATTGCCCCGTTCGGCAGCCTGATCCGCGATCCGGAAACCTACGAACGCTACGATGACGTCATTCTGATCCAGACCTGCCGGACTGCCGACGAGTTGGCCTATGGCGAAGACCTGGCAGCCAACCTGAAGGATGACCCGCTGGTCGGTGAAGCAGCGGCGGAAAAGTTCCGTTTCTTCACCACGGCAACGCAGGATGCGAACTACCCGCGCAAAGGGCGGATTACGGAATGGATGGAAAACGGCAGCCTTTACGAGGCGCTGGGCGTTCCGCCGCTTAACCCGGAAACCGACAGGGTAATGATCTGCGGATCGATGGCGATGCTTCAAAGCATCAAGGAGTTGACGGAAAAGGCCGGTTTGACCGAAGGGTCTAACAGCGCGCCGGCGCAGTATGTTATCGAAAAAGCCTTCGTCGGCTAGGGCAGGTGCCCTAGCGAGGCCGGAGCGCGTCAGCCGCCCTCGATTATTCGATCGATGAAGTCCTTGATCATTCCTTGCGAGTCATCGTCGAGCGACGTGAACTGCACGCCACAGCCAAAGCCGTTCGGCATTTCCCTGACGCTCATGACCTTTGCATAGTTCGTTCGCGTTTCGCCGCCCAGCAAAGACATCGACAGCTTTATGCAGATATCGGTAAACGGTTCCAGCTGTTTGCTCATCACGGCGAAGAACCCGTTGTAACTGATATCTTTCAACATGCCCTTATGGACATCCGGCAGGACGTCCTTGCCGGAGACGACCTGAAACGTAAAGGCGGATTCAATTGCTACCCGAACGCTGGTCCGGACTTCGCGGCGTGGCACCTGCAGGCCGTTTGTTCCTTGCAGGCCGGTGACCTCGTAGAATTTTGCCGGTTCGTTCTTGCCCTTGACCCGTACCGTATTCAATTGGCCGACCTGGACCAGCTGCTGAACCTTGTCATAGGTAAATTCGCTGATCAGCACCTGCCCCCTCAGGCTGTGGGATTCAATCCTTGAGGCCAGATTAACGCCGTCACCGATCACTGTGTATTCATTGTACAGGTTGGAGCCGATCTGTCCGGCAGAGACGGTACCGGTATTGATGCCGATGCCGATAAACAGTTCCGGCAGGTCTTGCTGCCGATTGAGTTCGTTTACCCGATCCATCGTTATCTGCATTTGCACCGCGCAGGCGACAGCCCGCTGCGGGTCGTCATCGCGACGATCCGGCGCGCCAAAAAGGACAAGAATTGCATCGCCGATATATTTGTCGATAACGCCTTCATATTGCTGGATAACTTCATTCATATGGGCAAAGTAGTTGTTCAGCATGCCAACGATCTTGTCGGCCGTGTGGCGTTCGGAAATGCTGGTAAAACCGCGGATGTCCGACAGAAGAATTGTTACTTCGCACAGCTCGGTATTGGCGTTGATATCGAGATACTTGTCGATAACCTTGCCGATTTTCTGTTTAAGTTCATCTTCCGTAACATCACCGGTGCCGCGAACAGCGGAAACAAGGCTGTCGACGAATTGCTGTTTCTTCAGCTTTTCTTCAATGCTTCGCATTCTTGCGCACCGGGTTTGTCGTGCCCGGCTCTGATGCTCGGACGGACATTCGTTACTTTAAATGGCTTAATGAACTATTGCTCGCGCCCCAACCAGCAATAAGTACTTCGAGACCAATACATTAGTACACAAAGTATATGCCCTGCTTATACTTTTGTAAAAAGACAGTTTTACGAAAGGAAAGCTGATAAACAGCGTGTGGTCAGCGTGATTTTCTGGCGTGAAAAATATAGCCGAGCACGTTCATCAGAAACTGTGCCGCCAGAAAAGCGGTTGTGCCAGATTGGTCATAATCGGGGGCGACTTCAACGAAATCGATGCCGACAATATCGCCTTTGTTAACAAGGCCCTGGAAAATTTCCAGAACCTCGTAATACAGAAAGCCACCATGGCTGGGCGTTCCCGTTCCCGGTGCGATAGAGGGGTCGAACCCGTCGACATCGACCGTCGCATAGTAGCGGACCCCATCGGGAATTCGGGCCAGAACACTTTCGGTTCCAAGTCGGCGTACATCGCGAACCGACAGAATATCAGATCCGGCCGCCCGGGCGGCTTCGTAGTCCGCCCGGTTGGAGGAAGAGACATTTCGGATACCCATCTGGGTGAATCCGGTGACATGCGACAGTTCGGAGGCCCGGCGCAGCGGGTTGCCATGGCCATACCGGACGCCATGCCGCTCATCCACGAAATCAAGATGCGCGTCGATATGGATGATGTGTACCGGCGGCTGGTCATCGAAGGCCCTGATGCAGGGGATGTGAACGGAGTGGTCGCCGCCCAGGGTCACCGGCAGGGCGCCGGCCTTCAAAATCTTGCGGACGCCGTATTCAATATTGTCGTGGCTCTGGATCGTATCGGTGTGAATGATGTCCGCATCGCCGATATCGACCATCGTCACCTCGTCGCGCGGCAGGTAGACAATGTCATCCTCGAAATCATAGGCACCGCCATGGCCGAAGCAGAACAGGGTGGAGGCCTCACGGATTGATCTCGGTCCGAACCGGGCGCCGGCGCGGTACTGGGTGCCCATGTCGAACGGCGCGCCGAGAATGGCGACATCGGCGTCAATTGCATCCCAGTCGAGACACACAGGCTGCTTCCCGAAGGTGCAGTGGCCGACAAACGGAAGGTTCAGTCGACCTTTTTCGTATTCATTTCCAGCCATATCGGCTTGGTTCCTTACTGTTTGGTCGGCAGCATCATCTTTTCAGGGCTGGTAACCGGCGGCCCGAGATAATCGCCCATGATCAGGCTGCCTTGCACCGGCGCCAGAAGCCGCACGCTTCTGACATCGACAACGCCTTCGAAGATGGTTTTGATGCCGTGTCCGGCACATCGTTTCGCCATGCCGCTTAGGGCCGGCAGACTGCGTTTCAGGTGATCGGCATCGATCGAGAAACTGGAGTCGAGAATGATATAATCCGCCGGCAGCGTCTTCAGTATTTCCTCGCTGATTGAACCGATTTCCCGACCGATCAGCGCAATCCCGAAACCCGCCTGGCGAAGAACCTGAATGGCGCTGATCCGGCCAACCTGATCCGGTGTCAGACCCTCCAGGCGCAGGATCACCCGACGGTCGGGATAGACCCGCGCGAATTCCACCAGCCCTTCCATCATGCCGGGTGTCAGCAGGGACCGGATGGAAAGCTTGATGGCGATGCCGATACTGTCCAGGCCTTCGCTGTCGACGATGAACCGGCATTGCGCCATGTCGACGGCACTGCGCAGGTCCGGCTTGTCCTTGGTCAGCGAGATGATTTCCTCAACGCCCAGGCCGTCGTCTTCGAGATCGGCCCTGAATTCGGCAAGCAGATGGTCAACTATCCAGGATTTCGGTTCGAGAGTCGGGCGAAACACGACCGTAAGCTGATCGTTTTCAACCGCTTCCTGAAGCAGTTCGGTCCGGTTGGCGCGCTTGTCGACCCACGCGGCCTGACTGTCGGCCAGTGTGTCGAAAATAATCGCGTCCAGTCCGGAATCGACGAACTCGTCAATCGCGTGCCCGACCGCCTGGGTGATGTCTTCATGAGACATCCCGGCATCATCGAGGGCAATCCGGGTGGCGCCGACCGACAACGATTGACCGGTTGGATCAAGTTTTCCGGCGTAGGACTGCAAATCGCCGGTAAGGGCGCCAACATCAATGCGGTCATCCGCAACCAGGCCGTACTTGCCGGAATCAACGCGATTGATGGTTTTGCCATCGATACTGTCGCGGCGTAGCCGGTCTTCCACCTGGCGCTGAAATTCGATGGCTTCGTCGTCTGACAGGCCAAGTGTCGTAACGGCTGAATCGACATTGCCGATATCGACGAATGTCAGGTTCAGATCCTTGTCTCGATGCTGCTCCATCAGGCGCTGAACATCGTCAACCAGCCCTTCCGGTGAATTTTTAGGCCTGCTTTTCAGTTCCAGGGACGGATCCCAGACAAATTGCAGCAGAAAGTGATCCTTGGCGTTGGTGACAGGTTGGCCTTTGACAATGCAGCCGACAACGCGATGTTCGGCGCCCTTCAAGAACAGAACCATGGAGTCCATCGGCTGCTGCATCGCCACGTTGTAGCTGATTTCGGTCAGCAGAATTTCGGATTCCGGATGAACGAACATCGCCAGGTTCTTGTGGCGAATCTGATCGCGGGGGAAACCCAGTATGTTCTTCGAAAAACCGGTGACGCCAAGAATGCCGCCGCCGACATCAATGACGAAGTCGAACCGACGCTCCCGTTCGGTATCGGACTCGTAGATGATTTCACCGTTTTTTGTCAGTGTCGGAGACATGAAAGACTTTTTTCTGTTTATCTGTTTTTTGTCAAACGCCGGAATCTTGCGGAAATTTTAAACCATATGACGAAGTAATAAAAATCGGGTCGTTGATTACAGGCTTGTATGCGACGAATCAGTGTAGCCAGCGGAATGCCCGCAATCAGGAACCATGAAATGAAAACCCGAGTTATCAAGGTCTTGCAGGCATTCTGTCTGATCGGTCCGGTTGTTCTCGCCGGAACGGCAAGCGCACAGGATGCAGAATTCGCCGACTGGCTGTCAGGCCTTCGGTCTGAAGCGCTCGGTCGCGGGATCAGCGAATCGACGCTGAACACCGCCTTTGCCGGGCTTGTCCCGATTGATCGGGTGTTGGAACTCGACAAGAGCCAGCCTGAATTCACCCAGACCTTCTGGTCCTATCTGAACCGGGCGATTTCGGATGAACGGGTCGAACGGGGCCGTTCTCTCCTGATCAGGCATGCAGACCTTCTCGCCGATGTTGAAGCGCGGTACGGCGTTCAGCCGCGGTTTCTGGTGGCGTTCTGGGGGCTGGAAACGAATTTCGGCGACTATACCGGCGGGTTTCCGGTGATCGGTGCGCTGGCGACGCTGGCGCACGACCCCCGGCGCAGCGACTTTTTTCGCAACGAACTGATGCATGCGCTGTCAATCCTCGAAGCCGGTGACATTACGGTCGACCGGATGTCCGGGTCCTGGGCCGGCGCCATGGGGCAGCCGCAATTCATGCCTTCGACCTTTACCGGTTACGCACGCGACGGCGACGGCGACGGTAAACGCGATCTGTGGAACAGCCTGCCGGATGTGTTTCATTCCGCTGCGAATTATCTGTCGCAGGTCGGCTGGCAGGGTGACGAGACCTGGGGCAGGGAGGTTCGCCTGCCGTCGGATTTCGATCTCGATCTGATCAGTCTGGACACGCGCAAGCCGATTGGCGACTGGGCTGCGCTTGGCATTACCCGCGCCAACGGGAATGCGCTGCCGAGCGCCGATATCGAAGGATCAATCGTCCTGCCGGCGGGTCGAACCGGCCCGGCCTTCCTGGTTTACGGCAACTATCGCGCCATTCTGGTCTGGAACCGGTCAACGCTATACGCGTTGGCCGTCGGCATTCTGGCGGATCGGCTGGTCGGGCAGGGCGCGCTTGTCGCTAAACAGCCGTCAGACGACCGGCCTTTGAGCCGAACGGATGTGCTGGACATGCAGGCCAATCTGAACCGGCTGGGATTTGTATCCGGCGAACCGGACGGGATGATCGGGCCGATGACCCGCGACGCCATTCGCGCCTATCAGCGCAAGGTGGGCCTTCCGGCGGATGCCTATCCAACGGCCGAGTTGCTGAAACGGATCGCAGCGGAAGCGGCATCACAGTGACGTGTCGAAGCCATTTACGGTTTCAGCGTGACGATATGCGTGAATCCTGTTTCGATGCCTCATACCCGGACGCAATTTTGCCTGTTTCTTGACCCGAATTGAGCCTTGATGACTGTTTTGTCCCCCTGCAGGCTGTTGCTACCGATATTGATCATCGGTCTGCTGCCGGCTTGTGCGGAATTGCAGTTTTTGTCCCAGGCAGCAAAGGAAGCGAGTGGAACGGCTGAGCCGGTACGCCAGGAAACCCTGATCGCGGCGGAAAACGGCCAGCACTACAAGATCGGTAATCCTTATCAGATCAAAGGGATATGGTATTACCCTCATGAAGACTACGAATATTCCGAAGAGGGAATTGCCTCGTGGTACGGGCCGAATTTTCACGGTAAGCCGACGGCGAACGGTGCCATCTTTGATCAGAACAAGGTGTCTGCCGCGCACAAGACCCTACCCCTGCCGTCGATTGTGCGCGTGACGAACCTTGAAAACGGCCGCTCGCTGAAGGTGAAGGTGAATGACCGGGGCCCTTATTCGAAAAACCGGATTATCGATCTGTC
>CAYGSU010000058.1:0-9702 GCA_964352715.1 uncultured Flavobacteriaceae bacterium | reverse complement strand
AGGTGAAGGTGAATGACCGGGGCCCTTATTCGAAAAACCGGATTATCGATCTGTCGCGCCGCGGCGCACAGCTGCTTGGCTTCGAGAACAAGGGGACCGCGTTCGTTCGGGTTGAGGTCATTGCCGACGAAAGCCGGCAACTGGCGGCGATCATGCAGGGCCAGACGATAGTTGCCGATGACGGTGGCGTACCGCTGCCAAAAGCCGCGCCGTCGGTTTCTGTCGCCAGTCAGGATCTGGGCGCGCCGGGATCGACGGAGGAACTGCCGCCGCCGGTGGAAACGGCGTCTGCAGCAACCGAACCGGCCACCGTCGAACGGACCGAAATCCCGGATTCTGAGGAAGTCATCCGTGTTGTTGCGGCCCCGTCGACACCGGCCGCCTTTATTCAGGCTGGCGCGTTTTCGCAATATGTGAACGTTCAGCGCGCCCAGGTTCTGCTGGGGGACCTCGGGAATGTGCAGATTGAACAGATTATGACATCATCGACACCGTTGTTTCGTGTGCGGATCGGCCCGTTCACGTCGGTCGATGATATCGACCGGGTTCTTGCGGAAGTGGTCGAGGCGGGTTACCCAGATGCCGATATCGTTGTTGTCGAGTAATGTTGCCTCTCGCCATAAAACCGCCGTACTCCGCCGTTAGTATCGCGCCCATCGCTGACGTTAACCCACCTTGCTGCAACCTTTTGAAACCGGAACCATGATCACTAGACCTACAGCCGCCCCCCTGAAACTCCTGCTAGGCCTCGCCGCCGTTGCCCTGATGCTCGTCGTATGGGCCGCACCCGGTGCGGCGCAGGATATTGAAACCAAAGCCAAGCAGGCGCTGCTGATTGACCTGACATCGCGCGCCATCCTTCTGGAAAAGAATGCCGATGAACGGATGTTCCCGGCGTCGATGACCAAGATGATGACCGCCTATATCGTGTTCGAGCGTCTGAGAGACGGCACGCTGTCGCTGCAGGACGAATTCACGGTCAGTGAAAAGGCGTGGCGCAAGGGCGGATCGAAAATGTTCGTCGAGGTCGGCACCAAGGTTTCGGTGGAAGACCTGATCAGAGGGATCATCATCCAGAGCGGCAATGACGCCACCATCGTCGTCGCCGAGGGGTTGTCGGGCTCGGAAGACGCGTTCGCCGAAGAAATGACGGCAACGGCGCGGTCGCTGGGCATGATGCATACCAACTTCAAGAACGCCAGCGGCTGGCCGCATCCCGATCATTACACGACGGCGCGCGATCTGATTACGCTGGCGATCGCGTCAATCGAACAGCATCCTGAATTCTATCACATGTATGCGGAAACCAGCTTCACCTATCACGACATAGAACAGGCCAACCGCAACCCGTTGCTGTATCGGGATATCGGTGCCGACGGGCTGAAAACCGGTCATACGGAGGACAGCGGCTATGGCCTGACGGCGTCGGCGGTGAACGACGGAAGGCGGCTTGTGCTGGTCATCAACGGCATGGAATCCAGCAAGGAACGGGCGGAAGAGGGCGTCAAGCTGCTGAACTGGGGTTTCCGTGAATGGAACAGTTATCCGCTGTTTACCGCGAACGAAACCGTAGACACCATTCCCGTTTGGCTGGGCGAGGAGCCTACCGTCGGCCTGTATGTCGATGAACCGCTGACGGTGACCATGCGGCGGCGTTCACGCAAGGACCTCAAGGTCACCGCGCATTACACCGAACCCGTTCCGGCGCCGATTGTTGCGGGAACCGTGTTGGGCGAAGTCATCGTAACCGCGCCCGGCCTGGACCCTGTGTCGTTACCGCTGAAAGCCTCCAGCGATGTCGAACAGCTTGGGGCTGTCGGCAGGCTCAAGGCGGCTGTCGACTACCTTGTCTGGGGCAGCGGGTCGTGATTGATCCGGCGCGGGGCCGGTTCATAACGTTCGAAGGCGGGGAAGGCGCGGGTAAGTCGACGCAGATCGCTCGCCTCGCAACCTGCCTTGAACAGCACGGTCTTTCCGTGGTCAAGACCAGGGAACCCGGCGGAACCCCCGCTGCGGAGGCAATCCGCAACCTGTTGCTGGCAGACCGGCCGGCAGACGAAAGCTGGGATCCGACGGCTGAAACCCTGCTGCATTTTGCAGCCCGGAAACAGCATGTTGCGAGCCTTGTTGAACCGGCGCTCGCAGCCGGGCGCTGGGTTCTTTGCGACCGCTTTTTCGATTCCACCACCGCCTATCAGGGCTATGGCATGGGGGTTGACCTCAAAACCATTGGCGACTTGCGCCGGCTGACCCTGGGCGATTTCAAACCCGATCTGACGGTGCTTCTTGATATTCCGATTGAGCAGGGGTTGGCCCGGGCGGGCAGACGCGCCGATATGGATACACGCTACGAAAAGATGGCGCTGGCGTTCCACGAGGCGTTGCGCGAAGGCTTTCTGTCCATCGCCAAACAGGAATCCGGGCGATTTCACGTTGTCGATGCGCTGCAATCCGTCGATGCCGTTGAAAAACAGATCACCGATACGGTTGTTACCCGGTTCGATCTTTCGTAATCAATCGGTATGGCTACCGATCCCGACACCGAAGACCCGCCCTGGCCGCATCCGCGGTCGAATCCGGTTTGCCTCGGACATGAAGCCGCAGAGCAGACGGTGCTGGATGCGTGGTATTCGGGCCGCATGCCGCATGCGTGGCTGATCAGCGGCCCCGAAGGGGTCGGCAAGGCGACCTTCGCCTATCGGATGATCCGCTTCGTGCTGTCGGGTGGCGGCCATAGCGGTGGTGGACTGTTCGGAGAGGCATTGCCGGCGACGTCGCTGTCTGTGCCGGAAGAATCACCTCTGTTTCAGCGCATCGCTTCGCAGGGCCATGCCGATGTGAAGGTGCTGGTGCGGGGCATGGCCGATGCGAACGGCAAACCGACCCCGACGGTGATCAACGCCTATGCAACCCGCAAGGCAGTCGAATTCGCCTACAAGACGGCTGCTGAAGGTGGCTTCAAGGTCATCCTGGTCGATCCGGTCGACGATATGAACCCGTCCGCCGCCAACGCCCTGCTGAAAGCGCTGGAAGAGCCGCCGGGCAAGGCCCTGTTTGTGCTGGTGTCGCACCGGCCGGGCGGGTTATTGCCGACGATCCGATCGCGATGCAGAAGCCTGCGCCTGTCGCCGTTGCCAACGGAAACTGTTGAAACCCTGCTGGCCGATAGGCTGCCGGAGGCCGATGCCGTCACGCGGGGATGCCTGGCGCGCCTGTCGGATGGCAGCATCGGCAAGGCCCTGGCGCTGCAGGCGGCAGGCGGGCTGGACCTGTATCGCGGCTTTGTCGACCTGCTGCAGGGGGAGCCGTTCGACTGGGCGACGATCCATGCACTGGGCGATACGCTGGCCCGTAAAGGCTCCGAAGAAGCGTATGCATCCTTCAGGCAACTTGTCGACTGGTGGCTTTCGCGCGCCGTGATCGCCGCAGCCCGGGCCCAACGCCCGACCGAGATACTGGTTGGCGAAGACCGGGCCTATGCCCGTCTTCTGGCAAGCAACAGCGCCACGAAGCTTGACGATCTGCGCCGCGATGTCGCCGAACGTCTGGGCCGGGCGGACCCGCCGGCGAACCTTTCGAAAAAACAAGTGATCCTGCTAACCTTCATGACGCTTGAGCCGGCGATGCGGGGCAGGTAAACCCTGTACTTCCGCGCCTTTGGCAGAATGAGAAAAGCAGACATGAGCGACAGTAACCGGTTTTACATCACCACCGCGATTTCCTACGTCAACGGCAAGCCGCATCTGGGGCATGCCTACGAGTCGATCGCGACAGACGTTCTGGCCCGGTTCAAGCGGCTGGACGGCTTTGATGTGATGTTTCTGACCGGCACCGACGAGCATGGCCAGAAAGTGGAAAAGACCGCCAAGGCGGCCGGCAAGGATCCGCGCGAGTTCTGCGATGAAATCTCCAGCAGTTTCAAGGAGATGATTTCTCTTCTGAATATTTCGAATGATGATTTTATCCGTACGACGGAACAGCGCCATATCGAAAGCGTGCAGGAAATCTGGCGGCGGCTGGAAGAGCGAGGCGATATCTATCTCGGCAAATACGCCGGCTGGTATTCCGTGCGCGATGAGGCGTTTTTCGGCGAAGACGAGCTGACCAAGGCTGAGAACGGCTCGTTTCTGGCGCCATCGGGCGCGGAAGTCGAATGGGTCGAGGAACCCAGCTATTTCTTCAAACTGTCTGCCTATGGCGACAAGCTGCTGGCGCATTACGAAAATAACCCCGGCTTTATCCTGCCTACCTATCGCCGCAACGAGGTGGTGAATTTCGTCAAGCAGGGGCTGACCGACCTGTCGGTATCACGCACCAGCTTCAACTGGGGCATTCCGGTACCCGGCAACGATGCGCATATCATGTATGTCTGGCTGGATGCACTGACCAATTACATCACAGCCACCGGCTTTCCGGATACCGACGCAGAAACCTACAAGAAGTTCTGGCCCGCCGACGTACATGTTATCGGCAAGGATATCGTGCGGTTTCATGCGATCTACTGGCCGGCCTTTCTGATGTCGGCGGAACTGCCGTTGCCGAAGCGCATCTTCGGCCATGGCTTCCTGAATATCGAAGGCCAGAAAATGTCAAAATCGCTGGGCAACGTGATCACCCCGGAAGCGATGGTCGAAGAATTCGGTCTCGACCAGGTGCGGTATTTCCTGATGCGCGAAGTGCCGTTCGGCAATGACGGGTCGTTTTCCAAGGAAAGCATGGTTCACCGCATCAACAGCGATCTGGCGAACGATTTCGGCAATCTTTCGCAACGGGTGCTGTCGATGATCGCCAAGAACTGCGATGCGGCGGTGCCACAGCCGGGCGCGCTGCAAGAGGCCGACGAAAACCTGCTGGGTATGGCGAGGGCTGTTCTTGGTACGATGCGCGAGGCGATGGATGAGCAGGCGATCCACAAGGCGCTGGAAGCCGTGTGGTCGGTTGTCGGCGAGGCCAACCGCTATGTTGACGCTCAGGCGCCGTGGGGTCTGAAGAAAACCGATCCTGAACGGATGAAGACGGTCTTGTATGTGCTGGCCGATGTAATCCGTATACTCGGCATCTATGCGCAATTCGTGGTGCCGGCGTCTGCCGCTGCGATGCTGGATCAGCTTGCAGTTGATGAAGGCAAACGGCAGTTCGTCGATATCGGAACCCCGCTGGCGCCGGGCACGCCGCTGCCCAAGCCCAGCCCGGTCTTTCCGCGCTATGTGGACGAACCGGAAGCCTGATCACTCTTCTGGTCTGGCCGCGACGGGTTGCGCATAACGGCGCAGCCGCCTATGTCACGTAAAGACCGGCTGCAACGGTCGGGAAAAACGCTAATTCTCACGCCTACAGGCAAGGACAATGCTGGTCGATAGCCACTGCCATCTTGATTATCTGCAACGCGAAGGACAGAACCTGGACGATATCGTCGCCCGGGCCGGCAATGCCGATGTCGGGATCATGGTGACGATTTCGACAAAGCTTTCGACATTTCCCGATGTGCTGGCAATCGCCGAAACCTACAATCAGGTCTATTGTTCGGTCGGCATTCATCCGCACGACGCCGATGAAGAATTCGATGGCGATTCAAGTGCGTTGACAGATTTTCTTGTGAAGAAATCCGAGCATCCGAAGGTGGTAGCGATCGGTGAAACCGGCCTCGACTATTACTACGAACACAGCAAACGGGATGCCCAGAAAGAAAGCTTCCGCGCCCATATCGCCGCTGCGCGCATCACCGGCCTGCCGCTGGTCGTGCATACGCGCGACGCCGACGAGGATACGATGGCGATCCTGGAAGAGGAAACCGGGCAGGGCGCGTTTCCCGGTCTGATCCATTGTTTCAGCGCAACGGATGAACTGGCCCGTCGCTCGGTCGCGCTCGGCCTGTCGATCTCGCTGTCAGGTATTGTTACCTTCAAAAGCGCGCAATCCATCCGTGATACCGTACTAGATCTTGATCTTGCTTCACTTCTGGTTGAGACGGATTCGCCGTATCTGGCTCCGGTGCCGCATCGCGGCAAGAAGAACGAACCGGCCTTCGTTGCCCACACAGCCGCGGCGGTTGCCGAGCTGAAGGCCATGTCTGCTGACGAACTTGCGAGTGCGACGACGGAAAATTTCTTCCGGTTGTTCTCCAAGGTAGGCCGGCCGGGCGAGGGAGGCCGCGCTTGAACCTTGAACTGGTGATCCTAGGCTGCGGATCCTCTGCCGGGGTGCCGCGCGTGGCCGATGACTGGGGCGCTTGCGACCCGAACGAACCGAGGAATCGCCGCAGCCGCTCCGGCCTGCTGGTCAGGGCCGCCGGGCTGAGCGTTCTGATCGATACACCGCCGGAACTACGGTTGCAGTTAAACGATGCGAAAGCGGAACGAATTGACCGGGTGTTCTTTACCCACGCGCATGCGGACCAGACACACGGCATTGACGAGCTGCGCGGGTTTTATCTGCGTCAGCGCGACCGGCTTCATTGTCATGCCGATCCGGTAACCCTGAAAACGCTACAAGAGCGTTTCGACTATTGTTTTCAGGAAATTGCCGGCTATCCGCCGATCCTGACCGGGCATGAGATGACTGACGCCGTGACGCTCGACGGGCCGACCGGTGACAGTCTTCGCATGGTGCCGATCATGGTTGTTCATGGTGCGATTTCGGCTTACGGCTACCGGATAGAATGTAACGGGAAAACAGCGGCTTATCTGCCGGATGTTTCAGACATACCTGAACCGGAATGGCCGAAGATGGAAGGGCTTGATTGCCTGATCCAGGATGCGCTGCGCTACAAAGAGCATCCGTCGCACACGAATGTCGATACCGCGCTTGCCTGGATCGACAGATGCAAGCCGGAACGGGCAGTGCTAACCAACATGCATATTGACCTCGATTACCGGACTTTGGCGGCGGAATTGCCGGAAGGTGTCGTTCCGGCCTATGACGGTATGGTGATCAGACTTTAGAGATTCAGTATGGCGAACGGCGGAAATTCGCCAAAAAGTAAGATCCGTATTGGGGTCTATCCCCTTGACATACGGTACTAGCGTCACCATCTAAACTTTATGGAGGCGCTACAATGACTAAGCCAACGACAGTACGAGAGTTCTTTAACAAGTTCCCATCTGACGATAAGTGCCTAGAGCATCTATTTGATGTTCGGTACGGTCAGGGCCATACCTGCCCAAAGTGCGAACGCTCGGCTCGCTGGTACAAAATCGAGGCCGAACGGGCCTATTCATGCCAGTGGTGCGGCAATCACCTGCACCCCACCGTTGGCACCCTGTTCGAGAAGTCGCGTACTCCGCTTCAACTCTGGTTCTATGCAATCTTCCTGTTCACCACGACCCGCCACGGTGTTGCCGCCAAGGAATTGCAGCGTCAACTCGGCGTCACGTACAAGACCGCGTGGCGCATGGGCCAGATGATCCGGCAGCACATGGCCGAAGTAGACGGTGACGCCCCTATCGGCGGCGCTGGCGAGATTGTCGAGGTCGATGAGACTTACATCGGCGGTTACAAGAAAGGCGCTATGGGCGGCGTCGGTAAAGCCGTCCTGATCGGCATGGTCGAAAAGAATGGCGACATCATCACCAAGGTCATTCCGAACCGTACACACCACATCGTTCGCGAAGCCGTCTCAGATGCCGTAGAACCCGGATCGGAACTACACACAGACGAATTCGCTGCCTACAAGTTCATGGGGCCGGAATACGGCCATGAAGCCGTGAACCACAGCAAGGATGAATATGTCCGTGCTGACGGTGTTACGACGAACACCATCGAAGGCGCATTCTCCCATTTCAAACGGTCGATTGCTGGCACGCACACGTCTGTTTCAAAGAAATACCTTGAACGCTATGCCAAGGAATTCGAGTTCCGGTTCAATCGTCGCTCTTGTTCGCAGACGATGCTTTCGGAGCTTCTTTCGACTTTCGAGAAGCCGAACGTTTAAGGGCAGCGTCCAGCCGATCCACGTCACCCGGAGCGTCTTTTTCGTGCTCCTTGATGAAGGCTTCCAGATCGCCGGATTTGCGGGCTTTTTTAAGGTTTACCATTTTTACCATTCATTGGAACAACACGAGGGTCAGGCCCCGATTCAGAACTCTCGTCGAAAATCGATTTTTGCCACAAAAGGTCGTTCATTATTCCAACCGCCGCAGAAGCTTGTTGAATCGCATAGACAGAAAATGCGATTACAAACGCAAGTATTACTCTGTCCACGATCAAATATGGAACATCCAACAACAGAACCACCAGACCGGCTCCGCTAAACAATATCGAAACAAGCTGCAACCCATGGATAGACGAAACTGTCACAATATATTTATTCAGAAGACCGTGACGCCGTAAGAATGAACAAAATTTTGGCGCACTAATTGATTCGTATATCCGTGAAAAAGCGCTCCAGCTTAGAGCAAGTATAAGTCCGTTTAGTGTTAGCACGCCGGTATATACTGTTGCGGCCACGTCCCACTTTGAATCTGACCAGAAACTCGCTGGCACAAAATAAGCGACACAACCGCCCGCACCGCCGCACAAAACCGGCCATATAAACATACGCCACAAGCTGCCGTTATCAGAACGCTCTGACATAGCAGCGAAAAACGATGTTAGATACTTTGGTCGTTCTAAACTATCGGTCATAGAAACGCCTCAGAGCGCTCGCAGCATTGGTAAAACTCTCTTCATCGAGATCGTCGTCTGTTTCAATATAAACCCTCATTTCTCTCGGTTTAGCCTGAATACGCTGATTCCTTGACCGTTCCTGTTCGAATTGCGGCCTAGGGATCACAGCGACATGGCCGTCAGGCATAACGCCCTTTACTCCCATTTGACCGTAACCATCCTCCGTCAAAGATTGAGCTTGTGCTATTGGCCCATCATTCGGCCTCATTTGCTCACCCTGCTTTGGTGTAGCAACAGAACGGAGCGTTCCAATTCCTTCTGCCATCATCGCCTCTGACATTTGCCGGCTAAGTTCGTCTTTAGGGTGGGGGTTGTACGGACGTACTTTGAAAGTAACCTCTCGTAACTCCCAGTCGTTCAACGCTCGGTCCATATCTTGCGGTGTAGTGGTCATTTCAATATTCAATGCGCCTCCGTCTACGTATCGAAAAGCAGACCGCAACCGTGATATCGCGCTTTTTGCGCCTAAATGTCGATCATTTTGACGGTCATCAACGGCCACAACACCAAGGCGAGGGAGTGCTACGAAATCATTATACCGAACAGTTCCGTCATCTATTGTTGCGTATTCAAGGCTATCCTTGATTGGGTCATACTGCACAACAGTCCGCTGTTCGATTTTCTGGCCGACAGACCAAACAAGAGCATCTTCACCATCAATATTGATTGCATGGGGCCTAGCGATAACTGTGTCGCGTTGACCACGCTGCTCAGCAGTAGGCCCATGAGCAAAGAATTGTCCCTGGATATCTTGAAGAGCCGCAAATTGGCCTGCCTGATCGAGCTTTTCTTCATCGACCAACATAACGTATCTGCAAAATATATATGGACGCGGTTTTGGCATTTTCAATCCTCCCCAATTAATTGGGAGGAACGGTACGCCTCACAACTACACCGCGTCAATTCCTACCGTATGCTTAGGGGATAGACCCCTCCGTATTTTCCATAATATATATTATGTCGTTTACGGATTAATGAATCAAGCCCTGAAATAAGGCTCCCCCATTTCTCAAGGCATCAGGTAAAAATCCCCAGTTT
>CAYGSU010000057.1:17043-26756 GCA_964352715.1 uncultured Flavobacteriaceae bacterium | reverse complement strand
CGATCCCCGGCCCCAGCGCCGGGGTCTTCCGCCAAGCTTACTCGGCCGCGACCTTGCTGATCGAAAGTCCCGGCCATGCCGGCTGAGCCGGAATATGGAGGTCGATGGCGTCGCCAACGGCAATCGCCCCTTCCCGCTCGACCCAACCGGTCACGCCGCGCAAGCCGCCGGCCTTCGACGGGAACCGGGTTCCCTTGCGGGGGTAAACCTCGTTGATCAGCTGCGCTGGAAACTGACAGGGCTTGTTTTCGAGATCGATGCAGATGCCCGCGCCACTTGGCAGCAGCAACCGGGAATTCGGCGGCACCAGCGTGAAAGACGGGATGCCGCTGACCAGCAGGTTCGCGCCCAGCCATTCCGGTTCGATTGAAGGAACGCCAAGCCGGTCGGCGATTTCCGCCAGGTCCTCGACGGATACGATGGAAAGCTGGCGGGTATTCCGCACCTCCGCCCCTTCCGGATACTGGTCCTCGAACCGCACGCAGGACGCGCGGGTGACGCCATAATGGTTATCGTCTTCAAGCCCGCCGAAAGTGAGCATGCTGTCGCCGCTTTTTTCCGTGGCGATGGAGACGTCCGGTGTCCGGTTGACCAGAATTGCCTCGATACGGCCGACAAAGCCTGACTTCTTCAAAACCGACATGCTGCGACTCCCGTAATTTCGGTTGGTCGCGAAAGAATAGCCGGACTTGATGTAATTGGAAACGACAGTTGCAGACGGATCGTCAGTTATTGTCGGTATCGCTGCGCCGCATCGCGAAGGGACAATCGAGCATTTTTGCCAGCGAGGCCAATCGCCGCTCGACAACATCACCCAGCAGGGCCGCCGCATCCGGATTACGCACTTCCAGAACAAGCCCATCATCGAGCCGGCGCAGCGCGAATTGCTGTAACAGGTCGATCACCCCACCCGACAGCGAATAGGCCAGCCGGATCGCCATGCCGATGGCGCGAGCCCGAATGCGTTCCTTGTCGCCCATGACCGCGACGATGGTCGGCATGACCCCGTCGGTCTCGCTAAGTTGTCCGTAACGGGCCGCCACCGACATTGCCAGGAACGAGCGTTCATGGTGATCGATGCCGACGAACGGAAATCTCAGGATACGCATCAGGGTGTGTTCGGCCCGATAATCCGGATGTTCCCAGCGGCCGATATCGGTGATCAGGCAGGCCGCGTGTCTTAGCCGGTCTTCTTCCGCATCGGCATCGGGAAAAGCCGGTCGCAGCCAGTCGTGCAGCATGTCGCCGTCAACCGCCGACACCTTGCGCAGCAGCGAATAGCGGCGGCAGGCGTCGATCAGCGGGTCTTCCCCGCGCAACGCTTCCGGAAGTTTGTCGAACAGGCTGCCTTCGCGAAGCCCATAGGCCGAAAGCACGATATCCGACGGCTTTATCTTCAGCAGCAAACGGTTCATCAGGATCGCGGCATACGGAAGGGTTTCAACCCGGCGGCGATTCAGCCCGTGGATCTTGAACAGGGTTTCGGATGACAGTTTCGAAACAAGCTGGGTAAAATCCAGCGCCTTTTCAACAGGCAACTGATAGTGATGCATGATGTGCAGCGGATAGTCGGTATGGATCATGTGCAGCCGCGCGAGCGACCGCCATGCTCCGCCGATAGCATAGAATGTCTTGCCTTCGCCGACCGACAGCCATTCGACTTTCTCCAGGGCTTCGTCAATGGCGCGCTTGGCCTTGGCCGGGGTTGAAATCACCTTGCTACCGAACCGCAACGGGCCGAGTGGCAGGGTCGTCAGATCGCCGATGCCGCCCCTCGAAACTTCGACAAGCTCGACACTGCCGCCGCCAAGGTCGCCCATGATGCCGTTGGCTTGCGGTGTACCTGACAGAAGCCCCAGAGCGGCCAGCCGCGCTTCCTCCAGTCCTGTCAGGATGGTGATGTCATGGCCGCAGACTTCTTTGACATTTGCCACGAAATCGTCGCCGTTGGTCGCTTCGCGAACCGCTGCGGTGGCCAGCAGATCAATCCTCCCGGCACCCATCGATTCCGCCAGATGAACGAACCGGGGCAGCGCCTGCAGCGCCAGCGCCACGCCTTCATCGGAGAGCTTGCCGGTCCGGTCGAGATCGCGGCCAAGCCCGCACAAGGCTTTTTCATTGAAGACGGGAAGCGGCGCGCGTTCGTCAGCCTCGTAGACAACCAGCCGGATGGAGTTCGAACCGATGTCAATCACCGCGACCGGCGATCCATCTACATGCTTTTGAATTGGCAAGATTTCACCCCGGCGAATTACCGTGTCTACCGAACACAGGTTACTTGCCACAGCATGTTGCCGACCGCAACCGACAGCAACCTGCTGAAACTAATTCTTCACGAGCGAAGGCTTCGAGGCCTTTTTCTTTTGCTTCAGCGCCGTGCCGCGGCCCGAAAGACTGGGGTTTGTCATGAAGAAGTGCTGGCAGTTGAAACCTTTCCCGACCGGTTCCACCCGTTTGAAACTGGCGTCAGGCTGCATGATCCACGACTGCGCCTCGTCACGCAGATTGGCCTTCATCACCTGTTCCAGAATCTGTCGCTTCACGGTGGAATTTTCAATTGGCACCAACGCCTCGACCCGGCGGTTCAGGTTCCGCGGCATCCAGTCAGCAGATGAAATGAAGACCTTGGCGTCCAGCGACGGCAATTCGTGACCGCTACCGAAACACATGACGCGGCTGTGTTCCAGAAACCGGCCGACCACACTTTTCACCCTTATGTTTTCCGAAAGACCCGGTATGCCGGGGCGCAGACAGCAGATGCCGCGCAGAATCAGATCGATCTTCACGCCGGCCTGCGAGGCCCGGTACAGCGCATCGACAATGCCGGTATCGACCAGGTTGTTCATCTTGGCCCAGATCTGCCCGATTCCGCCCGCCTTGGCGTTTTGGATTTCCTCATCGATACAGGCCATCAGCTTCTGGCGCATATAAAGCGGAGAAATCGACAGCTTTTCCATTTCCTCCGGCGTCGCATACCCGGTCATGAAGTTGAACACCCGCGCCGCATCGCGTGACAGCGCCGGGTCGACAGTGAAGAACGACAGGTCGGTATAGATCTTGGCGGTAATAGGGTGATAGTTGCCGGTGCCGAAGTGACAGTATGTCCGCAGTCCCTTGCCCTCGCGCCGCACCACCATCGATACCTTGGCGTGCGTCTTCATGTCGACGAAGCCATACACCACATGTACGCCTGCGCGTTCAAGGTCGCGCGCCCAGCGGATGTTGGCTTCTTCATCGAACCGCGCTTTCAGCTCCACAAGAGCCGTGACCGACTTGCCGGCCTCGGCGGCGTTGATCAGCGCTTTCACGATCGGCGAATTGTTCGACGTGCGGTACAGTGTCTGCTTGATCGCAAGCACCGCCGGGTCTTCCGCCGCCTGACGCACAAACTGCACGACCACGTCGAAGCTTTCATACGGGTGGTGAACGATAATGTCCTTGGCCTGAATGGCGGCGAAACAGTCACCGCCGTAATCGCGTACGCGTTCAGGGAACCGGGCGTTGTATGGCACGAACAAAAGGTCTGCCCGTTCATCAACGATCAGCTGCTTGACATCGACCAGCCCCAGCAGGCCATCCAGCGTGAAGACATCCGCCAGATCGACATGTAACTGGCCGATCACGAAATCGCGCAGGTCTTCCGGCATGTCGGAACTGATGGTCAGGCGGATCACATTGCCGCGCCGCCGCCGCCGCAGCATGCTTTCAAAGGTCCGGACCAGGTCTTCCGCTTCTTCGTCAATTTCGACATCGCTGTCTCGGATCACCCGAAGCATACCTTTGCCGACCAGATCGAAGCCCGGAAACAGCCGCTTTGAATAGAGACTCAGGACATCCTCGATGGAGATGAACCGAGGGGCCCGGCCCGGCAACCGAATGAAACGATCAATATTGGACGGCACCGGCAACAGGCCGTTCATCATCCGGTCGTCGGAATCGCGAAAAAGCTGCAGGGCCAGAACAAGCCCGAGATTGGGAATGAACGGGAACGGATGCGCCGGGTCGACCGCAAGCGGCGTCATCGCCGGGAAAATCTCCTCCAGAAACCAGCCGTCCAGCCAGGTTCGTTCACGCGCGGTAAGCTGGTCTGCGGAAACCACCGCGATACCGGCTTCGCGAAGTTCCTCCACAATGCCTGACCAGCGCTTCTGCTGATCGTCCAGCAACTGCCCCGCCGCATGCGAAATCGCAGCTAGCTGTTCCGCCGGCGTCATACCTTCCGGCGACAGTGTCTTGATGCCTGCGGCCACCTGGCCCTTCAGGCCGGCGGTTCGCACCATGTAGAATTCATCGAGATTGCTGGCGGAAATGGACAGAAACCGAAGCTGTTCCAGCAACGGGTGTTCCTTGTTGGAGGCCTCTTCAAGCACACGCGTGTTGAAGGCCAGCCATGAAAGCTCGCGGTTGACGAAGCGTTCCGGCGATGACGCTGTAACCTTTGTCGGGTCGAAGACCTCGGGATGATAGACTTCCGGTTTGTGCGCGGCAGCCTTCTTTGCATTCGGTCTGGTCTTTGGCTTCACTGCGCCCGTGATGTGATCATCCATCGGTATCGTTCCATTTCCTGCCCGTCCACGGGAAAGCCGGTTTATCGTCGGTTTCGTATCCACGCCGCCCGCTGGTCGAATCGCCGTAATACTCTTTCCCTAGGTTAGACTTTCCCCTCATGCTTTGAAAAGACGATCAATTGTGATGCTTTCGTTATTGCTGCTTCGCCATGCCAAATCCAGTTGGGACGATTCCGTCGTCGACGACTTCGACCGCCCCCTGAACGCGCGCGGCCAGAAGGCGGCGCCGCTGGTCGGGCAATGGATGAAAGATCAGGATATGACGCCCGGCAGGATCATCTGTTCCGGTGCCAGACGCACCCGCGAGACGCTCGGACTAATTCTGCCGTATCAGCGTGGCGATCAGGAAATCAGCATTGAGGATGGCATCTACAGCGCCGATGGGGCGCATGATCTGCTGGGTCGGGTTCGTTCAATCGGAAAAGGGTCGGGCCAGGTCATGATTATCGGTCACAACCCGGCCATACAGGAACTTGCTCTTGCTTTGGCGGGAACGGGCGACGCCGATGACCTGCAACAGATCGCCCTGAAGTTTCCGACCGCGAGCCTTGCTGAAATTCAATTCCCTGCGACCGACTGGTCGATGGTTTCAGAAGGAACCGGCGCGCTAACGAATTTCGTTATGCCGCGCCGGATTGAATAGACCGCTCCAGATTTTCGCCGACTATCAGTAACCCATCACCCGCTTGCGGCGCCATGTCAGGGCGCCGAAACCGACCAGCGCAAGCGCCAGCATCGCAATCGACGGGGGAACCGGGACGGCCGTTACCGGGCCGACGCCACCGCCAAGGTTCGTGTTTCCGAATACCGTCAGATGGCTGACCGTCTTCTCGTCAAAATCACAGAGATCGCCGAACAGATCGTTAACGTAGTCGGCCAGGCTATTGAAAGTGACGATATCGTCGATACCGATACCGGCATTGTCGAGTTTGAAATAGCCGGTGTACTTGCCGGCTTTGACGGCGAAACCGACAATCAGGTCAGCGTTAAAGTCGGTCGCGTTTTCATCGATCGACCAGTTACCGGAGTTTCCGTCATTATCGAGATTGAGATCGATACGATTAAGCAGGCTGTCGTAGCTGTAGGTGTAACCGCCACTACCGCCATGCTTGCCGTACTTTTTCTTCTTCTTCGTTTCGGTGACGTCCACCTTGTCCCAGATCACGATATCGTCCATGCCGAACAAGGTTTCAAATGCGTTGATTTCCGTCTGCTGGGACGCGTTGGAAACATGGAGAGCGCCGGGAATGTCGCTGCTATCCCACCAATGGCCCGAGCTCTGGTAGGTAAACCCTTTCGAATCGAATTCCGGGCCAATGGTTGTCGCATTCGCCTGACCGGAAAGGCCGAGGCCAACGGCAAAAGCTGCGACAAAACCGAGTTTCATAAAGGTAGTCTTCATATTCTTGCTCCTAGCATTCTGCTTTTCATCACCGGCCTTCTACCGGCCTCAACTGATGGATTGTTTATAACGTGCGAGCGGGTTCTACGCTGTGATGCAGCGCACAGTAAATAAAATTTTAGATAAATTTGTAGATATTCGTATACATATCGAAAAACCGATACGCATTCTGTTGATTTTATTATGTTTTTTATATTTTTAGTAACGCTTGAGGAGGCCGATTCTCTTAAAATACCAGACCAGAATAGCGGCGACGACGGCCATGAAGGCGCACACCGAGACGAATCCCCATGAGCTGCTCGCACCGGGGATCCCTCCGACATTGATGCCCAGCACGCCGGCAATCAGGCTAAGAGGTAAAAACACGGCGGCGACAACCGACAGGATCAACATTTGCCGGTTCATGCCTTCCGCCCGGCGGTCGACCAGTTCATCGCGTACAACCTGCGCGCGGTCGCGGATTGCATCAAGGTCCTCGCCCAGACGAACCACATGTTCAACAGCCTCGCGGATACGGCTGCGATCGGCATGCTGTAACCAGTCGAAGTCCTCTATTTCCAGGGTCGACAGGGCATCCCGTTGCGGCACCATATACCGGCGCAACTGTATCGCTTCACGCCGGATTGATGACAAGCGACGTCTGGCATCCGGCGGCGGCTGATCGAAATCGATTTCTTCCATCGCATCCAGCCGCTCGTTCAGCGCGCCGACGACCGGCTCCGCCTTGTCGACCAGCCGCAGCGCGATCTTGGCGACCAGATCACCGGGGCTGACCGGCCCTTGCTGGCGGCTGATCGATGCCAGCAGGTCGCTGATTGCCATCAGCGGACGCAGCCAGACGCCGACAACACGGTTTCCCTCGATCCAGAACCGCACCGACACCATGTCTTCAGGCTCGCTGCCGGGGTTCAGGTTAACGCCCCGCAGGTTCAGAAACGCCCCGTCGCCATGCACAGCGCAACGCGGTCTTGTTTCATCCGCCGTCAGCGCATCGACAATCACGTCATCAAGACCGGCCGACGACAGCCAGTCGATCGCCGCCGTATTGGACAGATGCAAATGCACCCAGACCAGAGCGTGTTCCTCACGGTTGATTGATGGCAGATCCTTCAGGGTGACAGGCTGGCCGGCGCCGGTTGCATCGAACGTATAGGCGAAGAATTCCGGTAGCCGCGATCCCTGTACAGAAACGTCTGTCAGTTCGTCGGTATGGCTATCAGTCATGCCTGTCGCCTTCTGCGCCATTGCCTTTCTGGTCTGCAGCAGAGATCACCGATGCCGTTTCCAGCGGCGAAAATGTTTGCGCAGCAATGACCGATTCATTGAAGGTCACGCGGTCTTTCTCGCCGACGCGCTTGCGCATGGTCAGCCGCCACAGGACAAAAGCCAGAAGCACGGCATGGACAATCGCCGTGAAGGTAAACAGGTTTGTGAACGTGGCGAGCTGGTTCAACAACGGCGAAAGCACAGGGCCGACAGCAGCACCAAGGCCGTAAAGCAGCAGCAGACCACTTGAAACCTCCACCATCTCACTCGGCTCCGCATGGTCGTTGGTATGAGCAACGACGAGCGCATAGATCGGCAATGCGGCCATGCCGAATGCGGCACCGTACAGGTAAATCGCCATTCCGTCAGAAATCGGCAGGATCGTCATGGCGACGCCGACACCGATCGACGCAACACAGCACCCCAGAACGACATGGCGTCGGTCGATCCGGTCGGACAGCGCGCCCAGCGGCCATTGCACGATCGCGCCGCCAACCACGACAGCGCTCATGAAGATGCCGACACCGGCTGCGTCCAGACCGTTATTCTGGGCAAAGACTGGCCCGAGGGTCCAGAAAGCCCCGTTCGCAAAACCAATGGCGATACAGCCCGCCACGCCGACCGGCGACACCCTGTAGAGCTTGAGCAGCCTGATCTTGACTTTCGGCACCGGCCCCGGCGATTCCGTCCTGGCGAAGGCAAGCGGCAGGCCTGCAAGCGATACCAGAATGGAAGCCACGGCAAACAGCGCAAACCCGGCCGGATCGTCCAGTGCGACCATCATCTGTCCGGCGGTAATCACGGTCAGGTTGATGACGGTATAGATCGAAAAAACCGCCCCCCGGTTTTCATTGGACGATTTTTCGTTCAGCCAGCTTTCAATAACGATGTAGAGGACGGCGAAACAGAACCCGGTGATCGCCCGCAGCGCGATCCAGATATACGGTTCGGCGACGATGACATGCACCAGCGCCATGACGGACGCCAGCGACGCCATCGCCATGAAGGTCTTGATATGGCCGCCGCGCACCAGCAATTGCGGACCGAATACGCAACCCAGCGTAAAGCCGACAAAATACCCCGAGCCAAGCAGACCGATCTCGAACGGCCCGAAGTGTTCGATATTCCCGCGGATGGGAACCAGCGTTCCCTGCAGGCCGTTGCCGGTCAGCAGTAAAGCAACGCTTATCAAAAGCGCTGACATCCCGATCAGATCGTGGCCCAGCGTCGATTTCGATGGTGCCGGTGCCGGCGCCCCTGTTTCTTTTGCAGTGCCGGGCATTCAGCGCCCTTTCAAGATACAAATCGATAAAATCATTGTATAACCCCCGAAGCAAAGACTGTAGTTATAGTAATCGATATGATGAACCGCCGCCGTCGATACATCACTGAATATTTGTGACTGTGATCGTTAATCGAAGCGGCAACAAGAAAGGCTTTGTTCTGATGAAAGTTAAATTTCTGGCCGGGCCTGTTATAGCTGCCGGTCTGTTGGTGTCACCGTCGGCCTACGCGCTGGATTGCAATACGATGGTGGTAAAGGCGGCGGTCGAGGTTGAATCTGCCTCTGCAATGCTGCAAACGATCAAGGAAGCCGGGTTCAAGACCCGGGTCCGCGTTCTGGTCGACGACGCCATCACGATGGCGAATTCCTCGAAACGTCTTTGCAGCCGGGAAAACGCGACAAAACTGACTTTGGCCCGCGCGCGCGCGCAGGCCGAATCGGCGATTGCCTGGGCCACGGCGGCGAAAGATCTGGCGGCGGAATACGCCGAGCAACAATAATCCCCGGCGAGGACGACCTAACCGGTTCAGCGCCAGAACGGTTTCGTTTCCGCAAATTCAGCCCATAATTGCGCGAGATGCGCGAGGCCGGCCTCGGTATGCGCGGCATGCCAGCCGGCAAGGATGGCCTGCGTCCGGCGGTCGGCCGGTGTGCCTGCGTCTTCCAGCCTGTTGAGCAACCCCTGCTGAACTGCGGCATCGTTCAGCCCCCCCAGACAGTCCTGCATCGCAGACAATCGCTGCAGGAAGGGATCGGTCTTGCTGTTCGGGTAAAGCGATTTGAACAGTTGCGCGGTATAGCGCAGTTTTTTCAGCTCGATCCGCAATTCATGCAGCGTCGCTTCCGGCAGGGCCGTGACGTTCTCCCCCGCTTTCTTGCGCGCCTTCTTGCGGCGGCTGTTCAGCAGCCGGGCGGCGAAGGCGGGAAGCGGTTCGGTTTTGCCCGTTTCGGCGCCGACCTCCAGCAACCAGCGCTCAAGCCACAACACGCTGGCCGCGAAACGGCGCGACCGAAGCGCCGCCCAGGCCTGTTCGTATCCGGCGGCCTGCTGTGCCTGCGCCGCCTTTTTCAGTTTGCGCAGCGAAGCGACATCCGGCAGCCGCGCGATCAATGGCTCGACCGTATCCAGCAAAAAGACATCCCAGTCGCGCGCCGGCCCCAGCTCCTGCTGCATCCAGCGCAGTTCAGCCTG
>CAYGSU010000057.1:12378-16943 GCA_964352715.1 uncultured Flavobacteriaceae bacterium | reverse complement strand
TTCGCCCGGCCGGCTTTATTACTGTGCAGAACCGTTGACCGCCGGAAGCTATCCGTCTGGTCTGGCGGAATCGACAGCTTTACTTCGATTTCTTCGTTTTTCATTCGCGGCTGTAGTCTCAAAATATTCCATGGGCACAACAACAAATATACGCGGCAAAACGATACAGAGATAAAACAGCCAATCGCGTCGATCAGCACCCGTGATCAATAAAGGCTTACGCCGGAAATGTGAAGACCCGGGCCGGAACCGCCCTATTCGTCCATCACCGATCGGACAAATGGAATGGTGATCGCGCGATTCTTTGCGAGCGCCAGAATGTCGAGCCGCGCGACGAGGCTTCGCGCGCCTTCGAATGTGCGCTCCATTCTCGGCACGATGTAATCGACCACCTCGGATGGAACCGATAATTGCCTGTCGTTGAACATCTTGACAAGAATGCCCCGCAACAATGCGTCGTCCGGTGCGGGTATTTCCACCGCCGGAATGGCGCGCAGACGCGATCGCAGGTCGGGTAGTGTTACGTCCATCCGGGCTGGCGCATCGCGGCTGATCATCAGCAGGTAGGATCCCTGCTCACGGATCGAATTGAGAAGATGCAGGATACCTTCCTGGCGCGCCGGCGACGCGCCGAGATCGCCCAGCAGCTCCAATACCATGTTGTTGCTTTGTTGCGCCGGGCTGTTTTGCAGATGATCAATTGTCGAGTTCAGATTGATCATGTGGAGATTCGTCGCTGCGCTCTTTTCTCTCCAGATCGCCGCGAGATGGCTTTTTCCCGACCCCGCCGGCCCGTAAATGGAAACCGTATTGGCCGGCCAATCAGGCCAGGAATCAATCAGCGATACCGCCGCAGCCGTCGCCGGCGTGACAATGAAATCCGCCCGTCCATGCAGAGAACGCGTTTCAAATGCCAGAGGTATTTGATCACCAGCAGACATGACCATACGACCGCCTATTCAGTCTTCGAGCCGGAGGCCGGATCTTGCGCCGATTCGGTATCCGTCGTCGTGCCGTGATGATACAGCGGGCTTTCCAGATACTGCGCCAGCAGAAACCGGACAATCACGCCGATCACCGCAGCAATCGGAACAGCGAGCAGGATGCCGACGAATCCGAACAGCAGACCGCCTGCCAGCAGGGCGAAGATGATCCAGACCTCATGCAACTGCACCCGGTTTCCGACCAGCTTCGGCGTCAGGAAATTGCCTTCGATAACCTGACCGGCTGCGAATATGCCGAAAACAATCAGGATTGGCGGAATAGTATCGAACTGCGCAATCGCGATGCCGCCGCCCAGAACCATACCGATCATCATGCCGAAATACGGAATGAACGAGATCAATCCGGTGAAGAACCCGACGATAAAGCCGAAATCCAGGCCGGCGAAGGTCAGGCCGATGCCGTAGAACAGCCCCATCACGAAACACACGCTCGCCTGCCCGCGCACGAACCCGGCCAATGTCCGGTCGACAGTGCTGACCTGTTCGCGGATGGTATCGGCATGGGCGCGCGGCAGCCAGGAATCGACCTTGGCGACAATCACATCCCAGTCCCGCAGCAGGTAGAAGGCGACAATCGGCGTCAGCACCACCAGCGACAGCAGATCGGCGACGGCACTGAGGCCGCCCAGCACGCGCGCCAACGCCTTGGCCACCCATTGCACCGCCGTGCCGGCATATTGCGCGGCGTTGCCGCCGATATCGGACCCGGCGCCGCTTTCCAGTTCCGATGTGATGAAGTCCACAAGCGGGCCGGCTTTTACCTGGATCGCCTCGACATAGGACGGGACCTTCTCTGCGAAACTGACGATCTGGGCATAGATGAACGGCGCGGTTGCGCCGACCACAATGATCATCACAAGAAAGAAAAAGGCGGTGACCAGCGCGGTCGCTGCGCTGCGTGACATCCCCCGCTCTTCCAGTCGGTCACAAACCGGGTCAAGAAAATAGGCGACGGCCATACCAGCGACAAACGGCAGCAGGATCGGCTTCAGCAAGAAAAGAGCAGCGACCGTAACCGCAAGACCGGCCGTCCAGAACAGCGCTCTTTCGCGGGTGGTCATGGCCGGCTCGAGACCAGTTTTACCTCACCGGTTTCCAGATCGTTGATCAGGCCGAGTCCGTTCTGGCTGAGCGCCCGCTGCAACTGGTCTATCGAACCGACATAAACGATATCGATGCTGGCATGATCGATCGCAATTTCAGCCAGATTGACCGCTTTCACCGGCGATATCCGTCCCAGTTGCTTCTGAACGGCCACCCAGGACGGCAACCCGTTCAGCGGGACGATGGCCGACAGGTGCTGGCGGGCCTGATTCGGCTGGATGGCGTTCTGGTTTTTCCAGACATCCGCAATTGAAAGGGCGGTCGTTCTCGCCGCTTTCTCCAGAACGTCCGCCAGCGGCTCTTCAGCCTCGCCGGAAATTGAAAAAGTTTGCGTCACATCGTTCCAGCCGGGTGCGGTCGACAGGTATACGACATCCACCTGAAACCCGCCCGTGGCGGCGCTCTCGCCCGGCCGCGCAATCGCAACCACCGCGCCCTGTGCGCCATACCGACCGGTTATCGCATCGATGTTTTCAGGAATGACACGCACCGCCTGCGCCGCACCAATGGCCGAAACGTCGGCGATATCGCCCAACGGCACCACCATCGGCACCGGCGGCGCATCCAGATCGGAAAGCCCCGCCCAGGCGGTGAGCCACGCATTGGTTTCATCCCACAGCTGCGTCGTTTCGCCCTTTTCAAACACCGGCAACACAACCAGCCGCCCGCTCATGGTTTCCGAATACACCAGATTGTTGCGTTCCAGATAGTCCCGAACGCTGCCGGGCTGGAACCGAACGGTCAGGGTCGCGAGATAGCGACCGCCGCCGAACTTCTCGTCGGCCAGCGAAAAATCGGCAATCATCCGTTCGATTGCAGCCGCATCGGGCGGCGATGGCGGGGTAGCACCCTGCTGAACCACGAGCCGGGATACCAATTGCTGAAAGGCCTCGCTTTTCGCCCTGGTCAGCCCGTTTTCTTTCGCATCGACCTCGTTTCCGGCCGATTCATCAATTTCAATGCCGGCAACATCATACATCGACTGCGCGGTTGCGCTGCCGGGCAGTGCGGATAGGGCCAAAATCAGGCCGAGCGCCAGCACAGCCAGAATACGTGACCGCAAATCGAAAGTGGTTGGTTGACTCGCCATGCGTCGCTGCTTATCGAACATCGTCCCAATCGTTTATGCATGTGAGGGCGTCATAGCAAGTAAGCAACCCCCTGTTGACCGGTCAAAAGCGCAAGCCAACGGCCTCAGCTATCGCGACGCCGGTGTCGATATCGACGCCGGTAACGCGCTTGTCGATGCTATCAAACCTCTGGCCCGGTCGACAATCCGTCCCGGCGCAGATAGCGAACTTGGCGGTTTCGGCGGCCTGTTCGACCTGAAAGCCGCCGGATTCAAGGATCCTGTCCTCGTCGCTGCGACCGACGGGGTCGGCACCAAGCTGCGCATCGCCATCGATGCCGGCCGTCATGAAAGCGTCGGAATCGATCTTGTCGCAATGTGCGTCAATGATTTGGTCGTTCAAGGGGCGGAACCGTTACTTTTTCTGGACTATTTTGCGACAGGGCGTCTCAGCGTCGAGATCGCGACCGATGTCGTGTCCGGCATCGCTGAAGGCTGTCGGCAGGCCGGCGCGGCGCTGATTGGCGGCGAAACGGCGGAAATGCCGGGCATGTACCATGACGGCGATTATGATCTGGCCGGCTTTGCGGTCGGCGCGGCGGAACGTGAGCGGCTGATCGACGGGCGTACCATAGAAGTTGGCGATATCATTCTGGGTCTTGCCTCCAGCGGCGTGCATTCGAACGGCTATTCGCTGGTCCGGCGCATTGTCGATGTTTCCGGTCTCGCCTGGGACGCCCCAGCCCCTTTCGAGCCATCGCAATCACTGGCAGACGTTCTGATCACACCAACGAAAATCTATGTGCGGTCCTGTCTGGAAGGCCTGAAAGCCGATCTCATCAAAGGTCTGGTACACATCACCGGCGGTGGATTCTACGAAAACCTGCCGCGCGTTCTGCCGAAAGGCCTGGGCTGCGATCTGGTGCGCGCCGACTGGCCGGTCCTGCCGGTCTTCGACTGGCTGGAAAAAACCGGCGGCGTTGCGCCGCACGAAATGCACCGCACCTTCAATTGCGGCATCGGCATGGCGGTGTTCGCCGCGCCCGACAACGCCGAGGCGCTGTCAGACATGCTCAAGGCCGCCGGCGAGGACGTCTACACGATCGGCCGTGTCGTGGCGCGTGACGAAGAAAGCCCGGCGGTCCATATCGCCGGAATCGACGACTGACCGCGTGATGGCGGACCCCCAGCGCAAACGCGTCGGCGTGCTGCTCTCAGGCGGCGGCACCAACCTGCAGGCGCTGATCGACGCCGCGGCGACTGACGACTTTCCTGCGGAAATCGCCCTCGTTCTGTCGAACAACGCCGACGCCTTCGGGCTGGAACGCGCGCGCCGCGCCGGTATCGCCACGGCGGTTGTCGACCATCGCGGGTTTGCCGACCGGCCG
>CAYGSU010000057.1:8403-12278 GCA_964352715.1 uncultured Flavobacteriaceae bacterium | reverse complement strand
ATGATGACGCCGCCCGCCTCGCCGCCCGGGTTCTGGAAAAGGAACATGTCATCTATCCGCGCGCTCTGGCCCTGCTGGCCGACGGCCGGATCGAGGTGCGCGACGGCACCGCCTATATCGACGGAACGCCCGGCCCGGTTATTCTGCCTGCATGAGCCGCATGGCTCTTGCCGCCGTACCGATTTCGTCTAGAATACGTTCAAATTCAATGCGACCTGATCATCACGGGGGTGTGACCATGGAAGAAGAACTGGAATACCGGAAAGCGCCGCAGGCCAATCTGCAGACATGGTCGGGGGTGACCAGACTGATCATTATTTCCTGCGTATCAATCGCCCTGTTTCTGCTGATTCTGGCGGCGACGCTGACGCCTTGAGGCAGACGGTATGCTGAAAATGAAAAGCGCGGCATTCAAGCCGCGCTTTTCATTTGTCTGGATCGCTCGCGTTAAGAGGCAACAATGTTAGGCTTCAGTTGCCCGGCGATGTTCTGCCGGTGTTGAACAGGGGGTAACACGGAAATGTCCGCAATCGGCGACGCACAGACACAGTTCGAGAACCTTTTGAACTGGCTCAATCGCCGGGCGCTGGAAGACTGGGATATTCCAACGCTGCAGGCCGAACTGATCGAGCAGCTCTCGTCGTTTGGTATGAAATTTCACAGAATGCACATCGGCCTGCCGATGCTGCATCCCCTCTATTCCGTCGGCGCCTATACCTGGTATCCGGACAAAGGGGTCGTGGTAGACAACTTTCCGCGCGGTATCTCAAGCACGCCGGCCTGGCTCGATAGCCCTACCCGGCCGTTCTACGAGAATGGCGATGAAGAAGGTCGCATCAAGCTGGTATCGGGATCGGAGTCCGACCGCTTTCCCATCCTGAAAACCGCTGCCGAAAACGGCGCAACAGACTATTTCCTTCAACTCACGAACTTCAACGACAGAAACATTTCGGGCGATAGACAGGAAGGGATAGTCCTGAGCTGGATTTCGTCTGCTCCTGACGGGTTTAGTGATGCCGATCTTTCGCTGATTCGGAAAATCCGCTTGCCGCTCTGCGCACAGCTGAAGAACCTGACGCACCGGAAACTTGTCGATGACATTCTCGACGCCTATCTCGGATCGTATTCCGGGAAACGGGTCTATAACGGCCAGATTCAGCGCGGCGACGGCGATGTCATCGATGCCGTAATCCTGTTCTGCGATTTGCGGGGGTCGTCGACGCTTGCCGAACATTACGATCTGCAGGGGTTCCTGACTGTCCTGAACGACTATTACGAAATTACCGCCGGCGCGGTGATAGACGGCGGTGGAGAAGTTCTGCGTTATATCGGTGATGCGTCACTGGCTATCTTTCCCTTCGAACACTACGCCAGCCAGCAGGAGGCCTGCGCGGCGGCGCTGGACGTCGCAAGGAATGCAGTCTCACGCGGCGCCGCATTGAACAAAGACCGGGTTGCACGCAACGAACCACCGATAGATTTCGGTATCGGGCTCCATTCCGGTACCGTCATGTACGGCAATATCGGCACGCCGGAGCGGATAGAATTCACGGTGATCGGCAAAGCGGCTAACGAGGCGGCGCGTATTGAGGCGCAGTGCAAGGAACTGAACGAGACCGTTCTGGTCTCCGATACATTTTCACATGCCCTGCCGCATCCTTGGCGGTCACATGGAAAGTTCGATCTGCGGAATATCGGTCGGCCAATAGAAATCCTGTCACCGGTTTTTGACCGAACCGACTCAAAATAAAAACTGCTGAACGATCAGCCGGCGGTATCGGAGCTTTCACTGGTGGTCGACACACTAAAGGGACGACCCGACCTCCAGTTTGCTGCCGTCGGTGAAACGGTTGAACCGGAAGCGGGACAGATCGTGTTCCGCTTCCTGCCCCGCCACCATTCGCGCCACGACCCGGCCGAAACCGGGACCGATGCCGAAGCCGTGGCCGCTCATGCCGGTAGCAATCACCAGACCCTGCTGGTCAGGCACCCGGTCGACGATGGGCACCACATCCGGCATGGCGTCGATCATTCCCGCCCAGCTTTCCAGAATTTTCGGTCGACCGAGATCGGGGAAGCGCTCGGCGAAACGCCGGACCATCAGCTCGACATGCTTCGCATCGGGAGAAGGCTCCAGCACCCGCATCCGCTCGAACGGGGTTTCCTCCGTTGCCTCCCATGACCGCGGCGTGCGCCAGCCGTCCGGGTAACCGTGCGTGCCGGCAAGATGAAACTCGATCTCTTTCCACGATTTCCGCATTACTTCGAGATAGACGCTAAAATGACGGAACGCATCGGGTCCGGGGAAGAACCCCGACCTGTCGCCCAGTGCGAGGGTAAAGCCGCCATCCTCCCGCCGCCGGAAGGCTAAAAATTCATCGGCGAAATTGCCGTTGGCGAAATCCGGCATTGGCGCGGTCTGCGCCACCGTCGACCGCACCGACAGTTGCGGAATATCGATACCGTGCCGGCGGGCGAACAGCGACGACCATGCCCCGCCGGCCAGCACGACCTGTTCGCAGGCAATTGAGCCCTGTTCCGTGACAACTCCCGTGATAGTACCGCCTGCCCGGTCGAGGGTACGCACGGCGCAGTTCTCGCGGATTGTCACCCCCGCTTCCTTCGCCAGTGCCGCGACGGCGGGCACCGCGCGCCAGGGTTCGCCGCGTGCATCGCTGGGCGTACCGGCGCCGCCAAGCCAGGAATACTTCGCATAGGGTCCGCACAGATCGGAAACTTCCCTGGCCGTATACATCCTCGAGTCCAGCCCCTGCGCCTTCGCGATGGACAGCCAGTCCTCGCACTCTGCCATCGACTTTTGGCTGGAAGCGAGATAACAGACCCCGCCTGTCCTGACGCCGCATTGTCCGCCGGTTCTTTCATTCGCCTCATGCCACAGGCGCAACGCCTGCATCATGACCGGCAGCTCCGCCGCGTCCCTTCCATGCTGTCGGATCCAGCCCCAGTTGCGTGACGATTGTTCGCCCGCGATCCGGCCCTTCTCGCACAATACCACGCTCTTTCCCATTTCTGCGAGATATAGCGCACTGAACACGCCGATGACGCCGCCACCGATGATGACAACATCGGCTTTCTCCGGCAGCGGGTCGCTGAACCGCACCGGCGTGTCGATGGTGATGCGGCGGTCCGCTGTTGTCATGGTGTACTTCCCTGTTCTGAAACGAGCCGTTCAGGCTTTACCGCCATCCGTCAGCATTTCCTGCCATTTCAGACCCGGCGGCGGCGAAACCAACTCATGAAGCTCAACATAACAAAAAAAGCCGGCCACAAGGACCGGCTTTTTCAAAATTCGGATCGTTCGGGTTTAGCCGACGATTTCGGATCCCGCGAAGAAATACGCGATTTCCTCGGCAGCCGTTTCCGGCGCGTCGGAACCGTGCACGCAGTTGGCTTCGATGCTTTCGCCATACAGCTTGCGGATCGTGCCTTCATCGGCGTTGGCCGGGTTGGTGGCGCCCATGACTTCGCGGTTTTTAGCGATGGCGTCTTCACCTTCCAGAACCTGAACAACGACCGGGCCGGAGGTCATGAAACCGACGAGATCCTTGAAGAAGGCCTTGTCGCTGTGCACGCCGTAAAAGGTTTCGGCCTGTTTCTGGCTCATCTGGATGCGCTTCTGGGCGACGATCCGCAGACCGGCCTCTTCCAGCATGGCGTTGATCTTGCCTGTGAGGTTGCGCTTGGTTGCGTTCGGTTTGATGATCGAGAATGTGCGTTGCTTCGCCATGGATTGCCCCTTTGATGGCCGGTCAGTTCGACCGGATGTCTTGCTATCGAAATTGCATCGGGTAAGGCACGACCGCCGCGCCAACCCTGTTCAAACAGTCGGCGGGCTTATAACCGGCGTCGTATTG
>CAYGSU010000057.1:0-8303 GCA_964352715.1 uncultured Flavobacteriaceae bacterium | reverse complement strand
CCGCCGCGCCAACCCTGTTCAAACAGTCGGCGGGCTTATAACCGGCGTCGTATTGCACTGCAAGACGTGAAGCGCCGGGCATTGTATTTCGCCATTGTCGGGGCGAGGATAGTAGAGGACGAACTGCATGGGGAGCCGTTGAAATGAAACGATTTCCAGTCGAGGGAAAGGGCCGATGCAGCGCCGTCGTGTCGGACGGGCTTGTCTATGCCGTCGCGACCGATCCGCATTGCGCGGCCGGTATCGCCGGGCAGACCCGGAACACGCTGGCGGAACTGGATGATGTGCTCGCCAGAGCCGGCAGCGGCAAGGCCGGTCTGGTACAGGCGACCGTGTATCTCAGCAACATAGCGGAAAAGTCCGTGATGGATGCAGTCTGGTGCGACTGGATCGGACCGGAGGATAACTGGCCGCAGCGCGCCTGCGTCGGGGTCGAGCTCGACGCAGCATACCTGATCGAAATCGTCGTCACCGCCAGGGTGCTTTAGCTCTCGGCCTTGGCCGCCGCGGCGGGGTTGTGTTCCGCCTGTTTTTCCCAGCCGCCGTTTTCATTCTGCTGCCAGTAGGTCAGCGGCAGGTCGGCGTCGCGAAACGCTTTCCAGCGCTGCCGCGCATCCTTCACGGAGTCTTCATCGCCACCGTCAAAAATAAGGCAGGTCAGATCGAACCGGGCGGCGGCCTCGCACTCGGCCCCATCCGTCAGGAACAGCACGGTCGCGCCGTTCGGATTTTCATCCTCGACCGTCAGCCAGACCGGTTGCAGGTCGGCATGGCCATCCTTTGCCGTGCCGTGCGGCAGGAACGCCCGGTCGTTGAACGTCCAGAGCTGGGAATCCAGTGCCTCGAGCCGTTCTTCCGACCGCGCCATGACAACGGCCCGCCAGCCGCGATCAAGGGTTTTGCCCAGCAAGGTTGGCAGCGCGTCTTCAACCCGCGACCGCGTCAGATGGTAAAACCGGATCTCGGCCAACCGCCCCTACCCTTCGTAATTGTCGGCAACCAGCCTGTCGAGCAACCGAACGCCATAGCCCGTTGCGCCGCGTGGCGCGACCGCGCTGTCTTTCGACGACCAGGCGACGCCGGCTATATCGAGATGCGCCCACGGGGTCTTGTCGACAAACCGTTGCAGGAACTGCGCGGCGGTGATCGACCCGGCCGTCCGCCCGCCGATGTTTTTCATGTCGGCTCCGTCGGTTTTCAGCAGCTGGTCATAGGCGTCGCCCAGCGGCATCCGCCAGACGGTTTCCTTCGTCGCCAGGCCGGCAGCGGTCAGCTTTTCGGCGAGCTCGTCATTGTTGCTGAACAGACCTGCGTTCTCGTTACCGAGCGCGATGATGATCGCCCCCGTCAGCGTCGCCAGATTGACCATGAACTGCGGCTTGAAGCGTTCTTTCGTGTACCAGAGCGCGTCGGCCAGAACGAGCCGGCCTTCCGCATCCGTATTGTGGATTTCAATCGTCTGACCCGACATCGAGGTGACGATGTCGCCGGGCCGCTGGGCATTGCCGTCCGGCATGTTTTCCACCAGACCGATGACGCCGATGGCATTGACCTTCGCCTTGCGTTTGGCCAGCCCCTTCATCAGGCCGGTCACCACCCCGGCGCCGCCCATATCCCACTTCATTTCTTCCATACCGGCCGCCGGCTTGATGGAAATGCCACCGGTATCGAAGGTGACACCCTTGCCGACGAACGCCACCGGTTGCTTGTTCTTGGCCGCGCCCATCCATTGCATGATCACCAGACGGCTTTCGCGCGCCGAGCCCTGACCGACGCCCAGCAGCGCGCCCATGCCAAGACGCTCCATGCGCTTTTCGTTCAGGATCTCGACCTTGATGCCGTCCTTTTCCAGTTCCTTCGCCGCAGCGGCGAAGGATTCCGGATACAGGATGTTCGGCGGTTCGGAAACCAGATCGCGGGTCAGCTGCACGCCTTCGGCAACCGCCGCCAGCGGCTTGAACGCATTGCGGGCCGAAGCAGCGCCGGCAACCTGGATCGCCGCCTTTTTCAACGCCGGCTTGGCGTCGGGGCCTTCCTTGGTGCGGTATTTGTCGAACCGGTAGCTGCGCAGCAGCAGGCCGTTTGCCAAAGCCGCCGCCGCGTCTTTCAGATCGCCGCGCTTGGCATCGCAAATGACGGTGATTTCCGGATAGTCCTTGCAGACCGGGTAAAGCTTGCCGCCGAGGGTGAGAAAGTCCGTCTTTTCCGGGTCCTTGCCGAGGCCTGCGAGAACCAGCGCGTCATAGGTCACATTGGCGGGGGCTGAAATCGTCGCGGTCTGTTCGTTCTTGCCTGAGAACTTGCTGGATTTCAGCAGGCGGCTGATCGCGCCGCCGGTTTCCTTGTCCGCCGCCTGCGCCGCCGGGGAGAGTTTCTTGCCTTCTTCAATGCCAACGACAACCGCGCCGGTTTTCGGGTTCGCCTTTTCGGTAAACGTGATTTTCATGAGTGCCTCGGACCATTATTGTTATCGCCGGCCCGTCGTTGCCGGCTGTGGGGAATCGAACAGTAGACAATTAGACTAGGACGATGACCGCCAAGGTTCAATCGGCGGATGGGCCGGTTGCCAGATAACGGTAGTATGACGGATCGGACCGGCCGGTCCTGACCGCTGCGGCCAGTTCACGGACCAGAATATCCGACGCCTGATCGGTGAAATGCAGCGGGTCCCAATAGTTGTCGTCATTCATCGTCAGATCCGACCGGATCATGAAATCAACGACATGAGCATTCTTCCGCACGCCGACAATATCGGCGATCTGCCGTTTGCATTCGTTCCAGATCGCTTCGTTTTTCGATCCCGGCACCGGCACCTGAACCTGATGATAGGGAACGAAAAAGACAATGATCTCGGTCTGGTTCGGAATGCTGGTCAGCAAACGCCTCAGGTAATCCAGCTGCGGGAACTCGATGTTCTGCAATTCAGCCGCATACCCGTCGGCCGGTGGCACTTCCGGAAGCGCAACGAACGGATTCCTGTCGTGATAGAGATACTGGCGAACCTTTTCAGCATCGTAGTCCTCTGGCGGCGGCAGGAAATACGCATAGCCGTCGTGATCGTATTTCGGTTCGCGCAGACCGAGAAGCTGCGCCAGTTGCCGGCCGGCCTCTTCCAACGCTTTCGGGTTGAACAGATACAGCGCGTCGTTCCACGGGTTTTCGTCATACAGCCAGGGCGGAAACGGGCGTTCGGTAAACCTGCTGTCCCGGGTCCGGCCACACCAGACCGTATCGACCCCGAGAATGAAGCGTCGGGCAGCGGGATGATGGTGAAAGAACAGGTCGGCCAGCCGCATCTGTTCATAGGCCCGGCCGCTGTTCAGCGAAAGATTGGCGAAGCGCCCGCCGAACGCCACATCGAGACTGTCCGGCTTCAGCAACCGCGTCGTCGACGTGCCGATGGCCAGACTGTCGAATACCGGGTCGGTGGCGACGGCCGGATAGGAGAACCGCTGGTTCGTCGTTACCGGATACCGGTCCAGCGGTGGCGAAAACGGCAGCGTGTCATAAGGGTCGAGAACGACGACAAAGGCGAACAGAAACAGACCCGTGAACAGGGCCGTCTTCAGGGCCGTCCGCCAGAATTGTTTCCATTCGGTCATCGCGTCCGTGTCCTAGAACTGGAAATAGATGAATTCGGCATTCTGCCCGACGCCCACCGCCAGCAGCAACGCAACCAGCGCCAGACCGGCGCCGACTGCGATTGCCCGGCGCGGTCTGAGCAGCACGCCGGCGGCCTCGTGCGATGTCGGGCCGAACAGCGCGACGAGTGCGCCGGCAGCAAGCCATATCAGGGCGGCAGGGTCGGCCTGCCCCCATGCCGTTTCGCCCAGTCCCGCCATCGAGCGCCACAACACGAGCGCGCTGTCGAAGGACTGCGCGCGAAACAGCACCCAACCGAAAAACACGAACAGCAGTGTCAGCACAGTGGCGGGAAGCGCCGGCATTTTCGGCACGAACCGTCCCCAGACGTGACAGACAGCAAGACCGACCCCGTGCAGCGCGCCCCAGGCAACGAATGTCCACGCCGCGCCATGCCATAAACCGCCCAGAAGCATCGTCGCCGTCAGCGCCACAATCTGACGCAGCGGTCCGGCGCGGCTGCCGCCGAGCGGAATGTAAAGATAATCGCGCAGAAAACGCGACAGGGTCATGTGCCAGCGCCGCCAGAAATCGACAAGGCTGACCGCCCGGTAAGGCCGGTCGAAGTTTTCAGGCAGCGTGAAGCCGAAAATCAATGCAAGGCCGATCGCCATGTCGGAATAGCCGGAAAAATCGAAATAGATCTGCAGACCGAAAGCGACAGCCCCGGTCCAGGCCGTTATCAGATCGACACCGTTTGCCGTCATCGACTGTGCGAAAACAGGATCGGCGATTGCCGCCATGTGATCGGCCAGGATGACTTTCTTGGCCATACCCAGAATGAACAGGCACGCACCCCGTGCGATCCGCTCATCCATGCCGTCACGCCGGGGATGCAACGCGAACTGATCGACGATTTCCTCTGACCGGACAATCGGTCCTGCGATCAGTTGCGGAAAGAAACAGACATACAGAGCATAGATGTCCAGCGTCGGCAGGGTCGTTTTGCCGCGCCGCATGTCGATGATGAAGGATATCTGCTGGAAGGTGAAAAAGCTGATGCCCAACGGCAGAACGATCTCAAGCGGGGTATAATCCGCGCCGGCGATATAGGTCGCGGCCTGGGTAATGAAGTCGGCATACTTGAAAACACCCAGCAGGCCGAGATTGACCACCATCGCGGCGAAAATCGGACCGGAAGACCCGGTATCCCGGAAGCGCCGCGCAATCAGCCAGTTCACCAGAATGGACGACGCCAGCAGCGGCAGCAGCCGGATATCCCAGTAGCCGTAAAAGGCAAACGACGCCAACAGCAGCCAGCGTTGCCGCCAGACCAGCCGATCGGCAAGCAGATACCAGCCGGCTACCGCTATCGGAAAAAATATCAGGACAAACAGTTGGCTGTGAAAAAGCATCGAATTCCGGACAGTTGAAAACCCGTCGAATGATGGGTGATGGAAACACTTTTAACAGGCTGATTAGCCCTGTTCGAGTCCCGGCCGCAAGCGGCAGGATTGACGCGCCGTCCTGTTTAAAGTCTAACCCGAACATCCCTGTCATCGACGGGGCTCAAGTCTTGCCGAATACTGGCCGCGACAAGTAGGCGGAAAAGGAAACCAAGATTTCAAGTGAAGTGTTGCAGTTATTCTGATAAAACAATAAAAAACAAATACATATGAGACGACTTTAACAAGATATCGTTAGTGATGAAATCGATAACGCGATATATGACCCTGCAAATAACAACCGTTGCGGTTTTCGCGACGATTGTTCTGTGTATGGCAATCGTGCTGGTTCAGTCGATCCGCTTTATCGATCTGATCGTTAACCGCGGCCTGCCGTTAAGCGATTTCGGTTATCTGGCGCTGCTGATCACCCCCCGGTTCCTTGCCGTCGTGCTGCCGATTTCGTTGTTCGGCGCCATCCTCTTCACCTACAACCGGATGATTGTCGGCAGCGAGCTGATCGTGCTGCGGTCGTCAGGCATGAGCACCCTGTCGCTTGCCGTCCCCGGGCTGATTGTCGGTATGGCCTGTATGCTGGTGTGTTATTCGCTGACGCTGTTTTTCGTGCCGTATTCGGCCCAGCACATGCGCCTCTATCTTAATGACGCGCGATCGGAACTGAGCGCCGTGCTGATCAAGGAAGGCCAGTTCACCGTCATCAGCGACCAGGTGACGGTGTATGCGAAAGGCCGCGATTCCAACGGCGATCTTCAGGGCGTCATTATCCACAACCGGCAGGAAGACGGTTCGTCACAAACCGTGCTGGCAGACAGAGGCGCGATTGTCGAGGAAGACGGCGGCGTCCGCCTGTTCCTGTCTCACGGCACGCAGCAGAGCATGACGAATGGCGTCGTTCACGTCCTCAACTTCGACGAATACACGTTTGAACTGGTGGAGGAGCGCGAGGATACCTACTACTGGCAACAACCGAAGGAGCGGTATCTGCCCGATCTGCTGTGGCCCAGCGACTCTTCCGCCGATGCCACCTATCGCGGAAAACTGATCGCCGAAGGGCACAATCGACTGGCCCAGCCGCTGCTGGCAATCAGCTATGCCTTCGTTGCGCTGGCTTTTGTGCTGCGCTCGGGATTTGACCGGCGAGGCCAGATGAAGCCCATTATGCTGGCGGTGGTTGTGATGACGGCGATGCTGGCCTCGAACCTCGGGATCGTATCTGCCGGCAGTAAAACGCCGATCATGCTGACCGGGCTGTATCTGGTGCCTGCCTTCGCGATGGTCATGTCCTATCTCGTGCTGCGTCGCCGCTACCAGCGGCCGACCCTCGGCCACCGGGATCTGTCCGCACTTTCCGACACCCAGAACGCCACGGCCTGAGCGGATGAACAGCGGTCCCACCTTTTGGCGTTATCTGGCCCGCCAGTATCTGTTCTGGCTGACCGTTGTTTTTCTCGTCATGACCTTTCTAGTCGTCACGTTCGATATCGTCGAACTGCTGCGCCGGGGATCGGGCAAGGATGACGTTTCCCTTTTCCTGACATTGCAGATGGCCGGCCTCAAATTGCCGCTTCTGTTACAGGACCTGATGCCCTTTGTCGTCCTGATCGGCACCATGTTCGCCTATTGGCGGATGTCCAAGGCGAACGAACTGGTGGTCGCCCGGGCGGCCGGCATGTCGGCCTGGCAATTCCTGATGCCCGCCCTCGTGATCGCCGCGCTTCTCGGCGCGTTTCAGACGATGGTGCTTAACCCCTTCGCCGCAGCGGCAAACGCACGCTTCGAACAGCTTGAATCGGAACATCTCGAACGCAACAGCAGCCAGCTTTCTATCGCCAAGACCGGGTTCTGGCTGCGGCAGGCGGACGAAACCTCGTCAGAAGTCATTCATGCCGAAAGCGTTGCAGATCAGGGCAGCGAAATTTTCGACGTGATGGTCCTGCAGCTTGCCCGCGACGGCACTTTTTTGGCCAGGATTGACGCCAAGTCCGGCGAACTCCAGTCCGGCTACTGGATGCTGCGTGACGCGACCATTACGGACCGAGACGGCGATTCCGTGCATCATGACGCTGTCCGGCTGGATACGGAACTGACGCTTAAATCGATCAAGGAAAGCTTCGCTTCCGCCAAGGTGCTGTCGTTCTGGGAACTGCCGGGCTTTATCGACACGCTGGACAAGGCCGGTTTCAGCGCGATTGAACATCGCCTGCATTTCCAGACCCTGCTGTCGAACCCCCTTCTGCTCTGCGCCATGGTGCTGGTTGCAGCGGTGTTTTCGCTGCGGGCGACACAGCGGGTGGCGACCGGCCACATGGTGCTGGGCGGCGTCTTCTGCGGCTTTACCTTCTTCTTCGCGACCCAGGTTGTACACGCGCTCGGTCTGTCCGCCACGGTGCCGGTAGCCCTCGCAGCATGGATCCCCGGTGGTGTGACGCTGATGCTGGGTGTAACGGCAATCCTGCACATGGAAGACGGCTGATCATGGCAGGATTGATTTTGCACCTCTGCGCACACGCGCCCGCATGGCGGCTGTCACGGCTTGCACCGCTGGTATTGACGGTCGTCGCCGCTTTCGCCTCACCCGCGTCGGGCCAGAGCGAAACCGACGCAACCGAGCCGTCTTCCGTGCTGATCACAGCGGAAGACATCAGTGCAGACAAGGAGCTCGGCATTATTGTCGCGCGCGGCGGTGTTGAAATCGCCTACGGCGCGCGGGTTCTGATGGCCGACACCGTCAGCGTCAACCAGAAGGCAAAAACCGTATCCGCCAGTGGCAATGTGACCCTGCTGGAACCGACCGGCGAGGTTATCTTCGCCGATTACATGGAGCTCAGCGACGATCTGCGCGAGGGCGTCATCGAGCGGCTGCGGATGCTGCTGCAGGAAAACGCCCGGGTCGCGGCAAATGGCGCCCGGCGATATGGCGGCAATTCAACGGTTTTCGCGAAAGCGGTCTATTCGCCCTGCAAGGTGTGCGAGGACAACCCGGAAAAGGCCCCGTTATGGCAGGTAAAGGCGAAGCGCATCGTGCACGATCAGGAAGCGCGGCAGATCGAATACTACGATGCCTATCTTGAATTCTATGGCGTTCCCGTCGCCTATACACCCTATCTGACCCATCCCGACCCGCGCGTGAAACGCGAAACCGGCTTCCTGGCGCCCGATTACGGCTCAGACACCAATGTCGGCGGGTTCCTTCGGGTTCCGTTCTTCTGGGCGATCAATAGCGACAAGGATGCGACCATCGTCCCGATCTACACC
>CAYGSU010000056.1:0-27299 GCA_964352715.1 uncultured Flavobacteriaceae bacterium | reverse complement strand
TCGGCGAGAACGGTGGCCTTGCGGTTATTGCCCAGCATGAGAATGTCGAAGGTGCTGCCCGGTTCGGCGTAATCCGGGTGAACATAGGCGAAGGCGAGGGACTTGCCGCAGCGATGGCCGAACCCGCCTGACGTGCTGATGCCGATCGGCTTGTCGCCATCGACCACGGCCTCGCCGCCGATGCTGTCGCTGTTGCCCGGCTCGACCTCGCAGTATACCAGTTTCTGGGTAATGCCGTCCTGCTTGCGCTGCATGGTTGCCGCCTTGCCGATGAAGTCATCCTTTTCCAGCCGCACGAAACGTTCCATGTCGGCCTCGATCATGGTGATCTCGTTGGTCAGTTCCGACCCCCAGCCGCGATAGGCCTTTTCCATCCGCATCGAATTCTGCGCATAGATGCCGAACAGCACCATGCCGTGCGGCTTGCCGGCCTCTTCCAGCGCTTTGAACACCGTCGGCATGTCGTCCATGCGGGCATGCAGTTCCCAGCCCAGCTCGCCGACATAGTTGACCCGAAGCGCGCGCACCGTGCAGCCGGCGACCGTGATGGTCTGGCCGGACAACCAGCGGAAGGCGTCGTTCGACAGATCGGCATCGGTGACGGCGGAGAGAATGTCCCGGCTTTTCGGGCCGACGAGAACAAGGTTGCCGTAGTCTTCAGTGACGTTGGTAACCGTTACATCCGCACCGTCCTTGTGCTGGTTCAGCCAGTCCTCGTCGCGGCCTTCGGCCAGCGCGCCCGACAGCAGGTAATAGTGATTTTCAGCCAGCTTGGTGATCGTCACTTCGCCTTCGATGAAGCCGTGATCGTTGAGGAAATGGGCGAGGCCGATGCCGCCGACCTTCTTCGGCACCCGGTTCGCCAGCAGGTGGTCGAGGAATTTTTCGGAATCCGGCCCCGTTACCTCGAATTTTGCAAAGCTGGACATTTCGCCGAGGCCGGCGCGGTCGCGCACGCCCTTGCATTCTTCCGCCACGATGGCGTGGGCGTTGGTGTGGGAATAGCCCGGCTGTTCTTCCTGACCGTCGGTGGCGTAGTATTTCACCCGCTCCCAACCGGCGGTCGCGCTGAACTGGCCACCGAGTTCCGCAAGGATGTCATGCAGGCTGGTCTTGCGCTGGCCGCGGCCGGCGGGGCGTTCCTCGCCCGGCACATGCAGCTTGTACATGTGCTGGTAGTCCTCGATGGAACGTTTGCGAACATGATCCTCGGTCGCCCATTTGCCGTAGCGGCGCGGGTCGAGGCCCGCCATGTTGATTTCCGCCTCGCCATGCACCATCCACTGCGCCAGATACTTGCCGCAGCCGGCACCCTGGGCGATGCCGATCGACGAGCCGTTACACATCCAGTAGTTCTTCAAACCGCCGGCAGGTCCAAGCAGCGGGTTTGAATCCGGCGTATGAGGAATGGCGCCATGAACAACGCGCTTGATGCCGCTTTCAGCCCAGATCGGCATCCGCTCGAGCGTCCGTTCGATCCAAGGATAGATACGGTCCAGTTCCTCACCGAACAGTTCGTTCTCGGACTCCCATTCCGGGTAGCCGCCGCGTTCGGCCCAGGCTTCCTCAGCCCCTTCGGTTTCGTAGATTCCGATCAACCCGGCTTTTTGTTCCTGGCGGTAGTAAGCGTCGGGGTAGGGGTCGCGCATTACCGGCATTTCTTTATCGGAGTCGATGAACTCCTTGATCGGCTCGGTGACCAGATAATGATGCTTCATGTTGCAGATCGGCACATCGGTGCCGACCCATTGCGCAACCTGACGGGCGTAACAACCGGCGGCATTTACCACATGTTCGCAGATGATGTTGCCCTGTTCGGTAATGACTTCCCATTCGCCCGAGGCGGTCGGTTTGATATCTGTGACGCGGCAATGGCGGATGATTTCCGCGCCCATGTCGCGCGCGCCCTTGGCCAGCGCGTTACAGCAGCCTGCCGGGTCGACATGGCCGTCATCCAGTGTCCATGCGCCAAGCTTGACGCCGGTGACATCGACATGCGGGTTGATCTGCTTGATCTCGTCCGGGCCGACAAGCTGCATCCGGTAGCCGATCAGTTTCGACACCCCTTCGACATGCTTGAAGAACTCCACTTCCGCATCGGTCAGGGCGAAGCGGATGCCGCCGCAGCCGTGCCATGAAACGTACTGGCCGGTCATTTCCTCAAGCTTGGGATAAAGGGTGTTGCCGTAATGGTGGATCTTGGCCATCGAATAGTCGGCGATGAAGCTGGGGCATTGTCCGGCGGCGTGCCAGGTGGAACCGGATGTCAGCTCGCCCTTTTCGATGAGGACGATATCCTTCCAGCCTTCTTCCGCCAGGTGGTACAGCAGGCCTGCGCCCATCATTCCGCCACCAACAATTACGACACGAGCATGACTGCGCATGTTTTTTACCCCTCAATCCGATATCGCCGCGTGCGGGACACTCTGTTCAGCGGCCGATAGTTGAAACCCTGTTTACCAGTCGCCGTTGCCTGCTGTCATGCGCTCACGTGGAATTCTGACCGGCCATTTGTCGCGGATCTGCGAGTCGATATCGTCAGAAATATGCCTTGGATAATGGTTGGCCATCAGCTTCTTGGTGCGGTCGACCGCGCGTTCGACAATGTTGGGCCGGCCTTTCTCGATCCATTCCTTCGGGCTGGTCCGGTCGCCGAGCACCGGGTAGAAGTAGTGCGACTGCATCAGGTCGATGGTCTGTTTGCTGCCCAGATAGTGACCGGGCCCGTTGCGGCAGGTATCCGCGATGGTATCAATCGACAGCGTCTCGTCATTGACTTCGATGCCACGCACGGTGCGCAGCACGCTGCCGACGGCATCATTGTCGAGAACCATCGTTTCGAAGCAGCAACCCATCAGGCTGCCATGCATGCCGAAGGCTTCATACACCAGGTTCGCGCCGGAATTGCCGACCAGGGCGTAATTGTAGCCTTTTTCGTAGCCGGCCTGGATATCCGGCAGTTTCGCATCCGCCATGCCGGCCGTAACGCCACCCGACAGGTCGTACCAGGAAGCCATCTGGGCGCAGCCCGCCATCAGAAGGGCCTGTTCGCCGCTGCCGCCGCACATGGCGCCGGTGCGCAGATCGGACACAAAGGGCCAGGTGCCGAAAATGCAGGGATGACCCGGCACAACAAGGTTGGCGTAGACCAGCCCCGCCAGCACTTCGGCAACCGCCTGTGCGACCGCGCCGGCAAGCGCCGCCGGGGCGGTTGCGCCGGCCTGACCCGCCGAAAGCAGCAATACCGGCATGCCGCCTCGAACGGCGATTTCAAGACACCGGCAGGCGTCCTCCGCGAATTTCATCGGCGGCACAACGAAACAGTTGGACTGCGATACGAACGGCCGTTCACGCCATTTTTTCTCACCGCCGGCGATCACATGCAGCATTTCAAGCGATGCTTCGAGCTGTTCCGGTGCGACCCAGCTTGTGCCGACATGCTTTCTGGTACCGGATACCGAGACATAGCAGGAATTGAAATCCATCTCGAACGGGTCCGGCAGATCGCGGCAAACGACAGTGCGCTGGAAGAAATGGATGTTGTCCAGCTGGTCGGCCAGCCGGGCGAAATCGTACAGGTCCTTGGTTACAGACGGCGGGTATTCGCCGGTCACCGGGTTCACCGTGTGGACCGCCGCGCCGGCGGTGCCGAAATAGACCTTGCTGCCCCAGGGCTCCATATCGTGTTCCGGGTCCTGGGCGTGCAGCACGAAATGGCGGGCGGCATTGGCGATCGTGTCTTCGACCAGGGCGCGGGGAAACAGCAGGCGACCCTTCTCGTCGAGCCGGCCGCCGGCATTGGTGACCAGTTCGACGCAGCTTGGGATCGCATCGGCCAGTCCTACTGTTTCCAGCAGGGTCAGCGCCGCTTCATGAACCTTCAGAACATCTTCGTCACGCAGCGGCTTGTAGCGCCCGCCTTCAAGACCGGGTCGAACCGCCCGCGTGTCTTCTGTAAGCGGGGCGGCCCGCATCTGCTGGCGGGCAAGGCGGCCACCGCGGCGCCGGGCGAGGGATTCCACATTCGACATGGTCTTTGAACCTTATGAAAGGCGTTGAACGATACAGCGAACAGTGTCTGTCGCCGGGCCAGTGCTCAACCTATCAATTCTCACACTTGCATGAATAGAAATAACCGATCAAAGATAGGCTCACCGTTAAGGATACTACGTTTTTACAGCGTGCGCCGCAGCTATTTCGATGTCTGGTTCGGTTAGGGGAGCTCAACAGTATTGAAACGTCGCCTGCCATCGCTCAGCGCCTTGCGCGCTTTCGAGGCCGCAGCCCGCCATCTGAGCTTCCGGGCGGCGGCTGAAGAGCTGTCCGTCACCCATTCGGCGATCAGCCACCAGGTCAAGGCGCTGGAGGCGCAGCTCGGGGTCATGCTGTTCAGGCGCGGGCCGCAAAGCGTCGCCCTGACCGAGGCCGGCCAGATCTATCTGCCTGTCCTGCGCGATGCGTTCGACAGGATAGCGGAAGGTACCGACCTGATCCGGGCACTGGAAACGCCGCGCGAACTGACGGTGCAGGTCTATGTCACCGTCGCCATCAACTGGCTAATACCGCGCCTGCATTCGTTCCAGCGGCGCTATCCCGAAATTCAGGTCCGAATCAGTACCGCCCGCCATTCCTGGAGCTTTGACCCGGAAGGCGCGGATGTCGGTATTATTCTGTCAGAACCGCGGGAACCCGGCCTGCAATGGACGAAACTGTGCGACTGCTCGATTTTTCCGATCTGCAGCCCGTCGCTGCTGGCCGCGATGCCGGGGCCGCCGGAGCCGGCGGATGTGTTGCAGCACACGCTGATGCGGGTCTACACCGCCGCCGATCACTGGGGCGTCTGGTTCAAGCATGCCGGTCTGGAATTGCCGAAGACCAATTCGCAGCTTTCCTTCGATTCCTATATTCTGGCCTACGAAGCGGCGATGGACGGGCAGGGAATCGCCATGGTCGTCGCCCCCCTCGGCGCGCCCGATCTGGATGGGCAGAAGTTGACCCGGTTCACCGACTGCGAAGCCGTTCTGCCGCAGGCGTGGCATATGGTCTGCCGGCCGGAACGGGCGGACAGGCCGGCGGTTCGCGCCTTCAGGAACTGGCTGAAGGAACAAGCTGCCTGACGCTTTTTTTGCGCTGGCGACTCGCGCTCGGCGGATGAATAGGGTAGACATTTCGGGCCGGTGTGAACAGCAATCGGCACGAATGGATGGACTTGGGGACAACTGGATGGTGGGTGACGCCACAGTGAACAGCGGCGCCGGCGCTAAACTATTGCGTCGGCTTAAGCACGTCTTCCGCGAGCGCGAGGTCATCATCCGGTCTGAAGGCAGGGTGCGGTATTTTCGCCTGTCGACGGCGATCCAGATATCGGCCTGTCTTCTTGTCTTTGCGAATATTGTCTGGGGCGTCGGGGCAGTAGCGACCTCGTGGACCATGAGTCAGGTCGTCGACGCGCGAAACGAAGAGATCATCGAATCGAAACTTGCCTATGAAACCCTTCGACAGGGCCTGATCGATTACCAGAAATCCATCGACAATGCCGTGGCGTCGCTCGGCGGCGACCGGGCTCAGGACCCGGCCTTCGTTCTGCCCGGCAATATCGATGGCGCGCCGAAGGAACTGACCGAGATTGCCCGTTTGAACGCAACCCTGCTGCAGTCTATCGAAGGCGTCCAGGGCGGGCTTGATCTGCCGAAGGAAGAACGCCAGCAGGCCATCGCATCGCGCCGGCAGTTGCATGAACGGATCGGTGTGCTGCAGGATGCGCTGGACGCCAGCCGTGACCGGGAAACCAAGCTGACCCTTGAAACAGAGGAACTGACGGCACGGGTCGAGGCGATTCTGTCGGATCGCCAGCGGGTGATCGGCGAACGCGAAAATCTTGAAAGCCGCACCGGCGATTTGGCCGCGAAACTGGAAATCCAGAAACAATTGGTCGCGGATATTTCCGCCCGGCTTGAAGGCCTGAGCAAACAATATGACGGCGCACGGCAGGAAAATCGCACCATCGCCGCGCAGAATGAAAACCTGCAGCTCAGCATCGCGGTTCTGCGCGGCACGCTGGCGACTGAACGGTCCGAACGATCCTCCATCGAATCGCGGATCGGCGATGTTACCGATGCGCTGGCCTCGCGACTGCCGGGGCGTGCAGCGATGGAACGGATCGCCCAGTCCGGTTCGGTGCTGGTGTCGCTTGAAAGCATCACGAACGACATCACCCGAAGCCTGGATGATGCGCGGTATCGGTCGTCTGCGATGGTCAACGCTATCGACGACGTACTGGACGGACTGTCGAAAGTTGCCGGCGGCACCGCCAATTTCGACGATGACGAACTGCGCAAAGTGGCCCAGATTCGCCTGCTTCTCACCGATATCGAAAATCTGCATGATACACAGCAGAAGTCGGTCGAGGCGCTGATCGCCAATACCGACGCGTCGATCGGCGAAGCGGAACATCTGTTGGCGATGACAGAAATTGAAAAGACCACGCTGGCGCAGCTTGCAGGTCTGCCGATTGAGGCGCGGGGCGGGCCAATGCTGCCGGAGGATGTCTTCAACGGCACGTCCAGCGTTCTCCAGGCCAGCGTCGCCAATCTTGAAGAGAAAGTCGAACGGTTGACCGCCCTGCGCGAATTCATGGCCTGCGTTCCGTGGATCGCGCCGGTGGACTACTACAATTTAACCAGCAAATTTGGCAAACGACGCGATCCGATTTCCGGCAAGATGGCGATGCACAAGGGCCTCGACATGGCCGGATGGCCGAAGACGCCAATCTATGCGCCGGCGCCGGGCGAGGTGACCTATGCGGGCTGGCACGGCCGATACGGCCGGATGGTCGAGATCGATCATGGTTGCGGCATCATGACCCGCTTCGCGCATATGCGGTCGATCACTGTGAAGGTAGGCGAAACGCTGCCGCACCGCGCTAAGATCGGAACCATCGGCTCAACCGGGCGAAGCACCGGTCCACACGTGCATTATGAAATCCTCATCGGCGACAAGCCTGTCGATCCGGCGCCTTTCATCGAGGCTGGTCGTTATGTTTTCAAAGGCTGAGGAACAGATGGAAAAGTCCGCTTCACAAGCCTCCAGATCCAAAGTGCCGTCGATTGTTGCTGAAAACCTCCGTATCGTCGGAAACCTGACGTCTGACGGCGATATTCAGGTCGAGGGAATTGTCGATGGCGATATCGCAACAAAGAAACTGACGGTCGGGGCCGGCGCAACGGTCAACGGCGTGATCGTCGGTGATGAAGTCACCATCGCCGGCACGGTGAACGGACAGATCACGGCGCGGGCCATTCGTCTTACGCGAACCGCTAAAGTGGTCGGCGACATCAATCACGACAGCCTGTCAATTGAAGCCGGGGCTTTTGTTCAGGGGCTTTGCAAACGCATTGACCCGGGCAGGATAGCGGCCGGCGCGGCGCTGGCTGACCAGTCGGATGCTGCGGTTCCGGGCAAGGTTGTGCCGGTTTCCCCCTAGATACGGCGACATTCCGCGCGGAGCAGCCATCGTGCAAGCGAAACCGATATCCGGCTTCCTGATAGCCTTTGTGATGATGCTGGCGGTTGCTGCATCCCTGCCAAAAGCAGCACTGGCTGACAACTACGCCGCGCTGGTTGAGCATGCCGAAGGCATCGAAGGTGTCGAAGCGCTGGGGTTTTTGGCGCCGGGCGATCTGATCGACCTCGGGTCAGACGGAAGGCTCACCCTCAGTTATCTGTCATCATGCCGCCACGAGAAAATTCACGGCGGTCTTGTGCGGATCGGCGCAACTGCCAGTGACGCCAGCGGAGGCGAAATTGACGTCACCACCATTCCCTGTGAAGCCCAGACGGTGACGCGCGACGCCAATGGCGAAGCAACGGTCGTAAGAAAATACGCCGGTACACGCGATATGCTGTCGCCGGAACCGGATGTCATTGTGTTTTCCGTTTTTCCGGTGCTGAAGTCGCTGAAACGGGTGCCGTCGGTGCGGCTGGTTCGTCTGGACCGGAAGGAACCGGAACGGGAACTGTTGCTTGAAGACGGGGTCGGCGATTTCCGGACCTTCAGGATCAGACTTGCGCCCGAAGGACTGTATCAGATCATCAATGCTGAAACCGACATCGACACGATTTTTAGGGTCGATCCGAAAGCCGAAACCGACAGTGCCATTCTGAGCCGTCTGGTCGTGATCTAGGCCGGCAGCATCAAGCCTGCGATTCAAGCGCGCGGCGGAACATCTCGGGGTCGACATTCCCACCGGACAGGACGACGACAATGCAGCGACCCTGCAGCGGCAGCATACCGTTCAGCGCCGCCGCCAGCGCCACAGCACCACCGGGTTCGACAACCAGTTTCAAATCGGCAAACGCGACCGCCATTGCCGCCAGCGCCTGATCGTCGGTAACGCCGAACGCGCCGGCCAGCAGGGCATGATTGATCGGGAAGGTGATCCTGCCGGGCATTTTCGACAGCAGGGCATCGCAGATCGACGACAATCCGTCCGGGTTGGCAAGCCGTTCGCCGCTTTCCAGCGACCGTCTGGTATCGTCAAATTCAGCCGGTTCAACGGCATGGACGGCAATGCCCGGGATTTTTGCGGTAAGCGCGGTTGCTGTGCCGGAAATCAGACCGCCACCGCCGCACGGCGCCAGCACCGCATCCGCCGTCACGCCCAGTGCAGCAAGATCCTCGGCAATTTCCAGCCCGACCGTTCCCTGTCCGGCAATGATGTAGGGGTCGTCATAGGGCGGCACGATCGCAGCGCCCCGTTCGGCAGAAATTCTGCCGGCGATTTCTTCCCGGTCTTCACCGAACCGGTCGTAGGTAACGACCTCTGCGCCGAGCGCGCGTGTGTTGCGGATTTTGATTGCCGGCGCGTCTTCCGGCATCACAATCACCGCAGGCAGGCCCATGCTCTGCGCCGCTGCCGCGACGCCCTGCGCATGGTTGCCGGAGGAATAGGCGATTACCCCGCCGGCGACATCCTCTTTCGGCAGATTCGAAATCTTGTTGAACGCGCCGCGAAACTTGAATGATCCGGTGCGTTGCAGGCATTCCGGCTTCACCAGAAGCCGCCCACCGAGCCGTTTGTTCAGAAGCGGCGATTCAAGCAACGGCGTGCGCACCGCCTTGCCCTTCAGGGTTCGGGCGGCAGCTTCAATATCGGCGATTGTGGGGGCTTCATCGGAAACGGGTAAGGAAGTCATCGATCGCCTCGTTTGCGGTTGGTTCCTGAAGTGTCGGGCAATGCCCGGCGCCGGGGATTTCGACGCCAGTCAATTCCGGCATGGTTTCTTGCATTTTTAGAAAGGTGTCACGACTGAGGATATCCGATACTTCCCCGCGAAGGGCAAGAACAGGAAGATGGCGAACAGCCCGGAACAGCGCCCACAGATCGGGCAGGTCAGGCTGGCGTTTCAGCGGTTCTGCGATTGTCGTATCCCAGTCGAGCCTGTAAACGCCGCCATCGCTGTCGCGGGTAACGCTGCCATCGGCGACAATGCGCCATTCCTCTTCCGTCAGGTTCGGCATGTTAAGGACCGATTTAACGTCAGCGACGACTTCATCCAGGGTGCTGAAGGTTCGTTCGTTGCCGATATAGTCGGTTATTCTGGCCAGCCCGCCGGTTTCGATGGTCGGGCCGATATCGTTCATCACCAGCCCGGCCAGCGCCATCGGCATTGCTGCGGCGAGCCCCAGCCCCAGCAGCCCCCCGAGTGACGTGCCGACCGCGATCACACGGTGGGTGCCGGACATTGCCATCAGATGCCGCAGATCGTCCAGATAGCGCTGCGGCACGTAGTTCGACGGATCGGGATCGTAGTCGGAACGCCCGCGTCCGCGATAATCAGGGCACAGCAGTCGCCAGCCTTGGGCCTGGCGGCGGTCGGCGAACAGCGCGAAATCCTTCGAGGTTCTGGCGATGCCGGGCAGGCAGAGCAGGGTCGGGCGATCCGCTTCGCCCGGGTAGTCTCGACAGTAGAGCTGTAAACCGTCCTGCGCGCGGAACCGGATATCGGTGTACATGTCTGGGTCCGATTGCCGGTTAGTGATTGGCCAGAATCGACTGGGTGTCGAAAGCGACGATTACCGGGCTGCTGGCCCGTCGCTGGCGGTAGACGGTTATGTTTTCCAGAACGCGTTGAACGTAGTTGCGGGTTTCGTAATAGGGTATCATTTCGATCCAATCGATCGCGTCCTCGATAGACCGGCGAGGATCGCCAAAGGATTTTACCCAACGCCGCGCCCGGCTGGGGCCGGCATTATAGCCGGCCAGCGCCATCACCAGTGAACCATCGACATCTTCCAGCAATTCATCCAGATAGGCCGTGCCGAGCCGCATATTGTAGCCGGTATCGTCTGTAAGGCTGGTCTTGCTGTAGGTCATGTTCTGCTTTTTCGCAGCGTGGCGCGCGGTGCCCGGCATCAGTTGCATCAACCCGCTGGCACCGGCGCCGCTGACCGCGTACTGGTCGAAACCGCTTTCCTGCCGGATCAGGCCGAAGACGATTTCCGGTGGCAGCGGCAGACCCTGAGGCGCCGGCAGTTCCGGGAAACCGGCGGCGACCAACACAGTACCGGCCTTGATTGCCTGGCGGGAAATGTACACGGCTTCGCCCGGCAGGCCGACATCGATGGCCAGCGAAGCCGCGAGGTTGTAGCCGGCCGGATTGTCGGCGTTTCTGCCCAGATGACGCAGCAGTGTTGCCGCCGGTTCACGGGCCTTCGCCTGCATCAGCATCGGGATAAGTTTTACCACCAGTGCGGAATCGAATGCGGCTTTCTGGTCAGCCGTCGCAACCGGATCAAGAGGTAGTGGTGGCCGCGCGGATTCCGACAGGTGATGCGCCGCCATCTGCCCGTAGAAGCTTGTCGTGTGCCGGGCCGCGACATCGTACCATTTATAAGCGATCAGCGGTTTGCCGGCTGCGTCGGCGGCCCTGCCGGCCCAGTAAGCGCCACGGCTGAGGGAAACGGGAAACTGGACATTCTTGTACATCGCCTGGAAATGACCGAATGCGGCTTCCGGATCGTTCAGGAAGCGCAAAGCGATAAAGCCGGACAGCCATTCGGCGTCGGCGAAGGGAAAGCCTTCTGTCGCTTTGTGCGTGCTGGCAATCTCGTAGGCGCGTTTTGCATTGCCGTCGCTGAGATAGCGGCGGGCCAGAATGCTGCGTTCGCGCCACCAGAGATCCTCGTATTCGACGCCATCGGGTTGGTCGGCCAGCAGTTCGACCGCGCTGTCATCACGCCCCTTGCTGCGTCGCCAGCGCAGTCGTTCGTAGACAAGGCCGGGATGGTCCTGGAGATCGGCCGGCACACGTGCAATTGCACCATCGACACCGCCGCTACTGCGGCGCAGAGCGATTCGTGCTTCGGCCAGCGCTCTTGTCGCCGGGCCGACCCGCGTCGCCTGGCGTAACGCCGCCGTCGTCCTGCCGGTCCAGATCAATCGTTCCAGACGGGCCACGTGATCTTCCGGGCGCAGATCTTTACGGAACTGTTTACGCAGCGTGTATTCCTCCTGCGCCGGCATATCGAGATCGACCCACGCCTTGCGCAGCATGGCAACGGCGTCATCGCGCCGGCCAACACCGGTCAGCGCAGTCGCCAGCGCCGTGACGCCCCTCACGGTCATTGGTTCCTTGTTGCTGAACCAGTCGATCAGGACCTGCGGGTTTGTATTCCCATTGAGCCGTTCTTCGGCATGTTTTTGCAGAACGCTCAGATACGGCCATGTCGGATAAGTGTCGACGAAGGCGGCGATTTCGGCGAAATCCGCCTCATTGTTCTGGTCGCGGTAATACAACCAGTTCAGCGCGATGGCGGGCAACGGATCGGACGCTCGCTTGGCGTGGCGGAATGCGGCCTGCCATTTCTTGTGGTCGGCGGCCAGAAAGGCTGCTTCGTAATGTTTGATATCATCATTCGATAGGCCGGCGGCGTGGGGGGAATTGCCCCACGGCAACCAGACAAGCGCCATGATCAGCAGCAGAAACAGGAAGGCGTGCAGAACCGTTCGCCGTTGCCGTGCAACGGGCGCGCAAAAACAGGAAGCCATCGAACCGAGCATGTCGTCCTTCGTTTGCCAGAGTTACCGATCAGGACAGATACAGCTTATCTGCTCAAATAGCATACAAGACGGTGTCAGCCTATCCTGCTTCGCGGTGCGCTACCGGAAAAACCGTTCCGCCATCCTGCAGCGGTATCTTGTTCGCAGCCCGATCAGTCTGTAATGTCCGCGACCTTCAACCTCTGATGATTCGGCAGATGCCGAAACGGTTTCGGGAGAACGGAAATGGCCGCACGCTTCAACGGATCAATGACGGCGCTGATCACGCCCATGCATAGCGACGGGTCCGTTGACGAGAAAGCGTTCAAGGAATTCGTTCAGTGGCAGATTGACGAAGGTACGGATGGCGTCATTCCGGTCGGAACCACAGGTGAATCGCCGACGCTGAGCCATCCGGAACATCGCCGGGTGATCGAGCTGTGCCTCGAAGTCGCCAAGGGCAAGGTCGATGTCATCGCCGGCACCGGGTCGAACAACACCGCCGAAGCCATCAGTCTGACAAAGCATGCCGAATCCGCCGGCGCGGATGCCGCGCTGGTCGTCACGCCCTATTACAACAAGCCGACCCAGGCCGGATTGTACGCGCATTACGCGGCGATTGCCGAAGCGACGACGATCCCGATCATCATCTACAATATTCCGGGCCGCAGCATTGTCGACATGTCTGTCGAAACCATGGCGCGTCTCGCGCAGGACTACGACCAGATCATCGGCGTCAAGGATGCGACGAACGATCTGAACCGACCGGTCAACACGCGGCTGGCGATCGGCCCTGATTTCTCGCAATTATCCGGTGAGGACGGCACCATCGCTGCGTTCCTTGGGCAGGGCGGGCATGGCTGTATTTCCGTCACCTCCAATGTGGCGCCCGGCCTGTGTGCCCGCCTGCACGATAGTTGGCGGCAGCAGGATATGGAGACATTCGCCGAGGTTCGCGACCGGCTGATGCCGGTTCACCGGGCGATGTTCTGTGAATCCTCGCCGGGGCCGGTGAAATACGCGGCCAGCCTGCTAGGCAAGTCGACACCGTTTGCGCGGTTGCCGATCACGGAAATCGCCGATAGCAGCAAGGCGACAGTGAAAGCTGCCCTGGAAAGCGCAGGCCTACTATAGTCGCCGGCCTTTGGGTGGCAGACAGGCAAAAACCAGATGAGTGGTAAAAATACCAAGAAGCATGCGATCACATCGGGCACGGTGGCCGTGAACCGGCGCGCCAAGTTCGACTATACGATTGAGGATTCAGTGGAAACCGGCATCGTGCTTACCGGGTCGGAAGTGAAGGCATTACGGACGACGGGCGTCAGTCTCAACGAAACCTATGCCGGCCCGCGGCAGGGTGAGATTTATCTGTTCAACATGCATATTCCGGAATACCCGAACGCGCCTGACGCGCATCAGCATGAACCGCGCCGGCCGCGCAAACTGCTGGTTCACAAGCGCGAGCGCGACAAGCTGCTGGGCGCGGTACAGCGGCAGGGCGTCACGTTGGTTCCGGTCACGCTGTATTTCAACAATCGCGGCCTGTGCAAACTCAATCTGGGCATCGGCACAGGCAAGCGCGAGATCGACAAGCGCGAAACGATCAAGGAACGCGACTGGAAGCGCAGCCAGGGCCGGCTGCTGCGCGACAATCAGTAGACCGACGGATCAGTTCCGCAGTGGAATTGAAAACAGCACGCTGCGGTTCGACAGGTCGACGCCCTGACCGTTGATCGTGGCCTGTCCGGCCACCGGCACCAGAATACCTGCCGCCTCACTGGCATCGCTGCACACCATCTGCCACTCGCCATAACCTTCCGCGCCTTCGAAGCGCAGCAACCCTTGGCACGTAATGTCCAGGCCCGGTACACCGAATTCAAACCGGCTCGCCGTGCCGGCCTTGGAGACGATGACATCAACATCGTTCAGGTCGGTTCTGCCATACCAGATCAGGGCCATCGGAACCGGCGTCAGGGCAACGAAATTGACCGGTGAATTCGGCGAGAGATGCGTCTCCTCGCTGACGTCCGACGGGGCGGGGGCGAGGCCTGTGGCCTGACTGGCTTCTGCCGTGCCGTCAGCGGACTGGCTGCCCTGTTGGGCTGCAGAATTCGACGTCGATGCGGAAGCGGGCGCTGCCGGTGGCGGTGCTTCGAGGGAACAGGCGGCTAGCGCCAGCACGGCAAACACGACGACGCTGCGGACGGGACGTGAATAGCCCCCACCCCTTCGACAGATATGGAAAAGATTGGACAGGGAACGGTTCAAGCCGGGAGAGCGACCGTTACCGGCCATCTGTCTGGCCCTATTTGTCATTCGATGCGGTCTCAAGGCCGAAGATATCGGGCGTAAGCCGGCCCATGGCGAACAACACCTGATAGGCGGATACCATCATGGTTGTCTGTGTATCGACGAGGGTGATATCGGCCAGCAGGGAAGCTTCTTCCGCCGCGAGATATTCAAGCGACGTACCGACACCGTTGTTCAGCCGGTCGAGCTGAATTTGCGCGATTTCACGCGCTGTCGCTGAGGATTCCTGAGCCAGGTCGATTTGCTGCCGCGCAGTCTGATAGTTGTTCCAGGCGGATTTGGCTTCCTGAATGACCTGCCGATGGGCGAAACGGTTGCGGTTCCGGGCGGCGACTTCCTGCTGACGCGCTGCGTTCGTCCGTGCCTGGGTTCCGAACCCGTCAAACAGGTTCCAGCGGCCTTCCAGCAGAATCGCATAGTCACGCCGGACACCGCGTACCGCATCGACGTTGCTTTCGTAATTCTGGGTGCCTTTCAGGGTGAAGCTCGGATAGTTGGTCGATTGCGCGGCGCGCACCTGGTGGCTCGCCTGATCCACCTGTTCGCGCGTGACCATGATCTGCGGGTTGTTGGCGAGAACGATTTCCTCCAGCTCTTCCGTGCTGACCGGCATCAGATCGTAAGGGATTGTCACCGGCGTCATGTTGCCCAGATCGGGCATGTCGCCGAACGTCTGGGCATACTGAAATACAAAGTTCTTGAAGGCGCCATCGAACCCGACCTGAGCGGTTCGGTTACGCTGTTCAGCCGCGACAAGGGAGAGCAAATCGATCTGATTGACGGTCTCGCCGACCGCCTCGCGCTGAAGCTGGATTTGTGACTGAATGACATTGATAAGGTCGTCGAATTTTTTGTATTTTTCTTTTTGTAACAATACATTGATGTAGGTTGTTAAAGCGGTGTTCATGGTGGCTTGAGTGACGGCTTCAAGGGTTTCCCTCGCCACTCTGGCGGCTGCGTCGGCGCTGTCGAGATTGGCTTCTTTCAGGAAGCCGTCGAACAGGTTCAGGGAGGCTTCCAGACTGCCGGATTCACGGGCCAGCCGTGAGGTATTGCCGTTTGCGGCGGCGCGCCGGCCAGGGCTGTCGATGGATTCGAATCCCTTGTCGCCGGTCGCGTTCAGTTGCGGCAGAAATTTTGAAAAGGCGTCATCGCTGAGTGACTGGGCGGCGTGGTAGTTGGCTCGCGCTTCCCGGATTTGCGGATGCGAGGCCAGAAGCGACGCGAGTTCATCCTTCAGCGGATTCGCATAAGCGACGCTGCCTATAGAAAAAACCGCAAAAGCCACCGCAGGCAGAACCCGTGCAGCATGCCGCAAAAACATATCCGCCCCAATCCAGAGGTAGGGTGGTGCAAATTTCCAGGACGCTCTCCCAGCGCCAGCGATAATAAAACAGCGGAGTCAGGTCAAATGACAAGAACAGGCCGTATAAAAAATTCATATTTGTGGCCGGTGTGACTATTATGACACCAATTTTGAAAAAGCCGGCAAGTCAATGATGGGCTTGATTAATTGGCGTCCGGGAAGGTTAAATATATGCTGTGTTGTGCATCACAGAAAAATTTGCGTTCTGATGGCATCTTGGTGTGTAAATTCAGGAAAAGAGATGTATAGTTGCGATGCACAAAGGGGACGGTGCAAGGCGGATTCGCGAAGGTGAAGTCGCTTTGCTGTATTTTGCCGTCTCGGTGTCGACGCGGCGCAATGAGGTAGTTTCTTATGGCCGCAAGAATTGAGGGTGACGGATCTGTTGTCGGTGGGGCCGGCTTCGGGAACCCGGAAACCGCAAGCCTAACGTTTGATGCGCGGGAAGCCGTTGACGGTGCGCTGATCCTGGATGTCGGCGCAACCACTGCAGCCACGCTGACCAGCGGTGCCTATTTTCATCGTGGACCGGATCTGCTCATCGAGAGCGATCACCAGTCTATCCTGATCACAAACTATTTTCTGCAGTCGTCTCCGGTTTCGCTGGTGGCGCCGGGTGGTGAAACCATTTCCGGGCGGGTTGCGGCGATTCTCGCCGGTCCGGCAAATCCGGGCGCCGTCGCGCAGGCTGTCGGCGGGGCCGCCGCAAGCCAGATTGGAGAAGTGGTCGAGCTTACCGGCACGGTGACGATCCAGCGCGTGGACGGAACCACGGAAACAGCTGATATCGGCACACCGATCTTTCAGGACGACCTTATTGAAACCGCGGATTCCGGCGGCGTCGGGCTTGAATTCGTCGATCTCTCGACATTTTCGCTTGGCTCCGATGCACGGCTGGTCATCGACGAACTGGTCTACGAGCCCGGTGCCGACAGCTCAATGAACCTGAATCTGGTACAAGGCGCCTTCTCGTTCGTATCCGGTCAGATCGCGAAAAGCGGTGATGATGACATGGTCATCCAAACGCCGGTAGCGACCATCGGTATCCGCGGCACGGCCGGTACCGGCGACCAGAACAAGGTTGCGCTGCTGGAAGAAGCGGGCGGGATCACCGGCGAAATCACCTATACCACGCAGGGTGGCAGCGTCATTTTGAGTCAGCCGAACCAGGTTACCGGCGCAAACTCGCCGTTCGATGCGCCGACCGATCCGATCATCGTTCCGTTAAGCGATATCCAGGCTGAATTCGGCGCAGCGCTGCAAAGCCTGCCGATCAGTCTTCCGGCGAACGAAAACCTCAGGCAAGCGCCGAGCGAGGATTCCGGGTCTGACGATTCTGAAGATTCTGGGGAAGATGGCGAAGATGCCGAAGAGGCGGATGCCGAGGACGACGCCGAAACGGATGCCGCCGAAGAAGGCGAAGGCGAAGATACGGAAGAAACCGCCGAGGGTGAAGGAGAAGCCGAATCGGAAGATGCGGCAGAAGGCGCTGACGGCGAGGAGACGGATGTCGCCGCGGCGGACGGCGAGGGCGAAGAGGGCGCCGACGGTGAAACCGACTCGGACATCGGCGAACAGGCGGATGGCGGTGAAGGCGCATCTGATGGTGATGGAGACTCGGCGGGTGAGTCAGAAGAGCAGGCCGCTGAAGCTGAAGCCGCCCCTGAATCGACGCCGCAAAAGGTTGCTGCACCCGCGCCGAAGCCGGCTCCAAAACCGCCGGAACAGGCGGCCGGTCCGAAGCCGGTCAGTGATAGCACCAAGGGCAACGATACTGTTGGCAGTCAGATCAACAAGACCATCAAGGACACTGTTGATAAGGCAACAACCGATACCGGCAACAATGGCAACAACGATTCCGGCGATGACGACGACGGCGGCGATGTCGTTGTTGTCGACCCGGTGCCAACGACTGTTATTGCCGAAGTCATCGACGCCCGCATCAAGAACGCTCTTGTCTTCATCGACAGCAACGGTAACCGCGAGCGCGACTCGGGCGAGGCCTTCGCCTTCACCGATGCGTTCGGCAGGTTTTCGCTGCAAACCTTCGATCCGAGTGCGGACATCGTCATTACCGGCGGCGTCGATGCGTCGACCGGTCTGCCCTTTCAAGGCGTGCTGATCGCGCCCGGTGGGTCAACAGTCGTAACGCCGCTGACGTCGCTAATTCAGGAAATCATCTCGGCCGATCAGACGGAAAATCCGGAAGGCCCGACGCTGACGAAAGCGCAGGCGCAGGCGGTTTTGCTTGATGTTCTGGGCATCACGCTGCCGTCCGGTATCGATCTTACGAAATTCGATCCGATCCAGGCGATTACGGGAGTTAACGCGCAGACCAATGAGCCGACGGCTGAGGCCGAAGCGGCGGAAATCGTCTTTGCGGCCGGGCTGAAAATCATTGGCATTCTGGTGCAGGTCACCAGCGCGATCACAGGCCTCGACGAAACACTGAGCACGCAGGACGTCGCGGTGGCGGCGATCGAGAGCCTTGCCGCCAATCTGCAGGCCTTGTCAACCGTCGATCCGTTGCATGGCGATATCGACGCCTATCTTTCGGATAGTAGCTCGCTCGACGACCTGTTTGACGAGATCGCTTTGCGGCTGCCAACCGTGGAAAGCGTATCGCCGCTGGACAGTGCTGAACTCGCCGCCTTGAAATCGGCCAGCAACACGCTTGCGGGCCTGATGGGCGAAGCGATTACGGTCATCAATGACGGTATCGCCAACGGTGACGGCAACGATGCCCTGACGGATATGATCCGGGCTCAAAGAATCGTGCAGGGCGATGCGGCGCGTGAACTTTTCGAAGCCTTCCAGGAAGAGGGAACAGGAGGCGGTCTGCCCGGCCGGCTGATTGAATTCGAGGATCGGTTCGTTGGCGGCGGCCAGGGCGGCGGCGGGTTCGCCGGTCGTATCGTGGATGACGTTGCTGCTTTTCCGGTTTACCTCGACGACGACATAACGTCCGGCACCAATAGCGCCGAGGGCATCGTCGGTTCCAACGATGATGATCTGATCGAAGGTCGCGGTGGCAACGATGTCATCACGGGCCTCGACGGTCGCGACCTGCTGTTCGGTGATGGCGGCAGCGATATTATTGATGGTGGTGCTGACGCGGATACGATTTTTGGCGGCAATGACGCAGACGACCTGCGCGGGAATACCGGCAACGACATTCTGTACGGCGATGCGGGTAACGATATTCTTTCCGGCGGCGATGATGACGACATTCTGAACGGTGGCGCCGGCGACGATGTCTTGCTCGGCGACGACGGCAATGACGTTATTTACGGCGATGCCGGCAACGACGTCTTGCAGGGCGGGCAGGGCCTCGATGTGATGCTGGGCGGTACCGGCGACGATATATTTGTTGCTGATGGTGACGGTGACTTCTTTGCCGGTGGTACCGCCGAATTTCTCGATGTCAATCAGGACGGACGTCCCGATGCCGGGATAAATCAGGGCAGTTTCAACGAGCTTTCGGATACCAGCGCGAATGATACGGTTTCCTATGCGGGTGCGACGGCAAGCGTTACCGCCAGCCTGACATCGAATACCGGCACGGTGGCCGGTATCGGGGGCACCGATGTCTTCGTCGGCATTGAAAACCTGGCCGGCGGCGAGGCTGACGACACGCTGACCGGTTCTTCAGGCGCCAACCTGCTTGTTGGCGGCAGCGGGAATGACGTTCTGGACGGGGTCGCCGGTACGGACGCCATTCTGGGCGGTGACGGTGACGATGTTGTCATTTTCAATCAGGATCTTTTAGGGGCCGGCGCGATTATCGACGGCGGCGACGGCACGGATCGGTTCCTGGTCGGAGGTGGCAGCACGATCGACCTGACTTCGGCGCCGGCGGCGACCATCAGCAGCATCGAAGTTTTCGATCTGCAGGACGGCAATGATTCGACGGTAACCATCAGCGCGGAAGGCATTCTGTCACTGGGCGGGACAATTGCGTTCAGCGGCGACAACGACGATCTGATTGAAACCGTTGAAGGCGAGGATTGGGTTTATTCCAGGACGGTTGTCTTCGAGGACAAGACGTTTGACGAGTTCTCCATCACGACCGCCAACGGCACCGCCACGGTTCGTCTCGAACGGGGCGGTCCATCCACGGATGGCGGGATCGGCGATGCGCCGTTCGTGAACCAGGATTTCGGTGCGGCACTGGCCTTCGACGGCGAAGACGATGTTGTTGATTTCAGTAATGATTCTTCTCTCGCGCCGGGAACCGATTCAGTTACTGTCGATACCTGGTTCTATTGGGGCGGCGCGGGCGAAACATCAGGCACTATCGTGTCGCGTGGCAATGCTACGGATGCGGATGAAGGGTTCCGCATTTTCATCGAAAACGATGCGCTCATCCTGCGTATCAATGCCGACCCGTCAGGCGTGCAGTCGCAGGCCGCAACCCATCTGGATATGAGCCAAAAGGAAGCTGGCTGGTACAATGTTGCGATGGTGGTCGACGTCGCGGCAGGCGCCAGCAACGATCAAATCACCGGCTATCTCAACGGCTCCGACGACGGATGGGCCGATGGCGATACGGCGTCGGTTACATCACGTGTCTTTTCGCAAAGCGGCGACGGCATCGTCGGTACGGCAAAATTCCTTGTCGGGGCAGTCGATACCGGAGCCGGCGCGACAGACTTTTTCAACGGAGCCGTCGATGAAGTGCGGGTCTGGGATCAGGCCTTCTCGCAAGCGGCAATTCCCGACCTTGTCGGTGGGCTGACATCCAGCTCGCAAGCCAATCTGCGGGCCTGGTGGCGGTTCGAGGATCTTGGTTCAAGCACGGTGAACGAAGAGGTCGGCGGTACCCTGACGGGTTCGATTTCCGGTGCAACCTATGTGACCTCCGAAGCGGCGTTGACGCATTTCTTCGGTGGCGGGCTGGAATCCGAATCCCGGGTTCCTGTCGAGATCACGGTTCAGTCCCTGATCGATGCGATGGGCGCAGATCATGAAGGCGACACGCTGGGGATTGCGATAACCAATGCGCCGGTTGACGGGTTCGGTGGCGATTTGTCGCCGATTGCCAATGCCGTCGTCTGGGAATACGCCGTGGACGGCAGCAATTTTGTGCCGCTTGTCAATGTCAGTGAAACTTCGGCCCTGCTGTTGGCTGCGCCGGCCAAACTGCGCTTTACGCCGAACGATGACGGCGTTGAAGGCGATTTCGATCTGGTGTTCCATGCCTGGGACCAGGATGACGAACAGTCGAGCGGCGATACCGGGGTCGACATTGCGGCATCGCTTGCCGCTGATGGCGGGCAGTCTTCCTTCAGCGCAGAAACACAGATTTTGCGTTTTGACGTGCAGGGGCCGAACATAGCCCCCACAGTAACGGTCAACACAGCCAACGTCTTTGTCGACGAAGACACCAGTTTGGCGATTGACGGATTCGAGGTCGGCGACGTCGATGCAGTCAACGCGCCTGTCGTCGTCACGCTGTCGGTCACCAACGGTATTATCGACGTCGAAGATTCCGTCTTCCTGTCGAATATCGGTGGAATTTCAACGTCGATTGTCGGCGATGGCACAAACACGGTCGCCCTGTTCGGCAGCCTTGCCGATATCAATGCGCTGATCGCGACCCAGGATGGCATCGTCTACTTCCCGGATGAAGACTTTGAAGGGTCCGATATCTTCACCATCGACATCGACGATCTGGGTAATACCGGCTTTGGTGGAGCGCTGTCGGCGACAGACAGTATTTCCATTACCGTCGACCCGGTTAACGATGCACCGTTCATCATCAGCGGGAACGATCCGGAAATTGTCGGAACGCTGGCAGAGGATACCGCCGAGGGCAGCAATGCCGGCGTTGGCGTTTCAGATTTCAGTTCTAGCATCGCTTTCGACGTGGATATCGGCGCGGTCGGCGGGATTGCGATAACAGGCCTGGATGACAGCAACGGCATCTGGCAGTTCTCGACAGACGGGGGTGGCGGCTGGACGGACATAGCCGGAGTAAGCGACACCAATGCGCTGGTTCTGACCGACGATAGCCAGAACAGAATCCGGTTTTTGCCGGAACCCGATTTCTTCGGTGAACCGACCCTGACCGTTCGGGCCTGGGATCAGACCGACGGCTCGTCGAACGGAGACTTCGTCGATACGACAGATGGCGGTTTGGATATTGGTGACTTCAACGCTGCGATAGGTAGCGGTGATTCGGAAAGTGCCTTCAGCGCCGACGATATCGATATTGCGATTGAAGTTACGCCGGTCAACGACGCACCGGTTATCGGGCAGACGGAGCTGGCCACCTCTCTTGGCGCTGTCATATCGACGTTTGACGACGATGCCGATGGCTGGACGGTCATCAATGATTCCAACGGCGTCGAATTCGTCGAGAGTGGTGGTAATCCTGGTGGACATATCCAGGCGGAGGATCAGGGAACAGGCGGCATTTACAGCTTCTCGGCGCCGGCAAAATTCCTGGGTGACAAATCGGCCTTTTCCGGCGGCACATTCAAGTTCGACACGCGAACGGATTCCGCGTCGCCGGTCGCTAACAGTGCGCTGATACTGCAGAGCGCCACCCTGACACTGGTGGCTTTGACGCCGTCGCCGGGCGCAGCCTTCGAAACCGTCTCGGTTTCTCTGGATACGTCGACTGACTGGCGGATCGGTTCCGCTTCGGGTGCTGTTGCAACCCAGGCGCAGATCGACGAAGCGCTGTCAAACCTGACGGCAATTTTTGTTCCTGGTGAGTATGGCGCTGACCTCGATACAGGGTCGCTGGACAATGTGCAGATGACGCCTCCCTTTGAGGAAGAGCAAAACATTCTGCTGACCCTGACGGCGGATGATGTTGAGGGAGACAGCCTTACTTTCACCGTTCTTACATTGCCGAATGACGGACGGCTGTTCCAGACCTCGGACGGTGTAACACCGGGGGCGGAAATCACCAGTGGCGGAACCACTGTTACAAATGCCGACGGCAAGGTGATTTTTGTTTCGGATTCCCTGAACAGCGATGTCTCCGTCAGTTTCGACTACTCAGCGGCAGATCCGGGCGGGCTGTCGGCTTCCGGCACGTTGACCTTTGACGTCGTCAATGATGCTGGCGGCGAAATTTCCGGCGGCGAACCGATCAGTCCCGGCGGGGCGCTGCAATTCGACGGCAATGACGACAAACTGGTCGTCAACGGGTCGCCGGATGTCAGTTTTGGCGCAACAGCAGACTTTTCGCTGGAAGCCTGGATTTACAGCACGTCGGATGGCTCGACGCGGGCCATCCTGGACAACAGGGATGGCACGACCGGCGGGTACGCCCTGATGCTGGATTCTGCCAATAATCTAGAATTCCGTCTGGTCGGCACGAATTTAACCCCTAGTTTTTCAGTTCTTTCAGACACAGCGGTCATTCTTAACGAATGGACCCATGTTGCCGTGACGGCGGACCGTGACGGTGACGCCACCCTGTATATCAACGGTCAGGAAGTAGGGACGGGGTCGATTGTCGGCGATGACGGAACGAATATTTCCGGCGACCTGTTCATCGGCCATGACAGTGAAAACGTCTCCAATGTCGACAACCCGTTCGAAGGCATGATCGACGAAGTTCGTATCTGGGGTGATGTCCGCACACCGGCGGAAATCAGCGCCAATGCCGGCCAACAGGTTGCGACGGACGAGGGCGGGCTGAATGCGTATTACCGTTTCGATGATCAGGCCACAGTGGGTATTGAGGTTCAGGACCTTACCGGCAACGGCAATGGCGCGTTTCTTGGCGGTCTCGACGGCTTTGGCGATTTTGAACCCGCTTTCATCAACCATCTCGGCAAGGCACTTGACCCTGACGTAGGGGGTGAAAATTCAACCGCCGACAGTGCTGACCTTAATCCGGAAAGCGGATCTTTGTCGGTCAGCACCTGGTTTTTCTACGATGGCGAGACAGTTCTGTCCGACCAGTATCTGATCAACAAGGGCAACACGACCGAGACGGATGAAGGCTATTCAATCCTTCTGCGCGACGACAACAAGCTCGTGGTGCGGGCGTCGACGGATGCCGGTACAACGACCGGTGCCGCGGCGGAGACCCTTGATCTGGCTGGCCTTTCTACCGGCTGGCACCAGGTTACGATGGTCATCGATCAGGATGGCTCCACCGGTGAAGTGCGCGGTTACATCGATGGCTTAAGGGATCAGTGGGTCGACGATTCAGCTTTGGGCGGCAGTTTCACGACCGGGTCGATTACGGAGCCCTCCCGGTTTGTCGTTGGACGAAACGGCGTTACCGCGAACGAGGAATTCGGTGGCCTGATGGCCGATGTCCGGGTTTTCAAGTCGGCATTGACCGATCTGGAAGTCGATTTTTACGCGCTTCAGTCACTGGCGGGCAACGAACCCAATCTCGTCGGTTACTGGACCTTCGCAGGTCCGTCGGAAAGTGGAACGTTCAGGGACCTTTCCGGTAATGGCCACGATCTCGATATTCCGGGCGGTGTGTTCAACCTTGTCGATGTGCTTGCACCGATCATCGGCGATGAAGTGCATGTCAAGGAAAACACCACGATTAGCGGCACCATCTCCGGCGGCGAGGCGCAGGACGGTACGGTTTACAGCATCAACTCGTTTCTTGAAGCCGGTACGGTAACGATCGACCAGGATACCGGTGAATGGTTCGTGACGGTCAACCCGAATGTGACCGGATCGGAAACGTTCCAGGTTCAGATCAGCAACGGCGGTTCAACATCGTTTGTTAATATCCGGGTTGTCTACGAAGACCTGTCCTTCGATCCGAATGTTTCCGGGGCGGCACTTCAATTCGAAGGTAACAATACCACCGGTGCAGCAATCGCCAGCGCGCTGCAGGGGATACCGACAACCGATCAGCAGATCACGTTCGAGGTCTGGCTGAACCCGGCCGTTATCGCAACCCCAATCACGCCGATTTCCTATGCGGTGCCGTCGGAAGACAACGAGGTAACCCTGTCTTTTGTCAACGGCAACCTGGAAGTCGGCATCAGTGGAATTCTTCAGGTTTCATCGGTGCCGATCTTCGCAGGCGAGTGGCAGCACGTCGCCGTCACCTACGATGCGGCAACCGAAACCGTTGAAGTTTACAAGAACGGCATCCTGGGCGACACCTTCACCATACCCGGCGCCGGCACCATTGAAGCAGGCGGTACGCTGGTGCTCGGGCAGGATCAGGATACGGTTGGCGGTGGTTTCGCGGCGTCCGACAGCTATAGCGGTCAGCTTGACGAATTCCGGTTCTGGAACACGCTTCGCACGGCGGAAGAGATTGCCGAGAATTACAACGGTCAGGTTGCGCCAGATGATGCCGGCCTGATTGCCTATTACCGGGCTGACGGGTCGGACGGTACGACCCTTACTGACCTGACCGGAGTGAACGATGCCACACTCACCGATGTCGATGTTCTGACCCATCTCGGTCGCGCCGTTCGCTTCGATGGTGCTGACGACAATATCGTCATCGCAGATGATGGTTCGTATTCCAGTCAGACCTTTACAATCGAAGCCTGGTTCAAATCCGATGAAGGCAGCAGCGGTGTTGCGCAGCGCATTGTCAGCAAGGCGCATGGCGCCTCCAGCAATACCTGGACCCTGTCGGTTGCCAACGGCGAGTTGACGGCGGCCAGTCAGATTAACGGCGTACCCGTCACACTGACCGGTTCTGCCGGTGGCGATGTGCGAGATGGCTTGTGGCATCACGCCGCCTACAGTTTCGACGGCACCACCCTGCGCCTGTATCTGGATGGTGAAGAAATAGAATCCGTGGTTCCGGGCAGCAGCGTGCTGGATATTGATGGCAGCCCGGTCATGATCGGCGACTACGATAATGCGGATGCCTTCCAGCAGAATTTCCAGGGTGAAATTTCAGATGTCCGTGTCTGGGACATCGAACGGTCGGCGACGGAAATAGATATCGACAAAGGTAACCGCCTGAATGGCGACGAGGCCGGTTTGATCGGTTACTGGCCCCTGGACGGTGGTGCAGAAGGCGATGGTGATGTCGCGGTCGATTTCTCGCAGAACGCCAATGACGGTTTGCTGCAGAACGGAGCCGAGTTCGTGCAGTCTGCACCGGAAGTGTTCGGCACGGACGTTTCGACCCTTGAAGGTGCCACCGTCAGCGGCCATTTCGATACGGCCGAGGCGCTGGGCGAACATATCTATACCATCACCGGCGGAACATCAGATGGCAACGGCGTCACATCTGTCGTCATTGCCGGCGAGGGCACTGCCTATGTAAACGAAAGCAGCGGCGCCTGGTGGTTTGACCCGGACCCGGCCTTCACCGGACAAAGCAGTTTCGAGATCACCGTTACAGGGTCCATCCGCGGTTTCGACAGCGCCACGATCACAGTTGACGTCCTGGAACAAACCTTTGTTGAAACCGAGCCACCTGCTGGTGGGACCGATCCGCTCGTTGCCGGTGGTGCAGTACAGATGGCGGGCAACAACACTACGGACTTCCTGCAAACCACGACAGCGACGAGCGGGCTCGGTTCCGGCGATGCACTGACGCTGGAAATGTGGGTGCAGCCGACGAATATCGACAGCGTCCTGAAATCGATGTTTGCCTATACAGATCTGTCCATCGGCAATGCCTTCAATCTGCTGGTGAACTCAACAGGCGTCGCCCTGTCGATGGGCGATACGGTCGGTGACACGGCGGATGCCGGTTTCACCCTGGCAGAAGACGAATGGGCCCATATCGCCGTCACATGGCAGTCCAGCGACGGTGAAACCAAGTTCTACAAGAACGGCGAACTGATCACGACAACCACCTACAAGACCGGTGAAACGGTCGACCCCGGTGGTATCCTTACTCTTGGCCAGGATCCGGACAACGCAGTTGCGACCGGTTTTGAAGCGACGCAGGCCTTCGAAGGGCTGGAAGACGAAATCCGGTTCTGGAACCGGGTGCGGACGGAAGAGGAAATCGAGGCCAATTTCAACCGGCAGGTCGATGGTTCCGATGCCGGCCTGATTGCCTACTATAATTTTGATGAAGGCAGCGGCCTGACGGTTAGCGATAACAGCACGAACGGCAACGATCTGACGATCAATGGCGGTATCGACCGGATCAATATACTGGACGGCGCGGCCGATCTGCCCGGTGTTGCCGCAGCCGACGTCATTACTGTCGCCAGTAGCGCCGATTTCGATTCAACCGATGCCACCTGGAGCGTCTGGGTCAAAACCGATGCGGTTTCCGGCCTGACAGGGTTGATAACGCGGGCCGATGCGGTCAATGCCGCCGGTGGTGCAATCCTCAATCTGCAATCAAGCGGACGCGCCGGGATCAATGTTAACGGCGGCGGTATTACCAGCACGACCGTTGTCACCGACGGGTTATGGCATAACGTCACAGCAACTTTCAGCACCACGTCAGGCGAGCTGAAAATGTATGTCGATGGCGTGCTTGAAAACACCAACACGGTCGGGAACTTCAGCTTCAATAGTCAGGACATGATCTTCGGCGGTGGCGGTGCGATCAGCGCACTAGCGACTCTGGATGGGCAGTTGAGTGATATCCAGGTCTGGAACAAGGCGCTGACCGAGCAGGAAATCCGCGAAGCCATCGACGGGCCGCT
>CAYGSU010000055.1:25466-27436 GCA_964352715.1 uncultured Flavobacteriaceae bacterium | reverse complement strand
AGGTGTGGTCCTTCCAGAAGATGAGGATGTTTGCCAAGCTCCAGTTCGTTGACAATTCTTTCGCTCTTCATCGCTTCGAAAGCGTCCGCGAATTTTTTGTCCTCGTAGAACAACTCGTTGACAGAGACGCAAAGCAAACCGCCTGGCCGTATAACGCGAAGGCACTCCCGCAAGGTCTCGGGACCGATCGGACCGAACGTTCCCACTGAAATCACAGCATCAAAGGCATCATCGGAATGTGCCAGTCCAGCGAACAGATCATCGACCGATGTATCATCGTAGACATTTTTCCGTTCCGCTTCCCGGATCATTTCGGGAGAAATGTCTGTGCCCGAGACGTTCGAGAACCCAAGCTCGCGCAAGGCAACCCCTGTCAATCCCGTCCCACAACCGATATCGAGTACATGCGTTTTCCCCGGTTCACAATGCCGCGCCAACGCAGCCGCTGCCGAACGTGGCCCAACGTAGCCATAACTTGCAGTATCCTCATCGTATTTTCCGGCCCATTCCGCATAATGCGCAACGACACTCTCGCGGTCATTGTACTGCATTTCATATGCCTGGCGGATATCGCCTTTCTTTTCTTTCATAATGCTTGCCCTGCTTCTCGCTAGCCTCGCGCACCGGCCATAGTAATCCCGCCATCAACAACAATCGTTTGCCCGGTAATGAAGGCGCCAGCGGGAGATGCGAGGCAAACGGCAATTCCTGCTATGTCATCCGGCTCACCGATCCTGCCCAGGGGATAGGCGGCTTCAACCTGCTTCAGCCGCTCAGGATCGTCCCACAACGCTTTCGCAAAATCTGTCCGTATCAGCCCGGGAGCAATGCAGTTTACACGAATGTTGTGCTTTCCCCATCCAACGGCGAGACTCCGGGCCATCGAAGTCTCCGCAGCTTTCGACAAACCGTAGACGCCGATATCGTCGGTGCCGCGCAGTCCGGCAATACTTGTGATAAAGATCAGCACGCCATTCCGTCGCTCGGCCATATCCGGCAGAACACTTTTGGCCAACCACAAATTCGCTTTGACGTTGGTGCTGATTATTTTGTCGAAGGCTGAAGAGTCCACACTTGTGGTCGGTCCATGATGCGGATTTGCCGCAGCGTTCCCGACCAGGATATCGACTTTCCCGAAGGCGGTACGTGCCGTGTCGACAAGAGCAGCGAGAGACTCAATATCAGATACATTGCAGGGCGCGGAGATAGCCTTCCCTCCTGCCTGCTCTATCTCGGCGACAACCAGATCGCAGGATTCCGCTCTTCGGCTGCTAACGACCACCGAAGCACCGGCTTCAGCCATCCTCAGTGCGATCGCGCGGCCAATGCCCCGTGAGCCGCCAGTCACCAACGCTACTTTGCCTGACAGATCGAATAAATTCATTCTCGCCCCTGATGTTACCACTTCATGGTGCTGAGACTAGCAAGATCAAACTATTCTTTGAAAGAAAATTTATTATATCAAAAAGAAATATTTTTCAGAAAACCTTACAATGTGCCCAACAGTCTGCCGTTGCCCGACTTCGCCTTGATACCCCCCGCTTTCAACATCGCACAGATGAACGCGGTATCTGTGGAAACGAAGGGTTTACCCGTTCCCTGCTCGACATCGGCAGCGACATCGAGTGTCCGCATACCCGCACCGCACTGCAGCACAGCATCGCAATTGCGAGCCCGCTTCCAGCTCTCGATGCATGATCGAAACGCGATTTCATCCGGATAGTCCCAATTGGTCGCCGCCTCGATATCGAGTTTGGCCTGATGGTTCGGCAATATCCCCTGATCAATCAGATCGCCGGCATACAGCACGTCGAATCCGGCGCTCGATAGATAGGCAACTGTCGCCACTGTCCATGTCGGGCGATAGTACCCGGTCGTCACGGCGATCCGCTTTGCGCCGATCTGATGCAGCGCGTCCTCAATCGCGATCCATGCCAGGATAACTGTAACCCCAAAGTCCTTTGAGAGGG
>CAYGSU010000055.1:23647-25366 GCA_964352715.1 uncultured Flavobacteriaceae bacterium | reverse complement strand
TTTTGCTCAGAGTATGGAACCGATCTTTAACCCGTCTAGCACAGCCTCTTCTGCTGTCCGTGGACTGACGCAATCGCCTATTGCATGCAGCTCTTCGACCTTGCCTTCGAGTTCATCCAGGAGTGTCGTTACGGAATCGTGGCCATAGGCGAGAACGAGCGTTTCTATTTCTTCACACAGAAACGGTTCATTGCTGACGACATGCTGCAGATACACGGTGTCAGAATCAGCACCGAACAGCCGCATATAGGGCACGATCCTGACGCCTAATGAATGCAACTTCGCTTGCCACATGTACCGGACATAAGGTTGTATTGATTGTCCGGCCATCTCGCCATTTACTGCAAGCGTAACCGCACAACCAGCCGCGGCCAGTTTTTCTGCAACACCGAGGCCGATCCAGTCGCAACGCCAGTCTGCGATTACCACGCGTGAACCAACATTCGCGCTGCCGGAAATTACATCCCAGGCTGTTACAATATGCGCATCCTCGAACTCACCCAGCGGTATCCGAGGCACAGCACCGGTCGCCACAACCACGGCATCGGGTTTATCCTGGCGAATTGTTTCTGCCGTCACATCGGCATTTTTCCGTACGGTGACACCGAACTGTTCAATTTCCCGCTGCAGGTTGGTGATAAGCCCGCCGAACTCAGCACGACCCGGCAGCATCTGAGCCAGTATCGCCTGCCCACCGAGTTTTCCTGTTTTCTCGTAAAGTGTTACATCGTGGCCGCGTTGCGCGGCGACAACAGCCGCTTTCATGCCGGCCGGTCCGCCACCGACAATGGCCACTCGCTTAACGCTGGCAGCAGCTTTTTTAGTACCGTACTCGATTTCCCTACCGGTTTCCGGATACTGAATGCAGGATACCCCATGGCCAATCAAGCGATGCCCGATACAGGCCTGGTTACAGGCAATACAGGCGCGAATATCGTCTGGCCTGTCCTGCTGCGCCTTGGTCACAAATTCCGGATCGGTGATGAAGGCCCGAACCATGCCCACCATATCGGTCTGTCCATTGGCAACGGCGCGCTCGGCATCCTGCGGCTGATTGATCCGTCCACAGGTGAACACCGGTACAGAAACCGCTTTCTTTATCGCCTCTGAATAGGGCAGTGTCTGACCGGTATCGACAAACATTGGTGGGACGATATGGCTCGTGCCGCTCAGCGTATGGGTACTCGCAGCACAGATATCCAGGTAGTCCACCAATTGTTCCTTCTCGAGCAGTTGGCAGATGGAAAGCGTGTCTTCCAGCCTTAGTCCGTCCGGATCGTATTCCTCTCCGGCTATTCTGATTCCAATGATGAAGTCGTCATCTGTTTCCTCTCGCATCGCGCGCAGAGTCTGACGCAGGAAAAGAGAACGGCCTTCGACAGAGCCGCCATAGGCATCGGTTCGAATATTCACCCGCGGGCTGAGAAACTGGGCGTGCAGATACCCCATCCCGACGAGAATTTGAACTCCATCAGCGCCGGCCTTGTATGCCCTGCCAGCGGCTTCACCGAACTGTCTGACAAGATCTTCAATCTCCGTAACTTTCAGGGCGCGTGGCATTGTGTGATTTCGTTCGTCAGGCATGGCGGACGGACCAAGTGCGACAGGTTTACTGCCATCCAATGAATGCGGATAGGCACGGCCATAATGGAAAAGCTGCACGAAGTATCGGCAGTCGTTTTCCCGACACAGGTCCGCCAATTGCTTGAAATGAGGGAT
>CAYGSU010000055.1:19080-23547 GCA_964352715.1 uncultured Flavobacteriaceae bacterium | reverse complement strand
TTTGCTCATGGATATTATCTGCCCCTAAATGAAATCCGACGCTTTCACGACGGATTCGTCTATGACGGTTGTCGTTTCCAGTCCTGATCTGATCGGCTCCGGCAAGCTGATTGGCTTTCCGTTCTTCGCATCGCAAAGAACCGTAACAGTGCGGCCCAGCGCAGCGCAGGTTTCGTTATCAAAAAGACCATGAACAAGCGTGTAGGACGATCCGCCGAGACGGGTCAGGGCTGTGCTAATACGGACATTTGCGGGATACCGAACAGGAGAAAGGAAGCGCGTTCTGACCGAAACGACCACGTACTGGTAATGCTTTCCGGTATCGCCGAGCTCAGGGTCAGCAAATCTCCGGCGTCTCATCGAGACCCGCGCTTCCTCAAAATACTGGCATAGGGCGACGTTGTTGATGTGCCAGTTCATATCCAGATCGGCAAACCGGGCTGTCATCTCGAACCAGTCCGGATAGACATCGGGTGAGGTCAGTGCCGCTATTTCCGAACCGTGATCCGGCATGAAATTATTCCTGCGGTTTCAGAACGACTTGTTCGAAGGGAGCAACTCCGCGTTCGATGTGCGTAAGAGCCTCACCGATGCGTTCAAGCGGATAAGCATGCGATACAATTCGGTCGACGGGTAACGTACCGGCGCTAATCATATCCACCAGTAAACCGGTAGCCTCTCTAGGAAACCAGAGCGATCCAACCAATTTCACATCGCGGGTAACAAATCCGGCTGCGGAAATCGGGCCGTCAAGACTGGCAAGAATGACTGCCGAACCGAAGCGACTTACGCCCGCAAGGGCACATTCAAACATTGACTTGTCGGGCATGGCCCCAATCACGAGATTGACCGGATCATCAGGTCCGGGAGGTACAGTTGATACCGTCACACGCGGATCGAGCGTTTCAAAAACCTTCAGTCGTTCATGGCTGCGGCCGACAGCGACCACCCTGCCCGCCCCCATTGCGAGCGCAACCAGAACGGCGCTTACCCCGACAAGCCCGGTCGCGCCCAGAACGGCGACGGATTGTCCCGATTGGAACCCCGTTTTTGCAAATGCCGAATGTGCGGTCCCGAACCAGCCAAGACGCGCCAGGGTATCGACAGACGCCTTCTTCAGGGCCATATCAACGGATGTCACATTTTCGGCCGGAAGCAGCATATGCGTAGCGAAAGCGCCGTTCGGCCAGCGGTTGAGGAGGCGATCAGCCTTCGAGCTGATCGCAAAACAACCGATGAACGCGTATTCTCCATCGCCTCTGGCCGACGGTTCTGCAATATACGGATCGCAATAGACGTGTTCGCCCGGCGAGACGGTTTTGACGTCATCGGCGACCTGTTCGACAACCCCGATCGCTTCCGAACCTGGGACGTGTGGCCGTTTAGGCGTGACAAAGCCGCCAGAACCATCAATCAGTGAAGACATGTAAGGAGTAAGGAAAACACTTTCGATCCGCACGATTACACATCCCGGCTGCAAATGCGGCTCGGGAACATCCAATAGAGAAAGTGTGGTTTTCCCTTCTTCAAGGACTGCTGCGCGCATAGTATTCTCCTTCACTATCGGGAAATAGCACTATTTTATTTAAATGAAAAATATATTTCTTAAAAGGTAAGTCGCACCGGCGTCACGCACCAGACAATCGCCGCGATGGCATCCGTCTCATTCCGGAGCAGGTGCGGACGCGCGGTATCGAAGGAAAAGCTGTCCCCCTCAAACAACACGAACGTATCGTCATCAAGCTCAAGCACCAGCGACCCTTGCACCACATAACCGCTCATGCACCCTTCGTATGACCGCTTGGCTTCGTTCGTGACACCGTTGGGTGAGACACGGGAAAGCCCCATCACATGGTCCTGATCAAGGTTTCCTGACAGGAGAAAGTCTTCGTAGCCAAGGGCTTCAGTATCGAATGAATAGGCATGGCTGAGACGCCGCCTCGATTGGGATCGTACGACAACGCCTCTTTCACGATTGTCAATTCCGGCTTCCGACGGGAAAAACCAGTTCACCTCAACGCCAAGCGCATCGGCAATGTTCTTCAAGGTCGCCAGCGACGGTTGCACCGATCCTCGTTCGATCTGACTCAAATAACCGAGAGACCGGCCTGATAGGCGCGCAAGATCCCGAAGCGTGAACCCCTTTGCCTGGCGCAATTGGCGGATTTCGTCGCCCATTTTAGTATTCGCCGCATCATCAATGCGACGGGCTTGCGTTCTGATTGGATCGCTACCTTCCGGCATTTACAGTTTCCTATATAGAAAAATATTTTTCTTTTTAGAAGAGATTCGTCTTTGCGAGGGCATTGAATGTATTGTATACTATATCGAACAAATTTGCACAAATGTTTGATATAGAAAAAAGGACAACTAGGGTGAAGCCTGTTACTGCGACCGATCTCGGACTGAACATCGACGAAGTCGAACAGCAACTGGCGGCTCATCGAAGCCTGCCAATTCACACCTACTGGGACCCGTTGGTCTACGAATTCGAACTCGATGCGATGTTCCACAATACCTGGCAATATTTCGCTCCATTGGAAAAACTGTCGCAGAAAGGCGATGTCGTTACAGGCACGATCGGTCGCATTCCGGTCGCCGTCTCCCGCGCCGAAGATGGGAAACTGCACGGTTTCGTCAATATCTGCCGGCATCGTGGGTACACGGTTATAGAAGGCGACAAGCGGAACTGCCGATCTTTTGTCTGCCGATATCACACCTGGTCCTATCGACTGAACGGCGATCTCGCCAATGCGCCGGACACAGACAAGGAAACTGGTTTCGACAAAACCGAATTCGGGCTGCTGAAAGTATCCGTCGATACATTCGGGCTGGGTGTTTTCGTGAATGCAGATCCCGCAGCTCCGCCTCTGCGGGTCGCACATCCGACACTGGATGCCTTTGCGGCAAAAGCAGGCATGAATACGGATGTTTCCCGATATCGCCTCTACCGGACAATCACCACCGAGCAGGCATCGAACTGGAAGCTTTGGTACGATAACGGAACGGAGTGCTATCACTGCCCGTCCATCCACGACAAAAGTTTCAGTGACGCGTTCAATACGGATAGCGGCACCTACAGCACCAGAACCGAAGGCAAGCTGACATCTTACTCCTTCAAGAGCGCCACCAACAACGATCCCGATGCATTAATTGGTTCGCACTATGGCTCAGTCCAGGCGTTTCCGTGTTTCCAGACCGTGCGCCAGGATGACATGTGGTACTTCGGCAAGCTGACCCCGACCGGCCCAGAATCGTGTGTGTTCACGGCTGACTATTTCATCGAGGAAGGTGCCGATACAGCCCGGGTCGATCGCTGGATTGAAATTTGGGACAAAACCTTCAGTGAAGATGCGGATGCCACCGTCGTGCAGCAGAAGAATCTGCGTACCGGCCGGGCACAGCCCTTCCGCTATGTATCGAACCGTGAAGAACTCTCACAATTCATGCTTTCGCATATCTGGAGCGCTTACAAAGAACACCTGGTTGACGACGGGCCCGGTAGCGCCATCGCGGCCGAATAGGAGGATATACCATGCATCAAACTAACACCTTCGCCGTGAATCCGGATCAACTGCGCGATGACCTTGATCACTCGTTAGGATTGCCGGCTTCGTACTACGTCGACTCGGCAATACATGAACTCGACCTGAAAGCTATCTATCGCCGCAACTGGCAGTATGTCGGCCCGGCGGAATCCGTCTCCCAGAAAGGGGACGTCATGGTGGCGAACGCGGGCGACGTTCCTGTTGTCGTTACGCGCGCGGAAGACGGAGAACTGCACGCCTTTGTCAATGTCTGCCGGCACCGTGGATATCGTGTCGCAGAAGAAAACAGATCGAAATGCCGAGCGCTCGTTTGCAAATACCACGCATGGTCCTACAGACTAAACGGTGCCCTGGCTGCTGCCCCCGGAGGAAACGAAGATCCATCCTTGAAAAAAGAGGAGCTGGGACTACTTCCCGTTTCTGTCGATCGCTTTGGCGATGCGATCCTTGTCAACGTTGACGTACAGGCGCCGAGGTTTACCGATAGTTATCCCGGCATCAATGAAGACGCTGAAACTAACGGAATGGTGCTGGAACCCGGGCGCTACCGGTTTTATCAAGAAACCGTTCACGACGTACCGTCGAACTGGAAGATGTGGTACGATAATTTCGTAGAGTGTTACCATTGTGACAATATTCACTCCGGTTCATTTTCGGCTGCCTACGATTCCGATATCAAGACTGTCGTTACCGAATTCCGCAACCGGTATATGTTCAATCGCTTTGTGCCGAAAACGTGGGAAAGCACCACAACACTTCGGGCAAACAACTATCGCTCTTTCAACATTTTTCCTGGTTTTCTGTATCTCCAGCAGGACGATCTCATGATCCTGTCGCAAATGCGTCCGACAGGCCCTGAAACGACGCGACAGACGGTTCATTATTTCATTGAAGACGGTGCGGACGTTAGCCGTGTCGA
>CAYGSU010000055.1:0-18980 GCA_964352715.1 uncultured Flavobacteriaceae bacterium | reverse complement strand
CGCGACAGACGGTTCATTATTTCATTGAAGACGGTGCGGACGTTAGCCGTGTCGAGCAATGGATCGCGCTTTGGGAACAAACATTCACGGAAGACGGAAACGCGACCGCTATTCAACAGGAAGGATTGCGCACCGGCATCATGGATCGAAACCGGCTTTTGCCGCCGCGAGAGCAGGCGGTTGTTTTCTTCAATCGCAACACGATTGATGCTTATGCGCGGTATCTCGACCCGACACCAACCGCTGCCGCCGCCGAGTAGCTGCCAACAAAACAAGGGAGAACATCATGAGTGTCCATTCACTAAAATCCCAACGTCCTGATGGCTGCACTGATGCAGAATGGGCACAACGGGTCAACCTCGCAGCCGCTTTACAACTGGCCGAACATTTCGGTTGGACTATGTTGGTCTGGAATCATATTACCGCCCGGGTTCCCGGCTCGAAGAATGAATTCCTGATGAACTCTCAGGGCTTGCTCTACGACGAAGCAACCGCATCGAATGTTTCGAAGGTCGATATCGGGGGCAACATTCTCGACGGTGATTCCGACGTCGCCGAGGCCGGCTTCGTGATCCACGGTGCTGTCTACGAGGCGCGTCCGGAGGTCGAATGCGTCGTCCATTCGCATACGCCGGAAGGCGTCGCAATCTCCTGCCTGGAAGGTGGTCTGCCGCAGGTATCCGGCGAGACAGGTTTCTTCCACAACGATATCGTTTATTACGACTATGCAGGCGTATCGCTTGACCTCGGCGAGCGCGAGCACATCGCACAGTGCCTGGGCGACAAGAACTTCATGATCATGCGGAATCATGGCCTCACGACGGTGGGTCGTTCAATTCCAGAAGCCTTCATGAGAATGTACTGGCTGATATATTGCTGCCGTATCGCAACCAACCTTCACAATATGGGTCGACCCTATCGTACTCTTGCGCCGGAACTGGCTGATACGGTTGCTGCGCAGGATACGGAAGTCGCGGCGCCTGGTGTGTACGAATGGCCGGCATTGCTGCGCCGGCTCGACCGGATTGCACCTCACTACAAGAGCTAAGGAGAAGACCGTGCCTCAATCGACAGAAGACACTTTTTTCATCGGCTCGAAATACGAGGATGAATATGGCTTTTCCAAAGCTAAGAAACATAATGGCGTCATCTACGTTTCCGGCTGCTCCGGAACAAATTTCGCAACAGGGGAAGTATCGCCGGACGCCAATGAACAACTGCGTGAAGCGTTTCGTGCGGTTGAAAAAGCGCTGAAGCATTTTGGTTCCGACCTGTCAGACCTTTTGCAGGTACAACTGTATTATTCAGAGCAAGAAATTTTTGATGAAGTTGGAGAGACGCTCGCAGAGCACCTTCGACCCAGCGCATCGACCTGCTTCGCCATGAGGGCAGACCTGCCGGTCGAAACATTCAAGGTCGAACTGGTAGCACTCGCCAAAGCGAACGACTGAGCCGGAAACAGAACATCATGAACGCCTATACGGATTTGGATACCTGGCAAAGTCGAAATGCCGGAGTAGATTTAGGTAGTGCACGTGGATTACCGAACCATACCTATACATCGACTGACTTTTTCGAGAAGGAACGGAAATCCGCGTTTCGAAACAGTTGGATTTACGCGATATCGCTCAGCGAAATTCCGAAGCCGGGCGACATAGCGCCTGTCGATGTGGCCGGAGAGCCTTTGATAATGGTTCGTGGAAAGGACGGGTCCGTCCTTGCGTTCATGAATGTCTGTCCTCATCGGGGTTCCCGGCTTGTAAACGAAGCGGCGAAGAAACAGCGACATATTACCTGCCCTTATCACGCCTGGTCATTCAACATAGACGGTAGTTTGAGACAGCGACCGCACTTTCATGGGCCAGAAAAACACGACAGAGGCGACGACCCTGAATATCACTGCTCGCTGTTCAAAGTCCGGTGCGGCGTATGGCATGACTGGGTGTTCGTGAACCTAAGCGGCGATGCACCGTCCATAGAAGACTGGTTTGCGCCATCGACAGAGTATATGGCCATGCATGATTTTGCCGCATTCCGCCTGGGCGCCATCAAGTCCTTCTATTTCGATGCAAACTGGAAGCTGGCAGTCGAGAACTATTGTGACAACTATCATGTCTTTTCTATCCATCCGGACCTCAACGACCTTATGGATAAACACGAAAGATATGCGATGGAGCCGGACCGCACGGCACTCAAAAGCACCTATGTATTGAGCCGTGCCGGTCGTGGCGAGGGATTGCCAGATTTTCCAGGATTTTCGGAAAATCCCAGAAAGGCCCGCTTCACTGTAACATTCCCGACTTTCGGATGCGCTGTGTATCCGTCATCAATGGCCATCGCCATTTTTAAGCCGCTTGCCGTCAACCGGACAGAAATGCGGATGCTGTTCTACTATGTCAGCGATGCTGCAGAAACGGACGAACACGCTGAGTTCCGCACTCTCAATGAGGACACCTGGACAGCGCTCAATGGGGAAGACGAAGGCATCTGCCAGATGCTTCAACGCGGTCGGGAAGCAAGCGCCTATGACGGTGGCAGGTTTGCATCGTATTGGGACAAAGGCACCGTCCATTTTGCGAACTTGCTGGCGACCACCATGAACGGGCGCATACAGGATTACATATCGGGTATAATTTCGGAAGTTGCAGCTGAGTAACGCAGGCAACGACGAAACCAAACATCCTCATTATCCATATCCGGCTACCACGACTACGGCGCGATTACCGGCATGACGATGCTACGATGGAAAAACTGGAAATACGCACATTTCGCCGGATATGAACCGCAATTGTTCGATCTGGAAACCGACCCTTTCGAGACAACCGATCTTTCTTCGAACCCGGCTTAAGTAAATGTCCGGCTGAATGTGACGCACGTCTTCGCAAGCACCTCGATCCGGAAGGGGCGAGCAAACTCACCTTCGCCGATCAAGCCAAACGCATTGAAAGTCTTGGTGGTAAGGACGCGCTACTTGAGACAATGCGAACTGGTGAACTGCACTATACACCAATGCCGAATGTGGCCGGGTAGCGCTGGAATTTGGGTTGTCACGCAGTATCTGCTGCTGCTGACAGCGGTTCGCCGTCAATCGTAATTCGATGGAGAACGCGCAAATACCCCTCGGTATCATCCATTGCGCGGTGCCAGGTCGCCCGGTTATCCCAGAACGCGACATCTCCGGCTTTCCATCGATGTCGATAGGTGAAGCCGAGTGAACTGCCATGTTCGAATAGAAACTCAAGCAGCATTCTAGATTCCTCAAGATACCACCCATCGATCGAATGCGTGAAACCCTTGTTAACGTACAAGGCCTTTTGCCCGGAAATCGGGTGCCGGATAACCACCGGATGCTTGGCCCAGACACAATTGGCCTGGACCAGTTTAAGCCGTCCGTTGAAATCCTCGTGCATGGAAGGGTCGCCAACCTCCGGACATACCGCGTCTGAATGCCAGGCCCACAGCCTCTCCAGAACCGATTTCAGGCCATCCGAGAGTGCGTCATACGCCGCAAACATGCCGGCAAACAACGTATCCCCGCCAACCGGCGGTATCTCGCGCGCGACAAAGACCGATCCCATTGCCGGCGTCTGATCGTAGGAATGGTCGGTATGCCAATATCCGCCAGTCACGCCCTTCTCCTCAGGACGCCTGATGACCTTTGCGATCTCGGGATGCCCTTCGACCGGGTGGAAATACTTGTTGACGTTGATTGGTCCAAACTTTCGGGCGAATTCAACATGGTCTTCAGGGGACAAATTCTGGTCCCGGAAAAGCAGAACGCCGTATTCGCCCAAAGCCTGACGAATTTCATCCACAATGATGTCGCTAACGTCCTGTGAAAGGTCAACACCAACAACTTCCGCGCCAACGGCGCGGGACAGCGGTTGAACCTGGATGCGTTCTCGCCCGGCTTCAACAGACAAATTACCCACGACTGTTTTCCCTTTTAGTTCCTGTCTTCCACAAAACCAGAGGAATCGAGTTGCATATATCAATAATCCAGTAGCGGACTGCTATCGCGCAAAGCAGTCTTTGCTTGTCCCAACGGAAAGTCTATACAGTGAAAAAGTCAAAGATTCAGAGTGCTAGACATGAGCAAGAAAAAATCGACAGCTGGTGACATTTCCAAAGATCCGGAAGTGACTGAAGCGGAACTGGATGTCGCAACCTTTGTCGGCCAACAGATCCGCGAGAGGCGCCGTTTTGTCGGCATGACTATTGCGGAACTATCAACTGCAACCGGTATTTCTGTCAGCAATCTATCCAAGATTGAAAACGCACAGGTTTCACCGACACTGCATTCGCTGGGCGAGATATCTTCGAGTCTTGGCGTGCCAATATCAACGTTTTTCAAAGGTTTTGATGATGAAGGACAGCTCTATCACATACCCAAGGGTAAGGGTATGCTGATGGCCAGGCCCGGCAAGAGCGGCGGGCATACCTACGAATTACTGGCTAACAACACCGGCCAGGTTCACGCTTTCCAACCATACCTCATCACTCTGGAAGAACAAAGCAAGCAGCGCGCGACGTTCACCCATAATGGCATGGAGTTTCTCTATATGCTGTCAGGAGACATGTCATACCGCTACGGTACGCGTCAATTCGATATCCGTGAAGGCGACACCCTTATCTTTGACGGGCGCACACCGCATGGTCCTGAGAAGATTCTCAAATCGCCTGCCAAGTTCATCGTCTTGATGACGAATACAATGGACAACGGCAACTGAACTGAACCGCTACAGACCGTTTTCAGGAACACCCAATAAGGTATCCGGCGACCGGGCAGCATTTTCAAGCCAGGTAACCGCTTCGGGAATTTCCTGCTCGAAAAACCATCTGCAGGCCGCCAGTTTTCCCTGCAGGAAATCGATATCCTTGTTTTCCGGTATAGCCGTATCAGCAGCAAGTGCTTGCCTGAGCCACAGCCAACCAACCACAAGATGCCCAAGACCGTTAAGGAAAGGTGATGCCAATGCCAGAGAATGTTCTGCTTTCCCTTGTGCAATAGCCTTTCCTGTTGCCGCAGCATGCGCAGCCGCCTTCCCGAACAGGGTTAACAAGGTTTCGGCGTAGTCAGCGTAGTCCGTACCTTGCGCGGTAGCCGCCGTTTCCTGAACTTCCTTAACCAATGCGTCAAACGCCCTGCCATTGTTCATGATCGCCTTTCGGCCAAGGAGGTCGAGCGCCTGAATACCGTTGGTTCCCTCGTGTATCATGTTAAGGCGATTGTCCCGATACAGTTTCTCGACAGGAAAATCTCGCGTGTATCCATATCCACCCAATACCTGGATCGCCAGTTTGTTTGCCTCAAGCCCGAATTCGGAGGGCCAGGCCTTGACGATTGGCGTTACAATGTCGAGCAGGTCGGTCAACCGTTGTCGTTCTGCCTCGTCATTTGCCACTGCATGGCGATCGACCAGCATTCCTGCATAAAGGCACAATGCAATCGCACCTTCGGTATAGACTTTCTGCTTCATTAACATCCGTCGCACATCCGGATGCTCTATAATCGCGACTGGCTTGGAAGTCGGTTCTTTTTCAGAGAACCGCCGGCCTTGCCGGCGTTCCTTCGCATAGTCCAATGCGATACGATACCCGACTGACCCAAGCATGGCTGCACCGATCCCGACACTGATGCGGGCCTCGTTCATCATATGAAACATGGCGGTCAGTCCTCTGTTAGGTTCTCCTACCATGGTCCCGACGGCCGGTTTCGATTCTCCGAAATTCAGCAGGCAGTTGCTTACGCCCCGATATCCCATCTTGTGATTAAGACCTGCTACAGTGACGCCATTGCGTTCGCCGAGAGACCCATCGGTTTCCACCCTGACTTTTGGCACCGCGAACAAAGAGATACCCTTTACGCCCGCCGGTGCATCGGGCAACCTCGCCAGAACAAGATGGACGATGTTTTCCGATGCATCATGATCCCCCGCGCTGATCCACATCTTGTTGCCGGTAATTGCAAATGTACCGTCTTCTTTCTGTACCGCCCTGGTTTTAAGGTCCGACAGGGATGACCCCGCATCCGGTTCCGACAGGCACATTGTCCCGAAATACCGTCCTTGCAACATGGGAAGCATCAGCAGCTTTTTCTGCTCTTCGTTCCCGTGCACCTCGAGCAGATTGGCTGCAGCGCGCGTAAGAGACATGTAACTATGGGCAGCTACGTTGGCGCCCTTGAACATGCCGTTACAGGCATTATTGACGGATACGGGAAGCTGCATTCCACCCAACTCGTAATCGCAATGCGCCGAAAAGAAACCGGCCTCACGAAAGATACCCTGTGCGTCCTTCACTTCCTGTAATATACGAACCTGTCCGTTTTCCAGATAGGGCTCCTCGACATCTGTTTTTTGTGAATGCGGCCAGAGATCCTCCTCCGCAATCTTCTGCGCAAGATCCAATACTGCTGACAACGATTCTTGATCATGGTCCGAAAACCGGCCGTGACCACAAATGCCCGAGACATTCAAAACATCGAAGAGAAGAAAATCTATTGTCCTGCGATCGATTATTGACGCCATGACAGACCTGTCAACGAACGTCGAACAGGGCCGCAGCACCCTGACCACCGCCAATACACATTGAGACGACCACGTGCTTGGCGCCTCGGTGACGGCCTTCAATCAGAGCATGACCCGTCAGACGAGCGCCTGTCATTCCGAATGGATGGCCGATGGATATCGACCCGCCGTTTACATTAAGCCGTTCGTTCGGGATGCCGAGTTTGTCGCGGCAATAGACAACCTGCACCGCAAAGGCTTCATTCAGCTCCCAAAGATCAATGTCATCGATCGAAAGATTGTGACGTTCCAGTAGCCTTGGAATGGCATAAACAGGCCCGATACCCATTTCATCCGGTTCCAGTCCGGCAACGGCCATTCCGCGATAGACACCGAGCGGTTCCAGGCCACGTCGAGACGCCTCTTTCGCTTCCATCACCACGCAAGCAGACGCACCGTCCGATAACTGGCTGGCATTCCCAGCCGTTATGAATTTGTCCGGCCCCATAACCGGTTCCAGCGTCGCAAGCGATTCCAGCGTGGTAGACGGACGATTGCCTTCGTCACTGGAAATTGTCACTTCTTCGAGTGACGTTTCCCCGGTATCCGTGTTTTTCACCTGCTTCCTGGTGGTGACGGGTACGATCTCTTCATCGAGGCGACCGGCTTCCTGGGCTGCCGCCGTACGCTGTTGGCTTTGCAGCGCATACTCATCCTGCATTTCACGCGATACGCCATAGCGTTCCGCTACAATATCGGCAGTATCGATCATTGGCATAAACAAATCCGGCTTGTTCGCCATAATCCATTCTTCATCCTTGTATCCGCCACGCCGGTTCTGTGTCACCATCGTGACCGCTTCGATCCCGCCTGCCAGCACGACGGGCGCCCCCTCCATCACGATATACTGTGCCGCATTCGCTATCGCCTGCAGACCTGACGCACAATGTCGTGATACAACAAGCCCGGCCGCCGTTGGCGGCACACCGGCCCGTATCGCTGATGCCCGTGCGATGTTAAATCCGGTTACGCCTTCGGTTACGCCGCAGCCAAAGATCACATCTTCGATCTCAGCAGGATCAATTTTCGCCCGTTCGACGGCATGTTTCATCACATGCCCCCCCAATGTCTGTGGGTGGGTTACATTAAATGCACCGCGGAACGCTTTAGCGATCGGTGTCCGCGCGGTGGATACGATAACGGCTTCACGGCTCACGATGCATTCTCCCTGTCCCAGTCTGCAAAAGTCTTGTTCTGCCGGACCAATTGCTCCAGCAAAGGCGCCGGCTTCCAGAAGTCGTGACCTTCATTGAAGTAGGTGATAGCCCCCAGCACCTTTGCCAAACCCAGGTCGTCGGCCCAATGCATGGGACCGCCTCGCCAGCGCGGAAAGCCGTAGCCGTTGATATAGACCAGATCGATGTCGCTCGCACGCATGGCAATTCCTTCCTCCAGAATTCTGGCACCCTCATTTACCAATGCGTACAAGCAACGCTCAACGATCCGATCATCCGAAACCTTTCCCGGCACGATTCCGGCCTCGACCGCAGTCTCTGCAATAATGGCAGTTAGGTCAGGGTTAGGCTTGGGCTTACCATCTTCGTAAAGATAGAAGCCTCTGCCGGTTTTCTGCCCAAACCAGCCTTTTTCGCAGATTACATCCCCGACTTTTGAATAGCGCTGATTGGAATCGCGAAGATGAGCCGTCGACTTCCGCATGGCCCAGCCGATATCGAGGCCCGCAAGGTCCCGAACAGCGAAAGGCCCCATCGCCATACCAAACTGCTTAAGCGCATTATCGACCTGATCGACAGTGGCTCCTTCCTGGAGCAGAAACTCGGCTTCGCGATTGTACTGATAAAACATCCGGTTTCCGATGAAGCCATGCCCAACACCTGAGACCACCGCTGTCTTCCCAAGCCTCTCTCCAAGCTTGAGGCCGGTCACAAGCGCCTCGTCGGAGGTTTTCGAGCCGCGGACGACTTCGAGCAGCTTCATGATATGAGCGGGACTGAAGAAATGCATGCCCAGCACCTCTCCTTCCCGGCCGCCTGTAGCAGAAGCAATATCATTCACGTCCAGATAGGAGGTATTTGAAGCCAACACAGCGCCCGCTTTTGCATATCGTGCAAGGTCGGAGAAGATGGCTTTCTTAACCTCCATATCTTCAAACACAGCTTCAATGATCACATCGGCGTCTCTTACGGAATCCAGCGAAAGCGCTGAGGAAACAAGACTAGTCCTGCGGACCGCTTCGCTGTCAGAAAGTCGGCCCTTTTTCGCCTGGCCGGCAAAGTTATCCCTGATGCGCGTCATACCGCGCTCCAGAGCGTCTTCCTTCTGCTCGATCAGTGTGACGGGGATACCGGCGTTTGCGAAACAGATAGCGATCCCTGCCCCCATCGTTCCGGCACCAATGACCGCAGCCGTTTCAATGTTGACCGGTTTTATATCCTTGCCAATTCCGGGTACTTTTTTAGCCTGCCGCTCTGCGAAAAATACATGGCGCAATGCTGCCGCTTCGGAGGATGAAACACATTCCAGAAACCGCTTTCGCTCATAAGCGAAACCTTCATGAAAGTCAGTTTTCGTGGCAATCTCGACACAGTCGATACAAGCCATCGGCGCGACCTGACCACGAAACTTATGGGCAACGCGATCGCGTTCGGCTTCGAAAATGCCCGGATCTTCGACAGCGGCATGTCGTTCGCTGGTTTTCGGCCGCTGCTCTTTATCGGAAAGCGTTTCAATGAGGAAGGCAGCCGCATCATCTTCCGCCTTGTCTTCCGAGACGATCCGATCCACTAAGCCAATCCGTTCCCCTTCTTCGACTGAAATAGGATCGCCGGATACAATCATAGACAGCGCTTTTTCCGCACCGACCAGCCTCGGCAGGCGTTGGGTGCCACCCGCGCCAGGCGGAATACCAATTTTTACTTCGGGTTGTCCGATTTTGGTTCCAGGTGTTGCAATTCTGTACCGACAGGCCATCGCTATTTCCAAGCCACCGCCAAGGGCCGTCCTGCGAAATAGAATACCAATCGGCTTTTCGTTCCGATCTATGGTGTCAATCAGACGTATCAGGTTGGGCTCGTTCTCCGGCCAGGGTTTTCCTTGCATCTTGATATCTGCGCCACCAAGAACACCGCTACCGCCCGCCGTGAATAGAATTGCCGATACAGTTTCGTCTGCATTGAGCCTTTTGACCGCCTCAAGAATCTCCCTCGGCACACCAACACTCATCGCATTGACAGGAGGATTATCGAGGGTAACGATCCCTATTCTGGGATCAACCGGCCATCGACTAACCGTAACGAACTGATCCATTTCCATGCGCTTTCCTGCTTCCGATCGATTGCGAACAGTTTGGTGTTTCAACGATAATCAGTTTACGATATATTTCATAATATGAAAATATTTTTTCAAGAAAAACGTTAATGAAAGACACGATCCTGTCGAGCGACATACGCATGGCGAAGATGATGGAGCAACCACTGCTCCTGTCATCAATTGTAACCCATGCAGCAAATGCATTTCCCTATCAGGAAATCGTCGCCCGGCGTTTGGACGGTGGACTCGACCGAACAACATTTGTCGGGTTCGAAGCGCGATGCAGGAAAACGGCAGCCGCGTTGCGTGCGCGCCTCAATGTCGAACCCGGAGAATGTCTCGCAACGCTCGCTTGGAACACACTACCTCACCTTGACCTTTATTTTGCCATCCCGGGTATCGGCGCCGTATGCCACACACTCAATATCCGATACAGCGATGACCAACTGGCATTCATCGCTAACAAGGCAAAGAACCGGATCGCGTTTGTGGATCGCGACCAACTAAGCCGGATCGAGTTGCTAGGCGAACAGTGCCCAAGCCTGGAAACCGTCGTCGTACTGGACGGTGACCCGGCGCCTACTATTGGTCGCCTTAACGTTTTGAGTTACAGCGAACTCCTGGCCGATATCGTAGGGGTCGATGAATGGCCAGTTTTCGATGAGCGTGCCGCTTCATCGCTATGTTACTCGTCCGGTTCCACCGGAGACCCGAAAGGCGCGCTCTACTCGCACAGATCAACTCTGCTCTATTGCCTGACGGGTTTGGCATCCGGTCAGACTGGCATTGATCCGCAAGCCTGTGTTTTACCGGCAGTGCCCATGTTTCATGTGAACGGTTGGTGCAAAGCGCATCAGGCTCTGATAGCGGGCGCAAAACTCGTTCTGCCGGGTGCACAAATGGCAGGCGAAAAACTGGCAGACCTTATTGAAAGTGAAGCCGTTACCGTCGCTTTTGGCGTGCCGACGATTTGGCTTTCCTACCTGGATCATCTGAAGCTACACAACGGAAATCCGAAATCACTGAAACTGATTGGTTTCGGCGGCGGCACGCCAACCCGTGGGCTTCTAAAACGCCTACACGACGCTGGCCTCGATCATCGTTGCGGCTTCGGAATGACCGAGACAACGACAGGCCTTGCCACTGGTTTCGATGGACCGGATTTCTTAGGAGCAGACCCGGATGCGAAATTGGAAATAGGGCGCAGCCACCGCCCGTTCTACGGTGTATCGGTGCGCGCCCGGTCCGAGTCCGGCCAGTTAGTGCCACACGATGGAAAAACGCCGGGCGAAATGGAGTGCCATGGCCACTTCGTCATTTCCGGCTATTTCGAGGATGAAGCCGCCAGTTCAAGCGCCTTCACAGAAGACGGCTGGTTCAAGACCGGTGATGTGATCTCTATCGATCAGTTCGGTCGGTTCAAAGTGGTCGACAGGCTCAAGGACATGGTCAAGTCCGGCGGTGAATGGATCAGCTCACAAACGCTGGAATCTCTCGCTTCGACTCATCCGGCGGTCGCCGAGGCAGCCGTTATCGGTTTACCACATCCGCGCTGGAACGAGCGGCCCCTGCTGATTTTGCGCCTTCAAAGTGGCGAAAGCATCACTCTGGATGAGATCAAAGAGCACATCCTTCTTTCCGCGCCAAAATGGTGGTTGCCCGATGCGATCAAGGTCGTCGATTCCATTCCGCACGCCACAACCGGCAAGATCGACAAGCGTGCCCTGCGGATAGCGTATCAAGGGTATGAATACGATAAGAAGGGAAACTTATCCCGTATCAATGCCGACGGCTTGTAAGCAACACGGAACTTTACAAGTTTACGCATCACTACCCGCAGCGGCACGGCACTAGCGGGACCAGACACGCTCGAAAATCGTTTCCCCGTTCTCAATGACTTGGACTGACCCTTTCATTTTATACGAAACAGCATCCGAAGAGAGTTCCGCAAACGAAACGACGTCGACCTGCCAACCTTCTCGTTCAAAATTAAAACGATGATCAAAGCGCGTATTTGCCGATAGCGGATATTCTGACCGAAGGGAATGCTCGCCTTTTGTTTCAAAGCCAAAGGCCAAACCGATGTCTGTGTGCATGACCTTCGAGAACCCCTGCTCCCAACCGGATCGGCGAACGGGGGAGCCTTCTGCCTCAACCACGCGTGTCAGGTCTCCAGCCTCGAGCACCATCTGGTTCGGCGATCCGGGCGGGACAACCGGATCCGGGATATGTGGATCGACTGTGCTGTGTTCGGGCTTTCTGACCGGCAGGAAAAGGCTTGTTTCCGCCATATCAATCTCAAGGCCCGGATCTTCCGCTGTTGGCCAAATTATCGGCCAGTATGATGCAGAAAGCGAAAGCCGAATGTGGTGGCCGGCCTCGATCCGATAGGCGGTGTTGTGCAGCGTCAAAACTGGCGGGTTGTAGTCACCGTTTCCACGATCGGCCAGCATGGGAAGCCAGCAATGATCAATTATCTGTATTGCGGTGTACTATGCGGTCGCATTGAAAAGATTCAGGTCTTTCGCTTTACAGTCCTAAACCGTTATCAGGATCAGGTGTAGTCATAGACAGTCAAAGTCGGGCACTTGGTTTCTTAGGCGAAAGAAACGGCGGCGGGACATTGCCCGCCGCCGTAGATATCGTCGATCGTATCAATGAAACTTGATGCAAGACAACAAAGCTACCCTGCAAATGCCCAGCGTTTTGCAAAGCGCAAATCGTCAAGCGCATAGGATCCTCCCATATTGTCATCGACTCTGACGAGTTTGTCCGACACACCGTGGACATGCGAGCCAAAGGCGAAAATGGCCGTACCGCCGTCGTTGTGTACAATCTCCTGAGCATCGAAATACATCTGACGGCGTTTATCCAGGTCCTTTTCCGTTCGCGCATTAGTAATCAACTCATCCAGTTGTGCGCTCCGGAAATTCGTATCGTTCCATGAATCTTTGCCAACGTAGCCAAGCGAAAACATCCAGTCTACCGTCGGACGACCGTTCCAGTAGCAGAAGCAGAACGGCACTTTAGTCCATACTTCTGACCAGTAACCATCCCCCGGGACACGTTTCGGCGTGATGTTTATACCAGCAGCCTTTGCAGATTCCTGCATCAGGGTTGCCGCATCGTTCGATCCCGTGAAAGCGCCGTCGGATGCGTTCAGTTCCACGTCAATTGAAGTCAAGCCTGCCTGCTTCAAATGCCATTTTGCCTTTTCCGGATCATAAGACCGCTGCGGAAGGTCAGAATTGTAGAATTGCTGATTCCGACCGATCGGATGATCGTTTCCGACATACCCAAACCCGGCGAAGACTTTTGATAATATCTCCTCACGATCTATCGCGTATTTTATCGCAAGCCGAACGTTATTATCTGTAAACGGCTCCTTATCGACCAGCATCGGCGTCGTATAGTGCTGGTTCGCTTCAACATTCCAAATCGAAAGATTTGGCGCATTGTTGATTCGATCGGCAATTTTGTATTCCGGCTTCGTGATCACGTCCAGCTCTCCCGTGATCAGACCATTTGCGCGTGCTGTAGCGTCAGCGATGTTGACGTATTCGACCTCATCGAACCAAGTATCGGCATGGTAATTGTCGAACCTATTCGCAGCAAACCGAACGCCGGCTTCAAAATACTCCAAAGTATAAGGGCCGGTGCCGATACCCGCAGAAAAGTCTGTTGTCTCCGCAGGAACTACATACATACCGGGCGGGCTGAAATGAATAGGCAGGTCAAGGTTCGCCTGTTTCTGCTTAAAACGTACAGTATACTTTCCGTCAGCTTCCATTGTTTCGAAGTTGCCAATGATCTGCTTGCCTTCAGGATATCTCGTGTCTTCCTGGGAAACATGTCTGAAGCTCCAAATCACGTCCTCAGCTGTCATCTCCTTGCCGTTATGGAATGTCACCCCTTTCTTCAGATTGAACGTCCAGTCCGATCCATCATCAGATACATCCCAGCTTTCCGCTAACATGGGCACAGCATTACCGGCTGCATCCATTTCTGTAAGCGTCTCGTAGACCGTCAACGCCGAGGCGGAAATGTGTTCCGTACCGATCGTATCGCGCGGATCCAGACTATCAGTAGATGCACCACCGAGTACTCCGGCTCTCAATTGGCCGCCTTTCTGGGCCGCGGCCTTGGCTCGGCTCGACCACACGGTTGGTGCCGCGGCTAACAAACCGAGCGCCGCTGCTTTCTGCATAAAGTCACGGCGTGTGACACCGGTTTCATTCGCGAACTGCTTCAGTTCACCTACCATTGCATCTTCAATTCTTTTCTTCATTCGTTCCTCCAAGTTCCAGATTTTTTTCTTTAAAAGAAAAATATATTTCACTTTTCATTCTATGTCTATGGAATTTATCGAGATCAGATGGCCATCGCCGCCTTTAGTCCTTCCAGAACCGCCTCTTCGGCCGTGCGCGGAGACAGGCAGTCGCCGATCAGTGTAAGTCGATCACCGTAGTCGGAAAGCGCATCGGCAAGAGCCGCGTTTCGTCTGGGTGCATGGTGGGAGACGAGCGTATCGACGCCCTCCAGGATCACCGGTTCACCGCTGGTAACATGCTGGAAGTAGACGGTTTCGCTATCGGCACCAAACAAGCGGACATAGGGAATGATCTCGACACCAAGTTTGTGCAGCTCGCCGATTGCATAGTCCCGCACCATGTTCGGGATGCGCTCTCCCGCCATCATGCCATTGACGGCAAGCCGCACATGGCAGCCGTTCTGCGCCATCATCTGCGCAAGACCGAGCCCCACCCAGTCGCAGCGCCAGTCCCAGATCACGACTTTCTGACCAACATTCGCCTCGCCACGAATGACTGACCAGCTGTCGACAACATGACCTTCTTCCAGGCCTTCAATCTCAGGCAATTGCGGTGTTGCACCGGTCGCGAGGATGATTGCGTCCGGTTTCTCATACGCGACCATTTCTGCGGTAACCTCGACCCCGGTTGTAACCGGCACCTCGTTTATCTCCAGTTCTCTCGACAGGTTGGTGACGATGCCACCGAACTCTGACCGATCCGGCAGGAGCTGCGCCAGAAGTGCCTGTCCGCCGAGACGGCTCTCCTTTTCATACAGTGTCACGTCATGGCCGCGCTGCCTGGCCGTTACCGCCGCCTTCATGCCGCCCGGCCCGCCGCCGATCACCATCACCCGCTTCGGTTCAGACACTTTCTGTTTCTTGTAGTATTGCAGCTCCCGCCCTGTTTCCGGATGCTGGATGCAGGAGATCGGAAACCCTTTCAAACGGTGGCCAATACAGGCCTGATTGCAGGCAATGCAGGCGCGAATGTCATCCGGCCGGCCTTCACGGGCTTTCTTGATGAACTGCGGGTCCGCAATGTGACCCCGCACAATGCCTACCATGTCGGCATCGCCGGCTTTCAGAATGCGTTCTGCATCCTGTGGAGAATTAATCCGGCCGGCGATCATCACCGGCAGCGACACCGCATCCCTCACCTGCCGGCTGAGGGGCGCCAGATAACCTGTCGGTCGAACCATGTGCGGGATGATGTCGAGCCAACCTGCATAGGATGCCGTCGTCGACCCGATAATATTGAAGTAATCGACCTTGCCGTCCGCCTCGATCGCTTGCAGCGCCTCAACCGTCTCACCGGGATTGAGACCCTCGCCGTCCATTTCGTCCGCGGAAATCCGGATACCGAGTGTGATCTCATCGCCAGCCCCGGTGCGGCACGCATCGATAACTTCTCGGAGAAACCGAAGGCGATTTTCAGCACTGCCGCCATACTCATCGGTGCGCTTGTTCAGCCGCGGATTCAGAAACTGGGAAATCAGGTACCCCATCGACGAAATAAGCTCGATCCCGTCGAGCCCGCCTTCGGCCATGCGCGCCGCACCGCGTCCGTAATGTTCAATAATATCGGTAATCTGTGCCTTGGTCAGCGGCATCGGGACGTTTTTGTAAAACTCGTCCGGGGTTTCAGATGGAGCATATGACGGCATCATTGATCCGTCTTCAGAGGCTGCCGACACGCGACCCGGATGGAAAAGCTGGCCCAGAATTCGGCAATCGTGGCGTTTGCCCATCTCGGCCATTCGTTTCAGGCCCGGAATACAATCGTCTGTTACAACGGATAGTCGGCCGAAGGGTGCGTAGGTTGGATGCACCGTCGAGACTTCCATCGTCAGCATGCCGACGCCGGATTCTGCTCGCGCCTCGTGATAGGCAATCATCTCGTCGCTGACCAAACCTTTGACAGACAGAGCCGTGTTATGGCCCGGAATAAACGCCCGATTCTTGACGGTCATTCTTCCGATATCGATCGGTTGAAACAGATTAGGGAACTGGCTCATTTGATTTCTTTCAGTGTGTACCCGCATTGTATTTCTCGACGTACTCAGCAATCACCTGATCTCAAGAAGGCTAAATGGCACGACCAATAACGCTTGGAACGATCCAAAAAGGGGCGCCAAGTGTCTGTGAGACCGGTTTATTGATCTTTAGTTTATCGAATATTTAATTGCGTTAAAGGAAAATTTTTTGTCAAATAGATAAAACCTAAAACTTTCAGGCAGGTTACATAAAATGAACGATAGCACCGCTCCGTACGCCCTTCTTTTCGAGTCGGTAAAGATCGGCCCGGTTACAACGAAGAACCGGTTCTATCAAACACCGCATGCGACGGGCATGGGGTTTACGCATCCCGATCATGCAGTCGCCTATCGCCGGATGAAGGCCGAAGGCGGCTGGGGCGTTGTCTGCACTGAGGAATGCATGATCCATCCGAGCGGGGACCATTCGCCATCGCCGCATATGCGGCTCTACACAGATGACGATATTCCTTTTCTGGCGCGGATGGTAGATGCCTGTCATGAGTATGGCGCGTTGTTTGGTGTCGAACTGTCTCACGCGGGCAAGTCAGCGGCCAACAAGTTCACGCGGGAATATCCGATTGCCCCGTCGCAGGCGCATTACTGGAGCTACGGCCCGTATGTCGCCAAAACCGCCGACCGGCAAGACATCCGTAACGTTATCAAATGGCAGGCCGATGCAGCGAAACGGGCGATGCAGGCAGGTGCTGACATCGTCTATGTTTATGTCGCCCATGATCTGTCCCTGCCGATGCAGTTCCTGATGCCCCGATACAACAGGCGGACCGACGAATACGGCGGATCGCTGGAGAACCGGGTGAGGTTGTTTCGCGAGATGCTTGAATCGACGAAGGATGCAGTCGGCCACAAATGCGGCGTCGCGGTGCGCTTCGCTGTCGACGAGATGATGGGCGACGGTGGCCTTACCTGGGATGGCGAAGGCAAGGACATTGTCGAAATGCTGGCAGAGATTCCCGATCTTTGGGACGTCAACACCAGCGACTGGTCAAACGATAGCGGCCAGTCCCGTTTCTTCGAAGCGGATTATCAGCGCCCCTATACCGATTTCGTGAAAACGGTTACGACCAAGCCCGTCGTTGGTGTCGGCCGTTATGTCAGTCCGGACAGGATGGTCAGCGATATCAAGAAGGGTCGGCTCGATCTGATTGGCGCCGCCCGCCCCGGCATCGCCGATCCGTTTCTGCCGACCAAGATCAAGGAAGGCCGCGTCGAGGACATCCGTGAATGCATCGGGTGCAACATGTGCACCACCAATGTATTGCTGTCCGTGCCGATCCGCTGCACGCAAAACCCGACCATCGGCAAAGAGGTCGACGGCTGGCATCCGGAGACCGTTCCGCCGAAGAAAAAAGATGACAGCGTTCTTATCGTCGGCGGCGGTCCTGCCGGCCTTGAATGCGCACTGACCCTGGCAAAACGCGGTGTCGACGTGACGCTGGCTGAAGCTTCGAATGCACTCGGCGGACGTGTACTGACGGAGGCCGCGATGCCCGGCCTCGCCAGCTGGAAAAGCGTCGCTGACTACCGCGAGTACCAGCTAAGCCAGATGGGTAATGTCAGCACCTATCTCGAGAGCAAGTTGACTTCTGAACAAATCCTGGAATTCGGGATAGGACACGTCGTCTTCGCGACCGGGGGGCGGTGGCGCAAGACCGGCACGGGCAGACAGTACAACGAACCCGTACAGGGCTGGGACAGCGCCGCCGTTTATACTGCCGATGATATCATGGAAGGCGCCGCCCTTTCCGGCCCGGTCGTGGTGTTCGACGACGAGCACTATTACATGGGCAGCATCATCGCTGAAAAACTGGCGCGTGAGGGTTGCCAGGTAACGCTTGCGACGCCGGCAGCGGATGTCGGCACCTATTCCAAGTTCACACTGGAGTTTCCGCATGTCATGGCGCGGCTTCTGGAACTGAAGATCGATATCGCACTTTATCACAATCTCGATCGGATCGACGCTGATGGCGTTCATCTCAGTTATGTCTGGACCGGCGCAAAGAAGGTTGTCGAGGGTGCTTCTTGCGTCATGGTGACAATGAAGGAGCCAACGCTCGATATCTACAACGCCATGATGGCGCGGGAATCAGACTTCGGCGACGCCGGAATACAAAGCGTCACACGCATCGGCGATTGCGTCGCCCCCGGCCCGATCGCCATGGCCGTTCATGACGGACACCGATATGGCAGGGAATTCGGAAACGATTGAAACACGAGGGCAGAATGAGCGACAGACAAACAGAACTGAAGGAACTTACGGCGGCCTTCATTGACGCGTTTAACCGTCAGGATATCGATGGAGTTGTCGGCTTTTTCGCCGACGATGCGGTCTACGACGACAGCAAGGGAGACACCCATACTGGCCCGGATGCAATTCGCGCCGCCTTCACGCCTCTTGTGTGTGGCGACCGTGGCAAGATTCAATTCGATGGAGAAGACTATTTCGCGGAAGTTGGCACCGACAAGATCATGGCCAGCTGGACTCTATCGATGGATGTAGCTGGTGAGCGCAAGAAAATGCGGGGTATGGACATTCTGCGGTTCCGTGGCGACAAGCTGATCCAGAAGTCTGCCTACTGTAAATCTCCGACACCTCGCCTCGATGACGCCTGAAAAACTGCACGTCAGCATTGATCAAGATGAGTGCCAAAAAACTTTACTCTTTATATAGACGGTAATTCGACCGCAATTTCTAGGATTTGTAATGACTGAACCTCGCGCCGCTTTTGATTGGCAGGATGCCTTTCAGATCGAGGATCAACTGACCGATGAAGA
>CAYGSU010000054.1:24088-28024 GCA_964352715.1 uncultured Flavobacteriaceae bacterium | reverse complement strand
GCCAAACAGCCGCTGAACGGGCAGCGAATAATGCAGGGTCAACACTTCCGTACCCGGATTGTTGTCATCCAGGCTGGCATTGGAGAGGTGATAGATCGAAACGCCAAGGCGTGACCGATCGTCGAACCGGTAGGCCAGTTCCAGCGCCGAGCGGAATTCGATCACATGACCAAGATCCTTGCCATCACCGTCTTCATACAGGCCTGGTGCGAATTGCGGCGTCAGCACCCAGCGACGGCCGAGAAACAGATCAAGCCGGATACCGGCATAGGCATAGGCGGCGGAATCCGTCGTCGCCATGACGCCGACCATTGGCGTAAACACCCACCATTTGGTATCCGAAATGTATTCGAAATGGAATTCACCGGCATCTTCGTTGTCGTTGATGTCGTAATAGCCTGCGCCGAAACGGATAAACGCCGGTTCGTCATCGGCACTTGCAGAGACCGCACTGCCGACAAAGGCCAGGGCGGACAGGACAACCGCCGCAATCAGGTTTCTTGTATTCATCGCCACCAACTCCCCCGAATCCGGCGCATATTACCGCTTCAGAGGCGGTGCGCAAGTAGGGCGATGCACTATCCTGACAAGTGTTGTCTTTCTGCATCAACGCCTTATTCGGGCTTTATGGCCTCCCGCAATGCCTCGACGACATACGCCTGCTCGTCTGGTTGCAGGCCGACAAAATAGGGAATCGACAGGGCGCGGGCGTAATAGGTTTCGGCCCCGGGCAGGGTCCGGTCTCCATAACGATGGATATAATAGGGCTGTTTATGCACCGGAATGTAGTGAACCTGCGTGCCGACACCCCTGTCGCGCAGGCGCGTCATCACTTCTGTCCGGCTGGTCTGATGGTCTGCAAAGTCGATCAGCACGGGATAGAGATGCAGGGCCAGGGTCGCCACGTCGGACCGGATCGGGCTGGCGAACACATCGCGATCCGCCGCAAACAGGGCGTCGTATGTTTCAAGCAGGACGCGGCGGGCGGCAATGAAATCCGGCAGCCGTTTCATCTGCGACAGACCGAGGGCGGCATGAATATCGCTGGCCCGGTAGTTCAGACCGACATCCGGCATTTCATAGAACCACGGCGCATCCCGCCCGTTACCGGGCGCATCGACGAAGGGACCGGTATAGTCGTCGGGATCGCGGGTCAGGCCATGCGAGCGCAACCGGCGCAGGGATCTGGCAATGGCCGGGTCCGCTGTCGTCACCGCACCGCCCTCACCCATTGCAATCGCCTTCACCGGGTGAAACGAAAACGCTGTTATTTCGCCATATCGCGCATCGCCGACAAGGCCGTCGCCGGCATTGCTAGTGCCAAGTGCGTGACACCCGTCAACAACGATGGACAGGCCATGCTTTTCCGCAAAATCCGCAAGGCCCGGCATGTCGCAGGGCTGGCCGTTGAGATGCACCGGCGCGATGGCGCGCACCGTAACGTCCGGTATGGCTCGTTTCAACGCGTCTTCGGCAGTTTCGACCGTCATCAGGCCGGTCCCCGGGTCGGTATCGGCGAAAATCACGTCCGCACCGCACAGTCTTGCGGCATTCGCCGTCGCGACGAAGGTCACGCTGGGCACGATCACCGCATCGCCCGGCCCGAGCCCCAAGGCAGCATAAGCGAGATGCAGAGCCGCCGTACCGGAGGAACAGGCAATCGTATCGACCCCGCCGCCGACGAATCCGGAGAAAGCCGCTTCAAAATCATCAATTGCGGGTCCGGTCGTCAGAAAGTCGCTTTTCAGCACCGCGACTACGGCATCAATGTCCGTCTGGTCGATCGCCTGTCTTGCATAGGGAATAAACTGTCTCATTTGCCGGAAGATGGCGATAATCGTGCACTTGGTCGAGCCTTTTTTGCGGCACGCTACAAGCGGCATTCTGCTTGACCTTGGCCGCCCGCTCTACTATGAAGCCGCACATTCAAGGAACAATAGCCTGGATAACCGGGCGGATATAAGGAAGCAAACGATGTCGAAGCGCTGTCAGATCACCGGTACCGGTGTGCTTTACGGGAACAATGTTTCCCATGCCATGAACCATTCGCGCCGCCGGTTCGAGCCGAATCTCCAGACAACCCGTCTGCTGAGCGACGTGCTCGGCGAACAGGTACGCCTGCGTTTGACGACGCGCGCGATTCGCACCATCGAAAAGAAGGGCGGCCTCGATGCCTTCCTGCTCGGCACGCCGAACCGGAAATTGCCGGAAGAAGCCCGCCGCCTGAAGCGCCGGATCGTCCGCAAAGCCGGCTGATCCAAAAGGTTATTACCGTTTCTTCAGAACCCGCCTTAACGGCGGGTTTTGTCTGTCAGGGCCGGGCATCGACCCATTCAATAGCCACCGTTGGGTCGGATTCCGATGCGGCATGAAATGACTTCAAAGCATTGAAAGCCGGTTCATCCAGCAGCTTTCCGAGCGCCCAAACCGCCATCGCACGAACCAGCGGCGACCCGTCACGCAGCAACGGTTCAATGGCGGTCGCGGCATCGGCATCGCCGCTGTTGCCAAGCGCGATCAGCACATTGCGGATGAACCGGTCGCGCCCGATGCGTTTCACGGGCGAGCCGGAAAAGAACGCCCGAAAGGCCGCGTCGTCCATCCCGACCAGCGACAGCAGGGTCGGCGCGGTCAGATCCTCACGCGGTACAAAGGCGGCTTCACGCGCGGCTTCGGCGAACTTGTTCCACGGACAGACGGCAAGGCAATCGTCGCAGCCATAGATGCGGTTGCCCATTTTCGACCGGAACTCCAAGGGGATATGCCCCTTGTGCTCGATCGTCAGATAGGAAATGCAGCGCCGTGCATCCAGCGTATGCGGGGCGGGAAACGCGTCAGTCGGACAGATATCGAGGCAGGCGCGGCACGACCCGCAATGGTCGACCTCCGGCGGATCGGCTTCCAGCTCGAGCGTGGTGAAAACCGACCCGAGGAAAAACCACGACCCGTGCTCGCGGCTGACCAGATTGCTGTGTTTGCCCTGCCAGCCGATTCCCGCCGCCGCGCCAAGCGGCTTTTCCATCACCGGGGCGGTATCGACGAAAACCTTCACATCGCCCCCGGCCTGTTCGATCAGCCAGCGCGCCAGACACTTCAGCCGTTTCTTGATGACATCGTGATAATCTCGGTTCTGCGCATAGCAGGAAATGTTCGCGATATCCGGTCGATCCAGCTTGTCCATCGGGTCCGTATCAGGCCCGTAGTTCATCGCCAGCATGATGACGCTTCTGGCGTCCGGCCACAGCGTTTGCGGATCGCGGCGCCGCGCCAGTGTTTCCTTCATCCAGGCCATATCGCCGTATTCGCCGTTGGCGACAAACGTATCCAGCCTTTCGGCGTCGCGCGCACTAACCCGCGCCGGCGCAATTCCCACCGCGTCGAACCCGAACTCGCGGGCCTTGTCCTTTATCGCAGCGGTTAGGTTTGCCTTAGTCATCGCACCGGGATATCGCCCTCGGCGGTCAACGCCTCGAACCGGCCGACAAAGCCGCCCAGATCACCCCGGCCGATTGCTTCTCTCATGGCTTTCATCAGGCGTTGATAATAGGTCAGGTTATGTTCGGTCGCCAGCATCAGGCCGAGAATCTCGCCCGCCTTGGTCAGATGGTGCAGATAGGCACGGCTATAGGAGGTACAGGCCCGGCAGGGGCAGTCTTCCTCCAGCGGGCGCGGGTCTTCGGCATGCCGCGCATTCTTCAGGTTGACCGCACCGCGCGCCGTGAACACCTGGCCGTTGCGGCCGGACCGGGTCGGCAGAACGCAATCGAACATGTCGATCCCGCGCGACACCGCACCCACCAGATCGGAGGGTTTGCCGACCCCCATCAGATAGCGCGGCCGATCAATCGGCAGGGCCGGCACGGTATAGTCCAGCACGTTGAACATCACATCCTGCGGCTCGCCGACCGCCAGCCCGCCAATCGCATAGCCGTCGAA
>CAYGSU010000054.1:17101-23988 GCA_964352715.1 uncultured Flavobacteriaceae bacterium | reverse complement strand
ACATCACATCCTGCGGCTCGCCGACCGCCAGCCCGCCAATCGCATAGCCGTCGAACCCGATATCGATCAGCGCCTTGCAGGATTCCATGCGCAGGTTCTCGTAAATGCTGCCTTGAACGATGCCGAACAGCCCGTAGCCATCGCGCTGCCGGAACGCCGCTTTCGACCGCGCAGCCCAGCGCATCGACAGTTCCATCGACTCCCGCGCCGGTTTCTCCTCAATCGGAAACGGCGCGCATTCGTCGAACACCATGGTTATGTCGGCATCCAGCTTGTGTTGGATTTCGACCGACCGTTCCGGCGTCAGTTCATGCCGCGACCCGTCAATATGCGACTGAAAGGTGACGCCGTTTTCGGTCATTTTCCGCAAGCCCGTCAGCGACATCACCTGAAACCCGCCGGAATCAGTGAGGATCGGCCCCGGCCAGTTCATGAACCTGTGCAGACCACCCAGCGCCTCGACCCTGTCCGCGCCTGGCCGCAGCATCAGATGATAGGTATTGCCCAGCACAATCTGCGCACCGGTCGCCGCAACCGCTTCCGGGTGCATTGCCTTCACCGTCGCCGCCGTACCGACCGGCATGAAGGCCGGTGTGTCGATAACGCCATGCGCGGTGGAAAGCTGCCCGCACCGGGCAACGCCGTCTTCGGCTGAAATTGTGAAACCCATATCTGACATCGGCTTGCTTTGTCCTGCATTGCTCGGCAACACTCAGGAGTACCTAGATCGCATGACGGGGTTTTGCAAAAGGAATGGCGCGCAGCATCAGCATCGACGGTCGCCTGATCGGCACGGACCATCCGCCCTATATCATCGCTGAACTGTCGGCCAACCATGGCGGGTCGCTGGACCGTGCGATTAAAATCATCGAGCTTGCGAAAAAGGCCGGGGCCGACGCCATCAAGTTCCAGGCATATACCGCCGATTCCATAACGCTCAATAGCGACGACCCCGCGTTTTTCGTTGCCGGTGACGATCCCTGGTCCGGCAAACGGCTGTATGATCTGTATGAAGCCGCCGCCACGCCGTACGACTGGTTTCCCGCCCTGTTCAAACACGCACGGTCGGTTGGCATCACACCGTTCTGCGCGCCGTTCGACCCCGCCGCCATCGCCATGCTGGAAGCGGTCGACTGCCCGGCTTACAAGATCGCCTCCTGCGAAATGGTCGATCTGGACCTGATCCGCCAATGCGCCGAAACCGGCAAACCCCTTATCATCTCCACCGGCATGGCAAGCGTCGAGGAAATCGACCGCGCCGTGCAGGCTGCGGCAAGCGGTGAAGGCGGCATCGGCCTGTTGAAATGCACCTCCGCCTATCCGGCGGACCCGGGCGACAGCAACCTCGTCACCATCGCCAACATGGTCGACCGGTACGACCTGCCGGTCGGTCTGTCGGACCACACATTGGGGACAGCGGTGCCTGTCGCCGCCGTTGGGCTTGGTGCGTCCATGATCGAAAAGCATTTCATCGACGCAACGGAACCCGTGACGGCGGATTCGGTCTTCTCGGCGACGCCGGATGTCCTGCACGATCTGGTCAATGGGTGCCGCGCTGCATGGCACGCACGGGGCGTTGTGAAATACGGCCCAACACCATCTGAACAGGCGAATGTCGCCCTGCGCCGGTCGCTTTTCGCCGCGTGTGAGATTAAAGCCGGCCAGCTGCTTACCGCGGAGATGGTTACATCCTATCGGCCGGCAATCGGTCTGCCGCCGTATCAGTTGCCGCTCATTCTGGGAAAACGGGCGACACGGGATATCGCCAGGGACGAACCGCTAAAAATCGATCTATTCGAATGACAGGTCAGCCGGCCTGTTCGATCAAGCAGGCATCACCGTAGGAATAGAACCGGTATTGGTTGTCGATGGCGTGACGGTAGGCCGTCTTCATGCTCTCCGTGCCGCCGAAGGCGCAGACCAGCATGAACAGGGTCGATTTCGGCAAATGGAAATTGGTGAGCAACAGGTCTGCCGTGCGGAAGGTGTGACCGGGCGTGATGAAGATATCGGTCTCACCGCTGAAAGGGTGAACCACACCTGCCTCGTCCACCGCGCTTTCCAGCAACCGAAGCACCGTGGTGCCGACAGCGACGATACGCCCGCCGCGCTTTTTCGTTTCGTTCAGACGGGCTGCCAGGTCGGCGGAGAGAATACCGGTTTCCGCATGCATGACATGGTCATCCGTATCCTCGACCTTAATCGGCAAAAAGGTGCCTGCCCCGACATGCAGGGTCAGCGCTGCAAATTCTGCCCCAACCGCCTCAATCGACCGGCACAGATCGTCGGTGAAGTGCAAAGATGCCGTCGGCGCGGCAACCGCGCCGGGCTCGCGCGCAAAATGTGTCTGATAATCCTGCCGGTCTTCGGTATCCGCCGCGCGGTCGGCTTTTTCACGCTTGATATAGGGCGGCAGCGGCATCACCCCGGCCCGGTCCAGCGCCGTATAGAAGGCATCACCCTTCAGATTGAAGACCAGCCGCACTTCGCCTGCCTCGCGCTTTTCCGCAACGCTGGCAGACAATCCGCCTTCGAAGTCGATCCTGTCATCCGGCCGCAACTTCTTGGCCGGACGTGCGAAGGCCAGCCAGTCACCATCGCCCAGCGCCTTGTGCAAAGTGATCTCGATACCGGCTTCGCCGCGCTTGCCGAACAGGCGAGCGGGAATGACCTTCGTGTCGTTCACGACAACCAGATCGCCGGGCTGCAGCAGGGACGGCAAATCGGCGATGGTATAGTCCGTCAGCGTTGACGGACGAATGAATAGCAGGTTCGCGGACTCACGCGGCTGCGCCGGATGCTGGGCAACCCGATCCGGCGGGAGATCGAAGTCAAACGCCGAGACGTCCAACGAACCGGACTAGCCGCGTGCGGGAGCGGTAACCGCGCCGGTGATCAGCTTGAACGGATACAGCAACAGCGCGATCATCAACAGTTTCGCGGCGAAATCGCCGACGGCCCAACCGATCCAGGGCAGGCCTGTTCCGGCGAAGGCGATGGAGAAAAACAACGCTGTATCGACCGCCGATCCGATCAGGCTGGAAATCGCCGGAGCCTTCCACCAGGTTGCTTTGCGCAGCCGGTCGAAGATCACCACGTCGAGGATCTGGGCGAACAGAAAGGCCGAGCCGGACGCCACCGCAATGCGCGGATCAGCAAAATAGTAGGACAATGCAACACCGATAACGAACCCGGCATAGACAACCTTGCGCGCCGCGCCGAAACCGAAAACCCGGTTTGTCGTGTCGGTGACCAGAAAGGCGATCGGATAGGTAAACGCACCCCAGGTCAGCCAGTCGGCCAGATTCAGCCCGGCTTCGCCCATCGGCAGAACGACCGTGACAGGATACTGCACCGCGATATTCGACAGCAAAATCACCAGCGCCATCGCAATGACCGGCAGAATCAGCGGCTTCAAAGAGGATGTGTCAGCCATAACCCGTTTCCTTGTTCCATCTGCGGCGGTGCATAAGGAGCGACAGCGCGAAAGTCAACGGTTGCGCAGTTCAGCGCCAGCTTCCGAAGGTCTTAACGAAGCGCCTTGATGAGCAGCGGCAAAAGGCGGTCGGACCCGAAAACATCGGACGGTTCGTCGCGGCTGTAGGTACAGCCCATTTTCTCGTAGAACCCGTAGGCATTCGGATCGGACAGTACCTCGATCTCCTTGAAACCGTTGGCGATGGCGTCCTTTTCCATTGAGTCCCACAATTGGCGGCCGACTGCCTTGCCCATGAAATTCGGGTCAATCCACAACCCTTCCACCGACACCGTATTGTCGTTCACCGGCATGTAGGAAATCCAGCCGGCGATGCCTGTTTCGGAGTGCGCGACGCGAACGATTTCCGTCGCCAGGGTCTTTTCCGTCGCGGTCAGCGCATCGACCATCTTCGCCATCATCTCCGGTGGATAGCCCCATGAGGCCTTGGCTGCATGAGCGATATCGGTCAGTCGCTGGAGATCGGACGCATTAGCCTGTCGGATATTGATCAGATCAATCATTGCTGAGTGCTGCATGCTTCCGCAAGAAATCCGTCTTCCACCTGATCCCCCGCTTCCCTGGCGTCGCGCCCGGCATTACAGGCCTGCTCGTTCTTGCCCTGAACAAGCAGGGCAATCGCGAGGTTGTAACGCAAATTTGGCACATTCGGGTGGTCTTCAATCGCGTCCCGCAGAACGTCTTCCGCTTTCTGTGATCTTCCTGATCTGATCAGAAAGTACCCGTAATCGGCAAGCACGCCGGGGCTATGGAAGGAAGAGTCCAGCGATTTCTGAAACAGCAATTCTGCGGCATCCACGTCTTTGTCTCTCTCGGCAACAACAGCCGCCATGCCGTGATAAATGTCGCCATTGGACGGATCCAATATCCAGGCCTGATTGAACCTCTTCATCGCCGAGGCATAGTCTGCGTTCAGAAAGTATTTCCATCCCAGCTGGATCGACACTTTTGCGCCTTCTTCACGAGAAAGCCCCAGTTCCTCGGTTTTCTCGATGAAGGTCTCGTCCGCAGCCTTCATGTCTTCGTCTTTCTCTATCCCTCCTAACATCGGGCATTCATTGGGAGGGTGCGGGCATTCCGCCCAGGCCGTTGCCGGAAAGGCCAAAGCGTTGAGGACAACAACGAGAACCGCGATCTTTGTGCCGACCCTCATTCGGCTGCTTCCGCATTGCGGTTGGCGATCAGAGTCATGATTTCGGCCGCCGCCAGTGGGATATTCGTGCCCGGCCCATAGATTGCCGCCACGCCTTTTTCCCTCAGGAAATCGTAGTCCTGCGGAGGAATAACGCCACCGCAAACCACCATGATATCGCCCGCGCCGGATTCCTTCAGGGCGGTAATCAACTGCGGCACCAAAGTCTTGTGACCGGCCGCCTGCGACGATACGCCGATAACATGCACATCGGCGTCGATTGCCTGCTGGGCGGCTTCTTCCGGCATCTGGAACAGCGGACCAATATCGACATCGAAGCCGAGATCGGCAAAGGCGGTGGCGATAACCTTCGCACCCCTATCGTGGCCGTCCTGCCCCAGCTTGACCACCAGCATGCGCGGGCGGCGACCTTCGGTTTCAGCAAAGGCGGCGACTTCCTTGCGGATTTTGTCGAACCCTTCATCACCGTCATAGGCCGCACCGTAGACGCCGGAAATCGACCGGGTTGTCGCGCGATGGCGGGTATAAACCTTCTCCAGCGCATCGGAAATTTCGCCGACACTGGCGCGCGCCCGCGCCGCGTTCACCGCAAGGTCCAGAAGGTTACCGTCACCACTTTCCGCCGCCGCCGTAAGTGCGTCCAGCGCCGCCGTACAGGCTTTCGAATCGCGGGTGCTGCGGATTTTTTCAAGCCGGGCGATCTGTGACGTGCGCACCGCATCGTTGTCGATGTTCCGCACTTCCACATCGTCGTATTTCTCGGTGCGATACTTGTTGACCCCGACAATCACTTCCTCGCCGCGGTCGATGCGCGCCTGCTTGCGGGCAGCCGCGTCTTCGATGGCCAGTTTCGGAATGCCGGCTTCAACCGCCTTCGCCATGCCGCCCTTGGCTTCGACATCGTCAATGATTTTGCCGGCTTCAGCGATCAGACTGGCGGTCAGCGATTCCACATAATAGGACCCGGCCAGAGGATCGACCGTCTTCGTGATGCCGGTTTCCTCCTGCAGAATAAGCTGCGTGTTGCGCGCGATTTTTGCGGAAAATTCCGTCGGCAGGCTGATCGCCTCGTCAAACCCGTTCGTGTGCAGGCTCTGCGTGCCGCCAAGCGACGCCGCCATCGCCTCGACCGTGGTACGGACGATGTTGTTATAGGCATCCTGTTCGGCAAGCGATGCGCCGCTGGTCTGGCAATGGGTTCGCAGCATCAGCGATTTCGGGTCCTTCGCGCCGAACTTGTCTTTCATCAGACTGGCCCACAGGAACCGTGCCGCGCGCAGCTTCGCGACTTCCATGAAAAAGTTCATGCCGATGGCGAAGAAGAAGCTGAGCCGGGGGGCGAAAGCATCGACATCCAACCCCTTGTCGATGGCGGCGCGAACGTATTCCAACCCGTCGGCGATGGTGAAGGCAAGTTCCTGCACCTGGGTCGCCCCGGCTTCCTGCATGTGATAGCCGGAAATCGAGATCGAGTTGAATTTCGGCATCTTTTCCGCCGTATAGGCGATGATGTCGGCGATGATGCGCATCGAAGGGGCCGGCGGGTAGATATACGTGTTGCGAACCATGAATTCCTTCAGGATATCGTTCTGGATTGTGCCGGACAGTTTTTCCGGCGGCACGCCCTGTTCCTCGGCGGCGACGATGTAGTTCGCCATCACCGGCAGCACCGCTCCGTTCATGGTCATCGAGACAGACATCTTGTCGAGCGGGATCTGGTCGAACAGAAGTTTCATGTCCTCGACACTGTCGATGGCGACGCCTGCCTTGCCGACATCGCCGACGACGCGCGGATGGTCGCTGTCGTACCCCCGGTGGGTGGCGAGATCGAAGGCAACCGACACCCCGGTCTGCCCGGCCGCCAGATTGCGGCGGTAAAAGGCGTTTGAATCCTCAGCTGTCGAAAAACCGGCATATTGCCGGACGGTCCACGGGCGAACCGTGTACATGGTGGCGCGGGGGCCGCGCACATAAGGCGCGAAACCGGGCATCGTGCCGTCGGTATGCGCCAGGCCTTCCAGATCGTCAGCCGTATACAGGGGCTTGACCGGAATGCCTTCCGGCGTTTCCCAGACCAGATCGGCCGCCGACTTACCGCTGGTTTCCCTGACCGTCAGGTCTTCCCAGTCCGTCCGCGACTTCTTTTCGAAATCGGCCATTCTCCGTCTCCCTATACAGCGCCTCTATATACCGAATTGGCGGGCAGACTGTCGACCCATGGCTTTGATCAGCCAGGCA
>CAYGSU010000054.1:6326-17001 GCA_964352715.1 uncultured Flavobacteriaceae bacterium | reverse complement strand
CTATATACCGAATTGGCGGGCAGACTGTCGACCCATGGCTTTGATCAGCCAGGCAGGTATGATTCAGGTCAGTTTGTGCGTTATCTTTTCGCCGCATAATAGGCGACCCTTCGTTCCATATAGGCCAGAATTTCCGAGATCGTGAAGGCCATGCCAAACAGCACGATCAGCACCGCCCAGAAATGCGACATCAGGAAATTCGCGGAATACAGCTCGAACAGGGCGCCGAACCCGACAATCGAAATCAGCAACTGACCGATGATGACACCTTTTACCGCGCGGATAATGCCGATCCGCACGCCACCGAGAATCTCCGGCAGGGCCGCCCAGAAGTAGATCTTGAAGAAGGCGTCCAGCGGTGATGCCCCGAACGACCGCGCCATTTCGACCAGCGACCGGTTGATCTGTAAAACGCCGGCGCGGGAATTGAGAATGATGATCCAGATCGCAAACAGTGTCGTCGTGATGATGATCGCCTTCATGCCGAATCCGAACAGCACCATCAGCACCGGCACCAGTGCTGTCAGCGGCGCACTGAGGAACATGTTGACCCAGGGCAGCAGCAGTTCATCGAGCAACCGGTTCTTGCCCATCAGGATACCGGTCGGAATGCCGATCGTGACCGCGAACATCACGCCTGCGCCGAACGCGTAGGCGGTTTCGGACAGCGCCTTTGTAAAGGCCGGCGTGCCGATAACCGACATCAGCGTTGTTACCACTTCCGACAGTGGCGGAATGAAGAAGGTCAGCCCGACCCGGCCAACCGCTTCCCACAAAAGCCCCCACAGGATCAGCGACGACATGCCGGGCAGACGGTATCCGAAGAGTGTCATGTCACCGGTTACTCCACATAACTGCGCAGCGATTCCCAGATCCGGTCGACGATATCCAGATATTCGGAATCGCGACGGATGTTTTCCACGCCCTTGTCGCGGAAGCTGGACGGCCGGATGATTTCCGACACCCGGCTTGGCCGGGGCAACAGAATGGCGATCTGGTCCGACACATAAACCGCTTCCTCAATCGAATGGGTGACGAAGATGAAGGTCTTGTTTTCGTGCTGCACCAGCGACAGCAGGTCTTCCTGAAATTTCCGGCGCGTCTGTTCGTCGACGGCGGAAAACGGCTCGTCCATCAGCAGCACCTGGGCATCGACGGAAAGCGCGCGCGCCAGACCAACCCGCTGGCGCATGCCGCCGGAAAGTTCGTGCGGGTAGCTGTTCTCGAAACCGGTCAGGCCGACGTCGCGGATGTATTTGGCGGCAACGTCTTCACGCTCGGATTTACCGACGCCACGCAATTCCAGACCGAAGGCGACATTGCGTATTACCGTGGCCCAGGGCAGCAGGGCGAAATCCTGAAATACGAAGGCGCGGTCAGGGCCGGGGCCGGTTACCTTTTTGCCGTTCACCTCGATGACACCCTCGGTCGGCTGCAGCAGGCCCGCGATGATTTTCAGCAGGGTGGTCTTGCCGCAGCCCGACGGGCCGAGCAACGAAGTGAGCTGACCGCGCGGAAATTCCAGCGACAGGTTTTTCAGCGCTTCAACGTCGCCATAGTTCTTCGAGACATTGCGGGCCGATACCGCAATATCCGTCTGGTCCGTCCCGGCCGGCGCTGGAATCTCGTCAGTCTGAGACATAGCCACGATTGTTTCCTTTAAACAGAAAGAGTTCGAGCCGCTCCAGCAGGTTCAGAAACAGAACCGCCAATGCGATGATGGAAAAGATAGCCGCATACATGCTGGGATAGTCAGCAATCGACCGACTGTACGTAATGACATCGCCAACGCCCGTCGGTGTGATCTTCAGTTCCGACAGGATAGCGCCGATAAACCCGGCCGAAATGCCGAGCCTGAGGCCGGAAAAGATCAGCGGCGAGGCGGCCGGTATGACGATCTTCAGAATGATATCGGTTTCCGAACCGAGGAACGACCGGCCCATTTCCTTGATCGAATAGGGCGTGTTGCGCACCGCACCGGCCGTGTTCAAAACGATCACCGGCATCGCCATGATGCAGACAACGAAGACTTTCGATGTCAGCCCGATGCCATAGGCCATGACCAGCAGCGGAATCAGCGCCGCCAGGGGTGCTGCCTGCATCACCACGAAAATCGGCGAGACCAGCCAGTCGAATTTCTCGCTGAGGCCGATCCACAGGCCAAGCCCGATACCGAGCGTCGCGGAGATGGCGATACCGACCACAAGCGGCCTCAGGGTTTCCGCATAGGCCGTGAACATCGTACCGTCGATGGTCAGCGCAAACAGCGCCGACATCGATTCCAGAAACGTTGGAAATGCATAGCTGACCGGAATGCGTCCGGCGATTTCCCACGCACCAAAAACGACAACAGCCGAAAGCAGCTTAAGCAGGAGTGAGCGGTATCGGAGCATTATTCGTTCCGTATTCGATGAGGCGGATGTTGTCTGTCGGGCACACAACGACCGCCGGCGCAAATGGCAACCGGCGGCCGTGTGTTCGGGTTGTTATTGCGCATCATCCAGTGGCTTGAGATACCAGAAGTCTTCGATATTCAGCTCTTCCGGATCGCCGGTAAGCTGGCCGGCTGCGGAATACCATTCCATATCGGCCTTTGCCGCTTTCCGGCCGCCGCCATTCGGGTCATACAGACCGCCTTCAACCGCATCGGTATAGAACCCGTCCAGCCCGTCGAGGATTTCCTTCGGAAGCTGGCCGATCGGACCGTTAGGATCGGTTTCCCGGCTGATGATCGTCGGGTCCTTCGCCATGTCGCGATAGACGCTTATCAGCGCTTTCACGAAGATATCGACGTCTTCCTCGTTTTCCTTGATCCAGTTGACGTTGCCGAACAGGGCCTCGTCGCTGGCATCGACTTCAAACATCGGCAGAACGTTGAAGTTATCGCCTTCCTGCTTCACCAGCTTGTTCTTGTTCGACAGATCGACAATCGTTGCATCCGTCTGACCGGCGATCAGGGCGACAATGCGGTTTGCGGATCCCGGAACGTAAGACCGCTCGCCGAACTTGATGCCAAGGCGTTCCTCGATCACGTTGGCGATGGAATCCGTACCGCCGCCGCGCGAATGCAGCAGGATCGGTTCGCCGTCAAGGTCTTCAAGCTTGCTGTATTTCTTCGACGTCACAGGGAAAAACTTCAGCTTCGAAAGCTGGAAGATGATGCGGATCGGCGCTTTTGACCGTTGCATCGCCGCATAGGGCGTGCCGAAGCCGATATTCATCTGGCCGCTGAGGACCGCCTGGATGGCCAGTTCCTCGTCAGAAAATGCGGTCCATTCGTAATCCAGACCATTCGCCTTTGCCCGGTCGAGCGCAACGAAGAACGCTGCGAGTTCGTCGGACGGGGTTTCCGCCAGCGCAATGCTTACCTTGTCGGCCTGCGCGGCGGGCGCACTAAGCCCGACGATCAGGGGAACCGCGGCAAAAGCCAGGGCTAGTTTCTTTATCAGGTGTTTCATCTGTTTCCTCCCTTGATGAAATTTGTCTTCTGCTTTTACCGGGCGGCGCATTTTTGCACTTCGCGAAGGCCCTTATGTCATTCGATTATTTCATTCGTCGGCTAGACCTCTCCGAACAGGCGGGCCGATACCGATCCGATATGCTGGCGCATGGCGTCAGCTGCCTCGGCGGGGTTGCGCGCGCCGATGGCATCGGCGATCCGGTCATGCTCGGCAAAACTGGTATGATTTTCCGGTGGCCGTTTGGTGTCGCGAACAACATTGCCCCAGGCAACGGCGCGTCGAACCTGATTCAACTGATCGAACAGGGTCACCAGAAGAATATTGTCGGACGCCTCAGCCACGGCACGATGGAACAGATCGTCCTGTTCTTCGTAATCCGCCCAGCTTTCCGCGAGTCTGGATCGTTCTCTGGCCGTATTGATCCTGTTCATGGCTTCAGCGGATGCGTTGATGGCGGCTTCCCGTGCGATTGCGGGCTCGATACACAGGCGCGCCCGCATGGTGCGGACGGGGGTCATCTGCCGGCTCAGCGTTGCCAGACTGCCTGATCCGCCATTGCCGACATTACCGGCGATAAACGTGCCTTTGCCGACATGGCGCCAGATTTCGCCGTCCCGCTCCAGCGCGTCCAGCGCGCGGCGCAGGGTGGTGCGGCTAACGCCCAAATCACCGATCAGTTCGCGTTCCGGCGGTAACCGGTCGCCCGGCGCATAGCCGCCATCCGAGATAAACGCCCTCAGGGTTGAGACCGCATCTCGGTTTTCTGCAAATTCCGCTCGAAGCAGCACTGTCATTCTCTAAATTGGTTGACCAATTATCCGCTAATTGGTCTATTAAAGGCAGATCAATCATGTAAATCAATGTTTTTTCTTGAAATATCCATGATTGGTTGCAATTGATCTAGGCCAAGAACCTAACCAGACAGAATTCAAAGCTTCGGCAGGACAGGGGGAATATCGTATGTCTCAATATGTAATAGACGCGCCACAGCAGGTCGGGATTCCGGTCGCGGGAACAGACAAGCTTTTCCCCGTGAGGCGAATCTACTGCATCGGTCGCAACTATGCGGCGCATACGGTAGAGATGGGTGGCGACCCGAACCGGGAAGCCCCGTTTTTCTTCCAGAAGAACTCCAACAACCTCGATTCCTCCGGCCAGTTTCCGTACCCGCCGCATTCAAACGATGTGCATCACGAAATGGAAATGGCTGTTGCCTTGAAATCCGGCGGCACGAACATCCCGCTTGGGGATGCTCTGGATCATGTTTTCGGTTATGCGCTGGCGCTCGACATGACACGACGCGACCTGCAGGGCGAAGCCAAGAAGGCCGGCCGTCCCTGGGAAATCGGCAAAGCGTTTGAACGGTCAGCGCCTGTTGGCCCCATCCACCCGGTTTCCGAAGTCAGTCATCCCGACAGCGGTCGGGTCGAATTGAAAGTGAACGGCGAGGTGCGGCAGGAAGGCGACCTGAACCAGATGATCTGGAAGGTGCCGGAAATGATCAGCTACCTGTCGGAATATTTTGAACTGACCGGCGGTGATGTGATCCTGTCCGGAACCCCGTCCGGCGTCGGTCCCGTCACCAAGGGTGACAGGCTTCAGGCGTCCATCGCCGGCCTCGGCAGCATGACCGTCACTGTTATCTAGACACCGGTCTTCTAACCAGAGGTCTGCAATACGAGAGACAAAGGGGCGACAGCGGTTGGTGTCGCCCTTTCTCATTGTGGCGATTGCCTTTCCTGCTTTTCTTCATTGCCAGTAAAATTTCCACGCAATTGACCTTGATCAAGGACTTCCATTCGGTGTTTATGAAAACGTGTCGCATTCGCAACCGGCCGAATTCCAGCAAACAGCACACCGGCAGTTCGACGCTAGAATGAACCGTAAGATGAACCAATGATTTACAGTATGCGCGTATTGGTTACGGCTGCCGCCATCGCCAGCCTGGCTGCATCGGGCACCTTTTTGGCAAGCGCAGATGACGCCCCGGTCTACCAGACCAGGGAGTCTCTGGGTGAAGCCCTGTTTTTCGATACCAACCTGTCGAAGAACCGCAGTCAGGCCTGCGCGACCTGCCACAACCCGGATTTCGCCTTCACCGACCCACGGGAAACCGAAGCCGGAAAGGCCGTTTCACTAGGCGATGACGGCGCATCACTGGGTGACAGGAACACGCCGACGGCGATGTATGCGCGGTTTTCACCGGTCTTTCACAAGGCGGAAGACGGCGCCTATATCGGCGGCCTGTTTCTGGATGGTCGGGAACCCGACCTGGAAGGCCAGGCCGGCGGACCGCCACTTAACCCGATTGAAATGGGCATGCCCGACAAGGCCGCCGTCGTCGCCCGGCTGCGCGAAAATACGGTCTATGTCGAAAGCTTCGAGGCGCTGTTCGGCGACGGCATCATGGATGACAGCGACAAGGCCTATGCGGCTATGACCGAGAGCATTGCGTCGTTCGAGCGCACCGATGTGGTTTCGCCTTTCGATTCCAGATATGACCGCTTCCTGCGGGGCGAAGAAAAACTGACGGATCTGGAGGAACTGGGGCGCGTCCTATTCTTCTCGCAGCAATTCACGAACTGCAACAAGTGCCATCAGCTACGGTCGTCACAGGTTGCCATGGACGAAACCTTCACCAACTATAAATACCACAATATTGGCATACCGATAAATCCGGCATCCCGAGCGGTGAACGGCATCGACCCGGCCTTGCCTGATCCCGGTCTGCTGAACAACCCGGCCGTCGACGACCCGGCTGAAATCGGTAAATACAAGGTGCCGACATTGCGCAATGTCGCAGTAACAGGTCCCTATATGCACAATGGCGTTTTCAAGGACCTGAGGACTGCAATCGTGTTCTACAACAAGTACAATACCCGTGGCGACCATGGCCAGATCAACCCGGAAACCGGTAAACCCTGGAACCCACCGGAAGTCGACGGCACCCTGTCGCTGACGGAACTGGAACACGGCCCAGCGCTGGACGACCAGCGCATCGACGCCATCGTCGCCTTCCTGAAAACCCTGACAGACAAGCGATACGAGTATCTGCTGGACCAATAGATCCGTTTGGCACCGGGCGCGCGTTCAGTTTCTCGCGCCAGCTGAATCCACAAGTGTTTTCCTCAGAATATCCGTCAGCGGAATCTTCCGTGCACCCTTGCGGACGATCAGGGCGACGTCGCGGGTCAGCGGTGGGTCACCCAGAATAAACTTCGACAGCGTATCGTCCGGCCGCAGGCTGAATTCAGGCACGACGGCCACGCCCAGCCCCTGCGCTACCATTTCAAGGATCGCCTCAATGGAATCCAGTTCCATGGTTTCGCGGACAGTGATCTGCAGCGCCTGCAAATGCTGTTCGATAACCTTGCCGATGCCGGTCGCCTTGTTGAACCGGATGAACGGCGACCGGGCCAACAGTGATTCGCCCGTAGTGCCGTCGCAAACCGAAGCCCTGGCGACCAGGACGAGCCGCTCCGTACGGATCGGCAGCGCTTCCAGTCCCGGCCGGGGCCGGCCCGCCAGTGTGATGACGGCGGCGTCGAGATCGCCCGTTGCCACCCGCTCTTCAAGCCCGAGCGACAAGCCGGATTCGAGGCGGATTTGCAGTTTCGGCTGCTCTTCCTGCAACCGCGCCAGTGCGCCGGGCAGGATGCCGGTCGTTGCCGTCGGGATTGCGCCAAGTTTGAGGATGCCGAACAAGCCTGCGCCGCCTTGCGCTTTTTCCCGGAAATCAGCGGCGGCATCCAGCAAGGCGCGGGCCGGGTCGATCAGGCTGCGGCCAGAGGGGCTGAGCACCGGCGGTCGGCGCGACCGGTCGAATAGATCGGTTCCCAGATCGGCTTCAAGCGCTTTCATCTGCATACTGACCGCCGACTGCGTGACAAGCATGCGGTCCGCTGCCGTCTGAAAGCTGCCGGTTTCGGCGATGATTGCGAAGGTTTCCAGATGACGTAAATTCATAAAATAAGATTATTTGATTTTAAGTATAAACAAAATTCGTTTGATTGAAGAAAAGGGTTGGCTCACAATCTTGTGAACAAGGAGACGTCTGATGTATGCCGCCCTTACACCCGATCAGCTTGATCTGCAGACCCGCGCCCGGCGTTTCGCGACCGAGGTCGCAGCCCCGAATGCCGCCGAAACGGATAAAACTGAAGCCTATCCCTGGAATATCGTCGAAGGACTGAAAAAGGCCGGCTTCATGGGCATGACCCTTCCCGTTGAACACGGTGGTCAGGGCCGGTCGTATGCCGATGTCGTGCTGGTCGTCGAGGAAATGGCGAAAGCCTGCGGCGTGACGGCGCGGATTGTCGTCGAAGCGAATATGGGCGGCATCGCAGCGGTAATGCGCTATGGATCGGATGCTCAGAAGCAACTGGCCGCCAGGCTGGTGCTGGACGGCGACAAGCCGGCGATCTGCATCACCGAACCGGAAGCCGGTTCGGCAGCGACCGAAATGACGACCCGGGCTGACCGGCGCGGCGACAGATACATCATCAACGGCAAGAAACACTGGATCACCGGCGGTGGCGTTTCGCGCCTGCACGTTATCTTCGCCCGGGTTTTCGACGAAAAAGGCAGGGAACTTGGCATTGGCGGTTTTCTGGCGCAACGCGGCGACAAGGGTCTGACCATCGGCGCGCGGGAACCGACCATGGGCCTGCGCGGCATTCCGGAAACCGAAATCCTGTTCGACGATCTGGTTGTCCCGGCGGATATGGTGCTGGAACCGCCGGGCGGATTCGCCAAAGGATTCGGCCGGCTGATGGAAGCCTATAACAGCCAGCGCGTTGGCGCGGCGACCATCGCCATGGGCCTTGCGGCCGGGGCGTATGAGCTTGCCCTTGATTTCGTTCAGCAACGCGAGCAGTTCGGCCGGCCGATCTGCGAATTTCAGGGCCTGCAATGGATGCTGGCCGACATGGCGACGCAGATAGACGCCGCACGGTTGATGATCCATCGCGCGGCAGCGGCGGCAGACCCGTTTCCCGACGCCATGCAGGCGGCCCAGGCGAAGGTGTTCGCCTCGGAAATGGCGGTCAAGGTCACCAATGATGCCTTGCAGCTTTTCGGTGCGCGTGGATACTCGCGGAACGAAAAGATCGAACGCTTCGTTCGCGACGCCCGCATGTTCACGATCGGTGGCGGCACGGCCCAGATTCTGCGGACAGTGATCGCCGCCCGCTTGCTGGACCGCAAACTGCCGCAAACCCGCGACGGCTATGCTGACAGGACGGAGCAAACGCTTCCTTTGGCTGCGGAGTAACCCGACCGACATGATCGAGAAGAATTCCGAACCGACAGCGGTGCAGGCAATTGCACGGCGTCTGGCCGATGCCGGATGCCGCTACGCTTTCGGGATTCCCGGCGGCGAAGTGATCGCGATGATCGACGCGCTGGAAGACGCCGGCATAAAGTTCATTCTGACCAAGCATGAAAACGGCGCCGGGTTCATGGCGGAAGGCGTGTTTCACATGACAGGCGCGCCCGCAATTCTGGTATCAACCCTCGGCCCCGGCGCAGCCAATACCGTCAATGTGGTTGCGAATGCGGAACAGGACCGGGTGCCGATGATCGTGCTGACCGGCTGCGTCGATCCGGAAGAAGCGCTATCCTACAATCATCAGGTTTTCGACCATCGCGCGATGTTCGCGCCGATCACCAAAGGGTCTTTCACCCTGGGCGATAGCGCGGCCGACGTGCTGGCCGACCGCGCAGTTTCACTGGCGATGGCCGACCGGCCCGGCCCGGTGCATATCGACCTGCCGATTTCCCGACAGGCGAAAAAGCTGGGCAAGGCAACGCCGCAGCGTCACGCCCTGCCGTCGCCGGTTGCCCCGGCGCAGGGACCCGATCTCGATACGGCACGGCAATGGCTGTCTGGCGCGAAGAACCCGATTGTTATCGCCGGCCTCGATGTACTGCAGCACAGGGCATCCGACGATCTGGCCGCCTTTTGTCAGGATTTCCAGATACCGTTGATCGCCTCCTACAAGGCCAAGGGCATTCTGCCTGAAGACGATCCGCTGGCGCTCGGCGGGGCCGGCCTTTCACCGATAGCAGACAAATATTTACTGCCGCTGGTGCGTCAGGCGGACCTCATTATGCTGATCGGCTATGACCCGATCGAGATGCGCACAGGCTGGCAGCATCCCTGGGATCCGGCGCACCAGAATGTGCTGGAAATCACCTCCGCGCCGAACGACCATTTCATGCATCAGGCGACGCTCAGCTTCATCTGCAACATCAAAGCCGGCATCACCGCCCTGCGCGACGGGGCAACGCCGGAGACAACCTGGCCCGGCGGTGAACCGGCATCGGCGAAAGAAGCCTTGTCGGGTGCTTTTGGTCAGAACGAGGAATGGGGGCCGACCGCAATTGTGGAGGCTGCCCGCGCCGCCGTGCCGCGCAATGGCATCGCCACTGTCGATTCCGGGGCGCACCGGATCCTGCTCAGTCAGGTCTGGCCGTGTTTCGGCGAACGGCAGCTTATCCAGTCGACCGGCCTGTGCACAATGGGTTGCGCCTTGCCGCTGGCCATCGGCGCGAAACTGGCCGCACCCGATCTTCCAGTTGTCGCCTTTACCGGCGATGCCGGTCTGGAAATGATTCTCGGCGAGCTTGCGACATTACGCGATCTGGGGCTTACAGTCCCCGTGGTGGTTTTCACCGACCGATCGTTAGCCCTGATCGAGCTGAAACAACGGCAACGCGGGTTGAAAAATGTCGGTGTCGATTTTGGTGGCACGGACTTTGCCACGCTCGGTACGGCGATGGGCGGATACGGCGTTGCCGTGCGCGACCGCACCGCCCTGACATCGGCATTGAAGGACGCGCTGAACGCCGATAGGTTCACGCTGATTTCCGCCGAATTCGACCGCAAGGCCTACGATAACCGGCTTTAGCAAGAGCACTCAGAAGGATTAGTTCATGACCGCATTGCCGCTGGAAGGCATCAGAATCTTCGACCTCAGCCGCATCATGGCCGGGCCATTCTGCACCCAGAATCTGGCCGATCTCGGCGCCGATGTCATCAAGGTGGAACGCCCCGGAGAAGGCGACGACACCCGTGCCTGGGGCCCGGTTTATGTCAAGGACGCGGATGGCAACGACACGACGGAAAGCGCCTATTATCTGAGCGCGAACCGGAACAAGCGGTCGATCACCATCAACATCTCTCATCCGGAAGGGCAGGCGCTTGCGAAACG
>CAYGSU010000054.1:0-6226 GCA_964352715.1 uncultured Flavobacteriaceae bacterium | reverse complement strand
GGGTGCGACGACGGTGTAAACGGCAGCCAGTTTTCCCAGCGACGCACAAAGATTTTGACCAGTTGGCAAAACACTGGAGAACATGTCCTAAACTGGATAGTCAAAGCGACGCCTTATGCATATGGTGCGAACGGGTTTGACATCCGCTCCACCGGCACTGCCAATTCCAAAACAGCACCATAAACCAACAGCGTGAAAAAACCGCCATGGGTAAACCTCGTTACAATATCTGGAATGTCATCAAGGGCGGCCTGACCGGTCAGAAGAACTGGACGCCGGCCTGGCGCGACCCGGAACCGAAAGCCTCCTACGACGCCATCATCGTCGGCGGTGGCGGGCATGGCCTGACGACCGCCTTCTATCTGGCAAAGAACCACGGCATGACGAATATCGCCGTGCTGGAAAAGGGCTATCTGGGCAGTGGCAATGTCGGGCGCAACACGACCATCGTGCGGTCCAACTACATGCATCCGGAAAACGCGCATTTCTACGAACACGGTCTGAAACTGTGGGAACAGATGTCGCAGGAACTGAACTACAACGTCATGTTCTCGCAACGGGCGATCATCAACCTGTGCCATTCGAAAGCGCAGTACGATGGCTTTGCCCGGCGCGGCAATGCGATGCGGCTGAACGGCATCGATGCGGAAATCCTGAACGCCGAAGAAGTGCGCCAGCGCGCACCGATGCTGGATTTCAATCCGCGCGCAAGGTTCCCGATCTACGGCGGGCTGATGCAGGCGCGTGGCGGCACGGCACGGCACGATGCGGTTGCCTGGGGCTATGCACGAGGGGCCGACAGCTACGGCGTCGACCTGATCCAGAACTGCGAAGTCACCGGGTTCAAGATCGAAAACGGCGAAATCCAGGGTGTTGAAACCTCGCGCGGCTATATCGGCGCCAAGAAAGTCGGCATCGCGGTGGCCGGCAACACCAGCAAGGTCTGCGCCACCGCCGGTCTGAACAACCTGCCCATCGAAAGCCACAAGCTGCAGGCGATGGTGTCGGAACCGCTGAAACCGCTGATCGATACCGTCGTTACATACGGCGCAGGGCATTTCTATGTCAGCCAGTCCGACAAGGGTGGGTTGGTGTTCGGCGGCGACCTCGACGGCTACAATTCCTACGCCGCGCGCGGCAACCTGCCGACCATTGAGCACATCATCACCGCCGGTGTGGCGATGATGCCGTGCATCTCGCGGGTGCGTCTGCTGCGGCACTGGGCCGGCATCATGGACATGTCAATGGACGGTAGCCCGATCATCACCAAGACCGACACCAAGGGGCTGTATCTGAATGCCGGCTGGTGTTACGGCGGGTTCAAGGCGACCCCGGCCTCCGGCTGGTGTTTCGCGCATACCATCGCAAACGACGCGCCTCACAAATACAACGAAGCCTTCACCCTCGACCGGTTCGCCAAGGGGCGGGTGATCGATGAAAAAGGCGCCGGCCCCGTGCCCGGCGCGCACTAAGGAACCGAAGCATGTTTTTGATCAAATGCCCCTGGTGCGGCGACCGAGATATGGTTGAATTCACCTATGGCGGCGACGCGACCAAGAAACACCCTGAAGACATGGGGGCGGCATCGCTGGACGAATGGAACGCCTATGTCTACGAGCGGGACAACCCCTGCGGCCCGCATTGGGAATACTGGCATCACGTCAACGGTTGCCGGCAGTGGCTGATGGCGCATCGCGATACGCTGACGCATGAGATTCTGGAAACCGCAAAGCCAACCGAAAAAGACGTGAAGAAGCCCTGGGCGGGCAAGGGAGACCAGGCATGAGCACCCAACCCTTCCGTCTTGGCGCCGGTGGCGAAATCGATCGGTCGAAAAAGCTGCGCTTCACCTTCGACAACGAATGGTACGAAGGCCATCCCGGTGACACGCTGGCCTCTGCCCTGCTGGCGAACGGCGTGCGGCTGGTCGCCCGCAGCTTCAAGTATCACCGCCCGCGCGGCGTCTACTCCATCGGCCCGGAAGAACCGAACGCGATGATCGAATTGCGGTCGGGCGCGCGGCGCGAACCAAACACGAGAATGACCCAGGTCGAGCTGTATGAAGGCCTCGACGCCTACAGCCAGCACGCCTGGCCGTCGCTTAAACTGGATATCGGCGCGATCAACCAGGCAGTCGGCCGGTTCATTCCGGCGGGCTTCTACTACAAAACCTTTATGTGGCCGGCCTCGTTCTGGGAAACCTACGAGAAATTCATCCGCCGGGCGGCCGGTCTCGGCACCGCGTCGCGCGAGGCGGACCCTGACCACTACGACAAGATGACCGCGCATTGCGATGTGCTGGTCGTTGGTGGCGGTCCGGCCGGGTTGATGGCCGCAAAGGCTGCCGGCAAGGCCGGCGCACGGGTCATACTGGTCGACGAACGGGAAGCCTTCGGTGGCTGGCTGCGCTTCGACAACATGACGATCGAGGGCGCTCCGGCAATGGACTGGGTGTCCAAAACCGTCGCCCAGCTTCAGTCGATGCCGGATGTGCGGCTGCTGTCGCGGTCAACCGTATTCGGCTACTACGATCACAACATGCTCTATGCCGTGGAACGGGTGCAGGACCATGTCGCCACCCCGGCGGAATACATGCCCCGGCAACGACTGTGGAACATTCGGGCGAAACGGGTGGTTCTGGCGGCGGGCGCCATCGAACAGCCCATCGCGTTCGGCGACAACGACCGTCCCGGCGTGATGATGGCAGGCGCGGCGCGCGGGTATGCCAACGCCTATGGTGTAAAAGCCGGCAAGAACGCTGTGATCCTGACCAACAACGACAGCGCCTACCGTACCGCCATCGATCTGGCCGATGCCGGCGTCGATGTCCGCGCGGTGCTGGACACACGCCCCAACCCGGAAGGCAGCCTGCCGAAGCAGGTGCGTGACCTGGGAATCAGTATCAAAGCCGGTTACGGCATCACCGGCGTCAAGGGCCGCAGCAATATCTGGCGGGCCGAAGTGATGAAGCTGGGCGGCAGCCGGACAGAAGCCATTGACGCGGATCTGATCTGTGTCTCCGGCGGCTGGCAACCGACACTGCACCTGCATTCCCAGACAGGCGCAAAGAACGACTACAACGAGGAACTCGGCTGTTTTGTGCCGGGCAAGTCGAAGCAGGCAGCAACCTCTGTCGGGGCTGCAAATGGCACCTTCGCACTGGCTGACTGTCTGGCGGAAGGGGCGGCTGCCGGCAAGGAAGCCGCCGACCTCGCAGGCCGCAGCACGAAATCCGTCGCTGTGCCGAAGGCGCCTGCGGAAACATTCGAGCCGGTAGGCAGGCATCGTGAAATTCCGGATGCACCCGGCCGCCACCGCAAACGTTTCGTCGATATTCAGGACGATGTTTCGGTCGATGACGTACAACTCGCCGCGCGCGAAGGGTATCTGTCGGTTGAACACCTGAAGCGCTACACAACGCTTGGAATGGGTACCGACCAGGGCAAGACCAGCAACCTGACGGGTCTGTCGATCATGGCGGATATCCGCGGGCGCAGCATTCCGGAGACCGGTACCACAACTTTCCGCCCACCCTACACGCCGGTTACGATCGGCCTGTTTGCAGGGCAGGAAACCGGCGACCATTATCTGCCGATCCGCCGCACCCCGATGGATGCGTGGCATATCGACCACAACGTCACCTGGATCGATGCGTCGATGTGGCGGCGGCCGCATTTCTACCCGCACGGGTCGGAAAAGATCGACGACGCCTGCTATCGGGAAACCACGTCGACGCGCGGCTCGGTCGGCATGTGCGATGTGACCACGCTCGGCAAGATCGACGTTCAGGGGCCGGATGCGGGCGAATTCCTGAACCGCCTCTATACCAACGGCTTTGCGAAATTGCCTGTCGGCAAGGCGCGGTACGGGTTGATGCTGCGGGAAGACGGCATGGTGATGGATGACGGCACGACATCACGCCTGACCGAAAACCACTACCATATGACCACCACGACGGCGAATGCCGGCCCGATGCTGGCGCGGATGGAGAAGTACCTTCAGACGGTCTGGACGGACCTGCGGGTTCACGTGACCAGCACGACCGACCAGTGGGCCGGTTATTCCATCGCCGGGCCGAACGCCCGCAAGGTTCTGGAAAAGCTGATCGATATCGACATTTCCGACGAAGGCGTGCCGTTCATGGGTGTGGTTGATTGCGAGCTGGGCGGCATTCCCGCGCGGTTGTTCCGCATCAGCTTTTCCGGCGAACTGGCCTTCGAGGTCAACGTTCCGTCAGACTGGGCGCTGGACGCCTGGAAAATGACGATGGAAGCCGGAAAGGAATTTTCGATCACGGCCTACGGCACCGAGTGCCTGGGTACGATGCGGATTGAAAAAGGCCATGTCGCCGGGTCGGAACTGAACGGCATGACCAACGCTGCCGATCTGGGACTGGAGAAAATGCTGTCGACCAAAAAGGAATTCATCGGCAAAGCCATGACAGAACGCGAAGGCATGGTCGACCCGCTGCGGCCGGCGCTGGTCGGGCTGGTGCCCCTCGATGGCAAGACATGGGTGAAGGCTGGGTCGCATCTGGTGGAACATCCCGATGCGCCGGCGCCGAACCGGTCGCTCGGCTATGTCACGGCCCTGGCCTATTCTCCGGAACTGGGAACGCCGGTCAATCTGGCGATGCTGTCCGGCGGCAAGGCGCGCGAAGGCGAAACGATGTATGCGGTATACCCGCTGAAAAACGAGAAAGTGCAAGTGAAGGTCACGCCGACCCACTTCATCGATCCTAAGGGAGAGCGGATGCATGGCTGATGAAACCCCGGAAGACGGCGTGAAAAAGGCCCCGGCCAGGAAAAGCGCTGCGAAGAAATCAACGGCCAAGAAGGCGGCTGCCAAAAAGTCTGCGGCTAAAAAGTCCGCAGCCAAAAAATCTACAGCCAAGAAATCAGCGGCTAAAAAGGCAGGTGCAAAAAAATCAGCCGCGTCGAAAACCCCGGCGCGCCGATCATCCCTGGAAGGCCACTATCGGGAAGGCACTTTCGGGCGCAAACTGCCGGGCGGACCGGGAATTCATGTTACCGAGCGGCGCAATCTGTCGATCACGCAGGTTTCGGCCTTCGAAGACACCGCCGACAAGGCGATGGCCGCAATCGAAAAAATCGTCGGTCTTGCCCCACCGAAGGATGCGGTTAGCGCTGCGGTCAACACGAAAGCCCATATTCTCTGGAACGGGCCGAACCGCTGGTGGATCGTTGAAAGCGATGCTCGCGATGTCGCACCCGATCTGAAGGATGCGCTGGGCGATGACGCCGCTGTCGTAAGCCTCGGTCATTCGCGCACCTGCCTTCGGGTTTCCGGCAACAGCCTGCGGGATGTGTTGTCGAAGGGATCGACCTATGACTTCCATCCGAATGTCTTCAAGGCGGGGTCATGTATCCAGACCGGCATGGCGCATGTCGGAGTGACGTTGCACTGCCTGTCGAACAGGGCCGGGTCGGAAGAAGTGGATATCTATGTTCTGCGGTCCTTCGCCCTGCATTTCTTTGAATGGTTGCAGGAAGCATCGGGTGAATACGGCTATCGCATCGACCCGGTGGTGGATGCCTGAGAACAGCAGGAATCCCGCACTTGATGCGGGATCCATTCCTGAGACGCAACTGGACGCGGCGACGACAGCGGAATGGGTCCCGGATCATGTCCGGGACTCTGTTCACGTAAGAAGTAGCTCCTACTCCGTCGCCGCTTTCGCCATCGCTGCGAATAGGTTGTTCATGCCATCGGGATTCGGGTTGAAGCCATGTCGCCCGAAAACCTGTTCGGCGACCCATTCCCCGGTATTGTACGCGAACCAGACATCACCGTTATCGTCCTGATAGGCGAGCGCCTTCAATGGCAGATCGATCGCCAGCAGCCGGTTCTTGTTCATCGCACCGGTGCCCGCCGCCGGGTTGCCGAAGATGACGACAATGGTCGGCGCCATCTGCTTGCCGAACTCGGCCGCTGCCGCGGCATGGTCAAACCGCCCGAAGACCTTCCACTTCTTCGCTTCGACAAAGGCTTCCGCCTTTTCAATCGTTTCTTCCACGGAATGGGCGCTTTTCACCTGCACCATCGTATCGAGCGACGATGCCGAGGCCTGAGTTACGCCCAAGCAACCGAAGTACACGGAAAAGATCAGAAAGCGGGCAAAACGCATGGCAGGACCTCCGGCTTAATCTTCAACTGCCGGAACCCTATCTCTCATTGCCGATCACATCCAAACACGGCTGGGTGA
>CAYGSU010000053.1:10849-29096 GCA_964352715.1 uncultured Flavobacteriaceae bacterium | reverse complement strand
AGGGGTGTCCAGACGGCAAGTTCATAGCCTTCAGGATCGGTGAACTGGAACCGTTTGCCGCCGGGAAAATCGAAAACCGGTCTGGTAATCGTGCCGCCGGCCCTTTCGACCCGCTGCATCAGCTCGACGAGATCGTCGCCGTACAGAACCACCAGCGGGCCGCCCGGTCTTGGCGGCGTCATGCCGTCGAACCCGCCTTTCATGCGACCATCGGTAAATTCGCAGTATTCCGGCCCGAAATCGGTGAAAGTCCAACCGAACGCCTCACCGTAGAACGCCTTCGCCCGGGGAATGTCGCTGACGGCGAATTCGATGTAGTCGATGCAGCGGTCGTGATGCGGTGTGGTGTCGTGGGCGTCTTTCATGATCGTTTCGAAGTGTTGCTAAAAGGGCAGGGTATGGCCATACAGATAGCAGGAGATTCCGCGAACCCCAACCATTTGCATCCGGTTCAACGAGGAAGCGTTCGAATGAAACCTGTTTTTTCCATCGCCGCCCTGATCCTGCTCATATCGGCCTGCGCCCGCGCGCCATCGGTTACCGACACCGATACATGGGTCGCCGCCCGTGCGCCTGGTCCGGCGGTTTCCATCTGCTACAGCGCAGTTGAATCGACCCGCGAGGAGGTGATGGCTCTTGCTTTGCTGGAATGCGCGGAAGGCCTGAACGCGCTGACCCTCGTCAATGAGGATACAGCGTTTAATGATTGTCCGTTACTGAAGCGGGCGCGAGTGACCTTCGCCTGCGTTCCGCCAGGAACACGGGGTCAGGTGTTTCCCTGACCCGCCGCGATCACCACTTGTTCATTTCGACTTTCAGGTTCTCGTCGATTTTGTCGAGGAACTGATTGGTCGTCAGCCATTTCTGGCCTTCGCCGATCAGCAGTGCCAGATCCTTCGTCATGTGGCCGCTTTCGACGGTCTCGACACAGACCCGTTCAAGCGTATCGGCAAACTTGATGACATCGGGCGTATCGTCGAACTTGCCGCGGAAGTGAATGCCCTTGCTCCAGGCGAAGATCGACGCGATCGGGTTCGTCGAGGTTTCCTTGCCTTCCTGATACTGACGATAGTGCCGCGTGACCGTGCCATGGGCGGCTTCCGCCTCGACCGTCTTGCCGTCCGGCGTCATCAGGAACGAGGTCATCAGACCGAGTGACCCGAAGCCCTGGGCCACCGAGTCAGACTGCACGTCGCCATCATAGTTCTTGGCTGCCCAGACGAAGTCGCCGTTCGATTTCATCGCGAAGGCCACCATGTCGTCGATCAGGCGGTGTTCGTAGATAATCCCTTCAGCCTTGAATTTTTCAGCGAAGCCTTCGGTGTCGAATACTTCCTGGAACAGATCCTTGAAGCGGCCGTCATAGGCTTTCAGGATGGTGTTCTTGGTCGACAGGTAGACCGGGTACTTGCGCATCAGGCCGTAGTTGAAGCAGGCGCGTGCGAAACCGCGGATCGATTCATCCAGGTTGTACATGGCCAGCGCGATGCCGCTGTCTTCGAAAACGAAAACCGAATGCCGGATGGTTTCGCCTTCCGGGTCTTCCGGGGTGAAGGTGATCGACAGGCGGCCGGGGCCTGGCACCAGAAAATCCGTTGCGCGATACTGGTCGCCGAAGGCGTGACGGGCGACGACGATGGGCCGGTTCCAGGACGGGATCAGGCGGGGAACGTTCGAGCAGACAATCGGCTCGCGGAACACGGTGCCGTCCAGAATGTTGCGGATCGTGCCGTTCGGCGACCGCCACATCTGTTTCAGGTTGAATTCCTTCACGCGCCCTTCATCCGGGGTGATGGTCGCGCATTTCACGCCGACGCCGTACTTCTTGATTGCATTGGCGGAGTCTATGGTAATCTGGTCATCTGTTTCATCGCGCTTTTCAACGCCCAGATCGTAATATTTCAGGTCGACGTCAAGGTAGGGAAGAACCAGCTTCTCCTTGATGAAGCTCCAGATGATGCGGGTCATTTCGTCCCCATCCAGTTCGACAATCGGGTTTTTTACCTTGATCTTGCTCATCTGAAATCTCCTATGGCCCCTATACTGACCGACGCGTGTTATTATGCGGTTATCATTGTCGATTTACTGGCGGGAAAGTGTACGATTCACCCCGCACGCACCATAGCCGAAGCCCGATGCAGTGGCAACGAATGCTGCATGCGGCCGGACAGTCGGGCTTGTGGCTGGAAAGATTGTAAAATCAGGCTTTTCCGGCCCATCGGGCGGTACGCCTGTATATCCCTGTTCAGGATTCCCTGTCATTTGCGGCTTTGCGCACAGACGCTGCCGGTTCGGCCGTGTCGCCATCTTCGGCATCGGTTTCCACCGGTTGTTTCGCCGCCGCTTCCGCTGATTTCCGCTTAAAGCTCCGGTACGCGAAAGGCATCGTGATCAGATAGGCGATCAGGATCAGGCACAGGGTGCCCCAGGGCTGGCCGGCCATGGCCGCGATGGCCAGCGCGATGCCCGCCAGCATGGGCAGGATATGGGCGCGGGGAATTCTGATCCGCTTAAAGGAGAAGGTCGGCAGTTCGCTGACCATCAGCAGGCCCGAAATCGCCGTCCAGAAGGCGATGGCCTCTGCCGGGGGGTAAAAGGCGCCGTCGGTTGTCAGCGACAGCAGAAGCGGCAGCAGCAGCAGGCCGGCCCCGGCTGGCGCAGGCACACCCTGGAAAAAGTTTACCGCGAAGGGGGGCAGCGTATCCAGCCGGCTGTTGAACCGGGCCAGCCGCAGGCCGCAGCAGATGGCGGCGAAAAGTGCGACCGCCCAGCCGACGCCACCCAGCGCCTGCAGGCTCCAGTAGTACAGGATCATGCCCGGCGCGACGCCGAAGGCGACGAAATCGGACAGCGAATCGAGTTGTGCCCCGAAATCGCTGGAGGCATTCAGCAGGCGCGCCATCCGCCCGTCGAGCGTGTCCAGAATGGCGGCCAGAAGAATAGCGCCGCAGGCGAAGTCCCAGCGTCCTTCAAGCGCAAACCGGACCCCGGTCAAAGCAGCGCAGGTCGCCGATACGGTAATCGCATTCGGCACCAGCATGGCGACGGTAAGGCCTTTCAAACGTCGCCGCTTTTTCAGGCCTTTATTCGCTACGTCGTTGTCTGCCACGGCGTCTTGCCCCGCTTTATCGTTTTGCTGCGTGTCGGCGGCCCCTGGTGGGTTCGCCGGTCATATCGGCCAGAACTGTTTCGCCGGCGACTGCGCGCTGGCCGACAGATACCAGAACCGGTGTGTCTTCCGGCACATAGACGTCGACCCGGCTGCCAAACCGGATCATACCAAACCGTTCACCTGCCTGCACCTCCTGACCGTCTTCCAGGTCGCACAGGATGCGCCGCGCCACCAGACCGGCGATCTGTACAAAGGCGACCGGCGTGCCGTTGGCGGCTTCCATCAGCACCGACTGGCGCTCGTTATCAATGCTCGCCTTGTCCAGCGAGGCGTTGAGGAACTTGCCGGGCCGATAGTCGGATCGGATGATCCGGCCGTTGATCGGAATGCGGTTCACATGCACGTCGAACACATTCATGAACACGCTGATCCGGACCATCGGCTTGCCATTGGCTTCCAGTTCGGGGGGCGGGTCGGCCCTGACGACGGACTGAACAATGCCATCAGCCGGGCTGATGATCAGGCCGGGGGCCGTTGGTGTGTAGCGTTCCGGGTTGCGGAAAAAGTAAACGCACCAGGCGGTCAGCAACAGACAGATCCAGAATGCGGTTTCACCGGCGAAAATACCGGCCAGCACGGCGATGACCGCGAAAATCGCGATGAACGGATAGCCCTCGCGGTGAACGGGAACGATGACGGGCTTAATAAAATCGGGAATCATGTGTTACCGGCTCCATCCGACAGTGATGCGCAAAAGGCAGACCTCTTGCCCGGGTCAGTCGGTTAAGGGGACTTCGAAAATTTGACCCGGATAAATCAGATCGGGGTCTCGAATTTGGCTTTTGTTGGCGTCGTAGATCGTCGTGTACTGCAGGCCGGCGCCCAACGTGCGCCGGGCGATGCGCCACAGGCTGTTGCCCGGCTGAACGACGATGTAGCTTTCTCCGGCGAAGTCGTTGAGCGGCGGCGCCCGGCTGAACGGCAGTTCGACACGCGCCGAAACGCCGCTTTCCTCAACCTGATCGGCACGCAACGCGTAGACGCCGGGATCAACCGCGGTGTCGGGCTTTACACGCCATTTGCCGTCATCGTCGGCCCTGGCCTCGCCAATCGGCTTGTTGTCGAGATACAGCCGCACGGTTGATTGCGGCTTGGCCCGCCCGCCAATCGAAACGTTCCCTTCGGAATCGTAGTCGACGCTGTCCAGCGCAAGATCGCCATCTGAGGATTCGACGCTGCCGGGAACCGACGGTTTCTGCAGCACCACGGTGTTGCCGTCGCCCGATTTCGGCACGAGGATCGCCAGTGCCGGCTGATCGCCCTCTGCGGGCTGCCCGGCGACGTCATGGCCCGGTTCCGGCACCACCAGGACAACGACCTGATCGGAGGACTGCGTCGCGCCATCGGGGGTGACCGATTCCAGTGACAGTTCGTGGCTGCCGGGTTCAAGTGGCTCTGTTGGCAGGAATACCCATTCTCCCCGTTCATCCGCCTTTGCGGTTCCGATTACCGCGTCGTCTGCCATGATGGTAACGGAACTGCCAGGTTCAGCCCGACCGGCAAACACGCTATCGCCTGAGTTGCTGAGCCGCACAACATCGAAACTGGGGGGCGCCATGGCGCCATCTGCCGGTTGATCTGCTGTTTCTTCCGTCGAGGATGAAGCCGCGGACGAACCGGCGGTTTGCCCGGTATCCGTGGTGGCTTCAGGTTCTGACGCCTGATCGCTGCTCTTGCTCTCATCAGCGGGAACGACCTGAATTGTCGTTTCGCTTTCGTCGCCCGAAGCAATCTGCTTGGCGTCGCGGGTCAGCCAGAAATTTAACGCAAGCGCAATCACCAGTATGGCTATCCCGACTACGCCGATCACTACCGTCCGGTTCAACTGACCCACCCGCTTCATTATTTTCTTCGTTGAAAGTAGACTTATGCATGGCGCGGTGCAATCGCAACCACACATATGGTATCACGCTTTGCGGATCGCCAAGGGCGGTATGCCGCGCCGATTTCGGACACCACGGAGGCTGCAATGCACGCGATGAAAATCTGGGACATGCCGGTGCGACTGTTTCACTGGGCGCTTGTTATTCTGGTCGGCGTATCGTGGCTGAGCGCAGAAACCGGGTATTTTACCGTTCACTTTTATTCCGGCTACGCGATATTGACGCTGGTGCTGTTCCGCATCCTCTGGGGCCTGTTCGGTAGCGATACAGCGTTGTTTTCAAAGTTCGTTTCGGGTCCCTCCGCCGTCCTGGCCTATGCGCGGACCCTTGGTCGGCGGAAGCCATCGAACCGGATCGGCCATAACCCGCTGGGCGGGCTTTCCGTGCTTGCTGTGCTGGCGCTGCTGGCGGCGCAGGTTGGCGCCGGCCTGTTCATCATTGATGTGGACTTTGTGAATGACGGCCCGCTGAGCGGTCTTGTTTCCTACGATCAGGGACGGTTCGCAGCCGAGGTGCACGAGTTCGTATTCGGCTGCCTGCAGGCCGTTGTCGCCCTGCATATAGCCGCCGTTCTGTATTACCGATTCTACAAGCGTGAACCGCTGATCGAAGCGATGGTTACCGGGTGGCGCAACTTTCCGCAGGAAACGGTGCTGACGCCGCCCAGCCTGGCCTCGAACCGCCGGGCGCTGGTATTCTTCGCCCTGGCGGTTGTTGTGGTCTGGCTGCTGGTGACGCAAGTACCGAAACTTTAGCGGTCGCGTTATTTGTCCTTCTTGAATTCCTTGTGACAAGCGCCGCAGGCGTTTTTGCCGATTGCGCCAAGCTGAGCGCCGATCTGGTCGGCACCCGCGCCGGACGTGGCGAGATCGGCCATCGTCTGGGCTTCCTTTTCAAGCGTGCCAAAACTTTTCGTAAAGCTGTCCCAGTCCTGCCAGATTGCCGGCAGAGCATAGGATTCGATTGAAACCTCATCCATGGCACTGCCTTCAGGGAACAGCTCGGCCATTCCCGGCGCAATGGCGACCATCTTCATGGCGGCGGCTTCGACATCCGCTGTGCTGCCGGATCCGCCCAGGAAATCCTTGATGGTTTTCATGCTGCGGCCCAGATCCTTCATGTTCGCCTGCCGCTTTTTGACGGTATCGGTCACATCGGCCATCCCTGTTGTCGGGACGGCGATGACGAGGGCGGCGAGCAGGGCGCCGGCGAGGCCGAGGGTTTTGAACGTCTTTATTGGCATGTATATTTTCCTTCTTGCTAGCGAATGTCGCCATTACAGGCTGGCTGGCTGCACCATAGCTTGGCGCCAAGACCTTGGCCGGGCTTATTTTTTCACAAGTTTGTGAAGAATTTGTAGGCCGCGGTGTCGGATGGACTGTGCTGCTTGTTTCCTGCGGTCATGCGCGTTACCTCCTATTGCATCGGATAGAGAAAATTCGGAGGACGGGCAGCGAATGGAAAAGATCGGATCTGTTTGTGTGTATTGCGGCTCATCCTCCCGGGTTGCAGAGTCCTACAAGGAGGCTGCGCGCTCCCTTGGCCGAATCCTCGCTGAAAACAGCATCGAGCTGGTCTACGGTGGCGGACAGGTCGGCATCATGGGCATTCTGGCGGATGCCGTGATCGCCTCCGGCGGGACGGTCACCGGCATCATTCCGGAATTTCTGTTCGCAAAGGAAGTCGGCAAGAGTGATGTCGACAATCTCATCCGCGTCGAGTCGATGCATGACCGCAAACAGAAGATGGCGGAAATGTCGGATGCCTTCGTGGTTCTGCCCGGTGGTTTCGGCACGATGGACGAAACCTTCGAAATCCTGACATGGCGGCAGCTTTCGTTGCACAACAAGCCGACGGTGATCGTCGATATCGACGGTTACTGGCGGCCGTTAGTGACCCTGATGGAGCATATCATCGACGAAGGCTTCGCCTCACCCGACAACCGCCGGCTTTACGAAGTCGTGACGGCGGTCGAGGACGTGCTGCCCGCGATCGCGAAGGATGTCGACACCGTTTCGCCGGTCGAAAGCAAGTGGATGTAGCAACGGAGTAGTTCGGGACCGTGCGGCCCGCGATTTCAGTCCGCCAGCATTTCTTCTTCATAGGGAAAGGTGGAAAGGCGCTCGTAGCCGGTTTCGGTAATCAGAACCTGCTCTTCCAGCTTTACACCCTCGACTCCGTCTCCTGCCCCGAGATAGCTTTCCATTGAAAGAACCATGCCCGGCAGGAATTCGCCTTCGACACCGCGTTTGTCGAAATCTATCGGATAGGCGAGCATTGGCCATTCGCCGCGCATGCCGACACCGTGCATCGGTGTCGGGTAACGGTCGCCGACAAACTCCGCTGGCAGGGTCCAGCACTTTTTCGAGAAATCCTTGAAGGCTAGGCCTGGACGCAGCAAATCCATATTGTAGACGATGTTCTGATAGGCCAGACGATACAGCCGTTTCTGCTCCTTCGTCGGATATCCTGGTTTGCAAAAGAATGTACGCGAAACATCGGCGAAATAGCCGAGCGGACCAATCATTCCGGTGTCGACGATTAGCAGGTCACCGGCCCGCACTGGACGGTCTGTCGATTCCTGCCCCCACGGATTGGTGCGGCCGCCAGCACAGACCAGCCGGTATTCATGCCATTCACCGCCCCGGGAAATATTCGTTTGCTGAAGGATGCCGCAAAGCTCGTTTTCGGTAATGCCGGGCACGAGTGCGCTGCGAATCCTGGCCAGTGCTTCCTCCGCGACCGTGATTGACGCCAGAATACAGGCGATCTCGTCCGGTGACTTGATCGACCTTGCCTGTTCCAGCGGCATCTGGGCATCGCCGATGACAAGGCCGGTATCGTTCAGGGCGTTGGCTAATACCGGTTCGTACCGGTCGACGATCAAAACCTGTTTTCCGGCGGCGGTCTGCTTTACCAGATCGGCGACCTGGGACGCCAATCGGGCGGCGAATTCTGAAGCATAATTGCCTGCATAGAAGTAATGATAGATCGGCAGCGGCCGGACACTGTCAATCAGGTCGTTTTTTCCCGCAAGTGTTTCGAACATTTCATGATCGTGGTCGAACACCGTGCAGGAACCTGAGGCCGGAACAAAAATAGCGCGGATAGGGGAATGGAGAGAATAGATAGCGTAGTTGCTGATGCCTATTGCATAGCGAACATTCACCGGATCGAACAACAGCGCGCCTGCGATATCGTGTTTTGTCAGTTCCGCCTGAAGCCGGCCATATCTGTAGACCCGCATCCGTTCCATGTTGGCGGATGAGAGGTTGTCCCGCAGGCTCATATCGTGCGCTCTCTTTGCCAGCGTGTCTTTCCACATCGGTGGACCTCCTCAATCAGGAATAATCGTATGTCCAAAGCCCGGGTTTCAACGGTGCGGAACGGTCCTCAATGGATCGTTCGGACCACAGCTGTGAGTTTATCGTCGGGAAACGGCCCGGCGCAGTCGACTGATGTGCCAACTGCACCGGAAAGGCGAGGTCACCTAAATAAGCCACCATCGTTCAGCTATTTTTCCGCCATCCAGACCCCAGGTGCCGGAAACATTTTCGGCGTGCGCGACATTGTCGCGCAGGGCCATTATATGATTGGCAAACATCGGGATCAGGGTTGCCCCGTCCTCTCTGACAATGCTCTGCATTTCCTCGTACAGTGTCCGCCGCTTGGCTTCGTCCAGTTCAGCACGAGCTGCTACAAGCAGTTCGTTGAAGTGATCATTTACCCAGACAGTGTCGTTCCACTTTGCATCGGCGGCATAGGCGACCGAGAACATCCAGTCCTCGGTGGGGCGGCCGCTCCAGTAGGCGGCACACCATGGTTTCGTGTTCCAGACATTCGACCAGTAACCGTCTTTCGGTTCGCGGATAACGTTAATAGCGATGCCCGCTTTGGCTGCCGATTCCTGAATCAGAACAGCGGCATCTGTTGCGCCGATGAACGCGGCGTCCGAAGCGGAAAGATCTAGGCTTACTGACGACAGTCCGGATTTCTTAAGGTGAAACTTCGCCTTGTCGATATCGATGCCTCGCTGCGGCAGACCAGCGGCATGATACCGGTTTGCAGGCGAGATCGGGTGGTCGTTGCCGAGCGATCCGTGACCGCTGAGAACTTTCTGCAGCATTTCTTCCCGGTCGACGGAATACTTGATCGCCAGCCGCAAGTCATTGTTGTCGAAGGGCGCGACATTGGCGCGCATTGGAAATGAGTAGTGCAGGGTGCCGGTGACTTCCAGCAAACGCAGTTTGGGGCTATTTTCCAGCAGGTGCGCCGTTTTCGGCTCTACCTTGTCGATGACATCGACTTCACCGGTCTGCACGGCGTTCTGTCGGGCGACGGCATCCAGAATCGACAGCATTTCAACCTCATCGACATGCTGACGGCCTTCTTTCCAGTAATTCGGGTTGCGTTTGAATCTGGCCCTTACACCCGGCTCGAAATTTTCCAGCCGGTAGGGCCCAGTGCCGTGCCCGGATTGCCAGTCAAGCTTGCCGTCTTTTTCCGGGAAAATTGCGATATGATAGTCGCTGCAAACAAAAGGGAAATCGGCATTACCGGCGCTTAACTCGAATATGACAGTGTCGTCACCGTCCTTCCGAAATGTCTCAACCTGTGTGAGCAAGCCCTTTGCACCAGATCTGGAATCTTCGCCCAGATGATACTGGAACGACGTGACGACATCGTCGGCGGTCAGCGATTTGCCGTTATGAAATTCAACGCCCTTCCTTAATTTAAAGGTCCAGGTTTTCGCATCCGGTGTGGCTTCAAAACTTTCAGCCAGTTCCGGGATAAGTTCGCCTGACGGACTGATTTCGGTGAGCTGGTTTCCGAGAGTGTTCGACAACACATTTGTAAAGTCATTGGCATAGGTGGAAGGGTCGAGAGAATCCGTGGTCGAACCATGACCCAGACCGAGACGCAGCCGCCCACCCTTGTGCGGAGTCGCTGCGGACGCTTCCGCAGCGAGCAGCGCACCGGCAGAGACGGTCAGTCCCAGCGCCGCTGCTCCCTCCATGAACTGCCGCCGTGACAGGGTGCCGTTTTTGAATTGTTCCTTAAGTACCGCTAGCTTTGACATGAAACCTCTCTCAATGATGATCTGGCTCGACCTGACAAAATTTCAGGTTATGTTTAAGCAAGGCGCGCCGAATCTGGTGCCCAGGCGCTATTAACAATGTTATGCTGAGCAAAGCTTGGCATCGACGGCAGGATTTAAAAATGATCCATTTTGTTCGCTTAAAGTAACCTCAGGTTATGCCAATTCTTCTGCACAATTTTCCGTCCTTCAGCGCGCTTGTTGCACTGGAAAGCGTTGTGCGGCACGGCAGCTTTGCGGGGGCGGGGCGGGAGCTGCACGTCAGCCAGGTCGCGGTCAACAAGAAGGTGGCCGAGCTTGAGGACTGGCTTGGCGTGAAGCTGGTTGTTCGGCAAAAACCCCGGATAATCGTAACACCGGACGCTGAGCGTATTTCGGACGCGTTCAATTTCGGAACCTCCCGCATCAAGGATGAAATTGACAGCCTGAAACGACGCGACAGGATCAAGACACGTGTGACGGTCTATATGTCGACGGCATTTTTTTTATTCTGGCTATCACCCCGCCTGCACCTTTTTCATGAGGCCTGTCCGGAAATCGAGATCAACATCATTTCCGGATTGAAGGGTAACCGCTTCGATCTGTCTGAATGCGATTTGGCGATCAGTTACACGTCGGAAGAAACTGTCGGCCATACATCCTTCGATCTGTTTCGAGACCGGATCAAGCCGGTCGCCAGCCCGGCCTATATGGCCGCCAGACCCTCCGGCAACCATGAACTGGACATGGCGACGGACACTATCCTCGCCGTCAATTCCGCTGACAGTCTTCGTGTCGACTGGGACGCCTGGCTCGACTCTTTCGATATGTCACCTGAACAGATAAGGCGCCAAGAATACTTTAATGACTACGGGGTGCTGATTCATTCGGCTATCGACGGGCATGGCGTTGCGCTTGGATATTGCCGCCATCTGTCGGCAGTGCTGCAATCAGGCCGGCTCGTTGAACTCGGTAGCCGGGAAATGCCGACGCCCGGTCTCTACAAACTTCTTGTCAGCTCCAACCGGAACACCGACGACGACTCGCCGGTGAGGAAGTTCACCACATGGATCATCGAAGAATCTGCGAAATGTGTCTAACCGCTTAGACCAAAAAAAGCGGCTGCGCACAAGACGCAGCCAAAGTCAGGTAAGTCTTACAGGGATAGACAGCCGGCAGGTCAGTCGCCGGGATACATTTCGTTGTCGGCGTAGGGGAACCACCAGAAATCCTGCGTGTCGCAGGACGGATCGATCATGATCATCTTGGTGGTGCGGAAGATCTCCAGCCCTTCGTTGCCGAGCTGGCGGCCGATACCGCTCATCTTTGTGCCGCCGAACGGGCCCGCATCGTTGTCGAGCAGCGGCGCATTCACCCAGACCATACCGGCCTGAAGCTGTTCGGTGGCGCGAATGCCTTCATGCAGATCCGACGTGTAGATGTTCGCCCCCAGACCATATTCGGACTTGTTCGCCAGTTCCACCGCCTGTTCGAAACTGTCGACCTTGCAGATCGGCGCGACCGGCCCGAAGCTTTCGTTATTCAGGATATCCATGTCAGGGGTGCAGTCGGTCAGTACCGTCGGCGCCTCGAACCAGCCCTTGTTGAACTGTGACGGGCGGGTGCCGCCGGTGGCGACCTTGGCGCCCTGTTCCCGGGCGCGGGCGATGACATTCTCGAACCTGTCGCGTTCACGCTGAGCAGCCAGCGGTCCCATATCGACCTTGTCCAGACCGTTGCCGACCCGAACAGATTCGGCTTCCGCTACCAGCCGGTCGACGAATTCGTCATGAATGTCCTTGTGCACATAAAACCGTTCCGCCGAAACGCAGATCTGCCCGCAGTTCATATAGGCGGAGAACGAGGCGGCGCGCGCCGCGACATCCATCGGTGCGGACGGCATGACAAGGAAGGGATCGTTGCCGGACGCTTCAATCAGCGCCGGCTTGAAGGTCTTGGCGCAGGCTTCGGATACCGAAACGCCGACCGGCACGGACCCGGTGAAACAGACGGCATGGGTATCGCGGCTGGAAACGATCTGCTGGCCAACGGCGGCGACACCGGTGACGCCGTTCACCACGCCGTCCGGCAGGTTATCGAAACACCGCAGAAATTCCAGCGTGCAGACGGTGGTGAGGTCGGACGGTTTGACGATCACGGTGTTGCCTGTCGCCAGGGCAGCGCCGGCTTCCCAGCACAGCAACACCAGCGGATAGTTGAACGGCAGGATGATCGCCGCAACGCCGCGCGGCTGTTTCAGCGTATAGTGGAACTGCCCTGCGGTGGCGGCTTCCATGACCCGGCCGATATCATGCCGGGCGATTTCGGCGAAATAGTCGATTGCATGGGCGGACCAGTGCACCTCGTCGATTGCCTCCTTGTAGGTCTTGCCCATTTCCATGCTCATCAGCGTTGCGAGAAGGTGCTGGTTGTCGAGCATCTTGCGGGCGCTTTCATGCAACATATGAGCGCGCTCCAGACCGGACAGTGCCGACCAGCCTTTTTGCGCCTTGTTGGCAAGCGCGATCACCTCGTCGACTTCCTGCGGCGTGTTCTCGGTCAACTGGCCGAGAACTTCTTCGGTCGCCGGATCAATGATGTCGAGCTTCTTGGACCCCTTGCTGACCCGGTATTCCGAGCCGATGCGGTATTTATTCGTCAGTTCCTGGAATGTGGCGGCAGCGCCCATTTTCTGTCTCCCTGTTATTATGTATCGAGATGGATGCGAGACCCTGTCGGGTCGTAAAACGGCTTCAGTGATGCCTCGGCGGCAACCATTTCGCCGGCGATTTCGATTTCATAGTCGCCGGTTTCGACAAACGACCGGTCGAACCCGTCCGGCATGGCAACATATCCAAGCCCGACCGACCGGTCGGCTGTGTAGCCGAAGCCGCCGGATGTGACCTGACCGACAATCTTCCCGTTGCGGAATATCGCCTCGTCATGCAGCAGGATCGGCTGTTCATCCTGCAGCTTCAGATGAACGAGGCGGCGCTTGATGCCGGCCTGCTTCTGCCGTTCGATGGCGGAGCGGCCCTTGAAGTCATCCGCCTTCGACAGCGAGACGGCAAAGCCGAGACCCGCTTCCAGCGGCGTTTCGGTCGGGCCGATGTCATGGCCCCAGTGGCGATACCCTTTTTCCAGCCGCAGACTGTCGAGCGCATGATAGCCGGCCGGCTTCACGCCAAGGTCCTGGCCCGCTTCCAGAAGCGTATCGTAAACCGCTTCGACAAATTCCGTCGGCACGTAGAGTTCCCAGCCCAGCTCGCCGACAAAGGTGACGCGGAGGGCGGTGGCGACGGCATAGCCAATTTCGATCTCCTGTGCGGTGCCGAACGGAAAGGCGTCATTCGAGAAATCGTTCGGGCTGACCCGTTGCATCAAGGTCCGCGCCTTCGGCCCCATGACGGACAGCACGGCCATGCCGGAAGTGACGTCGGTTGCTACAGCGTTGAACGTGTCGCCGATATTCCGGCGGATCCAGGCTAGGTCGCGATTCTGCGATGCCGCGGCGGTCACCACCAGGTATTCGGTTTCCGACATCCTGGTCACGGTCAGGTCTGATTCGAACCCGCCGGCATCGTTGAGGAAGGCGGTATAGACAACCTTGCCGACCGGAACGGCGACATCGTTGGCGCAGATATACTGCAATGCGCGTTCAGCGTCGCGTCCCTGCACCAGATACTTGGCGAAGGACGACATATCGAGAATGCCGACATCGTTGCGCACGGCGGCGCATTCTTGCCGCACCGGCTCGAACCAGTTCTGACGGCCGTAGGAATATTCGTATTCCGGTTTGACGCCCGGCGGCGCGAACCAGTTGGCGCGTTCCCACCCGGCGGCTTCGCCAAAGCACGCATTCAACCCTTTCAGGCGGTGATACAGCGGAACCTTGCGGACCGGACGCGCCGTTTCGACCTGCCGGTGCGGCCAGTGCATGGCGTAGAGCAGGCCGAGGGATTCTGTCGTGCGGTCATGCAGATAACGGCGGTTCAACTGGAACCGGTGGAACCGGGCGATATCGATCTCGGAGAGGTCCATTGTCGGCACGCCTTCGACAATCCACTCCGAAATCGCCTTGCCGGCGCCGGCCCCGCTGAGAATGCCCTGCGAGTTGAACCCGGTGGCGACGAACAGGTTTCGCACTTCCGGTGTTTCACCGACAATGAACTTGTTGTCCGGTGTGAAGCTTTCCGGTCCGTTCATGAACTGGCGAATGCCGGCATTTTCCAGCGCCGGCACGATATCGATGGCGTTCTGCATCGGCACGGCGAACTGGTCCCAGTCTTCCGGCAGCTCGCCGAATTCAAAGCGTGCCGGAAGGTTTTCCAGCGGCAACGGCTTTGCGTTCGGTTCGAAACAGCCGATCAGCATCTTGCCGGCGTCTTCCTTGATATAGACCGTGCCGTCTGCATGCCGCAGTACAGGCGTCTTGGCGCCGAGGCCTTCAATCGGGTCGGTAACGACATAAAGATGTTCGGCCGGATAGGACGGGATTGTGACGCCGGCCAGCTTGCCGAGTGGCCGGCTCCAGATACCGGCGCAGATCACGGCATGGTCGCAGGCAATGGTTCCCTGATCGGTTTCGACCGACCGGATGCGTCCGCCTTTCGTGTCGAAGCCGGTGACCGACACGCCTTCGATGATTTTTGCGCCGCCCATTCTGGCGCCTTTCGCAAGGGCCATCGTTGTGTCAATCGGGTTGGTCTGCCCGTCGCTCGGAATATACACCCCGCCGACCAGCTTGCTTTCGTCGATCAGCGGATACAGCGATTTCACTTCGGATGGTGTGATGATTTCCGCATCGACGCCGTAGAGCTTTCCGAGCGACGCCATGCGCTTGATTTCGGTGAACCGTTCTTCGGTCAGTGCAATCGGCAGGCTGCCGCTGCGCTTGAAGCCGGTCGGCTGACCGGTTTCCGCTTCCAGACTGTCATAAAGATCGGCCCCGTAGCACGATAGTTTTGTCAGCGCTTCGCTGGCCCGCAGCTGCATGACGAGGCCGGCGGCGTGCCAGGTAGTGCCGCATGTAAGGGTTCCGCGTTCCAGCACTGTTACATCGCGCCAGCCGAGCTTGGTCAGATGGAAGGCGATGGAGCAGCCGATTATGCCGCCGCCGACAATGACGACCTGGGACTGGGTGGGGACTTTGGTTTCCATTCGTTTCTTTGACTCAGTAGGAGGGAGGGGTAATTGCCCAGACGACATCCGTCGGTTCGTCGCCGGGGTTGCTGTAGCGATGGGGCAGGGTGCTCTTGAACGAGAAGCTGTCGCCCTTGTGCAGGGTATGGCAGGCATCGCCGATCCACAGTTCCAGCGTGCCTGAAATCACCACGCCGGCCTCTTCGCCCTTATGGCGATAGGGTTCGACGCCGCTGGTCGATCCCGGCGCAAAGCGGCTCCATAACAGTTCTAGCTGGCCGCTGAGATTGGGGCTCAGCAGTTCGTCACTGATATCGGAGCTGAAATGCAGGATGCGCCGTTCGCCGGCCCTGACGATGTAAGCGCGTTCCGGTTTGGCGGAGATGGCGTTGTCCTGAAAGAACCAGCTGATGTTGACGCCCAGGGCATTGGCGATGTCATGCAACGCCTTGACGGACGGGCTGGAAAGATTGCGTTCGATCTGGCTGAGATGCCCGACTGACAGGCCGGTCTGTTCGGCAAGTGTCGCCAGGCTGAAATTCCGAACCTTGCGGAGTTCCCGCAACTGCGCGCCGAGCGAGCCGTCGAATTCACTTTCGGTATCGTTGCTGGAATCCCGGTCCAGAACCGTGAATGAACGGATCGGGCGGGTCGGCTGGCCGGCAGGTGTTTTATCCATACCGAAGATCGTTGTTCACCTTTGTGAAAATATCAACACAAATTTTCACTCAGTTGAAGTTTTTCTCATTCATAGGGCAAGTGTCGCGGAATCCCTTATCGGGATAAAGCTGGTATCCTTGACGGTTTCCATCACCGCGAAGGAATGAGTCTGCATGACACCTGGCAGCTTGCTGATGCGTTCGCCGAGCAATTCGCGGAAATGGGTGATGTCACGGGTGCGCACCTTCAGCATGTAGTCGAACTGTCCGGCGATCATCAGGCAGGACTGGACTTCCGGTATCTTTTTCACCGCCTCGTTGAAATCGTCGAGCGAATTGTCGTTGGTTTGAACGAGGCTGACATGAACAACGGTGACGTGGTTCAGGTTAACCGCTGACGGATCGAGGACTGCCCGGTAACCGGCGATCACCCCCAGCCTTTCCAGGCGCCGAACCCGTTCCGCACACGGGGTCTTGGTCAGGTTGATCCTCTTTGCCAATTCGACAATTGAAACCCTGCCGTCTGCCTGGAGTTCTTCGAGGATGCGCCGGTCAATAAAATCCAATTCCCTTTTCATTTAGTCTTTTTTCCTAATAAAGCCTGCATAAAAGTACAATAAACCAAAAAAAGACTAAATAAAGACCCATAAACCAGTCTTTTTGACTATAATAAAAGCACGAGAGAAAGGCAAAAACTGAATAGTTTCGGATTCGGTATCGAAAAGCCCACAATGTGGGTAGGGTTGTCTCTCGCGATGTCGGATCGCGTTAGTGGGGAAAAAGGAGGAAGTTAGTGAGCACAAAACTCGTAGTGGGCCTGGATGGTCATGTGTCGGGGCAGCGCGCCCTTGCATACGGCAAACGTCTGGCCGAACTGATCGACGCATGCGAACTGCTGGTCGTTTACGTCGTTGAATGGTCACCCTATTCGTTCCAGACAGCCGAAGAGAATGCTGAACGTCACAAACGGCGTGAGCAGGAAATTGCGTTGGCCATGGAACGCATGGTCGAACCTGCCGTCGAACAACTGAAAGCCTCGGGCCTGAATGCCAGAGGTATCGTTCGGCATGGCGATGCCGCCGGTACTCTGATTGCCGTGGCGGAAGAAGAGGGAGCGGCGCAGATCATCGTCGCGCGGTCTTCAGATGGCGGTTTCGTGCAACGCGTCTTTGGAAGCGTGGCATCGAACCTTGTCATGACCGCCAGTGTTCCTGTCACGGTCGTAAACTAGGGGGTTGGATACAATGCAAATAATCAAAAATATAACGCTGTCGCTGCTGGCGATGGCTGGGTTGGTCAGTCCGGCAGTCGCTCAGGAAGCGATGACGCTGGACCAGAAAGTCAACGAAGTTTTCGCAATGGTCACAGGCCCGTTCGTGAGCCTGATTTTCGCACCGTTTCCGGGAACAACGTTCCCCTGGATCGTGATGTGGCTGGTGATTGCCGCAAGTATTTTCACGCTGTATTTCGGTTTCGTGCAGTTCCGGTTTTTCGGCCACGCAATTTCTCTGGTCAAAGGCGATTATTCCGACCCGAAGGATGCGGGTGAGGTCAGCCACTTTCAGGCGCTGGCGACAGCCCTGTCAGGCACGGTCGGCCTGGGGAATATTGCCGGCGTCGCCGTCGCTGTCGGTATCGGCGGTCCGGGCGCGACATTCTGGATGATCCTTGCCGGCTTGCTGGGAATGGCGTCGAAGTTTACCGAATGTACCCTCGGCGTTAAATACCGCAACGAATACGAAGACGGCACCGTTTCAGGCGGCCCGATGTATTACATCTCGAAGGGCTTCAAGGAACTGGGTCTGCCCGGCGGCAGGTTTCTCGCCATTCTGTTTTCCATTTTCTGCATTCTGGGCGCGCTTGGCGGTGGGAACATGTTCCAGGCCAATCAGGCCCATGCCCAGATTTCCGGCATTGTCGGCGATTATCCGGGCTGGATCACCGGACTGGTATTTGCGGCGATCGTTTTTGCCGTGATTGTCGGCGGTCTGAAGTCGATTGCCAAAGTGACGGAAAAGGTCGTTCCGTTCATGGGCATCATGTATGTCGGTGCCGCGATCATCATCCTGCTGGTCAACTACGACAAGATCGGCTGGGCGTTCGGTCAGATTTTCGAAGGCGCTTTCACCGGTCTTGGTATTGCCGGCGGTTTCGTCGGGGCGCTGATCCAGGGCTTCAAGCGGGCAGCATTCTCGAACGAAGCCGGTGTCGGTTCCGCGGCGATTGCGCACTCTGCGGTCAGAACCAAGGAACCGATCACGGAAGGGTTCGTTTCGCTGCTTGAACCGCTGATCGATACAGTGGTGATCTGCAC
>CAYGSU010000053.1:0-10749 GCA_964352715.1 uncultured Flavobacteriaceae bacterium | reverse complement strand
CTGTTCGGCGAAGGAAAGAAATCGGAACTGACATTCAAGCTGATCTTCTGCGTCTTCGTGGTGATCGGCGCGGCGGCCAGTCTGGGTCCCGTCATCGATTTCTCCGATGCGGCGATCTTCGCGATGGCGGTCGTGAACATCTTCTGCCTCTACTTCCTGATGAGAATTGTCCGGAAAGAGCTGAATTCCTACAGCTCACGACTGGCATCCGGCGCAATCAAGAAGTTCAAGCACTGATCCGTCCGGACGTTCCGGAACGGGAAAGGGGCATCCGAAAGGATGCCCCTTTTTTCTGTTTCAGCGGCTTCCGTTGCAGGGTGTCATTCCGCCGGAACGCCATCTGCAGGCTGTTTCCGGGCAGCACGTCTTTCACGCCATTCCTTGTAATTGGACCGTGCCAGAAGGGCGCTTGGCGTCACGAACAGGGTCAGCACGGTGGCGAAGGCAAGGCCGAACACGATGGCGGTCGCCAACTGCTTCCACCACTGTGTCGACGGCGCACCGATTGAAACATCGCGGCTGATGAAATCGATATTGGTCTGCATCACCATCGGCATCAGGCCGAGGATCGTCGTTACCGTGGTCAGCAGAACCGGTCGCAAACGCTGCGCACCGGTTTTCAGAACCGCCAGATAGATCGTTTTCTCGGTCTTCGCCAGCCGGTCGAACGTGTCGATCAGCACGATGTTGTTGTTCACCACGATTCCGGCCAGGGCGATCACGCCGATCCCGCTCATGACGATGCTGAACGGCTCGTCAATCGCCAGCAGGCCCAGGAACACACCGACCGTCGACATGATGACGGCGGACAGGATCAGGAAGCCCGAATAGAAGCTGTTGAACTGGGTGACCAGAATAATCGCCATGATGAACAGGGCGACGGCAAAGGCCTTGCCCAGAAAATCCTGCGCCGCAGCCTGTTCCTCGTCCTCGCCCTTGAAGGTGACGTTGACGGCAGGGTTCAGGTCGGCCGTTTCAAGCCATTCCTTGATCTGCCGGACTTTTTCGTCGACCAGCACGCCGTCCTCTACTTCCGAGCGGACGAACATGATCCGGTTGGCATCCGTCCGTCGCAGCAGCCCGGTCTTTTGCTCGGCAGTACGGGTTACAAAATTGCCGATTGGTATCATGCCGAGCGAGGTCCCGATCCGGATGTTTTCCAACTGATCGAGCGAACGTCGTTCTTCAGGAAAGCGAACCACGATATCGACCTCGTCATCGGCATCGTTCGGTCTGTAGTCACCGACCTTGAGACCCTTGGTGACAAGCTGAATCACGTTGCCGATCAGGGTGATGTCGGCGCCGAATTTGGCAGCCTGCGCCCGGTCGACCGTGTACTTCCATTCGATGCCTGGGATCGGTTTCGAATCCTCGACATCCTTCAGACCATCCATCGATTCCATGAAGGCGCGAACCTTGTCGACGGCGGGTTCAAGCAGACTGGGCTCGTAGCTTGAAAGTTGCACGTTGACCGGCTTGCCGACCGGCGGCCCGGCCTCTTCCTGCTGCAATTCAACCACGATACCGGCCAGATCGGCGGTATGATCGCGAATGTCCTGCTTGATGATCGCCGCCGACCGTCTGGTATCCCAGTCGGTGAATTCGATCTGTATCTTGCCGATAATATCCTCGGCTTCGTCGTCGCGTGCTTCAAAGATGCCGGCGGCGGTGTAAATGGCGCTCATTTCGCCGTATTCGGCATTCAGGTCGAGAATGCGCTGTTCCACCTCGCCGACCAGTTTGGTCTTTTCATCGACCGACAGGTTACCGCGGCCATGGATGTTGACGACAATCTGTTCCGGTTCGACGGCGGGAAAGAACTCGACGCCGCGGCCGAGTACGCCATAGGCGACATTGGCGCCGATCAGGCAGATGAAAGCCAGCGCCAGCACTTTGGCCGGATGCGACAGCGCCAGTGACAGAACGCGGACATAGCCACCGGTCAGGCCACCGATATTCTTCAGATCTTCCGCATCGCTGTTCGCCGCCAGGGTTTCCGCCGTCTCGCCCGTGCTTTCCTGGCGGTCGAGAAGGGTGCCGGCGACGCCGCCCAGCCGGTATCCCAGATACAGGCCGGCAATGCCGAACGGCACCATCAGCAGGGCGGGGGGTACGGCATCGCCCAACAAAATGGCGACGCCATCGCCGATTGCCGCGCCGACCGCCGCCCCGGCCAATGTCAGGATCAGGGTCGTGACGGTGCGCAGATGCGTGCCCAGCGCGGGCAGGAAAATCAGAGCCATCGCCAGCGAGGCGGTCAGGGTGGCGATCAGGGTGATCGGCATGTATTTCATGAACTCGCCGACCACGCCGGGCCAGAACAGCAGCGGTGCAAACGCGGCGAGGGTAGTCGCTGTCGATGCCGTGATCGGCCATGCCATGCGTTTCGCGGCCAGTCCATAAGCCTTCGCCTTGGGAACGCCTTCCGCCAGCTTCCGGTCGGCGTATTCGGTCACCACAATGGCGCCGTCGACCAACATGCCGACCGCCAGAATGAGCGAAAACAGCACCACGATGTTCATCGTCAGACCAAGCCCGTGCAGCACCAGCACACCGGCGAGGAACGATCCGGGAATGGCGATGCCAACCAGCAGTCCGCCGCGCAATCCCAGCGCGCCGACAATCACGATCATCACCAGAAGGATGGCGGACAGGACATTGTTCTGCAGGTCGGACAGCATGGTGCGGATCTGGTCGGATTTGTCCTGCGTGAATCCGATAACAATGCCATCCGGCCAGTTCTGGCTCAGTTCCGCCACAATGGCGCGGGTCTTTTCCACCGTGTCGATCAGGTTCGCTCCGGTTCTTTTACTTACTTCCAGAACAAGCGCCGGTTCGCCATTGATGCGCGCGCGGACCTGCGGGTCCTTGAAGGTCCGCTTGACGGTGGCGATGTCGCGAACCGTCACGACCGCATCGCCATCCGTCTTGATCGGCATTTCAAGAATATCGGTGACGTCCTCGAACAGGCCCGGCAGTTTGATCGAAAACCGGCCCTGACCGGTATCCAGCGCGCCGGCCGCGATGAGCTGATTGGATCGTGAAATGCTTTCCAGCAAGGCTCCGGCGTCGATCTCGTAACTGTCCAGTTCCGACGGGTCGACAACCAGTTCAACCGTCTCGTCGCGTTCGCCGGCGATGTTGACTTCCAGAACGGCCGGAATCGCCTCGATCTCATCCTGCAGTTCGCGCGCAAGTTTCAACAGGGCGCGTTCCTGAACCGGACCGGAAAGGGTAATGTTCAGAACCGGAAACAGGCTGAGATTGACTTCGTGAACTTCTGGCTCGTCGGTATCACTCGGCAGGTCAGGCTTGGCCAGATCAACCTGTTCGCGCACATCGTTCATCGCCCTGTCGACATCGAATCCCGCTTCGAATTCCAGCAACACGTTGGCGCCGCTTTCATAGGCGGTCGCGCGCATTTCCTTGACGCCTTCGATGGATCGCAATTCCTTTTCCATCGGACGCACAAGCAGGCGTTCGGCATCTTCCGGTGAAATGCCTTCGTGATGCATCGAAACATAGATGATCGGAATATTGACGTCCGGTTCGGCTTCCTTCGGAATGTTTACATAGGCGACGAAGCCCGCCACCAGCAGGAAAGCGAGGATGGAGATTGTCGTTCGTGACCGGCTCAGCGCGGCGTCAATAGGACTCACGACTTGTTTCCTTCCTCACCGCCAGTCTGGAAACGCGGCGCAAGAACCGTATCGGGAACCGGCGTTACCGTTTCGCCCTCGATGACGTATTCCTGGCCGACGGTGATCAGCGTGGCTTTGTCAGGCAGGCCACCTACCCACATTCCCTGCGGCGAGGATTCCAGTATCTGGACCAACTGGAAATGCACCACATTGTTTTCGTCGACCGTCTTCAACCCGATCGCGCCGGCATCGGACAGCGTCAGAAAGCCCGGCGAAATAAGATGCGCCCTGGCGAGAACCGTCGGCAGGCGCAGCTCGGCGGTCATGCCTTCGCGTATTGAATTGCCGGTCTGGGTGATTTCCACTTCGACGCGGTACGTTCTGGTGCTTTCGTTTGCCACCGAGCCGATATAGACAATTTTTCCTTCTTCTTCCTGACCGGTGATCAGCTTGACGCTCGCTGTCTCGCCGAGCCCGATTCGGCCGACTTCGCGTTCGGAGACATCACCGACGACAAGGATCGGGTCCAGATCGGTAACCGTGCCGATCGTATTGCCCTGTTCGACATAGTCGCCAAGTTCAACCTTCTGCGAATGAAATACCCCGCTGAACGGCGCGCGGATGGAAGTGCGGTCAAGCTCGATGCGCCATTGCTGTTCCTGGGCCTTCGCGGCATCCAGTTCGGCCCGGGCTTCCGCCCGTCGGATTTCCGATTGAAAGCCCTTGTTGGCCAGCTTGCTTGCAGCATCGAATTCGATTTTGCGCTGTGCGACAAGCGCCTTGGCCTCATCGTATTTCGCCTGCCGGTCCTCGATGCTGAGGCGCGCGAGGACCTGGCCCTTTTCAACCACTTCGCCTTCGAAGACATCCAGCTCGCGGACAGTGCCGGCTGTTTCTGCCTTGATGACGACATGGCGGGACGCTTCAGTTCGGCCAGCGACGGTCAGGGTGGTCTGGCGTTCCCGGGCAACACTGTCGAACACGCGGACTGCTTGCGGTGGTGTCTCGTTGGCTGCGGCGTTCGCGTCGGCAGTAGCGTCGTCGGTTGGCGGGGCAACGGTTTCGACCGCATCGGCGAGACCCAGCATTTCAAGATTGCCGGATGCGATCCAGACAATTGCGGCAATCGCCAGGACGATGGCGAGCAGCATCGACGCATTCGGCCGTCTGCGTTTTCCGGGCTTTTTATTGTCTGTTGTTTCTTCGGTTTCCATCGTTTTGACCTGTCTTTGGCAAAGGGGTGAGGGCGTTTATTCCGCTGCATCCCGTGCTGAATGGGGGGGCATCGTCGTTATTGTTCCCGATGCGTCGATGATGTTGTCGCGTTCCTGCAGCAGATAATCGAGCGCTGCCTGATAGACCGTGATCCCGAAATTCCTGACGATATTCGGCCCTTTGTTTGTACCGCCGGCCAGGGCGCCTGCTACCGGCTGGCAGAGATGTGATGCGCCGGTCTCGCCGCAGGCGTGCATGTGGGCAATTTTCTGCCTGTACCAGTCGATGCGGGTGTCGAGAGATTTCCGAATATGATCGCGAGGCAGGAAATCGGTGAAAAACAGACCGAACAGAAAGTCTGATTTGAGTTTGTCTTCCACCGACTGTGTTGCGGAAAGCGCGGCGATCAAGGCCTGCCGACCGGTGTCAGTGATCTGGAAAATTTTCTTGTCTGGACGCTTTGTCTGCTCTTCGGTTCGGCCCTCGACCAGACCTTCTTCCGTCAGGCGAGCCAGCGCCGGATAAATAGACCCGTAGCCGCCTTCTGCGAAATGGGCGAACGGTCCTTCCTCAAATGCCTTGCGAATTTCGTATCCGCTCGCCGGGCCGAGCGCCAGGACGCCCAGGCATGTCGTTTTGACATCCATCGGTACCACCAAAACTGCTGCTGTTTACACTGCGGCGGGATATAAGCGGCGGCTCTACCTATATCAAGCAGAAATATATCAATATGATATAGTTGCGAGCGTAAGCGAGTGAAATGCAGGCCGGTTGTTTAAAATGGCTGGGTCAGGCGGCGGCAGGCCTGGTCAGACGACTTCGATGCTTTCGGCCATCGGGCCCTTGTCGCCCATTCTGGTACGAATGCGCACCGGCTGGTCGTTTTCCACCGACATGATACCGCATCGCTCGAGCGTGCGGGCGGAGATAAAAATATCCGGTCCGCCGTTATCAGGGGCGATGAACCCGTATCCCTTGGCGGCGTCGAAAAACTTGACCTTGCCGTCGAACGGTCCTTCGGATTCGCCGGCAGGTGCGCCGTCCGCGCTTGCGGTGCGGGGTGGGCCGCGGCGAATGCCGGTGGAGGCGTCGACGGAATGAATGGTGGCCACCTGAAGGCCGCGTGGCGTTTCCATCAGATCGGCGACCAGTGTCGCGCCTTCCGGCAAATCCGGGCTGCCGGCCGTTGCGACCACCGATGCATGGAGAAAGATATCCGGGCCGCGGTCCGGGTTGGTAACGAAGCCGAAACCCTTGGTAACATTGAACCATTTTACAACAAGGGTAACATTTTCCTCGGCAATGGCGGGGGGCATGCGACGGTCCATATCAGTACTACCTCAACTCAACACAACAGTCGGCCAGACAGACATATCCGATACGCAGCCGACACGCGCGGTCAGAATAAATCCGAACAGTGCTACGCATCAACGATGCAACAGTTACAATCCTGTGTCTATTTCAAGTGTTTGTAACGATTGCATGCGGTTTCCATCTATCGCCGGGTCGTTGTTGCGGTCTGGCCAAACAGCATCTTTTTCGCATCGTCGGACAGTGTTTCCGGCTTCTTGTAAGCCTTGGCCCGGTCATAGGCGCGCTGTACGGCCGGGCGTTCCGACAGGGTGTCGAACCAGCGTTTCACATTGGGGAATTCCGCGATGTCGATCTCCTGGCTTTCATGCGACACAATCCAGGGATACACCGCCATATCGGCGATGGAGTATTCGTTGGTGATGAAATCCCGGCCGGTGAGACGGAAATCGAGCACACCGTAAAGACGGGATGTTTCATTGATGTAGCGGGTAATGGCGTAGTCGATCTTTTCCGGCGCGTAGGTCCTGAAATGATGGCTCTGGCCCAGCATCGGCCCCAGACCCGCCATCTGCCACATCAGCCATTGAAGAACGTCGGCGCGCATTCTCGGCTCGGTCGGCAGGAATAGACCGTGTTTTTCCGCCAGGTAAATCAGGATTGCACCGGATTCGAACACCGCCAGCGTTTCGCCGCCGTCAGCAGGCTCTGTATCGACAATGGCCGGAATTCGGTTATTCGGGGCTATTTCGAGGAAATCCAGATCAAACTGTTCGCCCCGGCCAATATCGACCGGCTTGATTTGATAATCGATGCCGGCTTCTTCCAGGAAGATCGTGATCTTGTGACCGTTCGGGGTAGGCCAGTAATACAGGTCGATCATGGGTGCCCCATCCTCGATTCCAAAGCGGACGTTCAAGAAGGCTAACGACCGCCTATCTGCTTTGATGTGGCTCGTCTGACGCCAATGTCAAGCAGCCTCTCGGCAAATCCGCGTTCAGCGTAATCGTTTTCTGCCTTACATCGTTCCCTTGAAGCTGCCACCGTCCAGCAGCAGGTTGTGACCGGTGATGTAGCCTGCCTGGGCGCTGCACAGAAAAGCGCAGGCATCGCCGAAATCAGACGCCAGTCCGAACCGTCCGGCCGGGTTCGCTGCCGCTGCATTCGCGATGACTTCCAGCGGGTCCTTTCCCTCGGCTTCGGCACGGTTGTTCAGGTTGGAAAACAGCCGGTCGGTTTCGTGCGGGCCAGGCAGGATGTTGTTGATGGTTACATTGTGCCGAACCGTTTCGCGGCTGAGGCCTGCGACGAATCCGGTCAGGCCGGTGCGCGCGGCATTCGACAGGCAAAGTTCAGGGATCGGCTGGCGAACAGCCGCCGAGGTGATGTTGACGATGCGGCCGAATTTCCGCTCAATCATGCCGTCAACGGTCGCCTTGATGAGTTCGATGGCGGAAATCATGTTTGCGTTAACCGCTGCCAGCCAGTCTTCCGGCCCGAAATCACGGAAATTGCCCGTCGGCGGGCCGCCGGCATTGTTGACCAGAATATCGGGGTCGGGGCAGGCGGCGAGAACCGCTTTGCGGCCTTCCGGGGTTGTGATGTCGCCGACAACAGGGGTGACAGAAGCGCCGCTTTCAAGTGCAATATCCTTGGCGGTGTCGTTGAGCGGGCCCTCGGTGCGCGCGGTGATGAAGACACTTACGCCCTCGCGCGCCAATGAAAGGGCGCTGGCTTTGCCCAGGCCTTTGCTGGCGGCGCATACGATGGCCGTTCGGCCCGATAGTCCAAGATCCATCTCGTCTCTCCATTTTTCAACCCGGCTTGCCCAGGCTTTGACGGGGGAGCATAACGGTTGACACCATGGTGGGCCACCCCACTATGGAAGACCAAACCGCAGCCGGCGGACACAGAAGAACAACCTTCACGGGGCAGGAGCGAGATGGCTGAATTCGGCATGGCCGACCTGTGTATTCTGGTGCTCGACAGCCAGGAGCGCGCCCGTGAGTCCCTTGTTCGCACCTTGACGGCATTGGGTGTAGAGGTCGTGGTCGAAGCGGAAACGGCGGCTATTGGTCTGGAAAAGATCGATTCAAGCATTTTCAATTTCGACGTCGTGATCGCTGACCTGCAGATGGCGGAAGGCGAAGGCGTTGAAATTCTGCGCCATCTGGAAGACCGCGACAGCCGGGCCGGCATCATCATTACCGGCGGCGGTGAAAGCCGCACCCTGCGCGCCGGGGCCGATCTGGCGCGGGCGCGGGGCTTGCGCGTTCTCGGCACGATTGAAAAGCCGGTGACCATGGCGTCGGTCAGCGAGATGCTGTCGCGAATGGCCTTCGACAAGACGGAACACGACCCGATCGCGAACCTGAATATCGAGGCTGACGATATTGCCCGCGCAGTCGAGGAAAACGAGCTGCTGGTTTACTACCAGCCGAAAATCGCGATCCCCACCCGCAAGGTTGTCGGCGCCGAGGCGCTGGTCCGCTGGCTGCATCCGCATCATGGCCTGCTGCCGCCGGATGTCTTCATTCCCCGTGCCGTGGAAGCCGGGCTGATCGAACCGCTGACCCATCTGGTGCTGGGCAAGGCGTTCGAACAGGCCGGTATCTGGGCGCTGGCCGGGCACAAGGTGCCGCTGGCGATCAACATCGCACCGGAAAGCCTGACCAATCTGGATCTGCCGAATGTGGTGCTGTCCGAAGCCCGTCGGCATGGCGTTGAACCCGGCTCGATTACCGTGGAGATCACCGAAAGCGGGGTGGTGAAAGATATGGCGGCGGCGCTTGACGTGCTGACGCGGCTGCGCCTGAAGGGCGTCGGGGTTGCGATTGACGATTACGGCACCGGCTTCGCCACCGTATCGCAACTGGAAGCCCTGCCGTTCGATGAGGTGAAGCTGGACCGCACGTTCGTTACCGGCGCATCGCGCGCGCCGCGCCTGCGTAAAATTCTTGAATCCTCGATAGCGCTTGCCAAGGATCTCGATCTGAAAACCGTTGCCGAGGGCGTCGAGACCATCGATGACTGGAACCTGCTTGAAGAGCTGTCCTGCGATGTCGCCCAGGGGTTCTTCTTTGCCATGCCGATGCCCGGTACCGACCTGCCGGGCTGGATGGTCGCGCAGGGCGACTGAAAATCTGAAACGATACCTATCTGGACGATACTGACCGAGCCGAAGGAAACACCGCTGAATGTCCGATCTTGCAGAAGCCCCGTGGCAGGAAGACCTGTTTCTTGCCCTGAAACAGGCGAATATCCGTCAACTGCCCTATGTGCCGGATGCCGGGCATGCGCATGTTCTGGCCCGCGCACAGCGAGACGAGCATATCCGGTCTGTCGTTCTGACGACGGAGGAGGAAGGCATCGCGCTGGCGGCAGGCGCGTGGCTGGGCGGTGACCGGTCGGCTCTGCTGATGCAAAGCAGTGGCGTCGGCAATTGCCTGAACATGCTGACGCTGATCTCGAACTGCCGCTTTCCCTTCGCGACGATCATTACCATGCGCGGCGAATGGGCCGAATTCAACGGCTGGCAGGTACCGATGGGACGGGCGACCCCGGCGAGTCTGGATCTGATGGGCGTGGGCGTGATGCGGGTCGACCGGCCGGAGGATGTCGGGCCGACGGTCAGCGCGGCGCTTCATGCAGCCTTTGTCGGCGGCGAGGCCGTCGCTGTGCTGCTGTCGCAGAAACTCATCGGCCGGAAGGAGTGGTGAGATGAAAGAGACGAAAGGTCTTGACCGCCGCACCGTGGTTCGTGCGCTGGTTGCCGAACGGGGCGATACGCTCGCCATTACGGGGCTCGGGTCATCGGCCTATGATCTGTATGCCGCCGGTGATCATGATGCCAATTTCTATCTGTGGGGCGCGATGGGGGCGGCGGCGATGATGGGGCTTGGTCTTGCCCTTGCGCAGCCGAAAAAACCGGTTCTTGTAATTACCGGCGACGGCGAACAGTTGATGGCGCTGGGGTCGTTCGCGACCATCGGTGTGCAGCGGCCGGCAAATCTCTCCCTGGTGGTGCTCGATAACGGGCATTTCGGCGAGACCGGCATGCAGGAAAGCCATACGACGGCAGGCGTCGATCTTGCCGCCGTCGCAAGCGCCTGCAACTTCGCGTGGTCTCAGACGATCGCGGACGAGGCCGCACTTTCCGGACTGGTCTCGAAGATCGGTGCAACCGGCGGGCCGGGTTTTGCCCGTATCCTGATCAATGCTGAAGCCGTGCCCCGCGCCCTGCCGTCGCGGGATGGCGTCTATTTGAAAAACCGGGTGCGGCAGCATCTGGGGCTTGAGGTCTAGGCCGCGTTACAATGTCTGTCCGCAAGATAACGCCCGACGACCATACCGTCATGCCATGGAAAAACGGCGGCGGCACGACGCGTCAGATCGCCACCGGCGGGGTCGATCCTGAAACCGGTGACTGGGGCTGGCGGGTTTCCATCGCGGCGGTGGAGCGCGACGGGGCGTATTCCGAATTTCCCGGCGTTGACCGCCTGACGACGGTGGTGGTCGGCAACGGCACCGACCTGTTCCACCCGGACGGTTCGACCATCGCACTGAACCCGTTCCAGCCGAC